>NZ_JBEXXC010000008.1:0-403288 GCF_040630175.1 Nocardia sp. NPDC005825
CCTCTTAGAACTCTCCTGCGGGAATCCGTTTTTATGTTTGGTGTTAGTTGTTTTCCGGGTTGTTATTTGCTTATGTGAAACGACCGGGCCCCACGCGCGTTTCGGGACCCCTAGACCGTCGCGGCCAGTGGTGCGGCCGCGATCAGCCAGTTGCTGAACTCCGCGGCCAGATGCCACCGATGCTGCCGGATGAACCTCCCCGGCAAGGTCGCCGGAAACTGAACGGTGAGAAGCGCGTTCAGCGTGCCGTCCTGGTCGCGGAACTGGTGGCGGACGCCGCCGACGACCAGACCGTCATCGAGCACCGCGTGCCCCGCGATCTGAATCGGATATCGCGGGTCGATCGGAACGCTCAGGGCATCGGTCGTGGTGTAGTCGACCAGGAACCGGGTCGGCATCGGCGACCCGCCGGTGGTCTCGACGACTTCCTGCCGTCCGTCGGGCAGCCCGCGGAGCAGATAGTGATCGGGGCAGGCCTCGACCATCTCGGCCTGACGATTGTCGAGGACCAGACTCTCGAACCACGCGGCGAACCGTTCCGCGGAGTAGCCCGGGACCTCCAGGCGAATCGCGGAGTGCGCCGTCCGACCCCGGCTCATCGCCACCCCAGCGCGAGCCATCCGCTCCGACGCGAGCAGATCCCGTTTGAGCATTGCGTAGATCCCGGCATGCCCGAGGCGAATCTTCAAGTCCGTCAATGTGACTCGTTGTTCATCGAGGGGAGCTTCGAGCAACTCCGCCATCGTGCGATCCGGCAGCAGTTCAGCGAGCGCGCGCTCTCCGAGCCGCGCGGCGAGCTTCCCCAGCACGGCACCGGCCCGCCGTGATTCCCACGCCCGCACCTGATCTCGCGCGATCCGCCGGCCACCCAGGTCCGCGCGAATCTCGATGGGCTCGGCCATATTGTGTCCTTTCGTCCCCATCCTTAACGCAAGGAAAGCTAGCATTAAGCCCCGTTCGATAGGAAGGCTAAAGCCAGAATTGTTAGCTTTTAACCTCCGAACCTGTTATGAACAGGGCATGGACCAGCCCGGAGACCGCGACAACCCGGAATCAAGCCCCCGCCGCAGGACCGGAGGCCGGTCCGCCCGAGTCCGCCAGGCCATCCTCGCCGCCACCCTCGACCAGATCGCCGACCACGGCATCGAGGGCCTGACCATCACCGAGGTCGCCACCCGAGCCGCCGTCGCCGAAACGACCATCTACCGCCGCTGGGGCACCCGCACCGCCCTCATCGCCGACGCCATCACCGAACTCGCCGCCGAAGCCAACCCCATCCCCGACACCGGGGCCCTCCGGGAAGACCTCCGCCAACTGGCCCAGCAGATCGCCGACCTGATCTCCCGCCCCGGCATAGCCCGGCTGGTGGGCACCACGGTCGCCCTCTCCCCGGACCCGGAGATCGCGGCCGCCCGCCACCACTTCTGGACCACCCGCTTCGACCAGAGCTCCGAGATCATCCGGCGGGCCATCGGACGCGGCGATCTACCCCCCGACACCACCCCCCGCGACGTCATCGAAACCCTGTCCGCCCCTCTGTATTTCCGCCTCCTCGTCGGCGAGCGCCCCCTCGACACCGCCTTCATCGACCGCTGCGCGGACAACGCCATCACCCTCTACGCCACCTGAACTAAACCGAGGTGCAGCGCCCGGCACCCGTGTGATATCGGTGTGGTGACCGGAAACGGTTCCGGCTCAACATAAAAGTTAGGAACACACATCACCATGGGCGTTCTAGGTGTCCTCTTCACGCTGCTCAGCCAGGCCTTCGGCATCGTGACCAACGGCTCCGCCTACATGAACAGCCAGCACTAAAGGGAGGGGCTGTGCGTCGGCCCCGAATCGGGGCCGGCATGCCCACCACCGACCCACACCGCCGCGACCTGCGCAACGCCACAGGTGGTCAGTCGACCAGAACCGCGGATGATCGAAGACCCATCTGACATGGGTTCATTTCGGAATCGTGTCCGTGGGAGTAAACGGCGTGATCTAATTCCGCCAACTCGGGTGAATCCTGCCTTGATGACGATATCGAGGGCGCCCGGTGCGTGGGAGAAACGATGGTGGACAGAAGTATGCAGCGGGCGGCCGGGTCGGTTGCCGCGTTCGCGGTGGCGGCTGGGTTCGCGGTTGCGGCGATGCCTGGCATGGCCTCGGCCGCGCCCGGGTCGATCACCTGGAACGACGGGAACAGCAAGTTCACCCGGACGGTGTCGAACACCAATCCGGTGCCGGGTGACGTGGTGACCGTATCGACCAAGTTCGAGCGGACCGGGATTCCGGTGGAATACATCTACGCGGTCAAGGACCTGCACCCCGCGTGCCTCACCCCGGTTCCGGGATCGGCCAAGATGGGTGGGGACCAGGTTGACCTGGACTCCATTACCTCGCCCGACTGGGTGCGCGCACAGTTCAGCATCGTGAAATACCCGGTGTACCCGAACATTTCGCCGAAGTCGCAGACGTTCGAGATCCAGTACACCGTCGGCGTCAACTGCGCTCGCGACACCCCGCTGCCGACCTCCATGAACTACAGCGGATCCCTCGGTGACGGCAACTACACCGACAAGGGCCCGGCCATCACCGTGTCCAGCGACGCCGTGTCGACCACCGTCATCACCGACGTGAGCGGCGCCAAGATCAACACCCCGGTCACCCTGGAGGCCACCGTGTCCCCGGCGGCCGCCGGCGGCACCATCCAGTTCAAGGCCGGCGACCAGGTCCTCGGCGACATCCCGGTCAACGCGAACGGCAAGGCCACCATCGTGTGGACCCCGGGCGCGGCGGGCTCGTACACCATCGGCGCGAACTTCTCCGGCCGCACCGGTGTGGCCGCCTCGTCGACCACCAAGGTGGTCACCGTGGCCGACAACCCGACCCCCACCCCGACCCCGACGCCCAAGCCGAGCACCGGGTCCTTCGGATTCTGATCGCCGACACGGACTCGGCCGGCTACCGGCCGAGTCCGTGCTGGTGCGCGAACACCACCGCCTGAATGCGGTCGCGCACACCGAGTTTCGCGAGCACCCGGGACACGTGCGTCTTGATCGTCTCCTCGCCGACACCCAGCGCGGCCGCGATCTCGCCGTTACTGCGCGCATCGGCCAGCAATAGCAACACCTCCCGCTCCCGGGCGGTCAACTGCGCCAGCTCGGGCGGCTCCACCGACGGTGCGATACCGAGCGCGAAACGCGTGGCGAGCCTGCGCGTCATGGACGGGTCGATGACCGCGTCCCCACGCACCGCGACCCGGATCGCGGCCACGAGCTCCTCAGGGGGAAGGCTTTTCAGCAGGAAACCGCTCGCCCCCGCCGACAGCGCCCGGTGCAGATTCGCCTCGCTGTCGTACGTGGTGAGCAGTAGTACCCGGGTGCCGCCCGCGGCGACGATCGCCTCGGTCGCGGCCAAACCGTCCAGCTTGGGCATGCGCACATCGAGAATCGCCACATCGGGATGCGTGCGCGCGGCCGCCTCGATAGCCGCGCGGCCGTCCCCCACCTCGGCCACGCACTCCAGATCGGGATGAGCGTCCACCACCGCGCGCAGGCCGGAACGGAACACCGCATGATCGTCGGCGATCAGGACCGTGATGCTCATGCGACTCCGATCGGGACGAAAACCCGGATATCCCACCGGGTTCCGGAGGAATCGGCACCGTGGACCACGGTCCCGTCGAACAGTTCGGCCCGGCGGCGGATGCCGTCCAGACCGCGATGCACATCCGACCCCGGCGCACGGACGGTGATCGGATTGGTCTCGCGGATCTCCACCGAGCCGGGCCGGTAGACGATTTCGAGCTCGGCCCGCTCGCCACCATGCCGCAGCGCGTTGGTCAGCATCTCCTGCACGACCCGATAGAGCATGACGTCCAGCGACTCCGGCAGCACCGGCGCATCCCCCGAAACAGTCACGCGCACAGTCAATCCGGCGTCTCGCACCCGATGCACCAGATCGTCGATATCGGCGAGCCCGGGCTGTCGCTCACCGTCGTCCTCGCGGCCGTGCAGCAGATCCAACTGCCGCCGCAGATCCACCATGGCCGCCCGGCTACTGGTCTCCACCGCGTTCACCGATCGGGAAGCCGACTCGGAATCACTGCGCGACAAAGCCATTCGCGCCACCCCCGCGTGAATCCCGATCGCGCTCACATGATGCGAGATGACATCGTGCAGATCCCGCGCGATCGCCTCCCGCTCATCGGCCAGCGCCCGATCCAGCGCCGCCCGCTGCTCCTGCCGCCGCAGCCGCTCCCGCTGCTCCAATTCCGCGATATAGGCGCCGCGCGCCGCCGTATACCGGCCCACCAGCCACGGCACCACCCCCGCCCCGAGCGCCGAGATCACCAGCCGCACAGGATTGTTCGTGCCCGCCAGCGCCGCCATCGCGTTCACCGTCAACGCGCCGCCCGCCAGCAATGTCACCGTCATCACCGACACCACCCCGCTCAGCCACGCGCCCGCCTGATACCCGGCCACCAGGAACCCGACATCGAAAACCCTGGCGGTGAGCCCGTAATGGTGCGCGAACACCGCCACCGACACCTTCACCACCACCTGCGCCACCGCCACCGCGGCCGCCGTCGCCGCCGGAGCCGCCAGCGCCAGATCCGCGGCCACCGTGGCCACGGTCAGCACGGTGGCCGCCACCGGGGCCAGGCCGAACCCGCCGCACATCACCATCTGCGCGCCGTCCAGCACGGCCGCCACCGCGGCCACCAGCAGCGACTGCCGGGCCAGTGACCTGGTCACATCCATGGCCGCACGGTACCGCCCGGACCCTTCCTCCCCCATGTGGGGGACGACCGAATCCCGCGCCCGCGAACGCGAAAGGGGCGCCTCGTCGATGACGAAGCGCCCCTTCCGGCTCGGTTCAGCGTGTGATCACGCGACGCCCTCGGCGCGGGCGGCATTGCCCACGGCCTCGGCGACCGCCGGGGCCACGCGCGGGTCCAGCGGGCTCGGGATGATCTTGTCCGCGGACAGCTCACCGGCGACCACATTGAAGATCGCGTCGGCCGCGGCCACCTTCATGCCCTCGGTGATGCGGCGCGCGCCGGCATCCAGCGCGCCCTTGAAGACGCCCGGGAAGGCCAGCACATTGTTGAGCTGGTTCGGGAAGTCGCTGCGGCCGGTGGCCACGATGGACGCGTACTTGGCGGCGACGTCGGGGTGGATCTCCGGGTTCGGGTTCGACATGGCGAACACGATGGACTCCGGCGCCATGGACGCGATGAGCTCCTCGGCGATGGTGCCCGCCGACAGACCCAGGAACACGTCCGCGCCCGCGAGCGCCTCGGCCGGGCCGCCGGTCACATTGCGCGGGTTGGTGCGCTCGGCCAGCGCGGTCTTGTACTCGTTCAGGTCGCCGCGATCCTTGCTCACGATGCCCTTGGAGTCGAGCACGACGATGTCGGAGACGCCGGCGGCCAGCAGGATGTCGGTGCACGCGACGCCCGCGGCGCCCGCACCCGAGACCACGACCTTCATGCCGGACATGTCACGGCCCTGCACCGCGGCCGCGCCCTTGAGGCCGGCCAGCACCACGATGGCGGTGCCGTGCTGGTCGTCGTGCATGACCGGGCAGTCCAGCGCCTCGATGACGCGCTTCTCGATCTCGAAGCAGCGGGGCGCGGAGATGTCCTCCAGGTTGACCGCGCCGAAGCTCGGGCGCAGGCGGATCAGGGTCTCGACGATCTCGTCGGGGTCCTTGGTGTCCAGCACGAGCGGGATCGAGTCCAGCCCGGCGAACTTCTTGAACAGCGCCGCCTTGCCCTCCATCACCGGCAGCGACGCGCGCGGGCCGATGTCGCCCAGACCCAGCACGGCGGTGCCGTCGGAGACGACCACGACCAGACGCTCGGCCCAGGTGTAGGTCTTGGCGAGGGACTCGTCCTCGGCGATGCCGAGGCAGACCTTCGCGACGCCCGGGGTGTAGGCGATGGACAGATCCCGCTGGGTTTCCAGCGGTGCGGTGAGTTCGACCGAAAGCTTGCCGCCAAGATGCCCGGCGAAAATTTCTTCCGTGGTGATGTCGGACAGGTTCGCGCCATTGGACGCGGGGGCCTCGGTGGCATTCACTGCTTCAGTCACGGGTGACACGCTTTCACTCCTGATCGGTTCGGACTCAACCGTTTGACGGTTACCGTTCGGTAATAGCTGTTTTTATGGTTTCGGTGCTCATATATATCTTTTCGCCGCGACGGAATGGTCGACGGCGGCACAGATCGTCGAGCGAGAACCGGAGGGGTGTGTCCGGACGAGACAGTCGGGGTGATCCCGGGTGAACCCGCGAGTCGGAGTTCGTGATCACCGAGTGTCCCGGGCCGGGCGGTGGCTGCGGCCGGGATCGGCCCATTCTGCCAGTCGCTGCGACGGGGTGCCAAATCGACCCCGGGTCCGTCGCGTCGCCTCACCATCGTTGAAGAGTAAGTCAGCCGCGTCACGCGCAGGTGAACGGAAACTCGCTGGTGGGAACCCGAACTCGGATAACTGTCACAACCCGGTCGCGGAGACGGCTGTGAGGTTGTCATGGGGGCTGCTCGACCGATCAGTAACCTACCGCCCGGTTCACGCCGGCGCCGCCTCGGCTACCACGGGTTGCGGTCGTACCCACACGGATTCGAGACCGCCCGAGAGCAACCGTACCCGCCAGTCACTTCCCGCCCCGGGGTGGTCGGTACGCCGATGCATACCCCGGGTCTCGGTCCGGGCGAGCGCCGAATATTTCGTCCAACGCGCCACCGCGAGCAGCGCCGCGGCCTGCCTGGCCCACAGCCGATCAGGACCTTTTCCGCCCAGCGCCAACTCCGCACCCGGCCACAGGCCGTCCAGTTCGCCGATGCTGTCCCGCAGGCTGCCGTCACTCCTCCAGTAGCTGCGCCGCAGGGGCAACGTGTGCTCCTGGACCAGCCCCACCACCGCACGCGGATCCAGGCGGGACTTGTCCCCCAGCCCCACACCCGGCACCGGCCGCGCCTTCCCCAGCTTGCGCCGGGACTCCGCGAAACCGGCGGCGCCGGCGCCCGCCCACACCCCGGACGAAATGGACCACGCACCGTTCTGACCGCCGAAACCGCTGACCGCGCCGGTGATCGGCTCCCGGGTGGTGACATCCCCCGCGCCGTAGAGGCCCGGCACGGTGGTGGCGCAATCCGGTCCCACCAGGCGCAATCCACCCGTGCCGCGCACCGTGCCCTCCAGCACCGCGCCCATCGGCACCTGACCGGTCGGGCTCGGGCCCAGCCGCAGCAGCTCGGCGCGGACCGCCTCGGGCAGCTCGTCCAGCGCGGCGTACACCCGCCGGCCATCGGCGATGGCCGCGAAAGCCTGTGCCCGCGAACCACATCCCTGACCCCACAGCACCGACCGCGATTCGTCGTACAGCGTCGCGAAATGCATGACCTGGTCCGAGGCGAACACCGCCGACACCGGGCGACCCCCGAGCGGCCACGAATCGGCCACCGGGGCCAGCGAATACGCGTTGGAGAACTCCATGCCCGACAGCTCGGCCCCGGCCTCCGCGCCCATGAGCAGGCCGTCCCCGGTATCCACGTCGGTGCCCGCGCCGCCGGAGAGGAAGGCGCAGCCGCCGGTGGCCAGCACCACCGCGCGAGCGCGAACGATCCAGTTGGGCGACTCGCCGTGCAGCGCCACGCCCGCCGCGCCGGAGACCACGCCGTCCTTGTCGGTGATCAGCTGCAATGCCGGATGGTGGTCGAGGATCCGGATCCCCGCGATCACCATGCTGCGCCGCAGCCTGCCCAGATACTTCGCGCCGTCGAGGTAGACCCGCGACGGGCGCTCGGCGTGTTCGCCCTGGAAGTGGAAGCCGCCGTGCACGAGCTGGCCGACCCGCCGGTGTGTCTCCTCCAGCACCCGGTACATCCAGTCCGGTTCACCCAGCCCGCCGCCGTGCGCGAAGTTCTGCCGTACGGCGTCCTCGCGGGCCGCGCCCGACGGGATGTTCCACAGGGTGACCCCGCCCCGCGCCGTCGGTCCGCTGGATCCACAGCGGGCCTTGTCGACGACCAATACCCGCGCGCCCGCGGCAGCCGCGGCAAGGGCGGCCCAGGATCCGGCCGGGCCACCTCCCAGCACCAGCACATCGGCGTCGAATTCGGTCATATCGACAAATGTTCGACGACAGTTCAACTCACCGCAACCGTTATGCGTATTTCAATTCCACCACTGCGCCCACAGCAGATATCCCGCTATCCCGAAAACAACCAAGCATCCGAAAAAAGCGGCAAAACCTTGACGCCTATCCGCATAAATCTGGGCGGCGACAACCGCGAGTGCGGCGGCCACATGCCATGTCACCGACTCCGCTCCGGGGCCCGGAAAACCGCGCCGAGCACCGATGCTCGCGGCCCCGGCGACCGTGACCGCCAGCACCACCGTGCCCCCGGCGACGATCCCGCTCAGACCCCGGAACACCTTCACGCGGTGATCACCGGAACCCCACTGGCTTTGCCCACAATTTCCTCGAATTGTGTTGGGTCGGTGGTGAATTCACCGAGCCGAATGGTCTTGTTGGCGCCGTGGTAGTCGGAGGATCCGGTGGTCAGCAGCCCCAGCTCCGCGGCCAGCCCGCGCAGCACCTCACGGTCGGCCTCGTTGTGATCGATGTGGTCGATCTCCAGACCGCCCAGCCCGAACTCGGTCAGCTCGCGAATGTGGTCCAGCGCCAGCAGCCGCCCCCGCTTGCGGGCGCGCGGATGCGCCACCACCGACACTCCGCCCGCCGACGCCACCATCTCGACCGCCCGCCGCAACGGCGTGTCGGCCTTCTCGACGTAGTACCGGCCGTGCGGGGCCAGCAGATCCTGGAACGCGGCGTCCACCGTCGGCACCACACCCGCGGCCACCAGCGCCCGGGCCAGATGCGGGCGGCCCGCCGACGGGCCCACCGAGGCCATCACTTCCTCCGGATCGATGGGCAGGCCGTCCGCGGCCATCTGCTCGGCCATGGCGCGCAACCGCACCACCCGCTCGGCGCGCAACCGCTCCCGCTCCTGCGCGAAGGACTCGTCGGTCGGATCGAACAGGTAGGCCAGCAGGTGCACCGGCACCGGGTAACCGTCCTCGCCGAGCCCCACACACGACATCTCCATGCCCCGGACCAGCGTCAGACCCGGCGGCAAGGCGTCGACGGCCTCGGCCCAGCCGGAGGTGGTGTCATGGTCGGTGAGGGCCACCACGTCGAGACCGGCGGCAGCAGCCTTCGTGATCAGTTCGGCCGGGGTATCCGTGCCGTCGGACGCGTTGGAATGGGTGTGGAGATCGATGCGCACCCCACCTATCTTGCCTGCGGCGCAAACGATCACCCCGACCCGGGACGATTAGCATCGTTGATGTGTCCTCCTTACCGCCGCTGCCCTCGTTCCACTGGCCCGGGCGGCCCGGCGAACCGGCGCCCGCCAAACCGGCCGCACCACACGGCGCGATCGTCGACTGCGCCGTCTATGTGGACGGACAGCGGCTGTGGGACCACTGCACCTACAAGAACGCCCTCACCGAGGTGCGCGAGCGCAAGGACGGCTTCGTCTGGCTGGGCCTGCTCGAACCCGGCAAGGAGCTGATGACCGACGTCGCCACGACCTTCGGCCTGCACGCCCTGGCCGTCGAGGACGCGGTGCAGGCCCAGCAGCGGCCGAAACTCGAACGCTACGACGACATCCTGTTCCTGGTGCTGCGCACCGTGCAGTACCTCGCGCACGAACGCAACACCGTCGCCGAGATCGTCGACACCGGCGAGATCATGGTGTTCTGCGGACCCGACTTCGTCATCACCGTGCGCCACGGCGACCACAGCCAGCTCGCCGGCGTCCGCAAAGCCCTCGAATCCGACCCCGCTCAACTCGCGCTCGGGCCCGGCGCGGTGCTGCACTCGGTGGCCGACCATGTCGTCGACACCTACGTGACGGTCACCGCCGACATCGAGGAAGACGTGGACGCCATGGAGGAGGAGGTGTTCACCCCTGCCAACAAACTCCAGATCGAGGCGATCTACCAGCTCAAACGCGAAGTGGTGGAACTACGCCGGGCGGTGAAGCCGCTGGCGCTGCCGCTGCAGGTGCTCACCCACGACACCACCCTGCCGCTGCCCAAGGAGATCCGCCGGTACCTGCGCGACGTCACCGACCATCACACCGCGGTCACCGAGCAGATCCTCGACTTCAACGAATCCCTCAGCGCCCTCATCAATGCCGCGCTGGCCAAGGTGAGCGTCCAGCAGAACATGGACATGCGCAAGATCTCCGCGTACGCCGCCATGGCCGCGGTGCCGACCATGATCGCGGGCGTCTACGGCATGAATTTCGATTTCATGCCCGAGCTCCGAGCCCATTACGGCTACCCGATCGTGATAGCCGTGATGCTCGTCCTGTGCGGGATCCTCTACGTCAATTTCCATCGGAACAAATGGCTTTGAGCAACCCCGCGGCGAGCTAGAGGCTCGCCGCCGGACGGGCCGGGTCACGCACATCGATCCCCGCCTCGCCCCAGGCTTCGCGCAGCGCTGCCGCGCCGCGGATCCGCACCCACGCGGCCTCGGTCGCGGTGATCGGCGCGACCGCCAGGAACCGCACCGGTTCGGCCGGTTCGGGCAGCACCACCGGGGGAATCCCGCTCTCGCCCAGCAGGACCGCCGTGAACGGCGCGTTGGCCCAGATCGGCTCGCCCAGGTCCAGCAGCGCGTCCGCCTGCAGCACAACGCCTTCGACCGCGGGCGCGGCCACCAGCACGCCGAGGGTCCGGGTCAGCCCCGAACCGGCGCCCGCGCCGCCGCGCAGGGTCAGCACCAGCTCCGCGCGCGGTCCGCGCACCGGATCGGCGAGCGCCGCCGCCGGATCGGTCATCGGATGCCGGGAGCCACCCAACGTCGAGTAGTGCACGAACTCGCCGTCCGGGATGCGCAGGATGTCGATGGGCTCCAGACCCAGGAACGTCACCGACGCCGCGTCCGCGGACTCCACCCCGAAGTGACCGAGCACCGCGGCCCGGACCTTGTCCAATACCTCCATCGATTCAGATGGCCAGTCTGGCGAGCATGTCGCGCGCCTGCTCGGCGGTCTTCGGGTCACAGAGCACGTCGTAGCGGCCCGCCACCAGTTGCATGGTGGAGGCGAAGTCGCGCTGGCCCCGGGTCGCCGCGTACGGGATGGACGCGGAGATGAGACCGAAGATGATGCCGCCGACCAGGCCGACCACCAGCGGACCGAGGGTGCCGCCGGTGGTGAACATGCTCAGCAGCAAGCCTAGGAACAGGCCCAGCCAGGCGCCCGAAACCATGCCGCCGCCAATGACTTTGCCCCAGGTCAGCCGGTACAGCACGCGCTCGACCTGCATGAGGTCGACACCGACGATGGTCACGCCCTCCACCGGGAACTGGTTGTCGGCCAGATAGTCGACCGACCGCTGCGCCTCCGCGTAGGTTGGGTAGGAGCCGATCGGCCAGCCCGACGGCGGCGTCGGCAGGGCGGGCTGCCGGCCCCGGCTCGCATTCCCCATGGGATTCGTCATGACTCCATCATGCTATTTCGTGCCGACAGGCGCAGGTTCGAAACGCGTGGTCCGCGCCATTCCGGCGGCCCGGCCCTTATCAGCGATCACCTGAGCCATCTTGGCGCTGGCCTCGTCGATCATCTCGTCCCCGAGCATGACCGCGCCGCGCGCGCCGCCCTCGGCCGAGGTGTGGAAGGCGTACGCGTCGAGGATCTCCTCGGCCCGGTCGTAGTCGGCCTGGCGCGGGCTGAAGATCTCGTTGCACGCGGTGATCTGATCCGGGTGCAGCACCCACTTGCCGTCGAATCCCAGGGCCGCCGTGCGGGCGGCGTTGCGGCGGAAGCCGTCGATATCGCGGACCGCCAGGTAGGGGCCGTCGATGGCCTGCAGGCCGTGGGCGCGGGCCGCGAGCAGGATCGTCATATAGATGTGGTGGTAGGCGTCGCCGGGCTCGTAGCCCTCGGGCTGTTCGCCCACCACGAGGGTGCGCATATTGATCGAGGCCATGAAGTCGGCCGGGCCGAACACCAGCGTCTGCACCCGCGGGCTCGCGGTGGCGATGGCGTCGATATTGCGCAGACCCAGGGCGTTCTCGATCTGCGGTTCGATGCCGATCCGCCCGACCGGCAGGCCGTTGGCCTTCTCCAGCTGGGTCAGCAGCAGGTCCAGCGCCTGCACCTGACCGGCGTCGGTGACCTTGGGCAGCAGGATGGCGTCGAGTTCGGAGCCCGCGCCCTCCACCACCGTGATGACATCGGCATACGTGTACTCGGTGGTCCAGTCGTTGACCCGCACCACGCGGATCTGGGAACCCCAGCCGCCGGAGTTGAGAGCCGCCACGATGTTCGCCCGCGCGGCCGCCTTCGCCGCCGGTGCGACCGCGTCCTCGAGATCCAGGAACACCTCGTCGGCGCCCAGCCCCTTGGCCTTCTCGATCATGCGCGGGTTACTGCCGGGTACGGCCAGCACCGATCGACGCGATGTCATGGGTCACTCCTTCTCGTGGCGCGGCGATTCCGACGCGCTGGACCCACTAGCCTTATCAAACATGGCAGCGACGAAGGTTTTCGCCGCCCGGTTGGCGGGCTTGGTGGTACTGGGACCGGACGGCGAGTCTATCGGCCGCATCCGCGACATCGTGATTTCGATACGGTACGACCGTCAGCAACCCCGGGTGCTGGGTGTACTCGTCGAACTGCCCACCCGGAAACGGATTTTCGTGCCCATGCTGCGGGTGCAGGCCATCGAACCGGGCTCGATCACCCTCACCACCGGCACCATCAGTGTGCGCCGCTTCGAGCAGCGGCCGGGCGAACTGCTGGCCATCGCGCAGATTCTCGACTCCACCGTGCGCGTCGCCGACCCCGAGCTCGAGCATCTGGCGGGCGTGGACGTGGTGGTGGTCGACCTCGGCATCGAGCAGGGCCGCACCCGCGACTGGGTGGTGTCCCGGGTCGCGGTGCGCGAACGCCGCCGCCTCGGTGTGGGTTTCGGCCGCCGCGGCGCGGTGCACGTGGTCGACTGGGCGCAGGTGCGCGGGCTCACCCAGACCGAACTGAACATGCCCGGCCAGGACGTCACCCAGCTGCTGGGACAGTTCGAGGGCATGCGGGCCGCCGACGTCGCGCACATGCTGCGGGAACTGCCGCTCAAGCGCCGCATCGAGGTGTCCGCGGCCTTCGACGACGAACGCCTCGCCGACGTGGTCCAGGAGCTGCCCGAGAACGACCAGGTGGAACTGCTCGAGCAGCTCGGTGTGGAACGCGCCGCCGACCTGCTCGAGGCCATGGACCCCGACGACGCGGCCGACCTGCTGGGCGAACTGCCCGCGGGCGAGGCGGAATCGCTGCTGGCGCTGATGGATCCGGAGGATTCCGAACCGGTCCGCCGCCTGCTCGAGCACGCGCCCTACACCGCGGGCGGTCTGATGACCCCGGACGCGGTGGTGCTGACCGCCTCCACCACCGTCGCCGAGGCGCTGGCCCGGATCCGAGATCCCGAGCTCACCCCGGCGCTGGCCTCCATGGCCTTCGTGGTGCGCCCGCCCACCGCCACCCCGACCGGCCGGTACCTGGGCTGCGTCCACTTCCAGCAACTGCTGCGGGAACCGCCGGCGAACCTGGTCGGCGGCATCGTGGACACCGATCTGGTGCAGCTGCGGCCCGATGCCCCGCTCACCGCGGTCACCCGATATTTCGCCACCTACAACCTGGTGTGCGGACCGGTGGTGGACGCGGAGAATCATCTCTTGGGCGCCGTCAGCGTCGACGACGTGCTCGACCACCTGCTCCCCGAGGACTGGCGTGAGCAGGACGAGGACAATCACGATGTGCACGGGATGCCCGTGATCGAAGGGACGGGAGGCCGCGCATGAGCGAACGGCTCGACAAATCCAGTGCGCGCCAACGCCTGGAGACGCCCCTCGAGAATCGCTTCCGCGGCCTGGACTGGGACGCCGAGGCTCTCGCGGTCACCAGCGAGCGGATCGCCCGATTCCTGGGCACCGGCCGCTATCTGGTCATCCAGACCGTCATCGTGGTGGTGTGGATCCTGCTCAACGTGTTCGCGCTGCGGCTGCAGTGGGACCCGTACCCGTTCATCCTGCTGAACCTCGCGTTCTCCACGCAGGCCGCCTACGCCGCGCCGCTGATCCTGCTGGCGCAGAACCGCCAGGACAATCGCGACCGGGTCTCGCTCGAGGAGGACCGGACCCGAGCGGCCCAGACGAAGGCCGACACCGAGTTCCTGGCAAGGGAACTGGCCGCCCTGCGACTCGCCGTGGGTGAAGTCGCCACGCGCGACTACGTGCGCAGGGAACTGGACGACATCAAGGAAACGCTGGTCAGATTGGAGAAACTGGCCGTCGACGGGGAGATCGTCCAGGCGCGGAAGGCAAAGAAGGGTACCGATCGTAAGGCCAATGAGGTCGCAATTTCGGCACAGAAAGATGGCGACTGACCACAGAAGTTGTACCGAACAAGCTGACTCATGGGTAACCTGGATCACGTTGTTCCGAGCGACCGACCCAGACACTGCCGCAGCACACGTGTCACCACGGGGCTCCGGCCGCACGACTGAGGGGATTGTGTGGTGGCGAAGAGAATTTCTGCTCCGGTGACAGCGTCTGCGCTGTTGATAGCGGGCCTGGTCACCGCCGGTTCCGCCACCAACACGACGGTCCATCCTGTCGCCCCGCAGGCCGCGCCGGACGCGTTGCTCGCGGCCTCGGCCGCGCACAACGCGAGTCTGAACACACCCGTCGACACGCCGTCGGATCGGCTCGTCGGACTGGTTCCGGCGGCTCCGGAGGCGCCCCGCAAACTCAGCGCAATGACTCCGCCCGCGGACGGCATGCCGCTCTTCGGCGGCACCGTCCCGCTGCGCGACATCGCCCTGCCCGGCGGCGGCGGACTGCTCGGCATCCCGGAGATCGTGCTGGCCGCCTACCGCAATGCCGAACTGGCACTGCAGTCTTCGGACCCCAACTGCCATCTGCCGTGGTACCTGCTGGCCGGTATCGGCCGCATCGAGTCCAACCACGCCAACAACGGCCGCACCGACGCCGCGGGCACCACGGTCACCCCGATCTACGGTCCGGCGCTGGACGGGACACTGCCCGGCAACGAGATCATCAAGGCCGCCGACGGCAACTACGTACGCGCCGTCGGGCCCATGCAGTTCCTGCCCAGCACCTGGTCGGTGTACGCGGCCAATGGAAAGGGCAGCGGCACACCCGATCCCAACAACGTCTTCGACGCCGCGCTGGCGGCCGGGAAGTACTTGTGCTCGGGCGGCCTGGATCTGGCCGACTCGCAGCAGCAGCTGCGGGCGGTGCTGCGCTACAACAATTCGATTTCCTACGCGGCCAATGTGCTCAGCTGGGCCAACGCCTACCGGACCGGCGGCGCGCCGCAGCAGGTGAGCATCTCGCCGGATCTGGTGCCCAACAACTACGTTCCGGTCAACGGCCCGGACATCACGGTGGCCTCCACGACGATTCCGGCCGGACCCGCGCCGGAGGGCACCCAGCAGACGGTCGTGACCACCACGCCCGGCGCGACCCAGGTGATGATCACCATCGCGGGCCTGCCGCCGATCCCGTGCGGCATCTTCTGCCCGGCCACCCCGGCCGTGCCCGCCAATCCCTGTGAGCAGGTGGCGGTTCCGGCCCCGCAGCCGGATCCCAAGCCCGCCGACACGCCCGCCGAGGACGGCGCGAAGCCGGAGGACGCGCGGCCCGCCGACCAGAAGCTGGGCCCCGACGGCAAGCCGTTGCCGAAGGACCAGCCCATCATCACCACCTGCACCGCGCCGGTGCAGCAGGCGGAGAACAAGCCGCAGGATCAGCCGCAGCAGGGTGTTCAGCAACCGCAGGACCAGCAAACGGTGACGCCCTCCATGACGCCGGAGGCGCAGCCGCAGCCGCCCGCGGACGCCGCCCCGCAGGCCGTCGACCCGACCACTCCGGCGCCCGGCATCACGCTGCCGTTCGGCATCACGATCCCGCTCCCGGCTCCGGCCCCCGCGCCGGTTCCGTAACGAAGGTGTGATTCGCGAGTTTCGGCGCGTCGCTCCGGAACTCGCGTTTGACTAGGCATTCCTTCAAAACCTGAAAGTTGATCACGAAGATGTAACAAGAAGGTCTCGGATGAGGTAACGTGACCTGTGTTGCATCTCCCCGGTATCAACCGATGGCAATGGAGGGTCACCACACAGTGGGTCGTCACCGTAAACCCCCGGTCCCCAGAGTTCGTCGTGGATCGGTCATCGCATTGACCGGGCTCGTGCCCGCAGGGCTCGCCACAGTTACCGGAGCGGGTGATGGCCACCTCACCGACAAGCTCGCGGCAACCTTCCAGCACCAGTTCGGCGACGACGAACAGCTACCCGGCCCGGAGGCGGCCCCACCCGCCGCCCCGGCCCCCGAACCCCTCCTGCACGAGGCCAAACAGGTTGCGCCCGTGGGCCCCCCGGAGATCAAGTCCGTCGCGCTGCCCGAAGGCCGGGTGCCCGCCGCCCGCGCCGCCGGACCGCTCGGCATGCCCGGCATCGCCCACGACGCCTACCAGAACGCCGAACGCGTGCTGGCCGTGGAGAACCCGACCTGCAACATGCCGTGGAACCTGCTGGCCGGCATCGGCCGGGTGGAATCCACGCACGGCTTCGGCGGCAAGGTCGACGAGGACGGCAATCCGCTGCAGCCCATCTACGGCCCGGTGCTGGACGGAAGCCTGTACGGCAACAATGTCATCCAGACCTCCGACGGCGGCGATCTGGACGGCCTGTCCGGCAGCTACCGCCGCGCCGTCGGGCCCATGCAGTTCCTCCCCGAGACCTGGCGCAAGTACGCGGCCGACGGCAACGGGGACGGCATCGCCGATCCGCAGAACATCTACGACGCCACGCTCACCGCGGGCAAGTACCTGTGCTCGGGCGGCCTCGACATGCGTGACCCGGGCCAGCAGACCCGGGCCATCCTGCGCTACAACAACTCGATGGCCTACGTCGCCAACGTGATGGCGTGGGAGACCGCGTACGGCTCCGGCATCGCTCCCGCGGCCGCCGCCCTCCCCCGCATCTGATACCACCCGGCATCTGACATGAGTGTGCCCCGCATCGGGGCGCGAAACCGGCGCTCCTAGACTTGGGCCCATGCCAGTGGTTACGGAATCGGATGTGCGGGGCGCGCTCGCGAAGGTGAACGACCCGGAGATCCGGAAACCGATCACCGAGCTGGGCATGGTGAAGAGCGTCGATGTCGGCGCGGACGGCGCGGTCAAGGTCGTGATCTACCTGACCACCTCGGCCTGCCCGATGAAATCCGCCATCCAGGAACGGGTCACGAAGGCCGTCAACGACGTGCCCGGAGTCGGCGCCGTCAGCGTCGACCTGGACGTGATGAACGACGAGCAGCGCACCGAGCTGCGCCGCAAGTTGCGCGGTGACGCCGCCGAGCCGGTCATCCCGTTCGCCCAGCCCGGATCGCTCACCCGCGTGTACGCGGTCGCCTCCGGCAAGGGTGGCGTCGGAAAGTCCTCGGTCACCGTGAATCTCGCCGCCGCCATGGCAGCGAAGGGTCTCTCGGTGGGTGTGCTCGACGCCGACATCTACGGCCACAGCGTGCCGCGCATGCTGGGCACCACGCAGCGGCCCACCCAGGTCGAGCGGATGATCATGCCGCCCATCGCGCACGACGTGAAGGTCATCTCGATCTCCATGTTCACCGAGGGCAACACGCCCGTGGTGTGGCGTGGCCCGATGCTGCATCGCGCGCTGCAGCAGTTCCTGGCGGACGTGTTCTGGGGCGACCTCGACATCCTGCTGCTGGACCTGCCGCCGGGCACCGGCGACGTGGCCATCTCGCTGGCCCAGCTGATCCCCAATGCCGAGATCCTGGTCGTCACCACCCCGCAGCTGGCCGCCGCCGAGGTCGCCGAGCGCGCGGGCAGCATCGCCCTGCAGACCCGGCAGCGGATCGCGGGCGTCATCGAGAACATGTCCTGGCTGGATCTGCCGGACGGCTCGCGCATGGAGCTGTACGGCTCGGGCGGCGGTCAGACCGTGGCCGACAACCTGACCCGCACCATCGGCGCGAATGTGCCGCTGCTGGGCCAGATCCCGATCGAACAGCAGCTACGTGAGGCGGGCGACGAGGGCACCCCGATCGTGCTGCGCGCGCCCGAGAGCCCCTCGGGCAAGGCGCTGCTCGACATCGCCGAGAAGCTCTCGGTCCGCCGCCGCGGCCTGGCGGGCATGTCGCTGTCCATCGACACCACCCGCCACCTGTAGCGAAGGGACAGTGCGGAATTCGACGGCCGAATTCCGCCGGGGTGTGGGCGGACGCCCGCGGCGGTGACCCCTAAGCTCGGGGCATGCTCACCATGCTGCTGTACGTGCTGATCGTCGGACTGGTCGCCGCCCTGCTGTTCCTGGTGGCCAGTGCGGTCTTCGGGCGGTCCGAGGAGCTCGGGCCGCTGCCGGAGGG
This sequence comes from Nocardia sp. NPDC005825, assembly GCF_040630175.1. NCBI lineage: Bacteria > Bacillati > Actinomycetota > Actinomycetes > Mycobacteriales > Nocardiaceae > Nocardia > Nocardia sp. NPDC005825. The sequence continues at coordinate 18,490 of NZ_JBEXXC010000008.1, forward strand.
CACCACGGTGACCGTGCTGCCCGTGGCGGGCATCAGCGGGACCGATGTGCGGGCGCTGCGCTTCCAGCAGGTGTTCCGGGGGTACAAGGCGGGCGAGGTCGACTGGGCGCTGACCCGGCTCGCCGCCCGCATCGACGAACTCGAGGGTCAGCTGGCGCGGGCGACGGTCCCGGCGGCCGCGCCTGAAGAGACGCCACGCCCGGACGGCGAACGGGACGTTCCCGAAGTGCTGACCGCCGATCCCGCCGAGCCGGGCCCCGAGGCGACCCGATGACCGTGCCCGTGGAATCCGACGGACGAATTCGATGCGGTTGGTCGGAGGGTTCGCAGCTGTACCGGGATTACCACGATCAGGAGTGGGGTCGCCCGCTGCACGGCGATGACGCGCTGTTCGAACGGGTGTGCCTGGAGGCCTTCCAATCGGGGCTGGCGTGGATCACGATTCTGCGCAAGCGGCCCGCGTTCCGGGCGGCATTCGCGGACTTCTCCATCGAGCGGGTGGCGGGGTTCGATGAGGCCGATGTGGAACGCCTGCTGACCGATCCGGGCATTGTTCGCAATCGAGCCAAAATCGAGGCCAGCGTCCACAATGCGCGGGTTGCCCGGGATCTCGACGGGAGTCTCGACACGCTGCTCTGGAGCTTTGCCCCGGCCCCGCGGAAGCGGCCTCGGAAAATGTCCGATGTGCCCGCTGTCACGCCCGAATCCACCGCTCTCGCAAAAGAACTCAAGCGGCGCGGGTTCAAATTCGTCGGACCCACCACGGCGTACGCACTCATGCAAGCGACAGGGATGGTAGACGATCACATCGCCGATTGCTGGGTGAATGTGGGGACACGCTGAACGCCACGTCGGTCGGTTTTTGGAACTCAGGTACCCGCCCCGATCCGCGATAGGGAAGAATGGGCAAGGTGTAGCCCGCCACATACCGGCGGGCTGCCTGGTTGGTGACAACTGGAGTTCCATGAAAGTGCGCAGCAGACCGCGCAGATCTGGAGGGAGCAGAGGATGGCGGCCATGAAGCCCCGCACCGGGGACGGTCCCCTCGAGGCAACCAAGGAAGGGCGTGGAATCGTGATGCGGGTTCCACTCGAGGGTGGCGGGCGTCTGGTCGTCGAGCTCACGCCGGATGAAGCCGCGGCGCTCGGTGACGAACTCGTCAAGGTCACCAGCTGATCGCTGCCGGTGAGCCCAACCCGGGGGCTCCTCCCCGGAGCCCCCGGCTTACCGGTATCGCGGTGAACGACAACACACAGAACCCCATAGTCGGCACGGCCCAGCCCGCCCCCGCGGATCGGCTCCTGGCCTGCGCCGACCTACTGGCCTGCCCACAGTGCGGCCACCCCCTGGCGGTCGGCGTCGACCCGGCTGCCGACGACTCGCCGACCCGAACCCTGCGCTGCCGGCTCGGCCACAGCTACGACCTGGCCAAACAGGGCTACGTCAGTCTCCTCACCGGCGCGTCCACCAAGATGACCGGCGACACCCCGGCCATGCTCGACGCCCGCGCCGCCTTCCAATCCGCCGGCCATTTCACCCCCATCGCCGCCGCCCTGGCCGCCGCGATCGCGACGCCCCTGCCCGGCCGCGCTGCCGATACCCCAATATTCGGAGCGGACTCGCCCCCGGCTGCCACCGCCCGACCGGCCCCACTCCGCGTGGACGACCCCGCGGCCACGACGGGCCTCCCCGATCCACCCGAATCCGGCACAGACCTGGCGCCTCGCCTCGACCGACCCCGCTCCGGTATCACCACGCCCGGAATGTCCATCGCCACGGCGTCCGCAGCACGACTGGCCGCCACGCTCCTGTCCGCCGGCACGGGCGGCGGACGTGCCGAGTCCCCCACCAAGCCGCAGAGCACGGTCGGCGGCCGGGTCCGGTCAGGTCCGGTGGCGGAATCGCCGAGGCCCGCTCGGACCGAAGCGGCGGACCACGGCCTCGCGGTTCTCGAAATAGGCGCGGGCACCGGCTACTACGTGGCCGCGGTGCTGGACGCGCTGCCCACGGCACGCGGCATCGCCCTGGATGTCTCGAAGGCGGCGGCGCGGCGGGCGGCTCGGGCGCACGAGCGGGCGGGGTCGGTGCTGGCGGACGCGTGGCGCGGGCTGCCCGTACCCGACGGGGTGATGAGCGCGGTGGTGTCGGTGTTCGCGCCCCGCAATGCCGACGAGGTGGCGCGGGTGCTGGCCGCGGGCGGGCGGTTCGTGGTGGTGACTCCGACCTCGAGGCATCTGCGCGAGCTGATCGAGCCCTTGGGGATGGTGAGTGTGGACGCGGCCAAGGAGGATCGGCTCGCCGAATCCCTCGGGGAGCGTTTCGAGCTGGTGGGGCGGGAGGCCGTCGAGTATCCGATGTCGCTCACGCACGAGGATGTGGCGCGGGTGGTGGCGATGGGTCCGTCGGCGTTCCACGGGGACGTGGGCCGGGCCGAAGCGATTGCGGCGCTGCCCGATCCGGTCGCGGTGACGGCATCCGTGACGGTCTCGGTGTACCGGCCACGCTGAGCCTGGCGAGTCCGGTCCCGGATGAGCGTGGCGCCCACGGCTATTCGCGGGATGCGGCCGGGCGGTTCGGAAGCAATGCGAGCAGATTGTGGACCAGTGGCCGGTCGTCCCCGACGCGGGTCGCGGTGTAGATGGTGGTGGCGGCTTCGGTGCCGGTCAGGGGGATGATGCGGACCGAGTCCGGTGCGGTGAAGGTGGCGCTGCGCGGGGCGATGGTGATGCCGAGGCCCGCCGCCACCAGGTAGAGGATGATCGTCCAGTTCGTGGCTTCCTGGACGATGTGGGGTCGGCGGCCGGATTCCAGGAGCGGGGTGAGGTTCTTCTCGTAGGCGAGTTCACCTGCCGCGCGGGGGAAGAAGACCACGGGGTGGTCGGCGAGTTCGGCGCCGGTCAGGGTGGGGCGCGCGGCATCGGGGTGGTCGGCGGGCAGGACCGCCACGAACGGTTCGGTGATGAGCGGGGTGGTGACCGTGCCGGGCTGGTCGTCGGGATCGCGGACGATGGCCATGTCGAGGGTGCCGGAGGCCAGCCGCGCCATCAGGTGGCTGGTGAAGCCTTCGGTCAGGTCGACGTGGACGAGCGGGAAGCGTTCACGGAATTCGCGGACGCCGCGCAGGGGCTCGAGCGGCAGGACCGAGGGGACGAAGCCGAGATGAAGGGTGCCCTGGCCGCCCTGGCCGATGCGGATCACCTCGGCGAGGTCGCGGTCGGCGTGGCCGAGCAGGGCGGCGGCGCGGTCGCGCAGCACGATCCCGGCCGGGGTGAGGGCGACGGTGCGGGAGGTGCGGTCGAAGAGCCGGGTGCCGAGCAGGGTTTCCAGGCGCTGGATCTGCTGGGTGAGGGCGGGCTGGGCGATGTGCAGGCGGGCCGCGGCGCGTCCGAAGTGCAGTTCCTCGGCGACGGCCTGGAAATAGCGCAGGTGCCGCAATTCCACCCCGGTGTTCATAAGCTGATGATATCGATCGCAGCTATCAAGTATTGGACGTTATGGTTCGACGTCCGACATGCTTTTGTGGTGACTCAGCAGACGGAAGCCGAAGCCCCCGAGCTCGATTCGATCGTGGTCGCGCCGATGGCCGGGCCCGAGGACGCGCGCGCCTTCAGGGACCTGAATCTGGAGTGGATCGAGGCCTTCTTCACGGTCGAGGCCGCCGACCTGGCCACCCTCGACAATGCCGAGGCCATCGTCGCGAACGGCGGCGAGGTGCTCATCGCCCGGCTGGCCGGTGCGGCCGTCGGCTGCGTGGCGCTGGTCCAGGAGCATCCGGGCGTCTTCGAACTGTCGAAAATGGCTGTGTCGCCGCGCTTCCGGGGCCGGGGCATCGGCCGGGTGGTGCTGCAGGCGGCCATCGACCAGGTCCGCGGGCTGGGCGCGGAGCAGTTCTTCCTGGCCAGCAATGCCCGTCTGGCGAGCGCCGTGCACCTGTACGAGTCGATGGGTTTCGTCCACGTCCCGCCGTCGGAGTTGCCGCCCAGCCCCTACGACCGCGCGGACGTGTTCATGCGCTACCCGCTCTGATTCAGCCCTTGCGAATCTGGTCGTAGATGCGCGCGGTGCGGGCCGCGATCTGCGTCCAGTCGAAGTGGTCGATGGCCCGGACCCGCCCGGCCGTCCCCATGGCGGCGGCGGTGACGGGGTCGGCGGCCACCATGTTGACGGCCCGGGCCAGGCCGCGTTCGTAGTCGTGGGGCGCGTGCTCGTCGTAGTGGACCAGCCGACCGGTCTCCCCTTCGACGACCACCTCCGGAATGCCGCCGACATCGGAGGCGACCACGGCGGTCCCGCAGGCCATGGCCTCCAGGTTCACGATGCCCAGCGGCTCGTACACCGAGGGGCACACGAAAACCGTTGCGGCCGCGAGCACCTGCCGGACCAGTTCGGTCGGCAGCATCTCCTTGATCCAGAACACCCCGTCGCGATCGTCGCGCAGCGCGCGGACCGCGGTCGCCACCTCCGATTCCATGGCGGGGGTGTCGGCGGCGCCGGCCAGCAGGACGAGCTGGATGTCGGGGTCCAGATGGCGGGCGGCGGCCAGCAGGTGCGGCACGCCCTTCTGCCGGGTGATGCGCCCGACGAAGGCGGCGATCGGCCGGTCCTGCGACACGCCGAGTTCGGTGAGCACGTCGCGGGAGCCGAGCGCGGGCCCACCCGGATGCCAGACCCGGGCGTCGATGCCGTTGTGCACCACGTGGACTTTCCCCGGGTCGATATGGGGGTAGGCGTCGAGGACGTCGGCCCGCATGCCCGCGCTGACCGCGATCACGGCGTCGGCGTAGGTCACGGCATTGTGCTCGGACCACGACGAGAGCCGGTAGCCGCCGCCGAGCTGTTCGGCCTTCCACGGCCGCCGCGGCTCCAGCGAATGCGCGGTCAGCACATGCGGGATCCCGTACAGCTGCGCGGCCAGATGCCCGGCCAGCCCGGTGTACCAGGTGTGCGAGTGCACCACGTCGGCGAAGCTGGCGGCGTCGGCCATCCGCAATTGCGCCGACATCATCTGGACCGCGGAGTTGGCGGCGTAGAGCATCGGATCCGGTTGGTGCACCACCGCATCCGCGCGCGCGACCCCCATGCAGTGCACGGTGACGTCGCACAGTTCCCGCAGCCTGGGCACCAGTTCGGTGACGTGCACCCCCGCCCCGCCGTACACCTCGGGCGGGTATTCACGGGTCATCATGGCCACTCGCAGTCCACGAGCTCCGTCGGAGCGGTAACTCACGGGTCCAAAATAATCGCTCGCGTTCCGGCCAACCAATCGACGTGGCCAGCAAGATCGCGATGAACACGGCACATGCTGGACATTCCACGTTCGGGTGCACCCGGTAGTTTCAGTGGTGTGAGGAGCCAGCCGCACGTACTCGGGATCGTGCTCGCCGGTGGCGAGGGCAAGCGACTCTTTCCGCTCACCAAGGACCGCGCCAAGCCCGCGGTGCCGTTCGGGGGCGCGTACCGGCTCATCGACTTCGTGCTGTCGAATCTGGTGAATGCCGGTTACCTGCGGATTTGTGTACTGACCCAGTACAAGTCGCATTCCCTGGACCGGCACATCTCGCAGACCTGGCGGTTGTCGGGGTTCGGCGGGGAGTACATCACCCCGGTGCCGGCGCAGCAGCGGCTGGGGCCGCGCTGGTACACCGGCTCGGCGGACGCGATCATGCAGTCGCTGAACCTGATCTACGACGAGGACCCCGAGTACATCGTGGTGTTCGGCGCGGACCACGTGTACCGGATGGATCCCGAGCAGATGGTCCAGGCGCATATCGAGTCCGGGGCGGGCGTGACGGTGGCGGGCATCCGGGTGCCGCGCAGCTCGGCCAGCGCCTTCGGCTGTATCGATTCCGACGAATCGGGCCGCATCATCGGCTTTCTGGAGAAGCCGGTGCACCCGCCGGGCACCCCCGACGACCCGAACGTCACCTTCGCCTCCATGGGCAACTACGTCTTCACCACGAAGGTGCTGGTGGACGCCATCCGCGCCGACGCCGACGACAACGACTCCGACCACGATATGGGCGGCGACATCATCCCGTCCCTGGTGCGCGGCGGCGCGGCGTCGGTCTACGACTTCTCCACCAATGTGGTGCCCGGCGCGACCGACCGCAGCCGCGGCTACTGGCGCGACGTCGGCACCATCGACGCCTTCTACGACGCCCACATGGACCTGGTGTCGGTGGACCCGGTGTTCGACCTCTACAACAAGCACTGGCCGATTCGCGGTGCGGCCGAGAACCTCCCGCCCGCCAAGTTCGGGCGCGGCGGGCTCGCGCAGGAGTCGATCGTGGGCGCGGGCAGCATCCTGTCGGCGGCCACCGTCCGCAATTCGGTGCTGTTCTCCAACGTGCTGGTGGAGGACGGCGCGACGGTGGAGGGCAGCGTGCTCATGCCGGGAACCCGGATCGGCCGGGGCGCGGTGGTGCGGCACGCCATCCTGGACAAGAACGTGGTGGTGACCGAGGGCGAGATCATCGGCGTCGACCTCGAGCGCGATCGGGAGCGCTTCGCGGTCAGCAATGGCGGCGTCGTGACCGTGGGCAAGGGCATCTGGGTCTGATCGCGACACGGTATAGGAGTGGACAGTCGGCGGTCGTTGGCCCGAAAATCTTTCGATAGGGAGCGCTGCCGACGCAGGGCCGCGCGGGAGGGATCATCATGGGCCGTCCGGCGCGTGTCGTCACCGCACTCACCTGTCTCGCCTTGATCGCCGCACTGGCCTCCGGCTGCGGCCGCTCGGGCACCGCCGTCGCCGGCGAACTGGATGTCCGCACCCTCGACACCGGGACGTATCCGGTGAACCGCTACACCTACGACCGCAACAACGGCGGCAAGGGCGCGACGCTCGAGGGCATCCGCATGACCGCCGCGGTGGCGCCCGCGGTGAAGATCGATCCGGCGTTGAACATCGGCCGCGGCGGCGCGGTGCTGGCCAGCGTCGACGATGTGCTCAATGTCAGTCACCTGGCTTCCGCGGTGAAGAACGTGCTGGTGAATCGCGGCTTCGTGGCCGGTTTCGCGGCCAGCGGCTCCGATCGTGAGGATGTCAACGACAATCCGGATCCGAACGGCACCACCATCACCACCCGCGTGCTGCGCTTCCCGACCGCGGATGCCGCGAAGCTGGCGGCCCGCGAGCTGGAGGACGCCGACTTCAGTGTGGCGCTGAACGTCAACCAGAAGCTCACCCTGCCCGACTATCCGGACGCGTACGCGCACTGGCGGCCGGGCGTGCCCACCATCGGAGTTGCGATGGCGCACAAGGATTTCGTGATCTCGCTGTTCATTCTGCGGCCCACCGCCGATCTGCAGGGCCTGCTGTCCTGGTCCAAGAAGACCCTGGACGCGGAGGTCCCGGTGCTGGACGCGTTCGCGGCGACCCCGAACGATCAGATCGCGCAGCTGCCGGTGGATCCGGATCGCCTGCTGGCCCGCACCCTGGTGATGGACCGCGACCATCGCACGGTGGATCCGGACAAGTTCGCGGTGTTCCCGGCCAATTGGCTGGTGCTGCCGTCGGATGATCTGGGGTTCTGGACCAAGCTGGTCGCCGATACCGGCGCGAGCGAGATGTCGGTCGCGGACGGCAGTTTCGTGATCCGGGTGCGCGACGCGCAGGCGGGCGCGGATCTGATGGCCGGGATGATCCGGAATCTGCAGGAGACCACCACGACCGCGGTGGACGACAAGGTGCCGGATTCCCAGTGCGTGCACCGATCCTCGGACAAGAAGCCCAGCCGCTGCTATGTCCGCTACAAGCAGTACGTGGGCGTCGCGGATGGGGCCAATGACGCCGAGGCGAAGAAGAAGGCGGTCGCGCAGTACGCGCTGCTGGCGAACAGCCTGTAGCGAATCCGGGTGCGGCGCTTCGGGCGCCGCACCTCAGAGGCGGATGCGGTCCGCGTCCAGTAGTCGCCAAGCCGCGGGCCGATGGGCACGGTCACCGGTAGCGGGTTCGGACTCGACGCAGCGCGGGCATTCCGATTCCACTGCCGCGCAGTCGGTTTCACCATCAGCCGGGCACGGCGTGGCCGCGCTGCGGGAGACGGTGTGCCGGGCCCGGGTGAGCCCGCCGCGGGGCGTGCTGTCGTCCCGGAACCGGTAGTCGCGAAAACCGAACGGCTGCAGTAGCGCTCGCAGGAATTCCGCGCCGTCGCCGGGCAGCACGGTGCGCTGCTCGCCGAGTATGTCGACGCCCTGGTGGTACCAGACCCGCGCGACCAGGCCCTCGATCGGATCCACCGCCCGGAAGGTGGCGCGGCCGTCCGCGGCGAGCCGGAATTCGGCGATGCGCCGCCACTGCCCGCCGTCGCGGAAGTACAACCCGACCACGGCCGGTATCCGCTGACCCATGGGAACCCCCACTCGTCGAACTATTCTCGTGGAGTATCCGGCGACGCCGCCCGGAAACCTCTACGCGACCGATCAGTTCGTGATGCCGGGTCGCATCGGGAAACCGGGCGCGGGTGTGCCGCTGCCGCAGAACGGCTGGCACGAGCCCGTCGTGGTCGGCACATAGCGCGATTCGCGGTCGTCGAATCGGGCGCCGCTCACCAGCACGAGCACCAGTAGCGCCGCGCCCAGGATGCCGCCGAAGACGACCAGGGCAGGCCACAGCCATCCCGTCGGCAGGTGCACCCCGAGGGCCAGTCCCTCGAACATCTCCCCCACCTCCTAGCGAAAAATCGATCCCCTTCTGGGGTACACCCCCGGCCCGGCCCGAATCCACCCCTGGACACTGCCCCTGCACCGCCACCACCGCCCTCCCGCCACACCCGCACCGGCAGCTGATGATTCGCTGCCGGGTCGCCCGTGTCCCGGGCACGCGAACGGCCGCCCCGGATGTCCTGAGCGGCCGTTCGCGGGGCGGTCGCCGTCAGGCCGAGCGCAGGTCCCGGCGGCGGAATGCGATGAGCCCCACCGTGATCAAAGCCACGTCGACCAGGAGCAGCACCACGATCGGGGTGGCGGTGAACGCCGCGCCCGGCACCTTGGGCGCGTGCTCGAAGGGGTTCAGATCGCGCAGCCATTGCGGCGCACCGGACAGCGAGCCGAGCAGGAACGCGGCGATGGCGGCGGTCAGCACACCCCAGGCGACGGAACTCCAGCGCGGCAGCAGCCCGAACAGGGCCACGGTGATGGCGGCGAAGGTCCACACCGCGGGCACCTGCACCAGAGCCGCGGCCAGGGTCTGCCCCAGCTTGCCGCCGACGTCCCCGGCGGCACGGCCGTAGATCAGCCCGGCGAGCCCGGCCGACACGGTCAGGGCCAGCAGCGGCCCGAGCAGACCGTACGCCAGATGCGATGCCACCCAGCGGGTTCGCGATACCGCGCCGGTGAGCAGGGTCTCGGCGTGCGCGGTGCTCTCCTCGGCGTGCAGCCGCAGCGTGGCCGACACCGCGTACGCGGCCGCGCCGACCGCGACCATGGTGAACGCGTAGTTCACCATCGCCTTCTCCAGCGAGTCCGAGCCGCCCATGCGGGTGATCAGGTCCTTGATGGTCTGGCTGGTGCCGAGCTCGTCGCCGATGCCGTGGATCACGCTGCCGATCAGCAGCCCGTACAGCCCGAGCCCGATGGTCCAGGACAGCAGGGTGCCGCGCTGCAACCGCCACGCGAGTCCGAACGGACCGCGCAGGGCGGGTCCGGCGCCGGCCGCGCCGGGTCGTTCGGCGATCAGGCCCGCGCCGATATCCCGGTGTGCCAGTAGGAAATACGCGGCCACGGTCAGCACCACGGTGGCGGCCAGGTGCAGTAGCAGGATGGCGAAGTGGTCGCCCGCGTACGGCCGCACCTGCAGTGACCAGCCCTGCGGCGAGAGCCAGGTGAGCGGACTGGTCGGCCCGTCTCCGGCGCGCGCGTCGCCGATGGCCCGCAGCGTGTAGGTGACGCCCAGCACCGCGAAGGCGATCCCGCGCGCCACCCGCGCGCTCACCGACAGCTGCGCGGTGACCGCCGCGACCGAGGCGAACACGATGCCGGACCCGGCCAGCGCCAGCCCGAACGCCAGCGATCCGGTTCTCGACACCGATGTGCCCGCGAGACTGACGAATCCGAGCAGCCCTGTCGCCAGCGCCGCACCGTAGGTCATGATCAGCACCGCGGTGAGGCCCGCCAAGCGCCCGACGCGGGTGGCGGCCAGCAGTTCGGTGCGGCCGCTCTCCTCGTCGGCTCGGGTGTGCCGGATGACGGTGAGGATGGTGGCGACACCGATGAGCGTGTGGAACATCCCCGCTTTCCAGATGCCTACGGCCCCCAGATCGGTGGGGTTGTAGACGGGCCCGTACATGGCGAGCTGGGCGGGACTGGCGAGAATGCTGGCCGCCAGGTGCGAGAGGTCCTCCGGTGTGCTGTAGATCTTCTCGACGCTCTTGATGTAGACGCTGCCCAGCGGCAACGAGAACAGCAGCACCCACAGCGGCAGCACGATCCGGTCACGCCGCAGATACAGCCGCAGCAGCTGCCCGGTGCCGGTGAAATCGGCCGCGCGCAACGGTGATTCGGCGATGCGGGGCGCGGTGGCGGTGACGGCGGTCATTTCGACACCTTCTCGCGCTCGTCGGCGGGCGCGCCGCCGTCGAGCGAATAGTGGCGCAGGAACAGTTCTTCCAGGGTCGGCGGCTGGCTGACCAGGCTGCGCACCCCCGCGTCGCCGAGCACCCGGATGAGTTCGCCGAGGTGTTCGCTGTCGACCTGGCAGTGCAGCGTGTTGCCCTCGACGCTGATGTCCTCGACGCCGGGTACCCGGCTGAGATCGCCTGGGCTGCCGATCATCTCGGCGGTGATGGAGGTCCGTGACAGGTGCCGCATCTGCGCGAGCGTGCCGGTCTCCACGGTCTTGCCGGCCCGGATGATGGTCACCCGCTGGCACAGCTTCTCCACCTCGGACAGGATGTGGCTGGACAGCAGCACGGTGGTGCCGCGCGCCACCGCCTCGGCCACGCATTCGCCGAACACCTGCTCCATCAACGGGTCCAGGCCGGAGGTGGGTTCGTCGAGCAGCAGCAGTCGCGCGTTCGACGAGAACGCCGACACCAGCGCCACCTTCTGCCGATTGCCCTTGGAGTAGGTGCGCGCCTTCTTGGTCGGGTCCAGCTCGTAGCGCTGGATCAGTTCGGCGCGCCGGGCCTCGTCGATGCCGCCGCGCATGCGGGCCAGCAGGTCGATGGTCTCGCCGCCGGACAGCGAGGGCCACAGCGTGACATCGCCGGGCACGTAGGCGATGTCGCGGTGCAGCGCCACGGCGTCGGTCCACGGGTCACGGCCCAGCACCCGGGCCTCGCCCGAGGTGCGGGACAGGATGCCGAGCAGGACGCGGATGGTGGTGGACTTCCCGGACCCGTTCGGCCCGAGGAAGCCGTGCACCTCGCCGTGCGTGACCTCGAGGTCGAGGCCGTCCAGCGCGCGCACCTGCCCGAAGTTCTTGTGCAGGTCCCGGACTTCGATCGCCGGGGTGGCGGGAGTGGTCATCGAATCTCCTTGTAGGAAAACGATTGTGGGGAGCCGAGGGATTATCCGGCTTGCTGGTCGAGGTAGGCGTCCAGCATGGTGCGGTCGGCCAGCAGGCCGGAGCTGTAGAGCTCGAGCGCGGGCAGCATCATGTGATCGGCGTACTCGCGCAACGCCTTCCGGTAGTCCACGGGCCCGTCGTGCTCGGCCGCGTACAGCTGCAGGAACATCATCATGCCGCCGCCGTTCTGGGTGGCGATGTAGCGCGCCATGGCCGGGATGTCGGACACCGCCCGGACGGTGCCGGACGCGATCCCGGCCCGCAGGTACAGCTCGGTGTCCTCGACCATGTGCTCGAAGAAGTTCCGCAGCAGTGGCCCACCCGCCTGGAGACTGCGCATCAGGTAGGCCATCAGCGGCGCGAATTCCTCGATCTCGGCGAGCTGCCGCATCGTCGCGGTGGGTGAGGGGTCCTGGACCGACTCCAGTTTGGCGGCCTTGACGGTCGCGCGTACCTGGTCGTCGCACGCCTCCCGGAGTCCGTCCTTGGACCCGAAATAGTGGATGACCAGCCCGGGGGACACTCCGGCGGCGGTGGCGATGGCACGCACGCCGACCCCGAACCCTTGCTCCCCGAACACGGTGATCGCGGCGTCGCGAATCCGCGCCCGGGTGGTCAGATCGTCGATTGAACGCACGTTCAATAGATTAAACACTCGTTCAAAGAGAGCGCAAGAGGGAGCGCGGGACCTATTCGGTCCGATTGGTCATCAGAGAAATCTGGCGTGCGCATCGAGGATTTTCCGCGCGCGGACAAACGCATGCGAGCAATGATCGCCGCGCGGAATATCGCCGGGCGGAACACCCCGGCGACGTCGAAATCATCACCGGGCGTGGGGTTCTCGCCCCGCGCGCTGAAATCTCAGCCGCGCGAGGCAGCGGATCTCAGCCGCGCGAGGCGCAGAGCAGGCCGTCCCCCACCGGGATCAGCACGCTGGTCAGATCCGGATCCTCGGCGATCGCCCGGGTGGCGGCGCGCACCGCCGTGGTCTGCGGGTCGCGCTGGTTCGGATCCGGCACCCGCCCGCCGAGCAGCGCGTTGTGCAGCAGGATCGCCCCGCCCTCGCGCAGCAACCGCACCGCCTGCGCCACGTACTGCGGGTGCTCGAGCGGCGCGGCGTCGATGAAGACCAGGTCGTAGGCCCCGTCCGCGAGTCGCGGCAGCACGTCGAGAGCGCGGCCGTTGATGAGCCGGGTGCGCGCGGGCGCGATCTCGGCCGACCGGAACGCCTCACGGGCCGCGCGCTGATGCTCGGGCTCGGAGTCGATGGTGGTCAGCGTGCCGTCCTCACGCATGCCGTCGAGCAGCCACAGCCCGCTCACCCCCGCCCCGGTGCCGACCTCGACCACGGCCCGCGCCCCGAGCAACTGGGCGTACATGCTGAGCAGCGCGCCGACGGCCGGCGCGACCGGGGCGGCGCCGAGTTCGAGGGCGCGTTCGCGCGCACCGACGAGGATGTCGTCCTCGGCGACGGATTCCTCGACGTATTCGAGGTTGCGCTGCAGGTTCTGTGCCGCGGGAGTCAGGCTCACGCAGTAGAGGCTAATGGCGATACACCGGTAAGGCGTGGCGGTGACCGGCCGGTGTGGCGATTTTTCTCAGGTGTCCCTCAGCCTCTGCATACGGCTGCCACATCACGACCGACCAGAGTAATGCTCACGCCAGGCCAGCGACCGCGGTCTCGGGGAACGGGAACAGCCGATCGAACGGATGGGTTGACACCGGTAACCGAGGTTCACGGTCCCGAGTAGGAGGTAACCCCATCCACATGGTCGACGCGGCGCGTGAACACGCCAACACCCTGCACCCGCAGATTCAGCCGCACGACAGCGACAGCCCGCTGGACGGTGCGTTGCTGCTGTCCCCCGCCGACGAGGAGGCCGCCCTCACCGGGACCGCCGCCTTCGACGCGACCGGCGACCGCACTGTCATGCCCACCTGGGACGAACTGGTCCGTGAGCACGCCGACCGCGTGTACCGCCTGGCCTACCGCCTCACCGGTGACCCGCAGGACGCCGAGGATCTGACCCAGGAAACCTTCATCCGGGTCTTCCGTTCGCTGCAGAACTACCAGCCCGGCACCTTCGAGGGCTGGCTGCACCGCATCACCACGAACCTGTTCCTGGACATGGTCCGCCGCCGCAACCGCATCCGCATGGAGGCGCTGCCCGAGGACTACGACCGGGTTCCGTCCGAGGGTCCCGATCCGGAGCAGGCCTACCACGACGCCAATCTGGACCCGGACCTGCAGTCCGCGCTGGACTCGCTGGCCCCGGAGTTCCGTGCCGCGGTGGTGCTCTGTGACATCGAGGGTCTGTCGTACGAGGAGATCGGCGCGACGCTGGGCGTCAAGCTGGGCACCGTGCGCAGCCGCATCCACCGAGGACGTCAGGCACTGCGCGAGCAACTCGAGCATAATGGGGTGGAGCGGCGCATCGCCGCCGAGCAGATCGGGTGACCCGCGGGCAGCGCTCGCCCGCAGAACTCGAATCGTCCGGAAGGGTGTGCAGCGTATGAACGGCGAGGACCGACCGCACCGTCGTCCCCCGCGTTTCGCCCCCACCGAGCATCTGGCCAGTGAGGCCATCGCCGCCTACGTGGACGGCGAACTACGGATGAACGCGTATCTGCGTGCCGCCCACCACATTTCCGTGTGCCGCGAGTGCGCGGCCGAGGTGGACGCCCAGCAGCAGGCGCGGATCGCGCTGCGGCAGTCCTCGGATCAGATCTCCGCGCCGCTGAGCCTGCACGACACGCTGAGCCGGATTCCGCGGGCGCTGTTGCAGGAGTGCGCCAATCACCCCACGCCGGATCCGGCCGATCGGGATCGGGGTCCGCTGGCGCGCGGCATGAGTTCCTTCGGGCTGCGCCAAGATTCGTTCGACAGCAGACGGTGGACCTCGTGGTGGCGCAAGTAGAGTCCATAGCGTGACCACCGAATCGAAGAACACCGGGCCCGAGCCCGAACGGGAGGCGACCTCCGATTCGGCGGCCGATCGGGGGAACCTGCGGCCGTCGGACGCACCGGTGCTGGGGCCGCGGCCGGTGTACCGGCCGCACGTGGACAATCACACCGCGCGCGCTTTCCGCCGCCCGAACGGCCAGAACGGCTCGTTCGCGACCCGCACCGCGGGTGCGGCGGCCGCGGCAGCGGCGGGGGGCTCCGAGATTCAGAACCGGCCGCCGGATTCGGTGCTGGCCGAAGCGTTCGGGCGTCCGGAGGGTTCGTCCGAGCTGTTGCAGCGCGACCCCGAGGCCAAGGGCGAGAGCGCCGCGCCGAGCGTGCCCGCCGACCCGTGGCGGGATCCGAATTCGGCCGCGCGCCTGGGCACTCCGGCCGTGCCGCAGCCCCCGGCGCCGCCGCTCACCCCCGGACCCAAGCTGGGCGCGCGGGAGGTGCTGTTCGGTGGCCGGGTGTCGTGGCGGGCGCTGTCGCTGCTGGCGGCCGTCGCCGCGGTGATCGGCCTGATCGGTGGTTTCGTCGGGGCCTTCACGGGTTCGTCGGCGTCGGCGCTGACCTCCCGCAAGGTGACCCTGCAGTCCGCGCCCGCGGCCCCGGATTCGCACAACCAGATCACCAAGGTGGTCAACGCGGTCATGCCCTCGGTGGTGACGGTCCGCGCCTGGCTGGGCGACACCGGTTCCACCGGTTCGGGCGTGGTGATCAGCGGCGAGGGCTACATCGTCACCAACAACCACGTGATCTCGCTGGCCGCCAATGACAAGTCGGGCAAGGCCAAGCTGGACGTGGTGTTCTCCGATGGCCAGCGGGTGCCGACCCGGATCGTCGGGCGCGACACCAAGACGGACCTGGCGGTGCTCAAGGTCGACGTGAAGAACCTGTCGGTGATCCAGCTCGGCAATTCCGGCGACGTGCAGGTCGGCGACGAGGTGCTGGCGCTGGGCTCGCCGCTGGGCCTGGAGAAGACGGTCACCTCCGGCATCGTGTCGGCGCTGCACCGGCCGGTGAAGGTGGGCGGCGAGGGCACCGACACCGACGCCACCCTGGACGCCGTGCAGACCGACGCCGCGATCAACCACGGCAACTCCGGTGGCGCGCTGGTGGACATGCAGGGCCGGCTGATCGGCATCAACTCGGCCATCAAGTCCGAGAGCGGCGGTTCGGTGGGCCTGGGCTTCTCGATCCCGGTCGATCAGGTCAAGCGCATCTCGCAGGCGCTGATCCACGACGGCAAGGTCTACCACCCCATGCTGGGCGTCAGCGCCAAGACCAAGCTGGTCGCCAATGACGTGATGAGCGGCGCGGCGGTGGCCGACGTGCAGGCCGGCGGCCCGGCGGCCAAGGCGGGCATCGTCGAGGGCGACGTCATCGTGAAGGTCGGCGACCGCGACGTGTCGGGTCCCGAGGAGCTCACCGTGGCGGTGCAGTCCCACGAGATCGGCGAGACGGTGAACGTGAAACTCATTCGCGACGGCCGTGAGGTCGATGTTCCGGTGACGCTGGAAACGGATAAGAAGAACGAGTAGGTAGCCTGTACTCGTGTTCAGCAATATCGGCTGGGGCGAGATGCTCATTCTGCTTGTCGCCGCCCTCGTGATTCTGGGTCCGGAGCGACTGCCGGGTGCCGTTCGCTGGACCGCGCACGCCTTGAAACAGGCCCGCGATTACGCGACCGGCGCTTCCCAGCAATTGCGCAATGAGCTCGGCCCGGAATTCGACGAGATCCGGAAACCGTTGGAGCAGTTGAACGAACTGCGGGGTATGAATCCCCGGTCGGTGGTGACCAAACACCTGCTGAACGGGGATGACTCGATCCTCGACAGCTTCACCGACCTGACCAAATTCGACAAGCCGGGCAGCCCCGCGAACAGCGGAAACGGTTCCAGCAATACCGGATACGCCCCTATTTCCATGCCGCAGGAACAGAAACCGCTGGAGCGCAACGAACGTCCGCCGGTGGATCCCGACGCCACCTGAGATCAATTCTGTCTACCGGACTTGACGCATGATGCTGTCCAGCTATCTAGACTGCGCACATGTCGGCCGACGAGGTGGCCCGGGTATTCGCGATCGAGGACAAGGTCGAACGCCTGAAAGCCGCCACCGAAGGCGTGGCAGCCGCGCAGCAGCAGATCAATGAGCTGACGCGCATCCGCCGCGCAGTCATCCGCGAACTACATGCCGAGGGCTGGACGTTCGCCAGAATCGGTGCGGCCGCGGGCCTTTCCCGCGCCCGCATCCATCAGGTGAGCACGCAGGGCCCGGTGCCCGAGGGCCTGTTCTTCGGTCACGGTCCGCTCACCATCCTCACGCCGGACGTGCGCAGCACCACCCGCTCCATGGCCCTGGTCGGCGCGCCCGACGCGGCCGCGCCGCACCGGCTGGTGGAGCTGCTGCGCGAGCTCGGCTTCACCGCGAATGTCCAGCGGTTCCTACCCGGCCGCCCGCTCGATCTGGACCGGGACGGCCTGATCGTGCTCGGCGGGCCCGAATTGTCACCCAGCCTGCGCTACCTGGTGGCCGCCGATCCCCGGCTGCGCCGCACGGTGGCGCGGGCCGGCCGGGTGCGGCGGGGCATCGAGGACCGGGCCGCGCGGCGGGTCTACCGCCCGGGCGGCACCGAGCCCTACGACATCGCGTACCTGGCCCGCCTCCCCCGCCCGGACGGCAAGGGCAGCGTGCTGGTCATCGACGGCCTGCATCCGCCCGCCTCGCTGGGCGCGATCCGACTGCTGGCCACCCGGCTCGCGACCCTGCACGAGCGGGCGGCCACTCACCCGTTCTCGGCGGTGGTCGGTGTGCGCTACGACCGCTCCACCGGAGAGCCGATCGAGGCCGATCTGCTAACTCCGATCTATCGCCACGACAGAGCTTGATTGCCCTGCGCTTCGCTCCGGGCGGGTTCGCGGGCTCGGCTACCCTGTCAGGCCGCGGCCTCCTCGGAGCGCAGGGTGTTCATGGGTGGGCGGTCGGCGAGCGAGACGTCGGTCGTGTTCGCGATGAATTCGCCTGCCACCATGGGGAATTGGGTCAGGGCCGCGCCCGAGTCCTGGATGCCGCTGCGGCCCAGGACGGTGCCCAGGATCTGGCGGCTCATGACGCCGAGGTCGGCCAGCGGTCGGTTGCGGTGCTGGCGGACACCGAGATTCACCTGCCCGATGGCCGAGAGGCCGAGCAGGTCGTAGGTGTCGAGCAGCAGGCCGATCTCCACGCCGTAGCCCGGCGCGAAGGGCACGGCGGTGAGCAGTTCGCGGGTGCCCGCGTACTCGCCGCCCAAGGGCTGCAGCACATTCGAGAGTTCGGGGCGCAGCGCGGCCAGCAGCGGGCGGGCCACCAGTTCGGTGACGCGGCCGCCGCCGTGGTGGTCGACGGATTCGCCGGTGCGCAGCGGGCGGCGGTAGTACGCCTTGACCAGGTGCATGCCGTCGACCGTGAGCAGCGGGCCCAGCAGCTTCGGCACGAAGTTCGGATCGGGGTCGATGAGGTCGGAGTCGACGAAGGCGATGAGGTCGCCGCTGGTGACGGCCAGCGACCGCCACAGGCATTCGCCCTTGCCGGGGACCGGGTCGAGTTCGGGGACGGCCTGTTCCCGGGTGACCACGCGGGCTCCGGCGGCCTGTGCGCGGGCGGCGGTGGCATCGGTGGACCCGGAGTCCAGGACGACGAGTTCGTCCACCAGCGTGCCGAGCAGGGGCCGGATGCTGGCCACCACGGCGGCCACGGTGGCCTCCTCGTTGAGGGCGGGCAGGACCACCGAGACGGTGCGGTCACCCTTGGCCGCGACGAGTTCGGGGACCGACCAGTCGGGACGGTCGAAGGTGTTGGTGTTCACCCAGTCTGTTTTCATGCGAGACCTCGCAAAGTACGGGCGGGTGGGCGGTGACCCTGGATGGCGGCGATCATGTCCACGACCCGGCGGGTCTGGGCCACCTCGTGCACACGAAAGACGCGAGCACCCGCGGCGGCCGACCAAGCAGTCGCTGCCAATGTGCCCTCCAATCGTTCGGACAGCTCGACACCAAGAGTCTCTCCGATGAAATCCTTATTGCTCAGCGCCATCAAGACGGGCCATCCGGTTTTCACAAGAACGTCTATCGCCCGCAACAATTCGAGCCCGTGGTAGGTATTTTTCCCGAAATCATGGGTCGGGTCGATCAGAATCGAGTCCTTGGCCACCCCGGCCGCCGCAGCATTTTCGGCCGCGGCCACCACCGTCTCGGTGACCTCGGTCACTACGTCGGCGTACCGCACCCGGTGCGGGCGGGTCCGCGGAATCGCGCCCCCGGTATGTGAGCAGACGATTCCCACACCCAGTTCGGCGGCCACGCCGACCAGTTCCGGGTCCGCGCCCGCCCAGGTGTCGTTGATCAGATCCGCGCCCGCGGCGACCGCGGCCCGCGCCACGTCGGCGCGCCAGGTGTCGACGCTGATCAGCAGCTCGGGATAACGCTCGCGGATAGCCGCCACGAACGGCACCACCCGGCGCGACTCCTCCGCGGCGTCCACATCCGACCCGGGCCCGGCCTTCACCCCGCCGATGTCGACCAGATCCGCGCCGCCGGCGACCGCGGTGTCCACGGCCCGCAGGGCGGCCTCGTCGGTGAACGTCGCGCCCTTGTCATAGAAGGAGTCCGGCGTCCGGTTCACGATCGCCATGACAAGCGCCCGATCCGTCGCCACCGGCTTCCCGCACAATGTCGGCAACGGCGCACACATGCCCCCCAATGTACCGAGGGCAGTGACAGCACTGCTGGGCAGCCGACCGGAACTGGGCCCCGACCGGCTGCTGTTCAGTTGCGCGTCAGTTGCCCGGCGCCCGGCCCCCGGCGACGTCGGCGGCGTATTCCGGATACGCGGGAACGTAGCCCTCGGTGCGGCCCGCGAGCACGTACAACGCGGTCTCCCCGTCGGGCGCGTAGCCCTGCTTGCGCAGTTCCACCTTCCGGTTCTTGAAGGTGGAGGTCTGTTCCAGTTCCGGCACCACCCGGATGAACAGCGGCACCGCGTAGGTGGGCAGGCGGTCGTAGAGGGCCTTGGCGGCCACCGTGCCGTCGAAGTGCGCGCCCTCGTGCAGGGTCACCGCGGCCATGCCCGCCTTGCCGTCCGTGCCGGGGATGTCGACGCCGTAGACGACCGCCTGGGTGACCTCGTCGATGCCGTCGAACGCGCCCTCGACCTCGGTGGTGGCCACGTTCTCGCCCTTCCAGCGGAAGGTGTCGCCGAGCCGGTCCACGAAGGCGATGTGGCCGAAGCGCTGGTCGCGGACCAGGTCGCCGGTGTCGAACCAGCAGTCGCCGTCCGCGAAACCGTCACGCACCAGCTTGGATTCGGTGGCGGAGGCGTCGGTGTAGCCGTCGAACGGCGAGCGGTCGGTGACCTTGGCCAGCAGCAGCCCGACCCCGCCCGCGGGCACTCGGCGCAGCCGGCCGTCGGGGTGGCGCAGCGCCTTGCCGGTGGCGTCGTCGTATTCCACGATGGCGAAGGGCAGCGGGGTGAATCCGGCGGTGCGGGCGACGGAGAAGGCGTTGATGAAGGCGACGTTTCCCTCACTGGCGCCGTAGAACTCGACGATCCGCGCGATGCCGAATCGCTGCTGGAACTCGTCCCACAGTTCGGGGCGCAGCCCGTTGCCGACGCACAGCCGGATCGCGTGCTGCCGGTCGGTGGGTTTGGCGGGCTGGTTGAGCAGGTAGCGGCACAGTTCGCCGATGTAGACGAAGGCGGTGGCCCGGTTGGCGATGGCGTCGTCCCAGAAGCGGGTGGCCGAGAACTTGCGGCCCAGCGCGAAGGTGGCGCCGCCCGCGATCACCGAGGACAGGGCCACCGTGAGGGCGTTGTTGTGATAGAGCGGCAGGCAGCTGTAGAGCGTGTCGTTGCCGTCCAATCGCACCCCGAGCCCGCCGATCCCGGCCATGGACTTGGTCCAGCGCATGTGGGTCATGACGCTGGCCTTGGGCAGGCCCGTGGTACCGGAGGTGAAGATCAGGTAGGCGCGTTCCTTGGCCGTGATCTGTTCGGTGACAGCGGGATTCGAGGGGTCGGCGGTGGCGGCCTCGGCTTCGAGCCGGTCGGTCCACAGCAGGGCGGGCCGCGTCTCGGTGAGGGTGTCCAGCGCGTCGGCGCACTCCTCGCCGATGACGTCGAGCACCGAGTTCAGCAGCCCGAAGCTGTGCTGCAGCACCACATCTCGCTGATTGTGGTTGAGCAGGCCCGCGGTGGCGCCGAGTTTCACGGTGGCGAGCACGGTGAACAGCGCCTCGGGCCGGTTCACCATGAGGATGCCGACCACGTCGCCGCGGGTGACGCCGTGCGCGGCGAGCACCTTCGCGTACCGATTGACCAGCGCGTTGGCCTCGCCCCAGGTGTATTCGCGCCCTTCGAATCTCAGGAAGGGCCGGTCCGGGTGCTTGGCCGCGCCGCGCTGGAAGAACAGCCCGATCGAGGCCTGGTCGCCGGGCTTCACCAGCAGGTGCCCGACATTGCGGACCATGCCGGGGGCTTGTCGCGCCATGCCGGGCAGGGCGCGAACCAGGTCGAGCAGGCTCACCGTCGATCGGGCTTCGGTACTCACTTCGTTGTGCTCCTCACCGGGTCGTGCGCACGCCCCGCTCTCGTGTGCCTACCCTGACCGATTCGTCCGATCTTGTCGAGTGAAACCGGAGAGTTCCGGTCAGCGGGTGAGACGCAGTCCGGCGAAGGCGGTGTCGAAGCTCTTGGTCACCAGCACCCGGTCGATGGCCTCCAGTCCGGCGTAGCCGCGCACCCGCAGCTCCCCGATCCAGTCGAACAGGCCGCGGTAGTGGTCCTGCGGGTCGAGCACCACCACCGGCTTGGCGTGCACGCCCAGGTAGGCGCCGGTCCAGGTTTCGAAGAGCTCCTCGAGCGTGCCGATGCCGCCGGGCAGGGTGAGGAAGGCGTCGGCGCGCTCGTCCATGACCTGTTTGCGCTCGCGCATGGTGTCGGTGACGACCAGCTCGTCGGCGTCGGTGTCGGCGACCTCCTTGTGCACCAGGTGCTTGGGGATGACGCCGACGGTGTGCGCCCCGGCGGCCCGCGCCGCCTGCGCGACCGCGCCCATCATGGAGACGTTGCCGCCGCCGGACACCAACTGCCAACCGCGACGGCCGATCTCGGCGCCGACCCGGGTGGCCAGGTCCAGCGCGACCGGATCGTCGACGCTGGCCGAGCAGTACACGCAGACCGCGTAGGCGTCGCTCACCATTGCTCCTCCACCCCTGTCTCGTCCATCTCCCGGCGCGCCTGCGCGGCCAGGGTGACGATCTCCACCACCTCGTCGACGCTGTCGGTGACGTGCAGCAGCCCCAGGTCTCCGGCCGCGATCTTGGCCGTGCCGAGCAGCGAGTCGCGCATCCAATCCACCAGTCCCGACCAGTATTCGGTGCCGAACAGGATGATCGGGAAGCGGGTGATCTTGTGGGTCTGCACCAGGGTCAGCGCCTCGAACAGCTCGTCGAGGGTGCCGAAGCCGCCCGGCATGCACACGAACGCCTGCGCGTACTTGACGAACATGGTCTTGCGCGCGAAGAAGTACCGGAAGTTGATGCCGAGGTCGACCCACTCGTTGAGGTGCTGTTCGAACGGCAGCTCGATGCCGAGGCCGATCGAGTAGCCGCCCGCCTCCGACGCGCCCCGGTTGGCCGCCTCCATCGCGCCCGGCCCGCCGCCGGTGATGACCGCGAAACCGGCATGGGCCAAGGCGCTTCCGATCGCGACCCCGGCCTGGTACTCGGCCGAGTCGGTGGGCGTGCGGGCGGAGCCGAAGACGGCCACCGCGCGCGGCACCTCCGCCAAAGCGCCGAAGCCCTCGACGAATTCGGCCTGGATGCGCAGGACGCGCCACGGGTCGGTGTGCACCCAGTCGGCCGGACCGCGCTCGTCGAGCAGATGCTGATCGGTGGTGCCGATCCCCTTCTTGCGGTCCCGCCGCAACATGATCGGGCCCCGGAATCGTGGTGTCTTCGACAAACCCGCACCCTCGTTTTCGCCGTCAGCAGACATACAGGCAACCGTACAGCGAGCGCATGACCGCTGTCGGTCGCTCGTTCAGCGTGGTGCTGAACAGTTCATCGGCTTTTCTCGCCGGTGAGGTAGCTGCGCAGCATCGAGGCCACCTGGGTGATCTGATCGACGGGCAGGTGCTCGTCGCGCTTGTGCGCCAGGTTCGGGTCGCCGGGACCGAAATTCACCGCGGGCATGCCGCGCGCGGCGAACCGCGAGACATCGGTCCAGCCGTACTTGGCGCGCACCCCGCCGGAGCCGTGCGCGTGCACGATCTCGATGAGGTCCTTGGCGGCCGGATTCGACAGGCCGGGCAGAGCGCCGGGCGCGCCGTCGGTGCGCTCGAATTCCAGTTCCAGTCCGGCGAACACCTCGCGCACGTGCTCGGTGGCCTGGTCCAGGGTGCGGTCGGGGGCGAAGCGGAAGTTCACGTCCACGGTCGCGACGTCGGGCACCACATTGCCCGCCACGCCGCCCTCGACGCGGACCGCGGACAGGCCCTCGCGGTAGGTGCAGCCGTCGATCTCGACCTGGCGGGCCCGATATCCGGCCAGCCGCTCCAGGATCGGGGCGAGCCGGTGAATGGCGTTGTCCCCCAGCCAGGCTCGCGCGGTGTGGGCGCGCACGCCGGCCGTGGTGAGCCGCACCCGCAAGGTGCCCTGGCAGCCCGCCTCGATCCAGCCGCCGGACGGCTCACCGAGAATCGCGAGGTCACCCTCGAGCCATTCGGGCAGTTCGCGTTCGATGCGGCCCAGCCCGTTGTACTCGGCCGCGATCTCCTCGCAGTCGTAGAAGATGAGGGTCAGGTCGTGCACCGGGTCGGCGACGGTGGCGGCCAGGTGCAGGAAGACCGCGTCGCCGGACTTCATATCGACGGTGCCGCAACCCCACAGCTGCCGTTCGCCGTCGGCGGTGGTCTCGAAGTGGCCGGGCACATTGTCGGCGATCGGCACGGTGTCCAGGTGCCCGGCGAGGATCACCCGGCTGGGCAGGCCACGATTGGTCCGCGCCAGCACGGTATTGCCGTGGCGCAGGATCTCGAATCCGGTGGTCTGTTCGCGCAGGGCCTTTTCGACGATGTCGGCGATGACCTTCTCGTTCCGAGAGACGCTCGGAATATCCACGAGCGCGGCGGTGAGTGAAATCGGGTCGGCTCTCAGATCGATGGTCACTCGATCCACCCTAAAGGAGGAATAACCGCAATTCTTCGCACGGTGGCTGCGTTGGCACAAATCGGCACCGCATGCGGTATGAATTCGCAGCCCGGTAACGTGTGGGAACGTGAGTACTCAGGGAGCAGCAGCAGTCGGCATCGCCACCATCACCGTCAACGGGACGGTCCTCGACACCTGGTACCCGTACCCGACGCTCGGCGAATTCTCCGCCGACGAGGTGGGCACGGTGCGGCTGGACGCCTCCGATCCCGAGTACGCCAAGTTCGCCGCCTCGGCGGGCGTCGACGAGGACCGTCGGGTCGAGACCGTGGTGGTCCGCACCGTCATCGCCGACCTGGCCGCCGCGCCGATCGACACCCACGACGCCTACCTGCGTCTGCACCTGCTCTCGCACCGTCTGGTCCGCCCGCACGGCGCGAACCTCGACGGCGTCTTCGGGCTGCTCGCGAACGTGGTGTGGACCAACCACGGTCCGTGCTCGACCGAGGAGTTCGAGCTGACCCGCCTGAAGCTGCGCGCCCGCGGCCAGGTCACCGTGTACGGCGTCGACAAGTTCCCGCGCCTGGTGGACTACGTGCTGCCCTCCGGCGTCCGCATCGCCGACGCCGACCGCGTGCGCCTGGGCGCGCACCTGGCCTCGGGCACCACCGTCATGCACGAGGGCTTCGTCAACTTCAATGCCGGCACGCTCGGCAATTCCATGGTGGAGGGCCGCATCTCGGCCGGTGTGGTGGTCGGCGACGGCTCCGACGTCGGCGGCGGCGCGTCCATCATGGGCACCCTGTCCGGCGGCGGCAAGCAGGTCATCTCGCTGGGCGAGCGCTGCCTGCTGGGCGCGAACTCGGGCCTGGGCATCTCGCTCGGCGACGACTGCGTGGTGGAGGCGGGCCTCTACGTCACCGCGGGCACCAAGGTGGCGCTGCCCGACGGCCAGATCGTGAAGGCCGGTGAGCTGTCCGGCAAGTCGAACCTGCTGTTCATCCGCAACTCGCTGACCGGCGCGGTCGAGGTGCGGCCCCGCAAGGGCACCGGCATCGAGCTGAACGCGGCGCTGCACGCCAACGACTGAGCCGTAGCGGAAGAAAACCCCTGTCGGCCTGGGCCGCAGGGGTTTTCGTCGTTTACCGGCTCAGCCGCCGGGCGCGCTCACTTGTAAATGGCACACCACGGTGCGGGCTGACCGTCGAGCGGCGGGATCGGGGTGGTGTTGTTGCAGTTGCCCGAACCGGTCTGGAGCGACTTGATGAGGTTCGCGGAACCGGCAGCCGACGGATCGAACGATCCGGTGCCGGTGGGCCCGGTGTTCACCGATCCTGTGGTGGTGGTCCCGGCGACCGGCTCGGCGGGCTGCATCGGGGTGAGCGGCAGCGGCGCGGCGGTCGCCGCGGCGGCGGGGGCCAGCAGTCCGGCGAGGACTGCGGTGGCGGCCATGGTGGTGCGCAGTGCGGTGGGCATCGTTCGGCCTTCCTGGATGACGAGAAACAACCTCCAGGACGCTAGAGGCGGCTCCGACCGGCGGCCAGACCCCGAAACCCTCGGCAGCAGAACCTCGGTGTCAGTCGATGCCGAAGGCGATGACGCGCTCGGGGGTGATGCGGATGATCTCCGGGGACAGGCCGGGGTAGAACGGTTCGACATCGCGCAGAGCCTGTGCGGTGCCGCGGATTTCGAGGCAGCGCACGGTCCACGGGTCGACGGACGGCACGTCGTCGACGACGAAGGCGATCCGGTCCTCCTTCGACAGATTCCGGAACTTCTGGCTGGCGCCCATGTGGTGGCCGCCGATGTCGATGGTGCCGAGCGCCGCGTTGTAGCGGTAGCCGACCGGATTGTTCTGCGGGGAGCCGTCGGGCCGGACGGTGGCGAGCCGTCCGAGCCGCTGACTGTTCAAGTAGTCGATCTGAGCGGGCGACAGGGATGCGGTCATGGCGACCACGCTAGAACCTCGACCGCGCTTCAGGTCAAGACAAGAGCTTCTTCTGCACCTTGCCCATGGCATTGCGCGGCAGCGCGTCCACCAGGCGCACCTCGCGGGGCCGCTTGTGCACCGAGAGTTCGCCCGCCACATGGGCGATGAGCTCGTCGGCGAGTGCGGCGTCCGCGGCGTCGCGCGGCACCACGTAGGCGACGATGCGCTGCCCGAGATCCTCGTCCGGGACGCCGATGACGGCGGTCTCGGCCACCGCGGGATGCCCCAGCAGGGAGGTCTCGATCTCGCCCGCGCCGATCCGGTAGCCGCCGGATTTGATCAGGTCCACCGATTCCCGGCCCACGATGCGGTGGAAGCCCTCGGCGTCGATGACGGCCACGTCACCGGTCTTGAACCAGCCGTCGCCGGTGAAGTTCTCGGCGGTCACCTCCGGCTTGCCCAGGTAGCCGTCGAACAGCATGGGGCCCCGAACCTGGAGTCCGCCAACGCTTTCCCCGTCGTGCGGCACCGGCGCGCCGGACTCGTCGCGTAGCCGGGTCTCCACCCCGGCGACGGGGGTGCCCACCCAGCCGGGGCGGCGTTCGCCGTCGGGCCGGGTCGAGAGGGTGATCATGGTCTCGCTCATGCCGTAGCGCTCGATCGGGGCGTGACCGGTGAGATCGGCCAGCCGCTCGAACACCGGCACGGGCAGCGGGGCGCTGCCGGAGATCAGGATGCGCGCCTTCGCCAATTCCCGTGCGGCGTCGGGCTCCTCGACGATCCGCGACCACACGGTGGGGACGCCGAAGTACATGGTGCCGTGCGCGTCGGCGTAGGCGCGGGGGGTGGGCTTGCCGGTGTGGACCAGCGGGCTGCCCGCGCGCAGCGGGCCGAGCAGGCCGAGGATCAGGCCGTGCACGTGGAACAGCGGGAGGCCGTGCACCAGAACGTCGTTCGAGGTCCAGCCCCACGCCTGGATCAGGGCGTCCAGCCCGGCGGCGATGGCGGCGCGGCTCAGCATCACTCCCTTGGGCGCGCCCGTGGTGCCGGAGGTGTAGAGCACGAAAGCCGTTGCGGTCCCGGCGGGTTCGGCGTACCGGTGCCAGGATCGGGCATGCTTGCGGACCGGGATCACCGGCAGTTCGGAGCCTTCGGGAGCGTTGCCCAGCCAGGCCTGCGCCTCGGAATCGCGCAGGATGTGGGCGAGCTCCGCGCTGCCCGCGTCCGGCGGGACCGGGACCACGGTGACCCCGGCGATCAGGCAGCCGATGACCGCGAGCACGGTGGTCACGGTCGGTTCGGCCAGCACCGCGACCCGGCGGGCCTGGGCGACGCGTTCGGCCACCGAGGTGGCCGCGCCGAGCAGATCACTGCGCGACAGGGTCTCCCCGTCGATGGTGACGGCATCGGGGATATCGGCTCCGGCGGCGATGGCGGCCGGATTCAGCGAACTCAGCAAGAGCGGCGACACGGGCTCACGCTACCCGAGGCGTACCCACCGAGACCTGCCGCCGCGGTACGCAACGAATCGCTTGCGAAGCGGACCGGCCGGTTGACAGACACCCCGAGTGGGTAAGACAGTTTCTATACAACCTTCTCACCAGAGGATGTGGTCAACGATGACCAGGCCGCTGCCCCGCACAGTCGAATCCGCCGCACCCGCACCGGAGATCGATGTCCGCCGCTATTTGGACGGCGCGGCCGGCTTCTTCGGCGCTGCCGCGAACGTGATCATGCAGCTCTCCAATCCCCCGGTCGGCTACGGCGTGGTCGAGAGTCCGGTGGAGTCGGGGAACGTCATGGTCCATCCGTTCAAGCGGTTGCGCACCACTCTCACCTATCTGGCCGTCGCGTTGCTGGGCGACGAGGAGGACCGCGCCGCCTACCGCGCGGCTGTGGACGCCGTGCACAAGTACGTCCGGTCCCGCCCCGACAGCACCGTGAAGTACAACGCCTTCGACCCGAGACTCCAGCTCTGGGTGGCGGCCTGCCTGTACTGGGGCGCCCGCGACATCTACGAGCGCATGCACGGCCCGATGGACGACTACGACGCCGACGCCTTCTACCACCACGCCGCCCGCCTGGGCACGACCTTGCAGGTGCGCCCGGAGATGTGGCCCGCCGACCGCGCCGCCTTCGACCGGTATTGGGACGAGAACCTCGCCAAGACCCGCATCGACCCGAAGATCAAGGCGTACTTCGACGATCTCATCGACCTGAAGATGCTGCCCGGACCGCTGGGCGCACCCTTCGCCGGCGTGCACCGCTTCTTCGTGACCGGGCTGCTGCCGCAACACCTCCGGGACGAGATGGGCATGACCTGGACGCCGCGTCAGGACCGGGCACTGGCCGGGATGCTGCGGGCGGCGGGCGCGGTCGAGTCGGTGGTGCCGACCTCGTTGCGCGCCTTCCCGCTCAACGTCTATCTCACCGATATGCGGCTGCGCCGCCGGCTGGGCCTGAAGCTGGTGTGAAACCCGTTGCCGGTCAGAGGATTCGGAAGCCCGGAATCACGTGCTCGCGGGCGAACTTGCGCAGCGCCTCCGGATCGTCGAGCGGGATGACGGTCTGCGGGGTGAGCGCCAGCGAGAGCGCGGCCCGGGCGGTCATCTCCGCCAGCGGCAGCGGATCGTACTGCGGCAGTTTGCCTTCCGCCTGGAGGCGGGCGGTGAACTCGGCCAGGTAGTCGCGGCCCAGTTCGATCACCGGCGCGCCCTGCACGGTCAGATACGGGAGCACGATCTCGGGTTCGGTCTTGAGCAGCCGGTCCAGCAGCTGGTTGTTGCGCAGGCCCTCGGTGAAGGCGACGAACAGCGCGACGATCTGCTCCTCGGCGCTCGCGTCGGCCTCGATCGGCCCCTGCACGGCGGCGTCCACATCGTCGATGAACTGGCGGGCCTGCCGTAGCCCGACGGCCTGGATGAGATCGTTCTTCCCGGCGAAGCGCCGGTAGAGGGTGGCCAGCGAGAGTCCGCCGCGCCGGGCGACCTCGACCATGCTGGTGCGTTTGATGCCGAAGTCCAGGAAGGCGAGCAGGGCGGCGTCGAGGACCTTGGCCTGATTGCGGTCCTCGGGGCCGGATCCGCGGACGAGCGGCAGCAGTTTGGCCAGTTTGGCCATGGTCCGGGCCCTTTCCGGTCGCAAAGAAACGGTGAGGCACTAATCTTCGCACATTGACACCGGCATCCCATGATGAGAAGGTGAGTGGCGAAATTTCTCACACTCTCCTCACTGGCGAGGAGTGACGACGAGGAAGTCGAGTCAACGATGACCGCCCCGCTGCGCAAGTTCGACGAGTTCCCCCCGGCCTACCAGCCGCTGACCCCCGCCGACATCCGTGAGCACATCGACGGCATCGCGGCCTTCCTCGGCGGCGCGGCCAATGTGGTGATGCAGCTGTCGCTGAAGCCGGTCGCCTACGGCGTCATGGAGAGTGACGTGAACAGCGGCAAGGTGACCCTGCACCCGCTCAAGCGACTGCGCACCACGCTCACCTACCTGTCGGTCGCCCTGCTCGGCGACGACCTCGACCGCAGCGCCTACCGCGAGGCCGTGAACCAGTCGCACCGCAGCGTGCACTCCAAGCCCGGCAGCCCGGTCAAGTACAACGCCTTCGACCCCAAGCTCCAGCTGTGGGTGGCGGCCTGCCTGTACTGGGGCGTGGACGACCTCTACCACCGCATGCGCGGCCCGATGGATCCCGAACTGGCCGAGGCCTTCTACCAGTACTGCGCCCGCCTGGGCACCACCCTGCAGATGCGTCCGGAGATGTGGCCCGCCACCCGCGACGAGTTCTACGTGTACTGGGACGAGAACCTCGCGACCAAGACCATCGACGGGCCCACCCGCAAGTACTTCAACGACCTCACCGACCTGAAGATGCTGGCCTGGCCGCTCCGGTTCACCTTCGGCGGACTGCACCGCTTCATCGTCACCGCCCTGCTCCCGCAGCACCTGCGCGAGGAGATGTCGATGACCTGGACCGCCCGCGACGAGCGCCTCTTCGCCGGCTTCCTGCGCCTGGTCTCCGGGGTCTGGACCCGCATGCCCACGGTGATCCGCCTGTTCCCGTACAACTTCTACCTCGCGGACATGCGCCTGCGCCGCCGCTTCGGCCGTCCGCTGGTCTGAGCCGCCCGACCGTCAGCGGCGGTCGGCCAGGGCGCGCAGGAAGAAGCCCAGGTTGGCGGGACGCTCGGCGAGGCGGCGCATGAGGTAGCCGTACCACTGGGTGCCGTAGGGGATGTAGACGCGCAGGGACTGACCGTCGTCGACGAGGCGGCGCTGCTCGGCGTCGCGGATGCCGTAGAGCATCTGGAACTCGAAATCACCGGGCTTGCGGTGGTTTTCGGCGGCCAGCGACAGGGCAGCGGAGATCATGGCCGGATCGTGCGAGGCGATCATGGGATACCAGGCGTTGCGCAGTACGACCTCGAGGCAGCGCAGATAGGACGCGTCCACCTCGGCCCGCCGCCGATAGGCCACGGTGTCCGGCTCCTGATACGCGCCCTTGCACAGGCGGATCCGGGTGCCGTCGGCGGCCAGGTGGCGGGCATTGTCCTCGGCCTGACGTAGATAGGTCTGCAAAGCCACTGCCAGCCAAGGGAATTCGGCTCGGGCATTGCGGACCGCCTGCAAGGTGTCGGCCGTGGTGGTGTGGTCCTCGGCGTCGACGGTCACCCAGACGTGACGTTCGACTGCCTTCGCGCACAGCTTGTGCAGGTTCTCCGCGGCGATGGCCGGGCCGTCCTGCCCCAGGGACTGGCCCAGCGCCGACAGCTTGAGCGAGACCTCCACCCGCGGGATGTCGGTGAGCACCCCGGCGGCTGTCCGGTCCACCTCGGCCAGGTCGTCGATGAGCGAGAAGTATTCCACCACCGCGGCATCCGCCTGGGCACGGTCGGTGGTGTACTCGCCCAGGAAGTCGACGCTGACCGAGCGCCCGCTCTCCAGCAGCGCCCGCGCGACCGGCACCATGTCCGCGCGGGTCTCCCCCGCGACGAACCGCCGCACCACGGCGGCGGTCACCGGCACCTTCGTGATGACGTCCTTGATCCGGGACGACCCGGCGGCCGCCAGGATCGCCGGGCGCAGTGGATTCATCACGCCTCCATGTGGGGGTAGCGGAACTCGGTGGGTGGGACGAACGTCTCCTTCAGGGTGCGGGGCGCGACCCAGCGCAGCAGGTTGAGGTGGGAGCCCGCCTTGTCGTCGGTGCCCGAGGCCCGGGCACCGCCGAAGGGCTGCTGACCGACCACCGCGCCGGTGGGCTTGTCATTGATGTAGAAGTTCCCGGCCGCGAAGCGCAGTGTGCCGGTGGCGGATTCGACGGCCTGGCGGTCGCGGGCGAAGATGGCGCCGGTGAGGGCGTACGGTGAGGTCCCGTCCACCACGTCCATGATCTCCTCGAAGGCATCGGGCGCGCCGTCGTCGTAGACGTAGACCGACAGGATCGGCCCGAAGTACTCGGTCTCGAAGGACTCGTCGCCGGGGTCGTCGCTGAGCAGCACGGTCGGCCGCACGAACCAGCCCTCGCTGTCGTCGTAGCCGCCGCCCGCCGCAATCGACACGCCCTGCTCCCGGGCGCGCCCGATGGCGGCCACGCACTTGGCGTAGGAGCGATCATCGATCACGGCCCCACCGAAATTCGAGAGATCGGCGACATCCCCGTAGGTCAGCGACTCCACGTCGGCCAGGAAGTCCGAGCCCATCCGCCGCCACACCGATTTCGGAACATAGGCGCGCGAGGCGGCCGAACACTTCTGTCCCTGATACTCGTAGGCGCCGCGAATCATGGCCACGCGCAACGCATCCGGATCGGCGGAGGGGTGCGCGAGGATGAAGTCCTTGCCGCCGGTCTCGCCCACCAGCCGCGGATAACCGTGGTATCGGCCGATATTCGAGCCCACCGTCTGCCACAGGTATTGGAAGGTGCGCGTCGATCCGGTGAAGTGGATGCCCGCAAGCCGCGGATCGGCCAGCACGACCTCCGACAATTGCGCGCCGGCACCGGTCACCATGTTGATGACCCCTGGCGGCAGCCCGGCCTCCTCCAGCAATTTCATGGTGTAGTAGGCCGAAAGCGTCTGTGTCTGCGACGGTTTCCAGATGACCGTATTGCCCATGAGCGCGGGCGCGGTGGGCAGATTCCCGGCGATGGCGGTGAAGTTGAACGGCGTGATGGCGCACACGAACCCTTCCAGGGGCCGGTAGTCCATCCGATTCCACACGCCCGGTGAGGATTGCGGCTGTTCCTGGAGAATCCCGCGCGCGAAGGCGACATTGAATCGCCAGAAGTCCACCAGCTCGCACGGGGCGTCGATCTCGGCCTGCTGCACCGATTTCGACTGTCCGAGCATGGTGGCGGCGGCGATGGTCTCGCGCCAGGGCCCGGACAGCAGGTCGGCGGCGCGGAGCAGGATGGCGGCCCGTTCCTCGAAAGGCATGGCCCGCCAGCCGGGGGCGGCCGCGGTCGCCGCGGCGATGGCGGCCCGGGCTTCGTCGTGGGTGGTGTTGGCGTAGGTCCCCAGTACGTGCCGGCGCCGGTGCGGCATCACGATATCGCGGCGTTCACCCGCGCCGGGCTGATGTTTGCCGCCGATCACCAGCGGCACTTCAACGGCTTCGGCGGAGAGTTCGGCCAGCCGCCCGGCCAGCAGCTCGCGTTCGCGGCTGCCGGGGGCGTAGGTGTGCACCGGTTCATTGACGGGAGCGGGGACAACCGTGACAGCGTCCATATCCAACACTATCGCGATCGCCCCCACCCGGCCGGACAGAACACGCCCCGGCGGCCGTCAGAGCGGAATTTTTACGTCAGTGGAAGTCCTCCGCGATGATCTTCTCGATATTCCGTTCCGCCAGAGCCGTAATGGTTACGAAGGGGTTGACGGTGGTGAAGCCCGGGATCAGGGAGCCGTCGATGACGTAGAGGCCCGGGTAGGACGAGAGGCGGCCGTAGTTGTCGGTGGCCACATTGAGCACGCAGCCGCCGAGCGGGTGGTACGCGAAGTCGTCGCCCCAGGTCTTGTAGGTACCGAACAGGTCGGTCCGGTAGATGGTGCCTTCCTTGCTGTTGATCTTGTCGAAGATCCGCTTGGCCGCGTCGATGCCCGGCTGGTTCCACGCGGTCTGCCAGTTCAGGTCGACGCCGCCGCTGCCCGAGTTGTAGGTGAACTTGGCCCGGTTCGGGTTCTTGGTGATGGCCAGGTACAGGCTGGCGAAGGTCTCGATCCCGGCCGGGAACGGCGAGACCTCGGCGAAGGCCGGTCCGCCGCTGTCGGCCAGGTTGTCGATGCCCAGGCAGGGGATGCAGGACTGCAGGCTGCCGGTGGCGTCCCAGGCCTGGTTCTGCCGGGCCACCATGACATTGCCGTTGTTGCCCCAGCCGGCGCCGACCGAGTCGGGCAGGTTGGGCAGCTTGCCGGTGGACTTCTGGGTCACCAGCAGTTTGCTGGTGCCCACGCTGCCGGCCGCGAAGAAGACCTTCTGCGCCGTAACCGTTTTCGACTTCACGGTATTGCCGCTGGTGTCGATCTGGTTCATCACGACCGAGAACCCGCCGCCATTGGCCGGGGACACGGTGGTGACCACGTGCTGCGGGACGATGGTCACCTTGCCGGTGGCCGAGGCGTCCGCGAGATAGGTCTTGTCGAGGGAGTTCTTGCCGTAGTTGTTGCCGTAGATGACCTCGGCGTTGAGGGCGGAACGCGGCGCGGTGTTGGCCTGCTCCTGCTTCATGTAGTTGAAGTCGTAGACGTTGGGGACGAAGGTCCACTTGAAGCCGGACCGCTCGGCCTGCTTACGGCCGACGCGCGCGAACTGGTAGCAGTCGGCGTTCTCGAACCAGTTCGAGTCGATGTTGTTCACCTTCAGCCCGGCATTGGCGCGCGGGTAGTAGGTGCTGTACATCTCGCCCGGGTCCACCGAGGGCAGGATGGTCGGGAACCAGCTCTGCTGCGGCGTCACCGCCATACCGCCGTTGACCAGCGAGCCGCCGCCGACGCCGCGGCCCTGGTAGATGCGAATCCCGCTGAACTGCTCGGAATCCAGCACGCCGGTGTACCGGGAGATGGACTTGTTGTAGGGCGCGCCCATGAAGTGGTTGACGGGCTGGTCGGTCTCGGTGCGCAGCCAGAACGAGCGGCCGTCGGGCTTGAGCATGTTGCAGAAGACCTTGCCGTCGGAACCCGGCTGGCTCCAGGACATGCCCTTCTCCACCATGACCACGTTCTGACCGGCCTGCGCGAGCCGCAGGGCCGCGACCGCGCCGCCATAACCTGTTCCAATTACCAGGACCGGCATCTGATCGCCGTCATTGATCGACCCGGCGGGTAAGGCCCTGGCCGCTGGGAGCTTCCCTAGTAGCGCGGCCGCCCCGAGAACAACCCCCGTTGCAGCTAGGAACCCTCGTCGGCTGACATTGCTGCCGTAAACACTCTTGCCGGGGGTTTCATAAGACAATCCACGCACTGAAATACTCCTCATCGAGTTGCGATGAGAACTTGTTATAGATGTTCTGGAGTGAACGTGTGTCAGTTTTCACAAAACGAGAGCTGACAACATATCTCGCTACCAGCGAGCAATCGGTGGTGCGTCAGCGGGCGGACAGCAAAAAAGCCTCCCCACCGAAATCGGTGGGGAGGCTCTCGTACTTGCGACCCTGACGGGACTCGAACCCGCGACCTCCGCCGTGACAGGGCGGCGCGCTAACCAACTGCGCCACAGGGCCTTACGAATCGCTCGGCCATCCGGCCTGGCGACGTCGTAGACGGTATCACGCGGGCCCGGGTAACCGAAAATCAGCTGGTCAGGCGATCAGCCGCGGTCGCGATGCGCTCGTCGGTGGCCGTGAGGGCAATGCGCACATGCTGATTCCCCCGCGGTCCGTAGAACTCGCCCGGGGCCGCCAGGATGCCGCGCGCGGCCAGCCAATCGAGGGTGGTGCGGCACGGCTCGTCGCGCGTCGACCACAGGTACAGACCCGCCTCGGAATCGTCGATCCGGAATCCGGCGCGCTGCAGCGCATCTCGCAGCACCACCCGGCGGGCACGGTAGCGGTCCTTTTGCTGAACCTCGTGTGCGTCATCGCCGAGCGCCGCGGTCATGGCGGCCTGGATCGGGAACGGCAGCATCATGCCGGAGTGCTTGCGCACCTCCAGCAGCTCCGCCACCAGTTCCGGGTCACCGGTCACGAAACCCGCGCGGTAGCTGGCCAGATTAGAGGTCTTGGACAGCGAGTGGATGGCCAGCAGGCCGGTGTGATCACCGTCGCACACCTCGGGGTCGAGGATCGACACCGCGCGGCCCTCCCAGGCCAGGCCCAGGTAGCACTCGTCGGAGGCCACGATCGCGCCGCGCTCGCGGGCGAACCGCACCACCTTGCGCAGATGGTCGACGCCGAGCACCTTGCCGGTCGGGTTGGACGGCGAGTTCAGGAAGATCAGCGCGGGCCGCTCGGGGCCCAGCGCCACCGTGCTGTCGGCGCGCAGGTACCGGGTACCGGCCAGCAGCGCGCCCACCTCGTAGGTCGGGTACGCGACCTCGGGGATGACCACCAGATCCTCGGCGCCCAGCCCCAGCAGCCGCGGCAGCCCGGCGATGAGCTCCTTGGTGCCGATGGCCGGCAGCACCGCCGCCGGGTCCACCCCCGTGATCCCGAATCGCCGCTTCAGGGCCGCCACGACGGCCTCACGCAATTCGGGCGTACCGTGCGTGGTCGGATACCCGGGCACCTCCGCCACCGACGAAAGCGCCTCGCGGATCAGCGGATCCACCGGATCGACCGGGGTCCCGACCGAGAGGTCGACGATGCCGTCCGGATGCGAAGCGGCCCTCGCCTTCACGGAAGCGATGGTGTCCCAGGGGAAATCGGGTAGCAGTGCGCTGACCCGGCCACGCGCGGTCAAATCTCGGTCCTACTCGCTCGCCATCGGCGGCAGCGCGGCGATGAACGGCGGGTCGTAGTCGACCTTGCCGACCTTGGTGGCACCGCCCGGGGAACCCAGGTCGTCGAAGAAGTCGACGTTGGCGTTCACGTAACCGGCCCACTGATCCGGGGTGTCGTCTTCGTAGAAGATGGCCTCCACGGGGCAGACCGGCTCACACGCACCACAGTCCACGCACTCGTCGGGTTGGATGTACAGCATGCGTCCGCCCTCGTAGATGCAGTCCACGGGGCATTCCTCGATGCACGCCTTGTCCTTCACGTCAACGCACGGTTCAGCGATGATGTACGGCACTGCCGCTCTCCTAGTCTGTCCACACCTGAGGGGGATACCTCCCCCCGGCGAAACCCTATCCCGGCCAGCCAACATTACTCTTGCACAGCCTGCCCTAACTTCGCGCGGTCACCTCGGGACCCCGTCCGGGCCGCGGGAGGTCGTCCCAGTCCGCCCACGGCAGGCCCTTCGGCCGCACGTCGGCGGCCAGACCGGTCACCGGGTCGACCAGCGCGGCCACATGGCCCGCGATGCGCGGATCGATCCAGGGTTCGCCCGCCAGCACGTATTCCGGGTGGGCGGTGACGCGCTCGGTCAGCACATAACCGCAGTCGGCGGTGATCCCCGCCAGGGTGTCCAGGTTCGGCCACGGTCGTTCCGGATTCACGTGGTCCGGGGTCAGCGGCGAGACCCCGCCCCAGTCGTCGATGCCCGCCCCCAGCAGCGCCCGGCACTCCTCGAGCGACACCAGGTTCGGCGGGGCCTGGATGCGCATCCCCGGGCCCATCACCAGGCGGGTCACCGCGATGGCGGCGCGGAACTCCTCCATCCCGGCGTCGGGGCTGTGCCGCATGGCGGTGTCCTGCTTGGCCAGGAAGTTCTGCACGATGACCTCCTGCACGTGCCCGAAAGCCTTGTGCAGCTGGTGAATCGCGAGAATGGACTCGGCCCGCTCGACAATGGTCTCGCCGATGCCCACCAGGATGCCGGTGGTGAACGGCACCGCGAGGCGACCGGCGTCGGTCAGCGCCCGCAACCGCACCGCCGGATCCTTGTCCGGCGAACCGTAGTGCGCCTGACCGGGTTCGGTGAACAGCCGGGTGGAGGTGGTCTCCAGCATCATGCCCATGGACGGCGACACCGGCTTGAGCCACGCCAGTTCCTCATGGGTCATGACGCCGGGGTTCAGGTGCGGCAGCAGCCCGGTCTCCTCGAGCACCCGGATCGCCATGGCGCGGATGTAGTCCAGGGTGGAGGCGTAGCCGCGCTCGTCGAGCCACTGCCGGGCCTCGGGCCAGCGGTCCTCGGGACGGTCGCCGAGCGTGAAAAGCGCTTCCTTGCAACCGAGTTCGGCGCCCTGGCGGGCGACGTCGAGGATCTCCTCGGGCTCCATGTACATGCCCTTGCCCTGGGCGCGCAGCTTGCCGGGCACGGTGACGAAGGTGCAGTAGTGGCAGCGGTCGCGGCACAGGTGGGTGATGGGGATGAACACCTTGCGCGAGTAGGTGATCGGCAGGGTCTCGCCCGCGTACCCGGATGCCCGCAGCCCGGCGTCGCGCACCCGCGCCGCCGACTCGCACAGCTCGACCAGGTCCGCGCCGCGCGCCCGCAGCAGCACCACGGCCGCGTCCAGGTCGAGCGTCGCGCCGTCCCGGGCCCGTCCCAGTGCGGCCCGCATGGCCTCGGCATCGGGTGTCACCTGCTCCCGCGGCGCGCTGGGCAGGCTCGGGGTGGGTAGATCCGTCACGTCCACGATCATGCGCCATCCATCCCGCTGATCCGACTCGGGTGCCATGGAAGGAGGCAACCCGCGAGCCCGCCGAGGTTATTCCGATGCAATTACTTGCATCCTCGAGTACATCTATTCAAATCTCGGAAACGATCCAATAGCCTCGCGGGCGACTACTTCCCAGCAGAAAAGGGAGAGATCTTCGTGCTCGCGCAAATCCGACGTGCCGCCGTCGTCGCCGGCCTCGGCGCCACCGCCCTGCTCACCATCGCCACCAGCACCGCATCGGCTTTCGGGCCGCTCCCACCGGCCAATCCCTATCTGGGACCGGTGGGCACCGCGACCATGCACGGCGATTCGGAAGCCTCCGACACCACCCCGCTGCCGGGCGTCGGCACCGGCGGGGTGAACGCCGACTTCCACGAACAGGGCGCAGCCTGCCCGACCATCCTGCAGGGCGCGGACGGCCTCCCGCAGGCCCTGTGCACCAAGATCACCGACCGCGCGCCCGAGGTGCTGCTGCTGGATCCGGGCAACGGCAACACCCTCGCGAAACTCGACCTCACCAAGGGCAGCCTGCTCGGCGGCGTCTACGCCTACCTCGACAACCAGGACCGGATGGTCACCGTCGACGGCTCGGGCAACATGCTGCGGATCGGGCACCAGCGCGGCTCCGACGGCAAGTGGTCGCTGTCCATCGCGTCCAAAACCGATGTGACGCAGGCGGTCACCGGTCACTGCGGTGGCGGCGACTGCGACGCGGTCAGCTCCGTCTCCCCCGACTACCAGGGCCGGGTCTGGTTCGCGACCGACGGCGCGGCCGCCGGATTCGTCAACCTCGACGGCAGCGCGCGCTCCATCGTGCTCGCGCCCGGCGAGAACGTGGCCAACAGCATCGCCACCGGGCCCCAGGGCATGGCCGTCGCCACCGACCACGCCCTCTACCTGCTCACCGTGGACGGCAGCGGCAATCCGCAGATCGCCTGGCGGCAGGCCTACGACCGCGGTCCCGCCCGCAAACCCGGCCAGCTGAGCTGGGGCACCGGCGCCACCCCGACCTTCTTCGGCCCCGGCGACGGCACCGAATACCTGGCCATCACCGACAACGCCGCCGCCAAGGAGAACCTGCTCGTCTACAACACGGCCACCGGCACGCCCGTCTGCTCGGTGCCCGCCATCGACGGCACCGAGAACTCCCCCATCGGATCAGGCAACAGCGTGTTCGTGGCCAGCACCTACGGCTACCCGTACCCGGCCCTGCCGCCCAACGCGGGCACGAGCCAGCCCGCCAGCGCGCCGATCTCGGGCGGTATGACCCGCATCGACGTCACCGGCTCCGGCTGCACCGTGGTCTGGACCAACACCGTGCCGTCCTCGGCGGTGCCGCGCCTGTCCGTGGCGGACGGCAAGATCTACACCTTCACCCGGCACTCGCTGCTCGGCAGCGGCAGCAGCGCGCTCGGCAGCGGCAGCGCGGGTCTGGGCAGCGGCAGCGCGGGCGTCACCGACAACTACAGCTTCGCGGTGATCGACGCCAATACCGGCAAGGTCGACTCCGAGCAGTTCGTCGGCGCGACCACGATCAACGACACCCTGGAAATGGTCGGGACGATCGCGCCCGGCCGAATCCAGTACCAGGGCACCACGACGGGGCTGTACCGCGTCACGCCCAAGTAGCCGGTCCGCCACGGCGGCGGAGGCGACAGAACCGAGCGTCCGGTACTCGCTCGCAACAACCGCCTCCGCACGCCGATTCATGCAAGCATGGGCACCATGTCCCAGCCCCTCGCTCCCGGCGGCCTGCTGGCCGAGCCGGCCCGGCGGCCCAGCCCCCGAGCCAAACTGCTGTGGGCGCTGAGCGCCGCCCTGTCCTGGGTGGCGCCGGTCCTCGGGGTCGGGATCTGGGCGCTGTTCGACACGCACCGGCGCGGCCTACAGGGAGTGGTGCTCGGAATCGTGCTGCTGGCAGCGGTTTTCAGCATCGTGGTGATTCCGCTGTGGCGGTACGCGGTGCACCGGTGGGAGATCACCGACGAGGCCGTCTACACCCGGACCGGCTGGTTCACCCAGGAGAGCCGGGTCGCGCCGATCACCCGGGTGCAGACGGTCGACACCTATCGCGGGCCGCTCGAGCGACTGCTCGGGCTGGCCACCGTCACCGTCACCACCGCCTCCTCGGCGGGGGCGGTGCACATCAGCGCGCTGGCGCTGGCCGACGCGCGGGACACCGTCACCCAGCTGACCGCGATCGCCGCCCAGCACCGCGGGGACGCCACGTGAGCCTGCCGCCCGACGAGGACGCCTTCTCCGATTCCTATCCGACAGAACAGCTTTCACCGCTGCCCGCGAGCCTCGAACCGGCCGGCGCGGGCTGGCAGCGGCTCGACAAGCGCATGCTGCTGGTGCACCCGGTCACCGAACTCATCCGCTTCATCCCCGTGCTGATCGCCACGCTGGTCGCGGGCGCCCGCGCCGACAGCCCGCTGTGGAGCCTCACCGTGGTCGGCGTGATCGTGGCCTTCGCGCTCACCCGCTGGTTCACCACCACCTACCGGATCACGCCCGACAATGTGGAGCTCCGCACCGGCCTGATCCAGCGCAAACGACTCTCCGTCCCACGCAACCGGGTCCGCTCGGTGGACGTGGAGGCCGACCTGCTGCACCGGGCGCTCGGCCTGGCCGTGCTGTCCATCGGCACCGGGCAGCACGCGGACAAGCGGGAACAGTTCAAGCTGGACTCCCTGGACGCGAAACTGGTGCCGGACCTGCGGACCGCACTGCTGGCGCACACCCGGGCAGGCGCGGAATCGACTGCCCCGCAGTCGATCACCACCGAAGCCGCCGCCCCGGTCGTCGCCGGCGATGCCGTGGAGATCGCGCACTGGCAGGCGGAGTGGGTGCGGTACGCCCCGCTCTCACTGACCGGCTTCGCCATCATCGCCCCGGTCGTGGGTCTGGCCTTCCAGTACGGCTTCGCGCAGATCTTCCTGAAGTCCGGCACCGTTCAGGATGTCGGCCACCGCAGCGCGGGCGTCATCGCGGGCGTCATCGCGCTGCTGATCGTGCTGCTCGTGGTCGTGGTCAGCGTGGCCGCCTGCGCCCGCTACCTGCTGACCTGGTTCGGCCTCCTGGTCCACGACGACGGCAAGACCCTCACCATCCGGCACGGCCTGCTCACCACCCGTCAGACCACCCTCGACCTGGCCCGCCTGCGCGGCGCGACGGTGAACGAGCCGCTGCTGCTGCGCCTGGCCGGGGCCGCCGAGCTCGAGGCCATCATGACCGGCACCAGCCCGCGGCAGAAGATCCTGCCGCAGGCTCCGCGCGCCGCCGTGCACCGGACGCTCGGCCACCTGCTCGGGACCGGCCGGGCCCGCACCGCGGACACGGAATCGCTTGCCAGACAACCGATCTCCGCCGTATCGGCGGTGGGTGCCGTCGACGCCTCGGCGCTCGTGACCGTGCCGCTGCTCCCCCACGGCCCCGCCGCGCGTCGCCGCCGCTACACCCGCGCGTTGGGCCCGCTCGCGGCGGCCGCCGCGGTCCTGCTGGTGATTTCCCTTGCGGGAGGCCAGGTTCCGCTCTGGGTCTGGATCGCGCTCGCCGTATCCGTGCCGCTCGCCGCGGCCCTCGGGTGGGACCGGTACCACGGGCTCGGCCACGCCGTCCTGCCCGCCGCGGACGGCAAGCCCGCCTGGCTCATCACCCGCAGCGGCTGCCTGGACCGCGACCGCGACTGCCTGGAAGCCCCCGGCGTCATCGGCTGGACGGTGCGCCAGACCTTCTTCCAGCGCCGCGCGGGCGTCGCCACGGTGGTGGCGGCGTCGGCGGCGGGCAAGAAGCGGTATCACGTCATCGATCTGCCGCTGGAGCAGGCGTGGGAGCTCATCGAGGCGGTCACGACGGGACAGCTGGGCGTCCCGGCCCGGCCGTGAACCGGCTCAGCCCTGGACCGGGTAGTTGGAGCGAATCACAGTGTGCGGGTCGCGCTCTCGCTTGACGGCCCGCAGGCGGTCCAGGGTCGCCGCGTCGAACGCGGCGGCCGCCGACTCGCCCGGGGACAGGAACGTGAGGGGCTTGCGCCCGGTGACCTGATCACCCAACAGCTCGACCAGGCTGTCCACCTTGGCGTGCACCGCGTCCCGCAGCTGCGGCAGTCCGATGCCCAGCAGATACACCAGGTACCCGTCGGACAGCGCGCCGCGCGCGCCGGCGGCCGGTCCGGCGAACGCGCCGCCGAGGCCGCGCACCTGGATATTGGCCAGTGGCGCAACGGATTCGCCGAGCAGGACCTTCTCCGCCTCCGCCGTCAGTTCGGGCAGCAGTTCGGTGCGGCCGATGGCCGGGCTGGGATCGGTCGGCTCGGAGGTGATGGTCCCGATCTCCGCGACCGTCATGGGCGCCCGCGAATCGGAGACCGCGCCGCCGATCCGGTCCAGCGCCGACACCAGGTCCCGGCCGGTGCCGGCGTCACCGAGGTAGGCGACATCGAGGGCAACCATCTCCGGCGACTGCGGGAACTGGAAACGCTGGAACCACACCGACAGCTCGTCCGGCGCGTGCGAAGTCAAGGCCCGGAAGGTCTCCCACACCTCGGGCAGCCGCTCGGCGGGCCACATCACCCGGCCGCCGTACAGTTCGGGCACGGGGAACAGCTCGAATTCGAGCCCGGTCACCACCGCGAAATCGCCGCCGCCGCCGGACAGCGCCCAGAACAGGTCCGGATCGCTGTCGGCGGTCACCCGGGCGGGGCGGCCTTCGGCGTCCACGATCTCGAAGGCGCGCACCGCGTTCGACGCCCACCCGTACTTGCGACCGAACCAGCCCGCGCCGCCGCCCAGCGTGTAGCCGGTCACCCCGACCACCGGATTGCTGCCGGCCAGGCCGGTGAGCCCGTGCTCGGCCGCGGCCGCCTGCACCCGGCCCCACTGCACGCCCGCGCCGACCCGCGCCACCCGGGCCGCCGGATCGATCTCCAGGCGATCCAGCGCGCCTGTGCGCAGCAGGATGGCGGTCTCGACGCCGCCCGCCGCGCCGTGCCCGGTCGGCTGGGTCACCACCGGACGGCCCGCGGCGCGCGCGTACGTCACCACGGCGGCCACGTCCTCGGCGTCGGCGGCCTCGGCGACCGCCGCCACCGGCTGCGTCACCGCCAGGCTCCACGGCCGCGCGACCTGATCGAAGTCGGCGTCACCGGCCTCCAGCACGCGGCCCCGAACGGTGTTGCGCAGTTCGTCGAATCCCATCGTCTTCCCCTCGTCTCTCTCGCGAACGCGATTCCGCAAGAAGGACGAGACGGGACGACGAAGTGTGACAGCGCCCCGGAGACTCAGGCTCCGGCCGACGCCAGACGCGCGGTGGCGCGGTAATAGAGGTACATGCCCGCGGGCAGCAGACCGCAGATCAGCAGCAGCATGGTGGGCCAGTCGCCCATGAGCAGCGCGTAACCGCTCGGGCTGAAACCCGCGCAGATCAGGAAGCCCAACGCCCACACCAGGATCGGCAACGCCATCACGCCGATCCGATCGGTCGCCACCCCCATGCCCATCACCAGCAGCACATTGACGACCGCCGCGGCCAGCGCCGCGATCGGCACCGGAATCGCACCCGAGGTCATGCTCGACGCCAGCGAGTCCGCGGCGGCCAGCACCGGCATGGGCTCCGGAATCGCGGCCTTTCCCGCGTAGAGAGGCAGGAACAGCACTTCGAGGCCGAGGGTGATCACGGCGTCGATCAGCAGCAGCCCGGCGATCACCGCGTTCAGCACGACGCGGCCCGGGCGCGGGCCCGCCACCGCGTCACCCGGGCGGGCTCCGACGGCGGCCGTCACGGCACCGGCGGGAAACCGAGCAGCGTCAGCAGGTGACTCTGCATGTCCACGAAGCCGTACAGCACCGACAGGTACAGCTCGTGCTGCCACTCGAAGTAGGGCCGCTGGCTCTCGACGAACGCCGCGATGGCGTTCTGGAGGTCCCAGTTGTACATAGCCTCAGTCTCTCATTCCAGCCCGCCGAAGAGATCATGTTCCCGACCGTCGGGGCCGAGTGGGCCGCGCTCACCCCGCACCAGAATGTAATGCTCCTCCGGCAGCACCGGCTGGGCGACATCGTTCGAGAGCGCGAACTCCCGGCCCGAAGAAGCCACCGTCACCTGGGTGGCGTGCGCCCGCAGCGCCGCCCGCTTCGCCGTCAGCACATCGGACACGTCCACCGCGGTGGTCACCGATTCCGCAGGGACACAAGCCAATTCGCCCTCGTGCGGCAGCCGCCAGCCGCGCGGCAGCGCACCCGGCAGCTGATCCACGGTGCGGCGCTTCAACGCCTCGGTGTGCATGGCCAGC
Organism: Nocardia sp. NPDC005825; assembly: GCF_040630175.1. NCBI lineage: Bacteria > Bacillati > Actinomycetota > Actinomycetes > Mycobacteriales > Nocardiaceae > Nocardia > Nocardia sp. NPDC005825. Next base: position 62,071 of record NZ_JBEXXC010000008.1, read on the forward strand.
ACCGCGGCGTCGGTGACCGTCCAATAGACCTTCGGGACCGTCCAGCCCCAGTCCGAGGCCGTGTGCACGGCCGCCATGGTGATCTCGTGCGCGCGAATGTGATCGGGATGCCCGTACCCGCCGCGCGGGTCGTAGCCGATCACCACCCGCGGGCGCAGCTCCAGCAGCACCCGCACCAGCGCGTCGGTGGCGGCGGTCCCGGAATTCACGAAGGCCCGCGGATTGCGCGCTGACGGCGTTCCGGCCATTCCGGAGTCCCGCCAGCGGCCCACACCGCCCAGGAAATGCGGCGCACCCGCGTCCAACGCGTCCAGGGCCCTGGTCAATTCGGCGATCCGGTAGCCGCCCAGCTGATCGGCCGACCCGGCCACCAGCTGCGCGTACTCCTCGCCGATGACCTCGCCCTCCTCGCCGAGCGTGCAGGTCACCACGGTGACCGGGACGCCGCGACGGCGGTAGTGGGCGATGGTGCCGCCGGTGGTGATGGATTCGTCGTCGGGGTGCGCGTGCACCAGCAGCAGGCCGTGGCGCGCGGAATCGATGGTCACGGCAGCCTCCGCCAATTGGCGGCATCCGCGAAGATGCCGGTCTGGATGGCGCCGCTCAGCGAGGCCCCGTCCACGCGCGGGCCCGCCGCGGCCACCTGGGTGTCCTGCACGATCGGCAGCACGGTCGACATCTCCCACAGCCGGGGCTCGGCCTCGGCGATCACCTTGCCGGGATCCAGGCCGCGCAGGGCGGCGTCGATCGCGGGCTGCAGCGCAGCATCACAGACCCCGGACAGATTCGACGGCGACTTCTTCGCGCCGTCCGCGACCGTGGTGTCGCCGTTGTCGCCCGGCGGGGCCACCGGCGCGCACCCGTACCGGGAGGCCAGCACGGTGGCCGGATCCTGGCCGGTGCGCTCCCAGCCGACCACCGCGTCGATCCCGGCGTCGGTCAGTTCCTTGCCGTACAGCGTCGCCGCGGTGACGCTGCGGACGATGACATCGATTCCGGCACTGCGCAATTGGTCGGCCGCGGTATTCGCCACCGCGAGCGACGTGGTGTCGCCGTCCACCGCACCGACCCGCACCGTCAACGACTTGCCGTTCTTGGCCAGCGGACGCGGCTGCGGCGCGGGCGAGGTCGCCGACGGCACCGCGGGCGTCTCCGCGGCCCGCGCGAACCCGGCCTCCGCGAGCAACGCGAACGCCTCCTCCACCGGCAGCCGCGGCGGCTGCGTGGCCGCGTAGCCGGGATCCGACGGCGAGAGCACCTGCGCCCGAACCGGTTCCACCCAACTGCCGGTCTGCGCGCCGACCGTGGCCAGCAGCACCGGATCCAGCAGCGCCAGCACCGCGCGCCGCACCCGAACGTCGGCGAGATCCCCGCTGCGCCCGTTGAGCACCAGCGACATCTCCCGCGACTGCGCCATCACGGCCGTGCGCACCGAGGGGATCGCCGCGAGCTGCGCCTGCAACGCCACCCCGCCGTGCACCAGCGCCATCTGCGCGTCCCCGACCCGCAGCGACTCGGCCACCTGCGCGGGAGTTCCGCCGCGCCGCAACAGGATCTGATCCGGCACCGCGGGCTGACCCCAGTACCGGTCATTGCGTTCCAGCAGGATCTCCTCGCGACCGCGATCGGCCTGCTTGATCCGGAACTGGCCGCCCGAGATCCGGATGGTGTCGACCAGGCCCTGCTCGAAACCGCTGTCCTTCACCAGATGCTGCGGCAGCAGATCCGTGAACAGCTGCCGCCAGGCCGGATACGGCTGTGTCATCGTGACGTTCACGGTCTTGCCGCCCGCCGCGGAACTGACATCGGAGATCAGCCGATACCCCGCCGGATCCACCGTGCCCGGCTGCGTGATCATCTGCTGCCACAGGTATTTGAAGTCCTCGGCCGCGATCGGCGCACCATCGGACCAGGACGCCTCGTTCTTGATCTGGTAGCTGATCGTGAACGGCTCCTGCGAGGTCACGTCCGCCGACACCATGAGCGCCGGATTCAGAATCCAGTCGGTCGCACCCGGCACCCCCGGCGTCGGCGCGGCCTTGAACGGGCTCGGCAACACCATGGACGCCACCGCCGCCGTCGCGGGCGACTGCTGCGACCGCAGATGCGGATTGAACCCGATCCCGATGTCGTCCACCGCGACCACGACCGAATTCTTGCCGGGCTTCGCGGGCTGCGTCTTGGGAGAGTCCGTGGACTCGATGGGCGGCGGCGGATTCGCGGTGCAGCCGGTCGCGACCGCCAGCAGGGTCGCCACCGAGACCAGCACCGCGCGCATCGATGCGCGCTTCCGCGCCCCCGTTCTCACGTTCGGCACTTTACTGGATCCCCTTCACAGCGCCCGGCTACCGTCGCCAGCACCCGGCGACGTCCGCGATACAGGACCGCCCACCCGGATCGAGCCGGGTGGGCGGATTGAGGTTTCAGGGGTTTGCCCCTGAGAGTCCCGAGAGTTGGGTTTCCTACTGGGCGGCGGCCCGGTCACGCGCCTTGCGACGCGAGATCTCACGCTGCCGGTCGGTGGCGCTCAGGGTGACCTTGCGCACGCGCACGATCTCCGGCGTCACCTCGACGCACTCGTCGTCGGTGCAGAACTCCATCGCACCCTCGAGGTCCAGCTGCAGCGGCTTGGCCAGCGTCTCGAACACGTCGGCCGTGGCGGACCGCATATTGGTCAGCTTCTTCTCGCGGGTGACGTTGACGTCGAGATCCTCCGAGCGCGGGTTGATGCCGACCACGTGGCCCTCGTAGGTGTCCGCGCCCGGCTCCACGAAGAACTGACCGCGGTCGGCCAGCTGGATCATGGCGAACGGGGTGACCGAGCCGTTGCGGTCGGAGACCAGCGAACCGGTGTGGCGGGCGCGGATCTCGCCGGCCCACGGCGCGTAGCCGTCGAAGACCGCGTTCGCGATACCGGTGCCGCGGGTCTCGGTGAGGAAGTCGGTGCGGAAACCGATCAGGCCGCGCGACGGCACGATGAATTCCATGCGCACCCACCCGGCGGAGTGGTTGCTCATCTGGACCATCTTGCCCTTGCGGGCGGCCAGCAGCTGGGTGACGGCACCCAGGTACTCGTCGGGGCAGTCGATGGTCAGCTCTTCGAACGGCTCGTGGGTCTTGCCGTCGACGACCTTGGTGACCACCTGCGGCTTGCCGACGGTGAGCTCGAAGCCCTCGCGGCGCATCTGCTCGACCAGGATGGCGAGCGCGAGCTCACCACGGCCCTGGACCTCCCAGGCGTCCGGGCGGCCGATGTCGAGCACGCGCAGCGACACGTTGCCGACCAGTTCCTGGTCCAGGCGCGACTTCACCATGCGGGCGGTCAGCTTGTGGCCCGACACCCGGCCGACCAGCGGCGAGGTGTTGGTGCCGATGGTGACCGAGATCGCGGGCTCGTCGACGGTGATCTTCGGCAGCGCGACCGGGTTCTCGACGTCGGCGAGAGTGTCGCCGATCATGATGTCCGGGATGCCCGCGATGGCGACGATGTCACCGGCCACGCCCTCTTCGCCCGGCTGACGGTCGACGCCGACGGTCTTGAGCAGCTCGGTGATCTTGACGGTCTTGACGCCGTCACCGTGCATCCAGGCCACGTTCTGGCCCTTCTTCAGGGTGCCGTTGTAGATGCGCACCAGGCCGATTCGGCCCAGGAACGGGGAGGCGTCGAGGTTGGTGACGTGGGCCTGCAGCGGCTTGGTCGCGTCGCCCTTCGGGGCCGGCACGTACTTCATGAGGACCTCGAACAGCTCGTCGAGGTTCTCCGCGTCCGGCACCTGGCCGTTCTCGGGGCGGCTGGTGGAGGCGACGCCCGCGCGGCCGGAGGCGTAGAGCACCGGCAGGTCGAGGGCCAGCTCGGCGGCTTCCGAGGCCTCGTCGTCGAGGTCGGAGGCCAGGTCCAGCAGCAGGTCGTGGGATTCCTCGACGACCTCTTCGATACGGGCGTCCGGGCGGTCGGTCTTGTTGACCACCAGGATCACGGGCAGCGAGGCAGCGAGGGCCTTGCGCAGCACGAAGCGGGTCTGCGGCAGCGGACCCTCGGACGCGTCGACGAGCAGCACGACGCCGTCCACCATCGACAGGCCGCGCTCGACCTCACCACCGAAGTCGGCGTGGCCGGGGGTGTCGATGACATTGATGACGGTGACCGATCCGTCGGCATTATGCCGGTGAACAGCGGTGTTCTTGGCGAGAATGGTGATGCCCTTCTCGCGCTCGAGGTCACCGGAGTCCATCACCCGGTCGACGAGTTCGGCGCGTTCGGCGAACGCACCGGATTGCCGGAGCATGGCGTCGACCAGTGTTGTCTTGCCGTGGTCGACGTGCGCCACGATGGCGACGTTGCGGAACTCGACAGACGACACGTTTGATTCCTCCTGGTGAAAAGTCTGTAGCCGACCCGGATGGGTTCTCATGCGTGGGGCTGCCTACGACGAGACATGGCGAACTCCACCGGGCATGCGGCGAGCTACACATTACCGGGCGACGTGGGTCACCTGTTCAACGGCCAGAGGTTAGGTTAAGCTAACCAACATGGGCAAGGTCAAGGCAAAGGACGTCTCGCGTCTCAAGCCGAAGAAGAAATGCTGCCGCAAGAAAACGCGGTGCATGAAATGCCCTGTGGTCATCATGAAGATGAAGAAGGCAGAGGCCGCGGGCTGCTGCGGCAAGGAACTCAAGAAGTGCCTCAAAGCCGCACGCGCCGCCTGAAATCGGAGTAGACCAGGACTTATGAGTCCTGTGTTGCTCTCCGACGACGAGATCGCCAAGGCACTGACCGACCTGCCCGAATGGACCCGCCAGGGCGACAGCATCAGCCGCACCATCCAGGCCGACTCGTTCCTGGCCGGAATCGAACTGGTCCGCCGGGTGGCGGCCGCGGCCGAGGCCGCCGACCACCATCCCGACATCGACATCCGCTGGCGGCGGGTCACCTTCACGCTCTCGACCCACTCCGCCGGCGGCCTCACGCCACTGGATATGGCTCTCGCACGGGAGATCGATCGACTGCGGGAGCAGGGCTGAGCCGCTTCACCGCGATCATCCAGCCGAACAGCACCAGCACCCCGGCCGCATTGGCCGTACCCGCCCAGGCCAGGTACCAGGGCCGGGAGATCTCCCACATGTTCGTCTGCAGCGTGCCCAGCAGCCACGGGATGCCGACGATCGTGTTGAACAGCCAGAACGCGCGCATCAGGCCCGCGCCCGGAGCGTCGCGCAGCGGGCCGAAGCGCAGCCACAGCACCAGCGGGACCAGGCAGATCCAGTGGTGCGACCAGGAGATCGGCGCGGCCATCATGCCGAACAGCTGCACGATCAGCAGCGTGCCCAGCCGATCGTCGGAACGCAGTGCGCGCCAAGCGAAGAAGGCCAGCACCGCCGTGGCCAGCACTGCCGTCTTCCACAGCAGCCCGCCGCCGATATCGTGCCCGGCCAGGCGGCTGAGCGCGCCGCGCAGCGACTGGTTGACCACCGAGCCGACCGGTCCGATGCGGTGCGGGTCGCCGACCAGCTCACCGAAGTACTTCTTGGTCTCGTTGGGCGTGAGCAGGTAGGTCAGCCCGATGGTCCCGACGAACGCGCCCACCGAGGCGGCGATCGCGAGCCACTGCTTGCGGGCCACGAAGTACAGCCCGGTCACCGCCGGGGTCAGCTTGATGCCCGCGCCCAGACCGACCCACGCGCCCGCCAGCCACCACCGGGTGCTGCGCGCCGCGGCCATCGCCATGAACACCAGGAACACGTTGACCTGGCCGTAGTCGAGGGTGGACCGCACCGGTTCCAGCCACATGCCGCCCGCGGTCCACGCCACCGCGGAGGTGCGCCAGCGCTGTTCCTGCATGGCCTCCGGGCCAAGGATCATCTCGAGGGCGATCCAGATGATGCCGAACAGCGCCCCGACGGTGGCCAGCAACCAGCCCACGGCGACCACGTCGAAGGGCAGGAAATGCAATGGATACAACAGCAGCGCCGCGAACGGCGGATACGTGAACGGTAGCGGAAATTGTGGCGACCGAGAGGAATCGGTCCATTCGTAGAGGTTCCCGCCGAAGAGATTCGCGGCGCCTTCGACATAGACGTGCAGGTCCACGAGGATCAGGTTGCTGGGCCAGAACAGCGCCCAGGCCACACGAGCCAGCACCGAGATGCCGAGGGCGACGGCAGCCAGGTGGAAACGTCGATTCACAGACGGACTTTCGGGTCGGATTGGTCACCGACCGGAGTTCACGGCTGGCGATCTCGCCTGACGGCGCGCGGATAAGCGTAGCCGTAGTAACGAATATCTCGCGCACCCAAGAAACGTGGGCACCGGGACTCGCCTATTGCGAATTTCACACCGCGACTTTCACTTCAGCGTCCGTCCGGCTACGACTCGCGAGGCGACCGGCCCAGATGATCCAGGCGAACAGCGCCAGCACGCCGATCACATCCACCGCGCCGAGCCAGGACAGGATGCCCGGCCGCGAGATGGTCCAGATCGAATCCTGGAAGAACCCGAGCACCCACGGCACGCCGATCAAGGTCACCACGAGCCAGTACCCCGCGAGCACCCGCGCCCCGGGCGCGTCGCGCAGCGGACCGTAGATCAGCCACAGGATCACCGGCACCAGCCAGATCCAATGGTGCGACCACGAGATCGGCGACACCATCAACCCGAACAGCTGCACGATGATCAGCGTGCCCAGCCGATCGTCGGAACGCAGTGCGCGCCAAGCGAAGAACGCCAGTACCGCGGTCACCAGCACCGCGGCGATCCACACCGGACCCGACACCACGTCGTGGCCGAGCAGGCGGCTGAGCGCACCCCGCAGCGACTGATTGGTCGACGAACCCACCGGGCCGATCCGCTTGGCGTCGCCGAGCAGCTCCCGGAAGTACTTGTTGGTCTCCCCCGGCGTCAGCAGGTAGGTCAGGCCGATGGTGCCGAAGAAGACCACCGCCGACCACGCCGCGGTGAACCAGCGCTTGCGGGCCGCGAAGTACAGCCCGGTGACCGCGGGGGTCAGCTTGATGCCCGCCGCGACGCCGACCAGTGTGCCCGACACCCACCACCGCGAGCTGCGCACCGCGAGCATGGCCAGCAGCACCAGGAACACATTGACCTGGCCGTAGTCGAAAGTCGTACGCACCGGCTCGAGCCACATCCCGACCGCCGTCCACGCGACAGCGGCTGTGCGCCAACGCTGTTCGCGCATGGCCTCGGAACCCAGGATCATCTCCAGCGCGAACCACACCACGCCGAACAGCGCCGCCACCGTCGCCAGCAGCCACCCGATGGCGACCACGCCGAAGGGCAGGAAATGCAAGGGGTAGAACACCAGCGCCGCGAACGGCGGATAGGTGAAGGGCAGTGGAAAGTCGGGCGTCTTACTGGCATCGGTGTACTCGTACAGATGCCCGCTACCCAGATTCGCCGAGCCGTCGACGTAGACATGAAGGTCCACGAAGTTCATGCCATTGGGCAACAGGAGCACCCACAGCAGGCGGGCCAGCACCGAAATACCCAGTGCCGCGGCGGCCATGTGGAAGTGTCGTTTCACGCGGCACGTCTTTCAGCTCAGGCGGTCTACGGCCGCGGCCAGCCTAGTCGTACCCCGAATTGCGCCGCGCATCGGACACTGTGCGTAACATTTGCATCACTGGCCCCATCAGTAACACGCATTCTGGTCGCTCGTTCGATAGCGTCAGCTGATCAAGTTCGCCAAGATCACACGCTGGCTGTACAACACGGCAGCCCGGTCCCTAGAGTGGCGCGGAGCGATGGGGCTCCATCGCCGCTAGTTGTACCCGAGGTAAGGACGGCTACACCAGTGCTTCGCACCCGAGGAACGCGGTTCACAGTCTCCGCGCTGGCCCTGGCGGCCTGCGCCACCGTCGCCGTGCCGACTGCGGCAGAGGCGAAGCCCGCGCCCGCGCCCCTGAGCGCGGTGTCGATTCCGATGATCCCCGAAGGGGTTCCGGTCGACGCCCTGGCCTCGCTGATCCCCGCCATCGTGGGCGCGGCCGCCGGGCCCGCCGATATCGCCGATGCCGGCCCCAAGAACACCATCCTCGCCCAGGCCAAGCAGCTGCTGGAGAACAGCAACCTGCCGCCGCAGGTGAAGACCACGCTGCTCGCGGTCATCAAGTTCCTCGACGGCAGTGGCGGTGGCGGCCCGGACATTCCGGAGGACGGTCCGGTCATCTCGCAGTTCCTGTGGCCGACCATCGGCAAGGGCTGCATCTCCTCGTCCGCCGACTCGGTGGGCACCGCGCTGGCCGTCGCCGGTCCCGCGCAGCTGCCCCCGCCGGGCCCCGCGCAGGGCCAGGCCGGTTTCGTGTTCACCGCGCTGGGCACCAAGCGGCCCACCGACCCGCAGCCCACCCCGATGACGGTGCAGTGGCTGAACCTGGACACCCGCGCCACCGGCACCATGAACCTGACCGACGACGCCAAGATCAACCCGGACGGCCCGGCCACCCTGTCGGCCATCGCCAACACCGGCGCCGGTCGCGTGGTCGCCATCGTCTCGGGTTCGCTGACCACCCAGTCCGACCCGGAGGCGCAGCCGATCACCTGCTCCTTCCTGCCGACCATCGGCTTCTTCACGGTCTAGTCTCGGCGCACGCCGAGAATTCGCCCCCGTCCCTCCCGAGCGAAAGCCCGGGAGCGGCGGGGGCGAAATCGTTTGCAGGAGCGGATTCCTGTGGTAGACCGCTAAGTATGGCCGCTGTTTCCAACCCCCTACGGGGACTGCATTCGCGCCGATCGATCCTCTCGATTCGCTCGGAGGGATCGATCCTGTCGATCGGCTCGGCCTATTCGATCCTGTCCATCGGCAGCGTGGGCTCGGTGCTGTCGATCGGGTCGGTGGGCTCGTTCGGCTCTCTCATCTCCTCGGCCTCCTTCGGCAGCCTGGGATCCGCCTTCTCCGGCCTGTCCCGCTTCTCGCTGTTCTCCTGGAACGGCAATGGGCAGACCTTCGCCAATGGCGACGGCGAGGAACACAACGATCCCCATCTGATGCTCCGGGTCGTCGCGGAGGAGCCCGATCTGGCGCAGGACCCCACCTGCCACTGCCAGACCTAGGCGACTACCACCACTGGCCGTACTGGGGAGCCAGCACGGAGTTCACGTCCACGGAGATGCCGCCCACCTCGCGCTTGTCGATCTCGAACTGGTGCAGGGTGGCGGCAGGGTGGACGTAGCCCTTCGGGGTGCCCCAATTGTGCTGCCAGAAGAACGAACCCAGCCCGACGTCGCGAATGTTGTCGATGGTCGGCGAGTTGGCGTACACGCCGGTGCGCCCGTGCCCGATGACGGTTTCCCACCCGCGCAGGTAGGGCTCGATCATCGACTCGAACTCCTCGTCGCTGGGGTTGTCGTCGATGGAGGCATAGATCGGCGCGCTGTCCGGTCCGCCCGCGGCCTTGTGCAGCACCAATCCCCGTGCGGCGTGCTTCAATCCGGCCGGGTAGCCGCCGCGCCAGTCGGCGGTCGGGCCCTTGCCGAACTGGTAGCAGGACACCACCGACAGGCCGGCGGCACGCAACGCGTCGACCTCGCGGGCGAGCAGCGGCTTGCCTTCCATCCATTCCGCGCCGGGCCGCCGGTCGGAGACGTAGCGGATGACGCCCATATGGCCGTCGTCGCTGATGGATTGGGCCGCGGGGACGCCGCCCGCGTAGTCGAGCAGGGTGCCGAGGGATTCCTTGGCGGCGGCGGTGGCGGGTGGGAGGGCCATTCCAGCGGTGATCCCGGCGGCCAGGGCCGTCGCCCCGGAGAGGAAATTCCGTCGGTTGACAGGGGCAGAACTCATCACGGCTCCTTCGCGCACTGGTCGAACATTCCGATCGAGTGCTGGAGGAGTCTGGCTCTGGACCTATGCGGTCCACCTGCGGCGTACCCGGCGCACCTTCCCCGATGACAACAAGATCATCCGCGCGCCGGGAGCCCCTGAACGTGCCCTCATTTCACCATATTCACATTGGAATCGCCAGACTCATCGAGCACATCGGCACCATATGTCACATCAATGGAAAATCAGGCAACGACCGGCCGACAGCGAACAAATAGCTATGAATTCTCGTGGCTGCCGAGACCGTCAGACGCGGGTCTTGTTCAGCTGCGCGCCCACGTCGATGGTCCGGCGCGAGACATCCGCGACCTCGCTCCGCACGACCGTCGCCACCTGCGCGGCGATCTGCTTGCGCATACCCGCGAGCTTGCCCAGAGCGGCGGCCCGCCAGCCCTCGGCGGTCATCTCCAGATCGATGTCGCGGGCCCGGGGCGGGGCGGCGTCGATGACGATCAGCAACGGTTCGGCGGCGCGCGCGGTGAGGGCCACGGGCACGTTCACCTCGGCCCGGTAGCGATTGGTCTTCAGCACGTCCACGCTGATGTCCAGGCTCACGGGAATGGTGAGGTCGAAGCGCACCAGCGCGGGATCGTGGACTTCGGCGGCAGCGGCTTCGGCGGCCTGCGCGGCCGCGGCGGATTCGGCTGCGGCCCTGGGCAATTCGGCGATCCGCGGCGCGGTCGGGGCCGTCGGGATGACCGTTGCGGCGGCGGCCACCTTGGGTAGTCGCACGCTGCCCTGCACCCAGACCTCGGCCTTGTTGCCGGGGCCGGTGCGCAGCGGCCCGACCTCGATGGGTTTACCGGCCATCGACTCCACCACCTGCCGGACCCGGTCCGCGGTGACGATCAGGTCGAAGAACCGGTGCCCGAACTCGTCGTAGCCGATCCACTCGTGGGTGGGGCGGCCCTTGTAGGGCGAGCGGGTGCCGTCCAGGATGGCCTGCACGTCGAAGGTGCGGCCGCGCTGGGAGTCCGGGTCGGCCAGGATCGTGTTGATCCGGTTGGCGACCTCGCGCTGGACCAGCTGCGCGATCGGGTTGAGCAGGACTTCCCAGGCGGTGCCGATGGCCTGCGCGCGCATGACGAAGCTCACGTCGCGGCCGGTGACCGGGGGGATGTCGATGACGATGAGCAGCGGATCCGCGGTGCGCGCGTGCATGGTGAGGTCGATCTCCACGACCGCCTCCAGCCGCAGCCGCTGCCCGCCGAGGGTGACGTCGACCCGCAGGGTGACCGGGAGCATGACGTCGAAGTGCACGTGGGGGGCGCGCCGGATGATGGTGGGCTTGCCGATACTGCCCTTGGCCACGAAGCGGGCCAGTCCCGCGGGCCCGATTCCGAAGGGCCCGATGGTGATGCCCCGACCGGCCACACTGGAGACCGCGGATTCGATCCGGGATTCCGTCACCGCCGCCGCCACGAAACGTTCGCCGAATTCGGCGTAATCGATCCAGGTCGGTGCGTCGGGCAACGTCATCCAGCTCTTTCGTCGGGCGGGGACCCCTGTCCTGCCGATGAGGGGGCAGCAGGACAGGGATCAATCGGCGACGCTGCCGGGCGCCGCCGAAACCATCGTAGGCGGAAGATGCGCTCGGTTGTACACCCCGCCCCGCGTGTTTCCAGAATGTGGAATCAGCGTGTTCCCAATCGCCCGAAACCGACCAGCCCCGTTGTGCCGGATGGGCGGAATTCGTGGATGGCGACGCCACCGGATTCTCCGGCTTCATTGCCACCCACCGTGGTGATCGTATCCGAATCCACCGCGATCACAATATTTGTGTGCTGATGGAACACACTGGAATCGGTGTACAGGACAACGTCTCCGACACTCGGTAGAAAACCTGCGTTCGCCTCCTCGAAACGGTGCTGCCCCGGTAGTACTCCTCCAACGTGTATACGCCCGGTATGCGCCATGATCCGGAATTCGGATTGTGCAAAGGTTGCCCGGCGGCACGCATCACCCAGCTCACGAAGTCGGCGCACCACGGTTCGGCAATACCCTCGGAGTATTTGTCGCGCCCGCTCTGTTCCTCGAATTGTTGACGCAGCACATCCACGACGCGGTTCTGCGCGGCGGTCAAACCGGTCGAATCGATCGCCGGAAAATCGTGTACGAGGCCGCCGGCCAGGTTTCGCGGACCGGTGAACGGATTCGTCCCGGGGTGTCCGTGCTGCCACCAGCGCACCCCGGCCACTCCCCCGGCCGCGAGGCCGCCGACCACCGCCAGCACCAGGACGGCCACCAGCGTCCGGCGGCCGCGCACCCACTTCGTCATTTCGCCCTCCCCCTTCGGCCGGTGACCGGCCTCGAAGGTTAGGACGTCTCACACCGGTGGGAAGTTCCCTCGCCCGCCCGCACGGCCGATTCGGCGGCCGGTTCGAGGCGGCCGTGGCCGATCGCGCCGAGTCGCCCGGCCCGCATCAGGCCCAGGCCTGCGGGCGCGAGCTCGCCCAGCTGGGTGCGCAGCCGGGTCTGGAGTTCCGTCCCGGCGGACCGGTGCCCGGCGGCGCGCGTGTGGTCGCCGAGGTAGGCGGCCAGTTCGGCGAGCACGAAGTCCATGGGCCCCATGGCCGAGGCCCCGGACTCCAGCCCGCAGACGGTGCCCGCGTAGGGCAGCAGCTGCGTGTAGATGTCGCGCGCGTCGGCCGGTTCGTCGAGGGCGATGGCCAGGCGGGCCTTCACCGCGGTGAAGGTGGACCAGAACTGCGGGGCGAGGGGCGGCGCGGCGGCGAGGGTGCGGCGGGCTTCCTCGGGGCGGCCCGCGTTCACCAGCGCGAGCGCGTACCCGTGGACGAACAGTTCGGGTTTGAGCGCGGTGCGTTCGCGCAGGTCGTTCAGGTACTCCGACATATCGCCGCGCAGCCAGCCGATGGACACGGCGATGCCGACGTGCAGCGCGTTGGTGTCGCGGGTCGGTTCGGCCGCGCCCTCCAGCGAGTGCGCCACCAGGTCGTCGATGCCCGTGCTGCCCTCGGCGAGCATCCGCAGCACCTCATCGGTGTTGCCGCGCAACAACTCCAGCACCATGCCGAAGGGCGCGATGGCGTCGAGCAGGTGCCGCAGCTGCCCGTCGGTGGCGTAGGCCCCCGCCTGGGCGGCGTGTTCGGCGGCGGCGACCAGGTCGGCGTCGGCCAGAGTGGCGCGGAACAGCAGATAGTGGGCGAGCGCGCGGAATTCGGTGAGTTCGGCCTCGGTGGAGATGCGCAGCAGGTGGGTGGCGTAGCGCCGCAGGTCGTGGGCGCGCAGGAAACCGCCCGCCGCGAAGGCCGCGAACGCCTGCGCGTTGAGCACCGTGCACAGCAGATCCGGGTCGCCGAGCGGTTCGGCCAGCGCCATCGCGGTGGCCGCCAGTACGCAGGCGGCGGCCGGATCCTCGACGGCGCGATCGAAAACAGCGGTGACCTGCAACATGATTCGGGTCCGCACCGGCTGCACCGGATCGGCCGACGCGGCCCGCAACGGCCCCCGCAGCCCCGGATCCGGCGTGTGCCAGTCGTGCACCGACCAGATCAGCGGCGTCGGCCAGCAGGTGACGGCGTGCGCGAGAACCGCTGTCCCACCGACCGATTGGGCCAGATCCAGTGCCTGCGCCCGCGCCGCCCGTGCCGCGATGTGCTGCCCGTCGTAGGCCAGCGCCACCACCAGCTCACACCGCGCCTCCAGCACCGCCAGCCGATCCCGCTGCGCCGCACCGTCCCCGGTGTGCCCGGCGAGATCGTGCAACGCCAGCACCGACCGCCACCGCCGCACCGCATCGGCCCGCATCCGCCGCTCCACGCAGCGTCGCGCCGCCGCCCGCACATAGGGCAGCGCCACGGTCGCGGTCTCGCCATCGGCGCCGAGCGCCGCGTGATGGGCGAGCTCATCGATATCCCGCCCGTGGGGAACCTGAGGCTCCTCGGCGTCGGAATACGCTCCGGCGAACGGGAACTCGGCCGCGAACCCGCCCACCGCTGACGTACTCAACGCTGCCATGGCCGACTTGTTCGCCGCGCTGGGTGTTGCGCTCGTGGCGCCGGGCAATCCATTCACCGCGGCCGCGGTTCCGTGCGTGAAGGACGCGGCGGCGTCGCCGGCGGCGTGCCTGATTCCCGCTTGGAACAATCCCGCCATCCGCAGCGACGCGGCCGAGAGTGCCGACGGATCGGGTTTCGGCGCGCGCGGATCCGGAACGACGGGGGTGGTCGCGGCGACCTCGTCCGCGCCGCGCAGGGCCGACAGCGTGCGATGGATGCGAGATCCGTTGGCGTACCGCGGCATTCCGAGGAGGGCGGCGACCACCTCGTCGGCGCCGCGCAGCGCGGACAGCGCCCGGTCCGCCTCGATGGGGAAGCCCGCGCCGTCGGTTGGGGGATGGGTCGACAACCTTCCGGCATCCGCGTCACGTTCCGAGGCCAACGGGTTGCGGGTCGCGGCGTCGGGGTCGTGGCGCAGGTATTCGAAAGCGGCCCGGTGCATTCGGGTGCGGCGCAGCGCGGGCAGGTCGTAGTAGACGGTCTCGCGGACGAGCGCGTGGTCGAAGGTGACACGCCCGGCCCGGTCGGTGCGCAGCAGCCGCGCGGTCTCACCGGCGGCGACGAGATCGATGACGGCGTCGTGGGACTGCCGGGTGGAGCCCGCGAGGGTCGCGATATCGCTGTCGCCCCAGACCGACAGGTGCCGCAGCAGGTCCACCACCCCCGGCGGCAGCTGGGCGATCCGGCGCCCGAGCAGGTCACGCACGCTGTCCGGCAGTGCGTCGGTCAGACCCTGGGCGGCAATGAGTTTGGCGAGTTCGCGGACGAACAACGGGTTGCCGCCGGTGCGGCGGCGCAGCAGTTCGACGGTGCGGTCGTCGAGGGCGGTGAGTCCGGCGGCGGCCGCGGCGCGGCGGGTCCCGGCCATGTCGAGTCCGTCGAGTTCGATGCGGTCGGCGGTGAACAGGGCCAGGGCGGCGGCGGTGTCGCGGACGCCGGGCCCGGCCTCGGTGCCGCGCAGGGTGGCGATGATGAGGATCGGGCTGTCGCGCAGCCAGTTCACCACCTGCCGCAGTACCTGCAGGGTGGCGGTGTCCGCGCCGTGCACGTCCTCGAGCACGATGGCGACGGGTGTCCCGGCGGATCGTTCCCGGCAGGACCGGACCACCCGCCGGGCGAGGGTGAAAGCGTCTGCGGCGGTGAATGTTTCGGGGTCAGCGGCGTCGATTCCGGTGAGCACTTCGGCCCAGGACCAGGCGGGCGGCGCGGAGTCGACCTCGGGGCAGCGGCCGAAGACGGTGGTCCAGCCGCGTTCGCTCAGGTGCGCGGTGATGGCGGTGGCGAGGGTGGTCTTCCCGGCCCCGGCCTCGCCGGACAGCCAGACCAGCCGCACGTGCCCTTCGGCGGCGGCTTCGGCGGCGGCCAGCACGGCGTCGCGTTGGGTGGCATATCCGCTGTCCGGCAGGGGTTCCGGGGCGGGCAGGGGTTCGGGTTCGGCGGGTCGGACCACCACGGCGGGCGGTGTGGTCTCGGCGTCCACCGAGTGGGTGAGGATGGCGGTTTCCAGATCGCGCAGCGCGGGTCCGGGATCGACCCCGAATTCGAGGGTGAGGAATTCACGGCTGCGGCGCACGGTGGCGAGCGCGTCCAGCGACTGTCCCAGTCGGTATTGGGCGAGGGCCAGCAGGCGGGCGGTCTCCTCGCGGCCGGGATGCTCCTCGAGGATGGGCCGCAGCGCCAGCACCACTTCGGCGGGCCGGTTCATCTCCAGCGCCGCCTGGGCGCGCAGTTCGGCCGCGGTCATCTTGAGCGCCTGCAGCCGCGCGGTCTCCTGGGTCGCCCAGGTCATGCCGGGGAACGATTCGAAGGCGCCGCCGTGCCAGCAGGCGAGCGCGGAGTCGAGCACCCGCACCTGTTCGAGGGGTTCGGGTCGTCCGGCGGGATCGCGCATGGCGGCCTCGTGGCCGTGCAGCAGTTGTTCGAAGAGCCAGGAGTCGACCTGGTTGGGTTCCAGGTTGAGCGCGTAGCCGTGGGATTCGGAGACGATGACGCGCGAGTGGGCGCGGCGCGGCCGGTCGGGTTCGAAGACGCGGCGCAGGTTGTGGATGTACACCTGGAGCGCGGCAACGGCTTTGGCGGGCGGGTCGCCGTGCCAGAGGTCGTCGATGAGCCGTTCGGTGGGCACCACGCGGCCGCCGGCGGCGACCAGCCGGCCCAGTACCGCGCACTGCATGGGCGCACCCGGGGGCACGCGCTGGCCATCGATGCTGATGTGCAGCGGGCCCAGCACCCCGATCCGTATCAGCGCCATAGCCGGTGTCCGACCCCCGTACCCACTTCGAATAAAACCAAACAGGATCCTCTCAATATGGCAGAAATTCTGCGACAGCACCCAGTCTTGTGATCCGGCTTAACTCGATACGAAGTCATTCCGAAGAGCTATCCCGCACACTGCCTAGGGTGTTCGACCCCTCTCCGCCGCCCGACGCCGATCTCGCGGTGCTACACAGCCTCCCGCATCCGGCCTGCCTGCACGACGGCGGCTACGACGTGGTCGCAGCCAACGACGCCTTCCGGAAATTGTTCCCCGGAACCGGTCCGGGCGCGAATCTGATGACCGCGATCCTGCTCGAACCCATGGCCCGCTATCGGCTGGGCGACTGGGAGGCCGAGGCGCAGGTGATGGTGTCGGCGTTCCGTGCCGCCGCCCCCGAGCTGCGGCCGGATCGGGTGGAGGAGATCGTCAATCTGGCCCGCCGCTCCCCCGACTGGGATCGCCTGTGGGACAGCGGGGTCGTCCCGGCCGCGCCCTACGAGCGCACGGTGTTGATGAACGATCCGCTGACCCGCAAGGAGCGGCGGATGTACGTGCAGACCTTCGAGTTCCGCTCGCCGCAGCGGCCGTGGTGGCTGCTGACCGTCGTCCCGTTCGACTAGGCCTCCGCGGCCGGGATCTCGAACCAGCCGTCCTCGGGCTCGGCGTAACCGTGGTACATCAGCGGGATGCGCCGGTCCACGCCGAAATGCCGGTAGACGGCGAGCATGGCGGACCGGACCGCGTAGTTGTGGAAGTCGTCGATGCGCCGCGGGCCGAGCCAATGTTCGGGGAGCAACTCGAGCCGGGCCAGTTCGTCGGGATCGTCCGCGTCCAGCCCCATGGGGGGCTCGGGATCGGCGATGAAGTGATCGTGCAGCACCACGTGCATCCGGTGCGGGTCGTGCTGTCCTGCGGTGAAGGCCAGGAATCGGGTTCGGATGCTGGGTACGCCGTGCGCGTGCAACCACTCGACGAGGTGGGGGTTGGGGCTCGGGATCGGGGCGGGCGACCAGCGGGGTCCGGCGGCGAGCGGCGTCTGCTCGACCAGGTGCAGGACTCCGGCTCCGGGCACGCGGGGTTCGGGGACGAGGAACAGGCTCAGGACCGGGGATCCGGACACGCTGTCGGAGAGGCAGACTTTCGTGCGCATGGGGTCGGGCATGCGCCGCTCCTTCCGGAGAAGGGTTGCTGGCATGGTCATCCGAGGTGATGCCGGCTCGCCGAGTGACCAGACTCGGACAGATCTCTCCTCGACGCCCGACCGGTGCAACACCCGGAATTATAGTCGCCGGCCATAGGTCGGACCGACCGGTCTTCCGGCCGGTCCGAACGGGTTCGCGGGCGCTTCTGCCGCCTACGCGCCGACCAGACGACTGCGCGTCCCCGGCGCGGGCAGCGCCGCCAGCTCGCCCTCGATGATGGCCCGGACATTGGGCCACTCGTCCTCCAGGATCGAATAGAACGCGGTGCTGCGCACCTCGCCGTCCAGCCCCCGCGAATGGGCCCGCCGGACCCCGTCGCTGGTGGCGCCGAGCCGTTCGATCGCTATGCGGGAGCGCAGATTCCGGACGTCGGCGCGCATGGCGATGCGCCGCACCCGCCACACCTCGAAGGCGTGCTGGAGTAACAGCAGCTTGGACTCCAGGTTGATGCCCGCGCCGCGGGCCTCCCGGGACAGCCAGGTGTTCCCGATCTCGGCGGCGTCGGGCACCGCCAGCAGCGGATCGTCGCTGGGCGCACCGTGAACCAGCGGCCACACCACCGGACCCTGCCAGTAGTCGAAGCGGGTGAACCGGGTGGAGCCCAGTATCCGGCCGCCGGCCATGGCCACGATGGCGAAGGCCACCGAGGTGCCCGCGGCATGCCCGGCCAGCGCCTGAGCGATGTATTCCAGCGCTTCGTCCACACCGTGCGGGACGGGAGTGAACGCATAATCGTCGCGATTCCCTGCCGCGGCCTCCGCGAGACCCGACGCATGCTGCGGCGCAAGGGGTTCCAGCCGTACCAGACGGCCGGTCAGAGTAACGGGTACGGGCACGTTCCCTCGATCTTTCGGAGACGGTCGGGGGTCGCGTCAGGCATTGGCCGCCCCGGCCACCCACTCCGGAATCGACGAACCAGCCCTGGCGCGCCAGTAGCAGCATCGGATAGTGGGATGAACGATAGCGGAACACCAGCGCACCGCGCCGCAGGCGGCATGTAAATTTCGAGCGCTTTTCCGCGCGTCGCGCCGCTATTTTCACAGGTGTCATTCAGCCGATTCCGAGCCGACCGTCCGCTACCATCCGGCGATCCCGCCGCGACCTCCGGAAACGTCGAATACCTATGCGCTGGAAGGTATTACTACGCCGTCGTTCCGCGCCAGAACCCGCCGTGCACCGCCCGCGCCTCCGCGAGCTCGACCGGCCCCACCACGGCGATCCCCCGCTGCCCCGCCGCGAATACCGCCCGGCACGGCAGCGCCATCGTCGGGTTCTCCCGATTCGCCCCGGTCAGCCCCAGAAGCTGGTCTTCCCCGAGTGCATAAACCACCCGCCCGATATTCGCCCAATAGATCGCCCCGGCGCACATGACGCAGGGCTCACAACTGGTGTAAACCGTACAGCCACGCAGAAACTCGGCATCATAAGCGGCGCTGGCCGCCCGCACCAGATTCGTCTCCGCGTGCCCGGTCGCGTCCCGTCCGGTCACCACCGTGTTCTCGGCCTCCAGCAACACCACCCCGTCGGGTCCGGTGAGCAATGCCCCGAATGGATGATTCCCCCGTTCCCGCGCCCGCCCGGCAATGGCGATCGCCGCCCGGAGCAAGCCGGTATCCAGGTCGGTCGGGATGTTCTCCTGGAATCCGAGACTCATTCCACCATCATGACCCCCGCGGCCCTCGCCGCGAGTGAGCACGGGCCCCCCGGGACCCCGACCCGCCAGAATCCGGCCCCCGGCCCGTTAGAACACAGTGCTGCAACATCCACGCCAGAGGGGCTAACTCTGGGCTAGCTTCCGAAGTGTGCGTTCGCTGTGGGCACTCGACACGAGGAGGCCTCCCATGAGATCCAAGCGCGCGGCATTGGGGCTGGCTACGGCCATTCTCACGGTTTCGTTCGGCTCCGGCATCGCCGCCGCCGATCCGGATGATCCCGGCACCGTGGGCACGGGCAACGATTCAGAGCTCTGCCCGTACCCCGACGTGAACAATCCGAATTGCACGTACTTCCCCGATGATCACAACAACGAAGGCGATATGGGCAACGGTCACGACGAAGGGGGCGTGGGCGGCCACCGCTGAATCGGGCCGATAGGAACGATCACCAGTCAGCAGACCAACACAGCGGAGGTCGGCAGCCCGGAAGCGGCGGCTGCCACGTCACGGTGCGATATTGACCCAATTGCGTACGGGCTCATGATGTTTCACCCTAACAGCCTCCCTGCGCGACCGACCTCGGAGTTTGCCGCTATCCTCCGCTACCGGCGCAGAGTGCGGTCGAAGAGGGCCAGCAGTTCGCGGTAGTGCCGTTCGGCCGCCGCGGAGTCGTAGGCCGCGGTGTCGGCCTGGGTGTAGCCGTGCTGGACGCCCGCGTAGACCTCGGTGCGGTGGCGGACACCGGCGGCCTCGAGCGCCTTGTCGAACTGGGCGATGTGCTCCGGGGTCATGTGGTGATCTTCGCCCGCGTGGGCGAAATACAGTTCCGCGGTGATGTTTCCGACGGTCAGGTGTGGGCTGTCCGGGGTGTCGGTGACGAGTGGTCCGCCGTGGAATCCGGCCACCGCCGCGATTCGGTCCGGGAACATGGCGGCGGACATGACGGCCAGCCGCGCGCCCATGCAGTAGCCGGTGATACCGACCTTCCCGTCGGTGACCCGCGGCGATGCCGCCAGCCACGCGAGGTAGGCGCCGACGTCGGAACGCAGTACGTCCGGCGTCAGCTCGCGGATCATGGGGAAGAGCTGCTGGAAGATCTCGGGCCGCTGGGCCGGGTCGATGAGGTCCGGCAATTCGATCACCGGTGTGCGCCCGTGCCGGTAGTAGGCGTTCGGCAGCAGGACGGTATAGCCGTGGGCGGCAATACGATCGGCCAGCGCCCGCAGGCTGGGGCGCACCCCGAAACCGTCCTGGATCACCAGCACTCCCGGATGGGCGTCCCCATCGTCGGGGCAGGCCACATATGCGTCGGCGACACCATCGGGCGTCCGCACGTCGATGGACATACCGCGCGTTTCAGTCATCGATGAATCCTTCTGTCGTAGTTGATGTCCTGTGCTCAACACGACGAAGGCGGAGCCCGCGCGATCCGGCGAAGCCCTCGCTCGACAGGCGGGCCGTGGACACCGGCCCTCTCGGTGCTCAGAAGAGCGCCGGGTAACCAATCCGTGTGCGGCGCAAGCCCGTCCCGGTAGTCATCACGTCAGAGCCTAACCGACCGAACAGGATCGATGTCAACCCCGAAGCCCGGCTCCGGACTCCTGCTGGGCGGACGAGGAAGAGACTGCGGGGAAGAGTCTTCCGACAGCGGCGGTAATGGCCGCGCGACGGGCTGCCAGGAATGCCGCTCGCGCCTCCGCCCCGGTGGGGAGCTCGGGCTGATCAGCCCACGCCATGGCGAGCTGATTGACGAACATGAGGATGTCGAGCGGGTCCCAGGAGCTGTCGAGGTGCCCCTGCCGTTGAGCATGACGAAGCTGATCCGTCTTGCGGGAGACGATGTCGCGGGTGGCGTTGTCGGGAGCGTTGTCAGCGAATTCGAGCTGACCCCACCGCATCAGGCGCAGATTGTCAGGGTGACCGGTGAAGTAGTCGTGGACTCGTCCGGCATAGCCGGGCAGGTCGGTGGCGTCCATCCGAGTGGCTTCCGCGACCGCGTCCAGCTCCCTGGCCGCGACGAACCGGTACAGCTCCTCCTTGCCGCGGAAGTAGGCGTAGACGCGTTCCTTGCTGGTCTTGGCCGCCTTCGCGATGCGGTCGATCCGGGCCCCGGCGATCCCGTATCGGGCGAACTCGGCTTTGGCCGCCTCCAGGATGCGGTCACGGGTCGAGTCGGCTCGGGGAGTCATGCACCGAGCCTAACAGAACCAAACTGTTTGGTTTGACGCCAGCAGACGCCTGCCCTATCGTCAAACCAAACAGTTTGGTTTGATTCTCGAGGAGGCAGTCATGCAGCACCGGACACTGGGCAACCAGGGCCTGAAGGTGTCGGCTATCGGATACGGATCGATGGGCACCGCGGTCGGATACGGACCCAGTGACGATGACCAGTCGGTCACCGCGATCCGCCGCGCCCACGAACTGGGCGTGACCTTCTTCGACACCGCCGAGATGTACGGGTGGGGCGAGGGCGAGAAGCTGCTCGGCCGAGCGCTGGCGCCGGTCCGCGACGAGGTCGTCATCGCCACCAAATTCGGCTTCACTCCCGATTTCGGCACCGACTCCCGCCCCGATCACATCCGCGATGTGGTCGACGCCAGCCTACGCAACCTCGGCGTGGACCACATCGACGTGCTCTACCAGCACCGGGTCGACCCGGCCGTCCCGATCGAGGACGTGGTGGGGACCATGGCCGAATTCGTCGACGCGGGCAAGGTGAAATACCTCGGCCTGTCCGAAGCCGGACCCGAGACGATCCGGAAAGCGCATGCCGTACATCCGATCTCGGTGTTGCAAACCGAATACTCGATCTTCGCCCTGGACGCCGAACCGCTGTTCGGGTTGCTCGAGGAACTCGGCATCGGGTTCGTCGCCTACTCGCCGCTGGCTCGCGGCTTCCTGACCGGCACCGCGAAACCATCCGGCGACTACGCCCCGACCGACTTCCGCGGTCACATGCCTTGGTGGAAGCCGGAAAACTACGACGCCAATACCCATATCGTCGAGCAGCTCATCGAACTCGCGGTCAGCAAGGGCGTGATGCTGTCCCAGCTGGCCTTGGCCTGGGTGCTCGCGCAGCGGGATCACATCGTGCCGATCCCGGGCTCCCGCAATCCGGACCGTGTCGCGCAGAACATCGCCACCACCGAGATCGCGCTCACCGCCGAGGATCTCGCACGCATCGCCGAAATCGCCCCCACCGGCGGACACGGCGGTCGCGGCACGCCTTCGGGCTGGCTCTGACCCGGCGGAGAGGAATCCGATATGCCACGCGAACTCTCCGACCTGCCCTTCGCACCTTTCCTGGAGCCGCGTACGGACGCCACCGACGAGGGCGCCTACGAATGCGCGCATTTCGACCGTCTCGAACTGGACGAACCCGATGTCCGCAATGCCGTGTTCACCGAGTGTGCCATCTCCGCCACTACCGTTACCGGCGGTGCTTTCCGGCACGCGCGTTTCAACGACGTGTGGGTGCAGGGCAGCCGCTGGATTCGCACGGATCTGTCCGAAACCTCATGGATGGACGCCGAATTCGTGGTCGACGCGTTCTCCGGGATCGAGGCCTTCGGCGCGACGATGCGCCGGGTCACCTTCCACAACTGCAAGTTCGAATCGGTGAATCTGCGCGGAGCGGAGCTGCGGGACGTGTCGTTCGTGGATTGCGTACTGCGCCACGTGGATATCAGTGAGGCTGAGCTGACCTCGGTCTCGTTCCCCGGCTCGGAGATCGAGGGGCTCTCGCTGCGCCGGGCCCGATTGACGAACGTGGATCTCCGCGAGGCACGGTCGATCGATATCGCCGACGGGATCGAGTCACTGTCCGGCGCACTCGTCACCCGCACCCAGTTGCTCGATCTGACTCCGGCGTTCGCGCACACGCTCGGAGTCATCGTCAAGGATCGCTAGCTCGACCGCTGCGCGCCGGTCGGCGAAAGCCCCTGCCCATCAATGGAAACGCGGGCGAATAGAGCGTCGGCCGCGGCCTCGAAGACGCTGGGCAGGTCGATCTCGTCGGGCTGGGCGGCCCATTGCAGTCGCAGCCCGTCGTTGAGTGCCAGCAGTTCGAGGACTGTCTGGCGAGCATCGGTGCCCGGCTCGAGTTCACCGGTGGCGATGCCTTGTTCGAGGACGGGAACGAGGGCTTCGAGGATGAGGGTCATGTTGGTGCGCAGTCGTTCTGCGGCGGGGTTCGATTCGAGCAAAGCCTGCCCGGACAGCACCGCACGAAACCGCACAAGTTCCGGGTGCCGCATGCTCTCGCGGACCGCGGTGACGAACTGCGCGAACAGTTCTCGTACCGACACCGGCCGCTCATAAATGGGCACGAACGGCTGCTCGCGCAGGTCGATCGCGGTGAGGAACAGTTCCTCCTTGGTGCCGAAGTGGTGGATGACCGCGGCATCGCTGATACCCGCATCCTTGGCGATCCGGGCGATGGAGGCGTTGGCGTACCCGTAGCGGGAGAAGTGGTCGACCGCCGCGGTCAGGATCCGCTCCTGCGTCTCCTCGCCCGGGATGTAGCGGCGACGCGGCCTGGCTCGGCCCTTGCGGCCATCGGGCGAGGCCGGCTGTGCGGAAGTCATCGCGGACCTTTCGTCGAACTGCGCGATCCAGTGCTGTCCATCGACAGTATTGGCTCGCCGCCACCCGCCCTGCGGACCGGTCCGTGTCCACTCACCGGACAGCCGGGATCGAATCCGTTTGCAAATGCTTAGTGGTCACTTAGCATTTGCGATCGATAGCAGTCGGCATCCGCCGCAGGCCACCCTGACCTGCGATTATGTGCCGCTATCCGAACGGAGAGTTGTCCATGAGAAGTCCCCGACGCCGCTCGCGGTGGTGCCTGGCCGCAGCCGCCACGGTCCTCGCCGGCCTGTTCCCGGTCGTGGCGGCCCACGCCGCGCCCGATCCGGGCCTCGGCAAGCCCTACGCCCTCGACGACACCCTGCGGATGAATCAGATCCAGTCGATGGGCACCCACAACAGCTATCACTCGGGTCTGATCCCGCAGGGGCTGCCGCCGTCATTGGGCGCTCAGTATCCGATCGACCAGATCAAGGCCGGGCTCGACTACCAGCACAAGTCGCTCACCGAGCAGCTGAGCCGGCTCGGCGTCCGGCATGTCGAGCTCGATGTCAACGCCGATCCGGCGGGCGGGCGTTTCGTGAACACCCCGATGCTGGCCGAAGTGGGCGCCCCGACCCGGATGGCCGACCCCGCGTGGGCCGAGCCCGGTCTGAAGGTCTTTCACGTCCCGCAGGTCGATCAACAGACCAACTGCGTGAAGTTCACCTCGTGCCTGACCGAACTGAAGCAGTGGTCGAGCCGGAACCCCGGGCACCTGCCGATCATGGTCTTCGTCGAATTCAAGGACATCGACCTGCTGCGCACCGACCCGAATCCCCCTATGCCGCAATGGGGTCCGGCCGACTACGACCGGGTGGACGCGGAGATCCGATCGGTGTTCTTCGAACAGCAGATCATCACCCCGGACGACGTCAAGGGCAACTACCCCACCCTCGAGGCGGCCGTCCTGGACAAGCAGTGGCCGACGCTCGCCGAGTCGCGCGGGAAGTTCATGTTCGTCGACTGCAACTGCCTGGCCGGCGACCGCCATCGCCGCGACTACCTGCGCGCGGACGGCAGCTTGACCGGTCGCGTCCTGTTCCCCACCTCGCAGCCCGGCAACCCCGACGCCGCGGTGATCCTGGCCGACGAGTCGGTCCAGAACGCCGCCCGCATCAAGGAACTCGTCCAGGCCGGCTACATGGTCCGCACCCGCTCCGACATCAACACCATCGAAGCCCGCACCAACAACACCGCCGCCCGCGACGCCGCCTTCGCCTCCGGCGCCCAATGGGTCAGCACCGACTACCCCGAACCCGACCCGCGACTGCACAACACCTACGCCGTCCAGGTCCCCGGCGGCACCCCCGCCCGCTGCAACCCCGTCAACGCCCCCGCGAACTGCCAACCCCAGGACGTGGAAAACCCACGCTTCCTCACCGTCCCCGTTGGCGGCAACTCCGCCGGCCACCGCCAGGACGATCACGCCGGCCGCTGACCAGCCGAACTCCGAAACCAGTGAGCCCCGGTCCGGATTCGGCCGGGGCTCACCGGTTTTCGTGAAAACCTATACGCAGGCTATGAGCTTCGGGGCGTGGCTTCGGGTGGGGTTTCGCCCGCGAGGCCGCGGTAGATGATCTCGCGAACGGCGCGGGTGAGGCGGTCGAACGCCTGCGGGCCCGGATCGCGGAGCTGGTATTGGACGGCGGCGAAGAGCATGCCGTTGACGGCGCGGGCGGCGGATTCGACGTCGAGGTCGGCGCGGAAGTAGCCGGCGTCGACGCCGTGCTGGAGGTAGACACTCTGCAACCCGGCGGCGGTGTCGTGGAAGCCGAGGACGCGTTCGGCCATGTCGTCGTCGATGGCGGCGGCTTGCAGCAGCAGGAATCGGGCCGCGCGGGGGTCGTCGCTGAAGACGCGGGTGAGGGATTCGGCGATGCGGTCTGCCTGAGCCCGGTAGTCGGCCAGGTTCGCGGGCGCTTCGGGCGGCGTCTCGGCCAGGGCCGTGGTCAGGCGTTCGAGGAGGTCGTCGAGGACCTGCTCGGCGATGTCGTGCTTGCTCTGGAAATACAAGTAGAAGGTGCCCTGCGCGATGCCGACCCGTTTGGCGATGTCCGAGATGCCCGTGGCGTGGTAGCCGCGTTCGCCGAAGCACGCGAGGGCGGTATCGAGGATCTCGCGGCGGGTTTCCTGCTTGCGGCGTTCGACGCGCGAGAGGGGCTGGGCCATGTCGGCGATCGTAGCGGTGGGCACCGCGATGATCCTACAGTCAACAAATGAATTCACAGTCAGTTATTGACTCATCGTTCATTTTGGCGTTCCATACTGGTTATGGCTCAGAACACGAACACCATCACCGTCTCTCCGGTGGCCGCACGGGTCACCGAGCTGCGCACCCTCGCGGACACCGACCTGCAGGGCGCGCAGGACGCCGTCCTCGGCTGGTTCGCGCGGCTGACGCGCGACTTCGACAAGCCGGAAACCAAGGCCGAGATCGCGGAGCTGTTCGCGCTCGGCACTCCGCCGCATCCGGTGGGCCCGTCGCGCGGGCACGTGATCGGCTGGGGCGATTGGGAGGGTCTGGACCCGGTCGGCCGCGCGATCTTCACCGTGATCAAGGCGGCGTGCGTGCGAGTCGACTCGTCCAACTTCTGGCTCGGCAAGAAGTACAACGCGCAGGGCGACAGCACCAACCAATTCACGAGAGGATTCGGAGCTGTCGCCCGATTCGTGTTCCCGGGCTTGCTGACCAGGGTCGGGGGCCTGTACGAGGGACTCGACATGATCACCTACGTGGAGGGCGCGTACTCCTCGCCCGGCACCGACGCGCTGATTCTGGACTTCTCGCCGATCGAGTCGAATCCCCAGCGGTTCCGCAATATTCGCGACGAGGTGGTGCAGATCGTGCCGGGCGTGCACCTGGCCCGCAAGACCTGGAACAACGGCAAGGGCGCATACCCGCTCATCGCGCACTGGTACGAGACCGTCGAGGCACGCTGACATGACACCGATGCAGTTGCGCGGCGCGACCGTCGCGATCACCGGCGGCGCCCGCGGCATCGGCCTCGCCACCGCGAAAGCCTTTGCCGCCCAAGGCGCTCTGGTCTGGATCGGTGATATCGACGCGGCCGCGGCGCAGAGGGCCGCGGCCGAGATCGGCGGCAAGGGCTACGAATTGGACGTACGCTCCCGCAAGTCGTTCACCGCGTTCCTCGCGGCCATCGAGGGGCCGCTGGACATCCTGGTCAACAATGCGGGGATCATGCCGATGGGCCGCTTCGCCGACGAAGACGACCTGGTCACCGACGCCATCCTGGACATCAACGTCAAGGGCGTGCTCACCGGCACCAAACTCGCCCTGCCCGGAATGCTCGACCGCCGCCGCGGCCACATCGTCAATGTCGCTTCGTATCTCGGTGAGGTGCCCGCCGCCGGGCTGGCCTCCTACTGCGCCTCCAAACACGCGGTGATCGGGTTCAGTGAATCGTTGCGCGACGAGTTGCACGGCACCGGCGTCACCGTCACCGCCGTGCTGCCCTCGGCGGTCCGCACCGACCTGGTCGCCGGAGTACAGCTCGGCGGGGTGCTGCCTACTGTCGATCCCGAGCGCATCGCGGCCGCCGTCGTCGCATCCTGTGCCCACCGTCGCACCCTGGTCGCGGTCCCGGGTTGGATGCGCGCCTACGAACTCGCCGCGGCGCTGCTGCCCGACCGCCTACTGGCCGCCGTCCGTGGCCATCTCACCAGGGACCGGGTACTGCAGCGCCTGGACACCGCCGCCCGTGACGCCTACGACGCTCGCGTCCGCCGCGATTCCGCCGCGCGCTCCTAGACCACCGCGACAATCGACTTCGAGGTATCGGCAATGACGCTGCGCCGCACTCTGTTCCGCATTCTCTGCGTGACACTGACCGCACTCCCGGCGACCACCGCGTTCGCGGCCCCCGCGAGTGCGACGCCCCCGACCATCCCCGCCTTCTACGACACACCCGATCCACTGCCGCCGGGCGATCCCGGCGATGTGATCCGCAGCGAACCGGCGCCGTTGACGCTGTCGTTGCCGAGCCCCAGCGGCGTCTACCCCGGGACCGCGACCCGAATCATGTTCCACACCAGCGACGCCCATGATGCCCCGGCCCTCGCGACCGGGCTGCTCCTGACACCGGCCACGTCATGGCAGGGCCCCGGGCCGCAACCACTGGTGGTGTACCTCAACGGCACTCATGGCCAGGGCCGGCAATGCGCACCTTCGCTGCAGATCCCCGGACTCGTCCAATACACCCCGCCACTGGACGTGATGGCCGAATACGAGCAGCCTTTCCTCTACGCGCTGCTGGCAGAGGGATACAGCGTCGTCGTCCCCGACTACCCCGGACTGGGCGTCGCCGGAACGACCGCCTTCATCAACCCGATCGCCGAAGCCCACACCGCTCTCGACGTGGCACGGGCCGCCCAACGACTCGGCAACCCCGCGATCCCCGCGCACGGCCCGATCGTGTTCGCCGGCTACTCCCAAGGCGGTCATGCCGCGGGCAGCGTCGCCGAACACGTCGCCGACTATGCGCCGGAACTCGACATCAAGGGCATCATCGCGGGCGCCACGCCCGCCGACCCGCTCGCCGTGGTGGACCATGCCGACGGCGGTCTGCTCATCGGCGCGACAGGCTACGTCCTCAACGGGCTCGAAGCCGTTTACCCCGAAGCCGCACAACAACTCTCGACCCTGATCAATCCGGCCGGACGCGCCATGATGAACGACGTCGCCAACCAATGCGCCGCCGAAACCGTCCTCCGCTACGGCCTGCACCACACCTCGGAATGGACCATCACCGGCCGGCCACTGTCCGAAGTCCTCAACAGCAACCCCACCATCGCCGGCATCCTCGCCAACCTCACCCTCGGCAACCGCACCCCCACGGTCCCCATGCTCGTCACCACCGGCGACAACGACGACATCGTCCCCGCCGCACCGGTCCGCGACCTGGCCGCCCGCTGGTGCAGCGACGGAGCCACCATCCAACTCACCCAAACCCAGCTACCGACCATCCTGCCCGGCACCATCATCGGCCACGGCCTCAACCTGCTGACCACCTTCTTCACCACCACCATGACCTGGATTCACGACCGCTTCACCGGTCGACCCGCACCCACCACCTGCACCTGACCGCTACACGCGGCCGGCGGTGACGAGTCTGTTCGGCGCGCACGGTCAGGAACGGGAGGATGAATTCCGGCTCGGCGCGCAGCATGCGCTATGCCAGGATCAGCGAAAAACAGACTGCCATCGCCGCGATCAGGAACGTGGCGACCAGGTATGTCAGTGGCTTTCTGTCCGATTCGATGCGATTGCTGTTCTCATCCCAACCGGGAGGTCCAGCTGTGCGCGCCCGCTCCGTCGGCCGGGTCGCGGGCCATCCGAGGTAGGCGCTCGCCGGTGCTGACGAATCGGACGGCCATCGCGAAAGGCTCCGGGCCGGGGCGGAACGCAGCAGGGCGGCGACGTGGGTCAGCAGGTCCCGGGCCGGGAGCGGGATCACCCGGCATTCCGACGTGTCGCCGGTCAGGACCCGTTCCACGGTGTCCGCATCGGTGTCACTGCTCATGGCCAGGATCGGGGCGTCGGTCCGCGCCCGCAGCCCGCACAGGACGGGCGGGTTCGTGTTGGCCAGTGACGGGCCGACTATGACCAGGTCCGGTGTCAGCAGCGCGTTGTTCAACGCCCGCCGAGCGCTGATCGTCCGCACGGCCCGATATCCCCCCGAGGCCAGCGTCAGTTCCAGCAGCTCGGCCGGGGCCGGACTGCTCTCGACCACCAGGATCTTCGCCATCGAGGACGGATCCCCACCTGGTTGCGAGCGCGGACTGTCGGCCCCCGAAGCCGATGCCGGGAAACTGTTCACTGCTGGTCCTTCGCTTGGGATCCCCACCCCGCGATTCAAGGATTCCCGGGCGGCCCACCGAGGAAAAGGGGTCCAAAGACCTCTGGACCGGGACCTCGGGCCTGTGACTTTCCAAGCGGCCTCGACGCTGTAGCCGGGTAGAGAATGAGGCTATGAAGCTGGAAATCCTCCAGGTCACGGACTGCCCGAACGTGGCCGTGCTCGAACAACGACTCCGGGACGCCCTCACCGACGCCGGAGCCGAGATCGAGATCGAGCACCGAGTCATCGACGACGCCGCCGAGGCCGCCACCGCGGGAATGACCGGATCACCCACGCTTCTGGTCGACGGCCGCGACCCGTTCGCGGTGCCGGGACAGCCCCCGAGCGTGTCGTGCCGCCTCTACCGTCGAGAGGACGGCGGACTCGACGGCGCCCCCACGATCACCGCGCTCTGCGCCGCGCTGGGCATGACGCCCGCGAGTGGCTCCGCCGGACTCCGGCGCGGCGCCGGTCGTGGAGCTCGATGACGACGAGGAATTGTCCGAGCAGCGGAACCGGCCACCGTAGACAGCCCGAACCGCGCTGAGCCCCGCCCGGGAACACCGGGTGGGGCTCAATAAGTCTGTGCGCGTTGGGATTTACCGGCAGACTACCGGTCTCGCCCAGCTTCGCCGCCCGCAGGCTCAGTGCTCGTCGTAGTGGTCGCCGTGGGCGGCGTGCCGATGACCGTCGTGCAGGTAGTCGACATGGTCTCCGTGCGGGACCGCGACATGCCCGCATCCGTCGCCGTGGGTATGGTCGGCATGGGCGTGCGCCTGGTGCCCGGCGGGTTCGCATTCGTCGTAATGCCCGTCGTGGGCGCGGTGCAGATGCCCGTCGTGGGCGTAGTCGACGTGGTCCCCGTGGGGGATCGCGACGTGCCCGCAACCCTCACCGTGAACGTGGGCATGCTCGTGGTGCTCGACATGTTCGTTGGTCATCGTGATTCTTCGCCTTCCTGGAGTTTTTTCTCGGTGAGCAAAGCAACGATCCAGCGAACACATTAGGGCATGCGCATGCGAGGGCGAAGTGTCAGGGCGTCGCCCGAGCACTCGGCACTGCGCTACCGCGTGAAGGACTTGGCTACCTGCATGCGGTCCGGATCGAACGTAGTGGTCACGGGTGGCCGGCCATCGCGCCGGTCGATTTCGATGGTGGTGTTGTCGAGGAACCGGATGTGCGCGCAGCCGGATTCAGTCTGTTGCCAGAGCAGGACTCGGCGGGCGAACAGGCCGTCGGGTTCGCGGAGCCACACTCGGCAGGAGGGGTCGATCATGTTGTAGAAGGTTTCGGTGACGGCCTGTACCTGGCCGTCGGGACTGGGCTGGACCTGCACGATTCGGGTGAAGTCATCGCGGGATGACGAGGAGGAAACGAGCAGCAGCGAAATCAGCCAGAGGGGGAAGGTCAGGATGCCGAGGATGGTGGCACAGACCATCCACAGCATGCGGTTGCGGGCGAGTCGACGTGCGAAGGCGACAAGGAGGACGAACGCGGCTGTCCAGCACGTAAGCGTGGACCATGGTTGCAGGTTGTCGAGCCGGTAGTAACGGTCCGGGTCCACGCCCAGCATGGCGGTTCCCGTCCCGAACAGCGCGAGAACGGCGATGGCCCAAATGATGCGCTGCTTGCGCGATGATCGAGATGTCGGCCCCGAGTCTGCTTCGGTCGACGAAACATCTTCTCCGGCTACCTGTTTCATCAATGGATGCCCGCCTCCCATGAATCGGCCCCGGCCCTCCCGGCCTGGTACACAGCCGGTCGAATGTCCGCAACTGCCGAATGCAACACAAGGCTGTCGGACACGCTCGTCACTATGACAAATGACCAGCCATCAGATCCGAGAGTTTCTGCAGAGCGAGGACCAGCGGGGCTACCAGTACGCCCAACATCAACGCGAGTCCCAGGACTATGAGCACCCCCGCTCGTATCCGACGCTGGATCAGGGCAACCGCCGAACGATCATGCTGTGCAGCGAATCCCATTCAGCCTCCCTTTTCCCGGACTCTACCAACGAACGGGGCAAGACCCGTGACACTGCCCGGTCGAAGAATGTCCGCTGATGCCCAAGGGCGCGGAAGATTAAGTGGCGGTAGCGGTTTCGAGGCGAAAGAACACCACCATGCCTGAACGCCAGAGTCACGTCGACTGCTCGTACTCGCGCCGGCCCTGACTGAACGCGAAGCACCCGCCCGCCGCCACCGACGTCGGCTCATGGTGATCTCGCTGGACCGTCGCTCAGTAGGCCGCGACCGCACCGTCGAGAGCGGCCTGCAACTCCTCGCGAACCAGGCCAGTGATGTCGGCGGGTTGTGAGGGGAGTTCGCCGACCGGCCTCCCGAAGTAGAAGCTGGCCGACCGGACATCCGCTGTGCTCAGTTCGGCGGCGGGATCCTCCCGGGGGCCATAACTGAGTCCGAGACTGACCAGCACCGGGTCCGCGCCGAGTTCGCGAGCACGACAGACGATGTGCCCGATACCCCCGCCCAGTTCCAGTACTCGCGTGTGGTCGACGTAGTTGCAGGTGCCTTCGGGGAACAAAGCGATGCTGTCGCCCCGCGCCATGACCTCCGCACAGGTGTCGATCAACCGCCTCGAAGCGGCGTTGACCGAGGAGTTCTCATGGTCCTTGCTGCGAAATACCGGCATGCCGCCCATCATGTCGAGCGTGCTCCGCAGTTTGGGTTGGGCGAAGACCTCATGCTTGGCCAGCACCCTGGTGTGCCCGATGACGGGCCGCAATGGACTGCGCCAGGCCGCCGCGCTCACCGTGTAGGGGTCCTTCTCCGACAGATGATTGATCGAGATGACCAGCGGCCGACCTTCGGAGATGAAGTCCCGCAATTCTTTCCGGGCCCCCGCCGCGAAACCCACCCGCGGCTGGAAGCGACGCCCGAGCAACCAGTACGCCGCCTTCGCCTTCAACAGATTCTGTCGATGATCGCGGTAGTAGTCGTACACGGCGTCGAAGTTTTCGAGGGCGACCTCGGGCGGTTGCATACCAACAGCGTATCGCCGGCAACCACGGCCGATCACAGCACAGCTACTACGCCCACGCCATCCACCAGCGCAAGACGGGGACCCTGGGCCGAGTTACAACTGCGCCCCGGTGCCATCGATTGTGTCGGTGACATCCGGGGCGCGGAAGGGTGAATCAGCCGAGGTCCGGATGGCCGAC
Source organism: Nocardia sp. NPDC005825 (assembly GCF_040630175.1). Classification (NCBI taxonomy): domain Bacteria; kingdom Bacillati; phylum Actinomycetota; class Actinomycetes; order Mycobacteriales; family Nocardiaceae; genus Nocardia; species Nocardia sp. NPDC005825. Next base: position 94,708 of record NZ_JBEXXC010000008.1, read on the forward strand.
CCACTCGACAATGGTCCAGCCCTTCTGCGGGCTGCCCTTGAGGACGACGTGGCCGCCGTTGCGCATCGGATCGGTGCCGAGTTTGTTCTTGTCGGCGTTGCTGGCATTCAGCATGGACCAGAACATGATGGTGGCGCCGTGCGAGAAGATCACCGGGTTGGCGCAGTGGCGGCGCTGCACCTCGAGCAGTGCCTGATCGACGCGGCCGTCGAACTCGTTGCCGTCGATGGAGCCTGGAATTCGGGCGCTCAGGTCGCCGGAGAGCCACTTGAGCGGCGCCTGGAGGTACCCCGCCATCGCCTGGGCCTCGGGAGTTCCCTCGTACTGGCCTGCCTCGATCTCCCGGAAACCGGGCTGAATGTTGAGGCTCAGGTTCTGCTTGGCGACAGTCGGTGCCGCAGTCTGCTCGGTACGCACCATGTTGGACGCGAAGGCGCAGTCGTATTTCTTGTCGGCCAGCTGGGTGGCCAAGTTGTCGGCCTGTGTCCGGCCGCGTTCGGTCAGGTCGGGTCCGGGCACCTTGGTGTCGATCAGACCGGAGACGTTACCGGCGGACTCGGCGTGGCGCACCAGGGTAATGACCATTTCGCCGCTGCTACTGCCGGAGCTGCTGCCGGTGTTTCCGAGGTCGATATCGGCGGATGCGACGCCGGCGGTAGCGGTTGTGGCCGCGACCGCGGTCGCCATCAGCGCAACGGATAGTCGAAGAGATCGGATTCGCATGGGTGGGAAGGCCTTTCATCGTGGCGAACGCCACTTCAGGTCTGCCGAAGAACCGGCATTCGGAGTGTCGCGTCTCACAGAAGCAGCCATTTGCCCGAATCGACTACGAGGCATCCCATTCATCGGGACACTTCGCATACCCGACCACGCGCAGGCGAAACCATCGGTAGCGGAGATGTGGCTACAGAATCCTTACCGCCCGAGCCTCCTGACCAACCAGCCCAACTGCTACAGCACCTGGAGCCGTGTCTCGTAGGGTGCGCACCCGCGAGCACGAGTCGGGAGGTCGGGCGTGGCGCGCAGAACCAGCGGGTGGGAACTCTCGATCAGCGGGTTCGGGGTTCGAATCCGTGATGGCGTACCGCCCCTCCGTTGATCCGGGATCAAACGAGGGCGGTTTCGGGGCTGCCGATGATCGTGCGGACCTCGGCGATCATGCGGGCGATGAGATGCTGTGGGGCGCTGCCGGTCCAGACGATGGCGAGGTCGGACGCGGGTGCGTCGATCACTGGGCGCCACACCACGGCGGTGCTGGGGATCCAGCGAGTCAGGGGTTCGGGGGCGAGCCAGATGCCCTTGCCGCGCGCGACCATCATCAGGGCGTCCTCGACCTTGTCGACGACCGATCCGCGCAGGGCAGGGGTGCCGTCCGGGCGCGGGTCGGCGAGCCAGTGGCAGAGGTTTTGTTCGGACAGGTAGATGTCCGGGCGCAGCACCGGCTCGTCGGCCAGTTCGGCGAGTGTCACCGATTCCTGCTGTGCCAGTGGGTGTTTCGGCGACAGGGCGACCATGCGCGGATCGCTTCGGACGGCCGCGTACTGGAATCGGTCGTCGCCGAGTGGGAGCCAGATGAATGCGGCGTCGACCTCGCCGGAAAGCAGGAGCGCGCGTTCCTCCGGCGGAGTGTGCACGGTGGTCAATTCGACCTCGAGTCCGGGGACCGCGGCCTCCATGGCATCGGCGATCTCGGTGGCGAACAGCGCTGTGGCATAGGGGCAACAGGCCAGGCGCAGGCGGCCGAGGCGGACTCGGTCGGCGGCACGGACTCGATCGGTGAGATCACCCAGTTCGGCTACCACGGCATTGCCGCCGCGCGCGAGTTCCTCGCCGGCAGGCGTGAGCAGGACCCCACGCGAGGTCCGGACCAGCAGTGTCACGCCGATCGCCCGTTCGAGCTGCTGGATCTGGGTGGAGACGGTCTGCTGGCTCAGGTGCAGGCGAGCGGACGCACGCGTGATGTTGAGTTCGGCCGCGACGGCCAGGAACGACTGCAACTGACGGATATCCAGGTCGATCACAGCAGCCACACTATCGTTCGCTCGGCTACCGGTTTCCTCGGTGACGGGTACCGAGTTCTTTTGTTTCCGCTCTCCCCGCGGACCTAGCAGGCTTGTGGCAACACACCGACTGCTACGAAAGGAACTCCGGTGCAACCCCTTACGACCATCCCGGAACAGCAGCAAAAGCCGACCGGCACAAGGGATCTCCTCGGTAAGGTCGCGCTGGTCGTGGGCGGCAGCCATGATCAGGGGGCCGCGTGCGCCGAGTTGCTCGCCGCTCGCGGCGCGACGACGGTGATCAGCTACGCCCACGGCGAGCATTCCGCCGCGCGGACCCTGGCCGCACTGGACAGCTACGGGGTGCGGGCGGAGGCAATCCGGTCCGACGCCATCCAATCCTGTGACGTCACCAGCCTTTTCAAGGGTGTGGTCGCCCGCCACGGTCGCCTCGACCTCGTGGTGCACGCCGTCGGGGCGGTCGTGCACAAACCGCTGGCCGAGCACACCGACGCGGACTTCGATCTGCTGATCGACCACAACACGCGCAGCGCCTTCAATACCTTGCGGGCCGCGGCGGGGCATCTCGCGGACAACGGCCGCTATGTCGTCATCACCGGTGCGCTCGTGTGTACCGGGCCCAACGCGTCGGGAATGTCCGGGGCGGCGAAGGCCGCGGTGGAGCACCTCGTGTCGGCCACCGCGCGAGAACTCTCGGGCCGGGACATCACCGTCAATGCCGTTGCGCCAGGGCCTGTTTCGGACTCCATCTATCCCGCTGCCGGCGTCCCGCTGCCGTCCTCGGCACGCAGTCGTCTCGGGCAACCGGAGGATGTCGCCGCGGTCGTCTCATGGCTGACCAGCGATGCCGCCGCCTGGATCTCGGGGCAGGTCATCCGCGTCGACGGCGGAACCGTCTGAACGCGTCAGCAACCCTCTCAACGCCAAGGAGTAAGACAATGACCACCACCATTGCCCCCTCGGGCACCGACGAGCGGGTGCCGCTCACCCGCTGGCTCGGTGTCGGAGCGGTAGCCGTCGGCACCTTCGCTGTCGTCACCTCCGAACAACTCCCCGTCGGGCTGCTCACCTCGGTCAGCAGCGCCCTGGATATCTCCGAAGGCACTGCGGGCCTGATGGTTACGGTGCCCGGCCTGGTCGCCTCCGCCACCGCGCCGATCTTTCCGGTGGCCATCGGCCGCCTCGACCGCCGTCACGTCCTGCTCGGTCTCATCTCTCTCATGGTCGGCGCGAACCTGCTATCCGCTTTCGCCCCGAACTTCGCGGTCCTGCTGATCTCCCGCCTGCTGATCGGCATTGCCATCGGCGGATTCTGGTCCCTGGCAGCCGGTATCGCCGTCCGCATGGTCCCCGGCAAAGACGTTCCCAAGGCCACCGCGATCGCCTTCGGCGGCGCCACCGCGGCCAATGTCCTGGGCATCCCCGCAGGCACCCTGATCGGCGAACTCACCGACTGGCGCATCGCTTTCGGCCTGCTCGGCGGTCTCGGCCTGCTGGTGGTCGCCGCCCTGCTCTGGCTCCTCCCCGCCCTGCCCGCCGACACCCCCGTCCATCTGCGCACCCTCGCCGATCAGTTCCGCAACCCCGTGGTCCGCACCGGCGTCCTCATCACGTTCCTACTCGTGAGCGGCCACTTCGCCGCCTTCACCTTCGCGGCCCCGATCGTCGAGTCCCACATGGGAATCGACAGGTCTCTCCTCGGCCCGGTCCTGCTGGCCTTCGGCGTAGCGGGCATCATCGGCAACTTCACCACCGGCGCGGCCACCGCCCGCAACGTCCGCGCCACCATCGTCGCCATCAGCGTCTCCCTCGCCACGGTCCTGGTCCTGATCGCTGCACTGGGCACCGTCCCCATCACCGGCACCTTCCTGATGCTCTTGTGGGGCTTGGCCTTCGGAGGCATCCCCGTCGGTGTCCAAACCTGGATCCTCCGCGCCGCCCCGAACTCCGCCGAACCCGCCACCGCCCTCAACACCGCCGTCTTCAATCTCGCGATCGCCCTGGGTGCCCTCTTCGGCGGCCTCCTCACCAACACCTTCCCTCTCACCACCGTCCTCTGGTTCGCCGCAGCCCTGAGTCTGCTGGCCACCGCCGCAGTCCTGGCCACCCGCCCCACCACCAACTAGCCGCCCCCGAAGGAGCAAGCCCGTGCCCGCCGACAAACGCCCCACCACCCCGCCCCCACCCCCGTTCCACCGCCGCCCCACCTGGCGAACCACCCCCTGCACGCAACCCCCACCCTCGCCACGCCCCGCCTGACCCGAAGCCCGGTGCGCTCACCAGCGCACCGGGCTCGTGGTCGTTGTGGTGGCGGTGGCGGTGGCGATGATCTTGGCACAGAACGACTTCCACGACCGAGACGAGGCGAACCGGTCTTCAGCGGGCGGTCACCGTCAATTGCACGGTTCCCTGCCCGGGGGCGGCCCTGAGCTCCAGCAATTCGGCATCGGGCGCGGACACGACATCGGCGCCGTCGACCTGGACCTGATAGCCGTTGGGATAGTTGCTGCCGGGCAGGAACACCTCGGTTCGAGCGTCACCGGCGAAGGGCCGGCCCGGGTCGACGGGTGCGGTGTCGTATCGGAGGGTGAAGGTCGCGGTGCCCGGGTCGTACTGCCAGTTCTGCGGCGTGCCCGCGACCGCCTGCGGGTAGGGGCGCACGACGCCGACGCCGGGGCTCATCAGGTTCGCGCCGGTGGGAGGCGCCTGGGGATGGGAGGGCAGCTGATTCTGGCTGTGGGACCACAGCATCCACGAGGCCATGTTGTCGTCGAGGCTGCCGGTCACCCGGGCCAGGATCGCCTGGTCGTCGGTCGCGCCGAATTCGGTCACCAGCCCGACGGTGTTCTCGGCCCGGGTGTTGTCGAAACCGTTTGCCGGGCAGGTGCGGATGGGCCCGAGGCAGTAGTCGTGGAAGCTCAGCCCGGCGTTGGGGTCGCCGGTCGGGTTGGGGATGCGCACCGGCGCGCCGAAGTCGGTGGTCAGGAAGGGTTCGTAGAACAGCAGGTGCCGTTGGTCGGCCTGCCGGATGGCCTGCATCGCCTTGCCCTGGAAGGCGGCGAGCGCGTCGCGCGAGAAGTCGGGGCATCCGTTCACGATGCACTCCGGATACCTCGCGCCCGGCCACGGCTCGTTGACGAGATCATAGCCCAGCACATAGGGCTCACCGGCGAAGTATTGCGCCACATGCGACCACATCGCGGCGTAATGCTCCTGCACACCGATGCCGTCCGAGGCCGGATGATCACTCCAGAAGTTGGCCCAGGTCCGGTTCTGCCCCGGGCTCAGCAGATACGCGCCGGCCAGGCCCAGATTCGGCGGCGTCGGGAGACCGTCGGGAAAGGCCGCCCAGTCCGGGAAGCCGTTCCAGCTCGCGCCGACCATTTCGTTGAACCCGTCCTGATGGGAATCGACCAGGGCGTAGATCCGGTGCTGGGCCAGCACCTGCTGGGTCTGATGGATCTGCGCGATGTAGTCCTCGTCGTAGACGCCGGGCTGCGGCTCGACCGCACTCCACGCGAATCCCAGCCGCACCACATTCATCCCGTTGTCCGCGAGGACTTGTGCGTCACTGTCCCCGAAGCCGCCCGCCGCCGGGAAATAGGGCGGGTACTTGTAGACGAGGTTCACGCCGTGCAGGGTGATCACACGGCCGTCCTCATCGGTGATCCACCGTCCCACATGCCCCAACTCCGACGCACTCGGCGTCGCGCTCGCGGGCGCGGCCGATACGGGCGTCACCGCGGCCAGCAGCAACGCCGCCGCACCGAGACACCGCAGAGCCGAGGCAGTGCCGATCACTGCGGCCGACCAGGAAGACCAGCGATTATGCGACACATGCATCGACCGTAGTGGCCCGACGACCCGGTGACGAGGTTTCCGACGTCGGCGCGCCGTGCACCCACAGTGTGTGGCGGTCGCCGTGCCGGCGGTCAGGATCCGACATGTCCTCATGGCCGCGGTAAACCTACCTCGCCACAACGCCTTCAGCGGCCATTACCTCTGCGGCGGCACGTTCCCCCGATCGCACCGCACCGTCGATCCAGCCGCACATGATCGCCGAGCTCTCACTCCCGGCCCAGTGGATCCGCCCGCAGGGGGTGCGTAGCGCGTGACCGAACTCAGTGAGCACACCCGGTGGCGCATGACTGATCATTCCGCCGCCGGAGTAGCGCTCGACCGTCCAGTTCTGCTCGTGGTAGCTGACCGGGGACGAGGCCTTCGCCCCGAACCGGTCGACCAGTTCGTTGATCACCACAGCTTTGCGTTCCGCCGGATCGAGTAGCCCGAGCTTGCGAGCCGCGGGACCTTCGGTGATCACGCACATGATGCCGGGGGTGCCGGTGTCCGTGCAGGCGTCGATGGTCAGAGTGGCCGGGCTGCCGGGCGCGGCCGACTGTCCACACAGGCCGTCAGCGCGCCAGAACGCGGTGTCGTAGACGACCGAGATCTTGTAGACAGCACCACTGGGCATGCGCCGGTGCAGGAAGGTGCGGTCGACGGGAAGCATTGGCTCGTAGGCGATTTGCGTGGCGACGGCCAACGGCACGGCGACGATCGCGTGCCGAGCGCGGACGGTGAGCCGCCCGGAATGGACACCGACGCCGTCCTCGTCCTGCGCTATGAGATCCACCGGACTCGAAAGATGCAGCGCGTCACCGAGTTCGGCGGCCATCGGCCCATAGATCGCACCCATACCGCCGTGCACCCTGGCGTCCTGGGCGCCGTCCTTGTTGGAGATGACGAACACCGGCCCGCCGCCCGAGCCCATCTGGTGCAGCGCCCACAACAACGACACCTCCGAGGCGGCCGAGGTGTAAATGCCGGCGAACGCCATGTCGAGCATCTCGCGCGCCTGATGGGAGTGAATATTTCGACTCAGCCACTCCCCCAAGGAGATTCGATCCCACTCGCCGGCCTTCTCGGCCTCCCACGGAGCCTCGAACGGGATCGACTTGCACATCTGCCCGACCTCGAACAGGCCGGCTCCGAGGTTGGCGATCGCCCACGGGCTCATCGCCCAGGGAATGGTGCCGGAGTAACGGTGCTTCTTGCCGTCGACGATCATCATCGCGTCGCCATCGACATACTCCTTGTATTCGGTCACGCCGAATTCAGCCATCAGGGCCTTGATACGGTCCTGCCCGGGGCCGACCCACGCGCCGCCGCGATCGATCCAGGTCCCGTCGGGCAGGAACTCGGTGAAGGTGCGACCTCCGACCCGGTCACGCGCCTCCAGCAGAGCGACCGAGCGGCCGGCCTGCTTCAGCCGCAGCGCGGCGGTCAATCCCGCAAAACCCGCACCCACAACACAAAAATCGACATCGGCTGCCATGAGTCGCCCCTTCGTCCGGAAGTTCCGCACTCGAGCTACTTGGTCTTCGACGGTGACGCTACTCCGCTTCGGAATTCGACCACCATGCCGTCCAGTATCCGCACGTCAAACACCCTGATACCCCCTCGACTCACGTTCCGGAACCAAACAACCTCGGTATCCGCTCCACCGGTCCAGCCGCGGCCGCACCTAGTTGTTTCCCGTACGGCACAACGCGTGGTCGACGAGGGCCATGGCGGTGTTTTCCTGGGCGATCTGGTGGGCTTCGGTGTCTTGCAGGAGGGTGGACATGGACACCACGACGCTGCGAGTGCCGTCGTCGGTGACGCCGTCTCTGGTTTTGTAGCCGGGGATGTCGCCGCCGTGCATCCAATACCGTCCACCGCAGGACAATTCGATCGAGAACAGGCCCAGGCCGTAGCGGGCACCGGGGAAGATCGATTTGACCTCGGAGTCGGTGTCGACGGTCTTCTTCATTTCAGCGAGTTGTTCGGGCTTCAAGAGTTTGCCGCCGAGCAATGCCCGGAAGAAGGTGTTGAGGTCGGCTGTGGTGGTGATCAGCGCGCCCGCGGAGGCGGCGAACAGGCCGATCCGGTTTTCGGTGGTGTCGACCAATCCGCCTGTGGGCCATTGCGTGTATCCGATGGCGTGCGGGGCGGGGATCGTGACCGTGTTGCCGGGGTAGCTGGTGTGTTCGAGGCCGAGAGGGGTGATGATCCTGTTGCGGACTTCCTCGTACCACGGTGTGCCGGTGACTTTGTCGATGATCATGCCCGCCAGCAGGTAGCCGGTGTTGCTGTAGCGCCAGCCGGTTCCGGGGGCGAAGGTCGGCGGACTCTGGACAGCGGTGGCCACCACCTGTTCGGGCGGGGTCGGGACATCGAGGGCATAGCGGTGGTAGTCCTCCGGGGAGGCCAGCTGGTACGGATTCGGGTACTCCAGTCCGCTGGTGTGGTTGAGTAGTTGGCGCACCGTGATCCTCGTGCCGTCGTTGCCGTTACCGCGCACCACGCCCGGCAACCACTTCTCGACCGTGTCATCAAGGCTGAGTTTGCCCTCACCGACCAGCTGCAGCAGCACGGTAGCGGTGAATGTCTTGGTAGCGCTGGCGGTCCGGAAATACCCATCGCCCGAGACCGGACTCCGACTCGCGGTATCGGCGACACCACTGGTCACCACCGTGTTACCGCCGTCGGCGGCGACCAGCCTTGCCTGCACACCCGTAATCCCGATGTCACGAATCGCGTCGGCATCGCGCTGGAGCGTGGTTCTATCGACAGCGGTGGCCGATGTCGTCGTCGCGCTCGGTGCTGAGATGGCGGGCCGGTCGGGTTGGCAGGCGGTCGTGACGAGAGCCGCGACGAGTATCGGCCCGGCGGCACCAAACATCTTCGTTTTCAACGGATTCCCTTCGGACAATCGGGCGGTTACAGCACCACCACGGTAGAAATCCGCACCGCCGCGCTCCATCCCGCCAGCATCCGAATCGCCACTACGGCCACCGCCCGGTGGGAGGTAGTGCCAGCACTACCAACCCGCCTGGTAACCCGACAAGAACGACACGCTGTGTAGCCGACCAGGCAGGGAGTAATGCCGCTGACCGCTGATCCGTCGCTGCCGGAACGCGTCATTTTGCAGTGTGAGTACGGCCTGAACCCGTGGCCGAGGTGGAGTCGGAGGCTGAGCAAGATCGGTCAAGCGGGTTTCGGGGCCGCGTTGGCAGACTCGTCGTGTGGCCAAGACCGGACGAGATCGACTACGCGAACTGCTCGACGCGGTGCTGGACGAGAACAACACCACGCTCGGTGCGATGGCGGCTGATGCCTTCGTTACGCCGTTCCATTTCACCCGGCAGTTCTCGCGCGGTACCGGCGAGCCGCCGGTGGCGCTGAAGCGGCGGGTGCTGCTGGAGCGGGCGGCGTGGGAGCTGTCGACGGGTAAGTCGGTGACCGACGTCGCGTACGCGGCCGGGTACGACTCGGTGGAGGGCTTCAGCCGCGCGTTCAGCGCCGCCTTCGGGCATCCGCCGAGCCTGACTCCCGCGGACGAGCGCCGACGGTGGTTGCCGACGAGCAATGGCATCCACTTTCACCCGCCCATGTCGCTGTGGGTGACGAGTGCGCCGAAAGAACAGGCCGGGCTGGATCCCACGACCGTGCTGATCCATCACGATATCGACGACACCCGCGAACTCCTCAGTGTGGCAGGGCAACTCGACGAATCGCAGTACCAGCGGGTGCGATTTCCGGGCCTGCTGGTGGAGTCGTTCCGGGGGCCCGAGGAATCCATTGCCACCGTGCTCGCCCATCTCATCGAGTCGAAGGAGGTGTGGCTGGCCGCGATCGACGGCGAGGACATCCCGACGGCCGCCGACGACGCTCTCCCGGAATTGGTGAAACGCCATGAGCGCGTTGCGGTTCGGTGGCTGGATACCATCCGCGATCTCACCCGGCGTGGCGGGTGGGACGACACTCTGATCGATGCGCTGTGCGAGCCGCCGCAGAGCTTCGTCGTCGGCAGCGTAATCGCCCACGTCCTCAGCTACTCCATCCACCGCCGGTATCTCGTACGGCATTGGCTGCGAACCGAGTTGTCCGTCGCCGGAACCGAAATCGTCGACGGCGATCCCATCGAATGGCTACACCAGAGAGGATGACGTGACCTTCAAGACCGTCTACCACACCGCTACAAGCCTGGACGGCTTCCTGGCGACCCCCGACCACAACCTGGATTGGCTGCTGTCTCGACAGGTCGACTGGGACGGCCCGCTGGGACTGAACCGGTTCGCGGCTGGTGCGGGCGCGATCGCCATGGGCGCCAGCACCTATCAATGGATCAATGAGAATTCCACCGAGCCCTGGCCTTACAACATGCCGACCTGGGTGTTCACCCATCGCGAGTTCCCGGCCTTCGACGACGGCCGCGACGTCCGATTGACCTCGGAGCTGGTGGAGGTCGTACACAAGGAGATGGCCGCGGCCGCCGACGGCAAAGACCTCTGGCTGATGGGCGGCGGCGAGCTGGTCGGCCAATTCGCCGATCAGGGATTGCTGGACGAAATCATCGTCTCCATCGCCCCCGTCACGCTGGGCGCGGGCGCACCCCTGCTCCCCCGCCGTCTCGAACTGAAGACCACGGAAGTCGCCCATAACGGCGAATTCGCCTGCGTACGTTACTCGGTCGTGCGCTGACGCCCCACCATCCCATTTCATCGCGGCAAGTTCGGCGACCTCAATTACGATCGTCGTGGCGATCACCGGGTCGCGCAGTTGTTCCACGATTGGAATCGTCTTGCTCTTCGCGAAGATCGCTACGGGGCTCGCCGCCGCGGCCGCCGCTGTTCTGTTCGCCGCCCCCGCCTCGGCATTGCCGTCGGCAGAGCTTCGGCCGGTCGCGGGCCCCCACAACTACGGCCCGTTACAGGACGCGCATTTCGGGTTCCTGCTCATCCAGCGGGATGGCATTCAGGTACTTCCCGACATCATCTCGGATTTCCCGGGCATCTCCGAGGGTGGCCGTGCCGTCTGCGATCTGCTCGCGGGCGGCCTATCGAAGCACAGTCTGGCCGAGTTCTTGAGCGAAGAGCCAGGCGAGTTCGGCTCGGCGATGGCCTTCGTGAACGCCGCCGAGACTGCCTATTGCCCCGGCTGATGCCGGTGCATGGCTGGCCCGCCCTGAACGTTCACCTCGTCCTCGCCGGCTCTCGCGACGCACTCTATTGCCGCATACCGCGCTGACCGAACCGGCCACCGCGGACAGCCATCGACACAGCTGAGTCCCGCCCGGAACACCGGGCGGGGCTCAATGAGTCTGTGCGCGTGGCGGTTTGCCTGCGGACCACGCGTCCGAGGGGGGACTAAACGTTGAAGCGGAATTCCACCACGTCGCCGTCGGCCATGACATAGTCCTTGCCTTCGATGCGGACCTTGCCCGCGGCCTTGGCCGCCGCCATGGAACCCGCGTCGACGAGGTCGTTGAAGGCGACGATTTCGGCCTTGATGAAGCCGCGTTCGAAGTCGGTGTGGATGACGCCTGCCGCCTTGGGTGCGGTGTCGCCCTGGTGGATGGTCCAGGCCCGGGATTCCTTGGGGCCTGCGGTCAGGTAGGTCTGGAGGCCGAGGGTGTGGAAGCCGGCGCGGGCCAGGGCGTGCAGGCCGGGCTCGGACTGGCCGATGGACTCGAGGAGTTCGAGGGCGGACTCGTCGTCGAGTTCGATGAGTTCGGACTCGATCTTGGCGTCGAGGAAGACGGCGTCGGCGGGGGCGACGGCGGCCTTGAGTTCGGCCTTCTTCGCCTCGTCGGTCAGGACCGATTCGTCGGCGTTGAAGACGTAGAGGAACGGCTTGATGGTGAGCAGGGAGAGTTCCTTGAGGAGCTCCACATCCAGCTCATTCTGCGCGGCGAACAAAGTGCGGCCGCCGTCCAGGATTTCCTGCGCCTGCTTGGCGGCATCGGCGACCGGCTTGCGGTCCTTCTTGATGCGGGCTTCCTTGTCGAGGCGCACGACCGCCTTCTCCAAGGTCTGCATATCGGCGAGGATCAGCTCGGTTTCGATGACCTCGATATCGGCGAAGGGATCGACCTTGCCGTCGACGTGCACCACGTCGTCGTCGGCGAACACACGCACGACCTGGCAGATGGCGTCGGCCTCACGGATATTGGCCAGGAACTTGTTGCCCAGGCCCTCGCCCACGGACGCGCCCTTGACGATGCCCGCGATATCGACGAACGTCACGACGGCGGGGAGCTGGCGCTCGGAACCGAAGATCTCGGCGAGCGTGGCCAGCCTCGGGTCGGGCAGCGGCACCACGCCGGTGTTCGGCTCGATGGTGGCGAACGGGTAGTTCGCGGCCAGCACGTCATTGCGCGTCAGAGCGTTGAACAGCGTCGACTTTCCGACGTTGGGCAGGCCGACGATTCCGAGGGTGAGACTCACGAGAGCAGGAGTCTACCCGGACGCTCTCCCTTCGCCGTCACCCCGTCGGACCCAAACAACTTAGAACCGACCGTTCCGCCCATTTATTGGCACGCACGAATACCGCCACGGGACACAAGCAGACGAGTAGGCTTTCTCCATCTGATCTCAGCACCGGGGGCGACGATGCAAATCTCGGACGAAGATCCACGCGAATTCGAGGTAAGGGCACTCGGAATAGCTCGGGCGATTCACAACCCAACTGGTCTCCAGGGTTCCATCATGCATCGCGGAAGCGAACGCGATGGAGTGTTCATCACCGACGACGCCATTCATGCCTATGAATTCACAATCAGCAAGAAGAAGGAGAAGGCAAAGGGGGACGCAGAAAAGATCGCGCAACTCCTGACAGATCTTGGAAAGATCCCGGAGAACAAGTTCAAGGCGCGCACCGGGTGGTTCGTCACACGAGAAGAACCGACTGCCGATCAACGAGGAGCGGTCCAGGATGTATCCCGCAAGTTCGGCGGAACAATACATGCCGTAAGCATTTCGGTGTTACAGAGCCGCCTGTGCAATTCAGAAGACTATCTACGCTGCCGCAGCAATGCGCCGTTCGGCAGCATTTCGTCGTACCGAACAGACTCCGGGTCACCGGAGATCAACGTCAAGGTCTGCTACTTCGATGCCGCCAACAATCGAATGGAAACGCCCGAGCTGGCGACGAAACTGATCGACGGATTTCGCTCGGTGGTAGTCGGCGACTTCGGTGTCGGGAAGAGTCACGCGCTCCGCGAACTGTACATGGACCTCCGGGACAAACATATCCGGAGCAAACGAGCGACTCCGTTCCCGGTTCACATAAACCTTCGGGACTGCGCAGGACTCAAGACGCCGGCTGAGATCCTTCGACGCCACTCGGAGGAGGTCGGTTTCGGCAGCGAACGAAATCTGATATCCGCGTGGCGCGCCGGGTCCTGCATCCTTCTTCTCGATGGATTCGACGAAGTGGTTCCGTCGCGATGGCTGGGCGGAGCGTCCGACCTCAAAGATGTCCGAAGGAAGGCTCTGTTTCCGATTCGCCGACTGGTCGAGGAGACACCAGCGGGCACCGGGGTCGTGGTATGCGGACGCCCACAATACTTCTCCTCATACGTCGAGATGCCGGACGCGCTGGGGTTCCACCCGGATACGGGCATCCTCAAGATCGACAACTTCACCGACGAACAACTCTCCGAGTACCTGAGCGCCGCGAAGGTCGAGGACTGGGCTGTGCCCGAATGGATACCGACGCGACCGCTGCTCATCGGCTACCTCGTCCGACGCCGGGATTTCGCCGATTTCGACTCGTCGGAGCAGCTCAGCGCGGCAGTGGCCTGGAGGGGATTCTTCGACGCGATCTGCCAGCGGGAAGCGGGCGGATTGACCGCTGTACGCCCCGCCGTCATCAAATCGATCATCTCCAGAGTCGCGACTCTCGCCAAATCCCAAGGCGATGAGACGACGCCCATGGGCATGGATGTCATGCGAAAGGCCTTCATCGAGATCTACAACAGGCAACCCGACGAAGAAGGAAATCTTCTCCTGATGCGTCTACCCGGGCTTGCAATCGCAGGGGAGAACGACTCAGATACTCGAGTCTTCGTCGACCGCGACCTGGCTGACACCGCGTATGGCGAGGATCTTGCCGCACACCTTATTAATCCGTTTGCCGAGCATCCCTTGTCGATGGCCGCATCCTGGGTGACATCAGCGAGCGATCTCAGTATCGAGGTTGCAGCCAGCGCTATCGAAAGCAGAGAAAAGACCACTGAGGGCAACAACAAGACATCCGCGAGATCCGTGCTGGCCTCCGCCAAAAGACGACAGGATCAGGGCAATTTCGATGCAGTATTGGCGGATACACTCCGAGTAGTTTCCACATTGGGGTCGAACGATATTCCGGAGAAGTCCCTCGACAGCTTTATCATCGAAGGCGTCTGGTTTCATGACCTTCAGATGACCAGCGATAAGCTGAGTAAACGACTTTCGTACCAAGACTGCGTAATTCAGGTGCTGGACATTTCGACCACCGAAGAAGGCGCCGATGTACCCCATTTCAGCAAATGCATCATCGGATTCCTGGACGGAGCTTCATCACTGCCCGAGTGGCTCGAAAGTTACTTTTCCAAATGCAGTATCGAGCAATTCTCTCAGCAATCGTCCACTACCGCCGGGATCTTGCAACTGAGCATCGACCCTACCGATCGAGTCGCACTGACGATCTTGAAAAAGATCTACAACCAGCGCGGGTCCGGCCGCCGAGAGAGCGCGCTCACCCGGGGATTGGACCAGGCGAGCCGCAATCTCGTCCCGCACGCTCTGAGCAAGCTGATATCGGAAGGGTGGATCCACAAGACAACCAGCGGCGGAAACACCCTGTATCTCCCGGTCAAAGGCCGGAGGGCGAGTGCACGGCGTGCATTGGAGAAGCCGAACGAGTTCGAGTTGTCGCCTCACTGACGGGAGTAGTGGAGGCGCGCCGACGGCCTGCCTCCACTACCGATGTCAGGCGCGCGGGGTGCGGCCGAGGTAGGCGAGCAGTTCGGCGACGACGGGGCTGTCGGTCGCGGGGGCGTCGGTGACGACGGGGGCGAAGACGCCGTAGTCGCGCAGCGGCTCGATGAGGCCGCGGGAGGCGGTGAGCAGGTGGGCGGCCAGCTCGTCGGTGAGGGGCGAGGGCTGGCCGGTGCCGATGGCGATGTCCCAGGCGTGGACGGCGGCGTCGAGGGCGCACATGACGGCGGCGACCGGGGTGGGGAGTTCGCCGTGCGGGAGGGGGGTGGGGACGGTTTCGGTGCCGTCGGTGACGGTGGCCCAGGCGGTGGCGGTGGGTTCGATTGCGGCGGAGACCAGTTCGGTGGCGGCGCCGTCGATGCTGCCGGACGGCTCGAAGGGGTTGTAGGCGGGGCCGTCGCCGATGCCGAGGAACTTGGCGTAGGCCAGTTGGTCGCCCGCGGCGTGCTGGACCACCTGGGTGACCGTCCAGTCGGAGCAAGGGGTGGGGTTGCCCCACTGGTCCGGGGCGACTCCGGCGACGACGTCGGCGAGCGCCTGGTGGGAGGCGGCGAGCACGTCACGCCAGACCGGGGCGAGGGTGGCGGCGGGCGAGTTGTCGGTCTGCGGGTTCGCGTTCATTGTTCTTGCCTCTCAGGTCGTTTCGATCCGTTGAGATAAAGATATGACCCGATTAGGCTAGATTTCTTCCTAATTACCAGAGCCGAGTGAAGGGATTCGGTGTGACCTCCCCCACAACCCGGTTGCTCCGCCTGTTGACGCTCCTCCAGGAAGGCGCCCATACCGGTCGTGACCTGGCCGAACGCATGAACGTCACCGACCGCACCCTGCGTCAGGACGTCGCTCGACTCCGCGATCTCGGGTACCCCGTGCACGCCGCCCGCGGGCCGGTCGGCGGTTACCGGCTCGGCCAGGGAGCCACCATGCCCCCGCTGCTGCTCGATGACGACGAGGCCGTCGCGGTGGCCGTCGCCATGAACGTGGCCGCCGACGGCAGCACCGGGATCACCGATATCCAGGCCAATCTCGAACGCGCCCAATCGAAACTGGACCGCATCCTCCCGAAACGGCTGCAGCGGAAGGTCGCCGCCCTGCGCACGGTGACCGATATCGGCCCGGCCGTCACCGGCTCCCGGGAGCCGGACGCCCCCGTGCCCGCCGAAACGCTCGCCACCCTGGCGACCGCCATCCGCGGCGCCACGACCCTCCACGCCGATGGTGCGGAGTTGGAGCCCTACCGGCTGATCAGCTGGCAGCGCCGCTGGTATCTGGTCGCCTACAGCCTCGCCACCCATGCCTGGCAGGCGCTGCCCGTTGCGTCGATGTCCGAGATCCAGCCCGGCACACGCCATTTCGCCGCACGAGCGCTCCCCGACCCCGACCTCGTCGCCTTCGTGCTGCGCGAAATAGCCTCCACCGGTTGGCAGGTCCACGCTCGCGTCACGGTGCTGGAACCCGCCGAGACGGTCATCGCCCGAATCAACCCGACGGTCGGTGTGGTGGAGCCGCTCGACGACTCCTCCTGCCTGCTGCTGACCGGGGCCGACCGCTTGGAGACGATCGCCATCTACCTCAGCATGCTGATGATGGACTTCCGCGTCACCGAGCCGCCGGAACTCGTCGCACATCTGCGGACTCTCGCCCGCCGCTATGCGGCCGCCACGGAGTGAGGGTCACCGCGCGATCGTCCGCTCGGACAGCACCGTGAAATGACGGACCGTTCCCGACAGTTCCGGTAGCTCGACGGGTGCCGTCCAGGTGCGGAATCCGTCGAAACTGTCGCTGTAGAAGTACTTTGCTTCGGTGTACGCGTCGAAGTAGATCCGATGGCCGCCGCTCGGCAGTGCGACCACGCACTGTCCTTCCCGGGGCGCGCCCCATCCGGCCCAGTCGCCGAGGCCGATGAACCGGTACGGCCCGAGCGGATGCGGGGCGACCGCGAGCTCGATGAACTTGGTGGACTCGTTCTTGGCGAACGCGTAGTAGCTCCCGTTGTTCGCCACGATGGTGGTGTCGATGAAGCCGAGGTGACCGGGCTGCTGCGGTCCGATTCCGATCAGCGGAATCGGCGGGCTCCAGATCGGGCGCGCCGGGTCGGACGCGATCATCAGGTAGGGGGTGAATCCGTGGCCCTGCGAGATGGAGACGAGCACACCGACGAAGCCGGACATGTGGGTGAACCACTTTGGCGCCCAGGCGGCTTCGGCCTTCGGCACCGGCACTGGGTAGTCGGACAGGTGGGTCCAGTTGATCCGGTCGGTACTGCGCGCGAATCCGATCGTGTGGCCGTCTCCGGCGGTGGTGTACGTGATGTAGTACGACCCATCGGTATGTCTCAGCAGACTGGGGTCTCGAACCAGCCCGGCCGGCGGCCGATAGGCGTTCGCTCCGAGTAGCTCGAAGTTGGTCGCGTCCTCGGATTCGTAGACATACAGCTCGGAATCACTGCTGTTGGTGAACGCGGTCATCGTGTACCGGGTCCCCGCCGCCGCCCGCGCTACCGCCGGCCGCGCCCCGACCCCGGCTCCGAGCGAGAACAAGGCGATCGAAGCCAGTACGGATCGACGATTCCAGCGGATCATGTCCATCCACCGGATTATTCAAGGCCCGATTGCCGACACGTAGCCGCCGCGCCGCGAAACGCGCGATCGCGGTCACCTTTCCATCGCGGGTACGAGCTCGGCTTCGGGAATCTCGGTGCCGTGCAGCGAGGTTCCCGCGGTTTCGCGGAGGAACGCGCAGGCGACCAGTCCGACGAGAGAAGCCGCGACCATATAGCCCGCCGGGAACAGCGACCAACCGGTGTGTTCGATGACGGCCTCGTTCACCAGCGGCGCGGTACCGCCGAACAGCGCGGTGGACACGTTGTAACCCAAGGCGAATCCGGCGTACCGGACGTGAGTCGGGAAAATCGCCGGGAAAGTGGAGCTGATCGTCGACAGCTGCGGCACATACAACAGTCCGAGCACCACGAATCCGATGACAGCCCAGACGGTTCCACGCCCCATCAGCCAATACATGGGTATGGCGGCGACCGCGAGCCCGACCAGCGAGACCAGCCACATCGGACGCCGGCCGACCCGATCCGAGAGCCGGCCGAAGAACGGCAGCGACACCATCATCACCAGCTGGCCGATCAACATCATGGCGGTGGTGGTGGATTCACCCAGGCCGATGGTCCGCTGCAGGTAGGTGGGCTGGTACGTGAGCAGCGTGTAGTTCACTACGTTGAGGGCCACGACCAGGCCGATCAAGGTGAGTAGTTCACGCCGGTAGGTGGTGAGCACCGCGCGCAGCCCGCCCGGCGGGGTCTCCTCCTCGGACAGCTCGGTGAACACTGGCGACTCGTCCAGCCTGCCGCGCAGGTACCAGCCGGTCAGGCCCAGCGGCACGGCCAACAGGAAGGGAATGCGCCAGCCGCCCGCGTACATGGCGTCCGAGCCGAGGGCCAGCTGACAGGCCAGCACGACCGCCGAACCGCCGACGAATCCGGCGAGGGTGCCGAACTCGAGGAAGCTGCCCAGGAATCCGCGGCGGCGATCCTCCGCGCATTCGGCAAGATACGTTGCGGCGCCGCCGTATTCGCCGCCCGTGGAGAAGCCCTGCACGACGCGCAGCAGAATCAGGAGAATCGGCGCGAACACCCCGGCCACAGCATGAGTCGGCAGCAGACCGATGGCCCCGGTAGCCGCCGACATGATCAGAATCGTGGTCGCCAGCACGGCTTTCCGCCCGATCCGATCCCCCAGCGGCCCCCACACCATGCCGCCCAGCGGCCGCAGCAGGAACGAGACCGCGAACCCCAGCATGGTCCCCAGCGTCCCCAGCGATCCCGGGAAGAAAGCGGACGTGAGATACCCGGCCGTGGCCGCATACACCCCGTAGTCGAACCACTCGGTGGCATTGCCCATGGCACTCGCGGCAACCGACCTCCGCAACGGAAGCCCGGCGTTGCTCGATTCCGTCTTCTCTCGCATGTAACAAACCGATACCCACGCTAACCGTCCGCAAACCGCGACGACCTCGAAAGCCCTTTCGCCGACCACCGCCACCAGCGTCTAAACCCGAACGTGATCGTTCCCATAACACCGATCGATTTCCTCAACCGCGAGCGCCGATTCCGCTCTCGAGGAATGATCGACAGACGATTCGTCCTTGCTCGGAGGGGAAATGAGCGACGAAATCAGCGACACACCTATCGACTACCGCACGGATTCGCTCGGCGCCGCCCGCCAAGGCACCAGCCCGACAGTCCTCACACGCATGCGAACCGGCTGGGCGGTAATCGGTTCCACCCAACACCTCCCCGGCTACTGCCTCCTGATCCATGACGGCCAGGCCGATCAACTCACCGAACTCCCCCGCGCTGACCGCCTGACCTTCATGCACGACCTGATCATCCTCGGCGAAGCGGTCGAAACAGCTTGTCGCGCAGCGGACCCCGACTTCTGGCGCATCAATTACGAAGTCCTCGGCAATAGTTGGCACCACCTCCACGCCCATGTCCACGCCCGCTACCGCTGGGAACCGGACCAACTCCGCAGGGGCCCCGTCCACCTCTACGGAGCGGTCCGCAACGCCCCCGAACACCTCCTCGGCCCCCAGCACGACTCTCTACGACAGGCCATCACGAAAGCGTTGAATGACATCCTGACTAGTTAGAATTCCCCACTCGCCGCTGCGTCTCCGGACAGCGCGAGAGCACGGATGCGAACCAGGCGGTCCCCTACCTCGCGAAGTGCCGTGTTGACTGTCGCCTCCACGGTGGCGGTACCCAGTATCTCGGCGGCGATCGCCAGAGCCTCTGCATCGATCTCGATCGGATCACCCACGGTGACAACGCCGAATCTCGGCAAGCCGATGGCTGGTCACTTCCGCCAGTAGCGCTTCTTTCCCGGCGGCAACGGCTTCGTCGCCGCCTGCCCGTTCGACGAACTCCCTGCGAATATCGCGCCATCGCGAATACCCGTTCATCAGAAACCCCTCCATTTCCTCCGCCATGACCGACAACCCCGACGTTCCGGACCGACCGCGAGGTCCGTCACCGCGAACCCATGTCGGCAGGCGCGTCGGGCGGAATGATCCAAACGAGCATAGGTTTCCTCCGGGCCCGCTGTACCTGTCACCGCTGTTCTGCCAGGTGTCCCACACGGATTCGACCCGCGCGGCGAGAACCGCCAATTCGATCGCAATAGGGCACCACGCCAGGCGCGGTCGTCTCGTTCCGAGTAGCAGACTGTGCCGGTGAAGCTCTTTCGCTTGTCGCCGGGCTTGATGAACGTCGGTGGGAGGGAGCCGCTATCGAAGGCACGCTCGACTTCTCCCAAGGTCGCGGTCCACACCCTTCGCCGGAGGAACTCGGTCAGGGAGGCGGGATAGTCGTCGGGTTCGGGCACCGGGATGGCCAGCTGGCGCATGGCTCCGTGCATCGCGTCCATGTCGCCGGCGATGAACACGTCCGGGCCCAACGGCAGCTGCCGACGGTGGATCCGCTTGATCGTGTAGTACTGCACTGGAATCCCGCAGCGCTTCAGCCCCAGCTCCAGCAACATCTCCTCGTGCCGCATCGGTCCCTTACCGGAGTACTGGAGGAACGCGGTGGCGAACATCCGTCGATCTTGCCCTACTGCGGCGGCTGCATTCCTTCGCGAAAGCAACCGGCTGTCAGACCTACAGCAGGACAATTGGATTCGTGAAGGATCGAATGCCACCGTGGGCGTTTCCCGGCAGCTATGAGGACGCGCGCGGGCGTGAGGTGATCAGGTGGCGGATCGAGCCGTATGAGGTGGCGGGGTGGGCAGGAGGGTACGAGATCTCGACGGTGGTTCGGGGGATACCGCTGAGTGGGGGTGACCTCGACTGTATCGAGCCGGATCCGCCGGATCCGCGGGCACGGGAGGTGCTGTCGTTGGAGGATCGGTTCGACGCGCTGACACGATGCAGGCTCAGCGGCGAGGTGCCGTGCACTGTCGTGGTTTCGGGCATCAGGAGAGTGGAGGCCATCCGGTTCACGTTGGATCTCATGCCGGAACCGCAGCGCGACAAGCTGCATCTCAGCTTGGCGCTGGATGGCGCGGAGTACGAGACCGATTGCGACGCTTTCGAAGCCGGACTACAGCAACTGATCACGGCGTTGCCGCAGGGCACATCGCTGGCGTGCTGCTTCACCTGCCTGTATGCCGACTACTCCCCGGTGAGCGGACCGATCATGGGGATGCGGTGTTATCGCGAAGCCAAGGACCAGTATCTGGCCGTCAGGACCAAACATGACATCTGGAGTGTCCCGGCGACCGAAGCCGTGCCCGAGACCTATCTATGCCCGCAGTACCAGGTCCGCATCCCCGGCACCGGTTACCGCGGCTGATGCACCGTCCGACGTGTGGAGGGCATGGAGGCGGGGATCGAATGTCGGCCTGACCAGGGGATCCGCGATGGAGACGCCGTAGGGGCGGCGTCTGGCGCCGGTCGGCCGATTCGGCGATACGAGACCGATAGGTCGGAATAGAATCAATGGGCGCATGGTCCCCGCAGTGAAGCAAGTTCCCGGTCGAGTGCTCAGTCAATTCGTCTAGGAGGAGCTCATGGCGACATGTTCAGGAATCTGCGGAATCGAAATCACGTGCCCTGACGGCTGCGGCGTTCTCTGCACCAGCGATTGTGAGGATTGCACCCAGTGGTGCGAGCCGACGACCGTCGAGACCGCCGGGGTTGCGCTTCCGGTCGGTGTCCTGACGCGCGTAGGCAAACCCGGCGGCAACGTGCATGTTCATGTGGGGGCGGTCGACTATGACGAACCGCGGCACCCTGCCGATACGCAGTTCAAGATTCAGTTTCACGACATTTCGAACGAGGGGCTGGCTCGGTTGCTCAGCACCATGTCACCCCACAGCGTGAAAGCGCCGACATCGATTGCGGCGGAACGGCAGTCCGGCAGCGGGTCGGGAACCATCGCTGAGCTCGCCGCGCAATTCTCGCTCGTGGTCGAGTGAGGTCAGCGGCCGCCGAGGCCGGAGAGGGCTATGCCTCGGACGAAGGCTCGTTGGGCCAAGGCGTAGATGAGGAGGAGGGGGAGGAGGATGACGGTGGCGGCGGCCATGAGGAGGGGCCAGTTGGTGGAGTATTGGCCTTGGAGGCGGACTAGGCCGAGGGTGGCGGTGGCGTAGTCGTTGCGTTGGATCATGATCAGGGGCCAGAGGAAGTCGTTCCAGACCGTGATCCAGGTCAGGACCGCGAGGACCATGACGGCGGGTTTGGTGTGTGGGAGGAGGACTCGCCAGTAGGTTTGCCAGGGGGTGCAGCCGTCGAGGGTGGCGGCTTCCTCCAGTTCTACTGGGAGGGTTCGGAAGAACTGGCGCATGAGGTAGGTGCCGAAAGCGCTGCCGAAGAGGCCGGGGACGATCATGGACCAGGGGGTGTCCATCCAGCCGAAGGCGCGCATCAGCAGGAATTGGGGGATGACGGTGACGGTCAGCGGGACCATGAGGGTGGCCAGGTAGCCGAGGAAGAGGGCCTCGCGGCCGGGGAACTCCAGGCGGGCGAAGGCGTAACCGGCCAGGGAGCAGAAGAAGACTTGGCCGACTGTCACGCAGGCCGCGTAGACGACGGTGTTCAGGAGCATGTGGCCGAGCGGGATGGAGGCGAAAGCCTCTCGGTAGTTGGACCATTGGGGGTGGGACGGCAGCGGGGCGGCGTCGGTCAGTTCGCCGTCGGACTTCAGGGAGGCCGAGATGGACCAGAGGATCGGGGTGAGGGCGCACCAGGCCACGGCGATCAAGGCCAGGTAGCTGAGGACGGCTGCGGTCAGACGGCGTTTCATCGGTCCACCTCGGCGCGACGAGACAACCACTGCTGGATGAGGGTGAAAGCCAGCAGGATCGCGAAGATTATCCAGGCCAGAGCCGACGCGTAGCCGACTTCGTAGAAGCGGAAGGCGTTCTGGAACAGCATGATTCCCAGAACATAGGTGCCGGTTTCGGGACCGCCGTTGCTGCCGGTCAGCGCGTACGCCTGGTCGAAGGCCTGGACGGAGTTGATGACCGTGATGACGAGGACGAACGACAGCGCGCCTCGGATCAGCGGAATGGTGATGGAGACGAACCGCCGGAAACCACCGGCGCCGTCGATCTTCGCTGCCTCGTAGAGGTTTTCGGGGACGCCCTGAATGGCGGCCAGCAGAATCACCGTCGCGAAGGGCACCGACTTCCACACCGTGACCAGGCTCAACGACACCATGGCCCAGTGCGGGTCGGTCAACCACGGGATCGGACCAACGCCGATCCAGCCCAGCAGGATATTGGCGAGGCCGTCATCACTGGCGAAGATGAAGCGGAAGACCACCGCCATCGCCACGGTCGACGCCACCAACGGCAGGAACGCGATGGTGCGGAAGACCCCGATGGCCCGCAGCTTCCGATTCAGCAGCGCGGCCACGGCCAGGCTGATCACCACCGTCGGCACCAGCGTCAGCACTGTGAACACCGCCGTATTCCGCAGCGCGATATAGAACAGCGGATCCTCGGAGAACAACCGCCGGTAATTCGCCACCCCCACGAACCGCGGCGGACTGAACAGATCCCACGAGTGAAAACTCAGATACAGCGAGAACCCCAGCGGGAACAGCATGAACACCAGGATCGCGGCCACATTCGGCGCTACGAACAACTTCCCGGCCCGCGCCCGCCGCCGATCCAGCTCCGATCCCCGTCTCATACCGCCGCCCGCAACAACTGGTCGATATCGGAAGACGTCTGCCCGCCCAGCGATTCCGCCGTCGCCGCACCCCGCAACACCCGATTGCAGCCCCGCTCGAGCAGCGCTTCCACCTTGCCCCACAAGGGCGTGACCGCCAGCGGACGAGAATTCTCCGGCCCCTCGGTGAAGACCTCCAGATTCCGAACCCCCGGATGCGCCGCCGCGAAGCCCGGCGATCGCATGGCCGACCGCAATACCGGCACGAACAGACCCGATTCGGCGATGATGGCCTGCCCTTCCGGCCCGGTCGCGAATTTCACGAACTCCCACGCCTGTTCCCGCCGCGGACTGCTCGCCGCGATGGCCAGCCCGGTGCTGCCGATATCGGTGATCGCCCCCGGTCCCCCGTGCGGCCCGACCGGCAACACCGTCACATCGAAGTCCAGCCCGTCCCGGTCGGTGAACTCCGAGTACAGCCAGTGCCCGCCCATGAGCATGGCGGCCTTCCCGCTGCGGAACAGGTCCTGGGCCGAAACGGACTGCCGGTCACCGACACTGGGCGCGACCCGGTGCCGCACCGCGAGATCGGCATAGAACTGGAGTCCGGCCGCGAACCGCGGATCCCCCAGATTCGTGTGGTCCGGCCGCACCGGCGGGCTGAACCATTCGGTGCCGTTGTTCACCCCGAAGCAGGCCGCCGAGAAGTACGGCACCCACGCGTCCACGAAACCCCATTGGCGAGTGCGCCCGTCGGCGTCCCGATGGGTGAGCGTCCGCGCGGCCGCGAGGAACTCGTCGAAGCTCCACGCCTCCGACCAGCGCACCGGCGGCTGGATCCCGGCCTCGGCGAACAGCTTCCGGTTGTAGTAGAGGAACACCCCGGACCATTGCTCCGGCAGCGCGTACTGCCCGCCGCCCCAGACGAACGTGTCGCACAGCGTGGCGTACCCGTCGGCCCGCAGCCGCGCCGCGTAATCCGGTTCCCGATCCAGGAATTCACGCAGGTCGGCCAGGACCCCGCGATCCGCGAGCCCCGCGTACAGCAGTTCCCACGCCATCAGCACGTCCGGGCATTTGCCGCCCGCGCAGTAGGTGAGCATCTGCTGCAACGGATCCGGCCCGGACATGATGGTGCGGATCCGGATATCGGGTCGCCGCCGCTGGAATTCGTCGATGATCCGCAGCCGGGTCCGCGCCTCCTCGGGTCGCGCCTGGAAGAAGAAGGTGACCGCGTCGTCGTCCCCGCCCGCGCAGCCGCCGGCGGCGAGCAGTGCACCGGCCGCGGCCGAGCGCAGCAGGGTCCGCCGGTCGAAACCGCCGCGCGCGCCGCCGATCTCCCGCGCGCCGGACGGGCCGAGGTGCTGCGGCATCGCGTCTCCTCCGGTCGCGGACGGCGGGTCATGACTCGGGCGACGGGGCGGCCGGAAGGATATATCCGTGAACTAAACGAACTAATGCCACCACCGTGACGTAGATCTCGAACCAGCATGGCAGCATACGGGGAGCTACCCGCGACACGTCGAAAACACGCGAACTCGCGGGCATCGCACCGGATCGCAACACCCCCGCCGAGCCCGGTACAGCGTCCCCCGGGCCAACCGAACCCGGCGGTCCGACCTGCAGGTGAACGGCTGGTCAAAGCCGGTTCAGAGGCATGTCGGTTGGGCTACGTTGTGACCATTTGAATCAGTGACCGTTGTACCGCACGGGAGAGTTGGCGCATGGCGACCATCGAGTACCTCCGGACGGATCCCGACCTGCCACCGGTGGGCGTCGTGGACCGGACACCCATGACAACGGCGAAGAAGGGCATCTTCCTCGCCATCGCCGTCGTCGGCGCGATCGCCTGGGCCATCCTCGCGTTCATGCGCGGCGAGAACGTGAACGCGGTGTGGATCGTCATCGCGGCCCTGTGCACGTACGTGCTCGCCTACCAGTTCTACGCGCGGCTCATCGAATACAAGATCACCAAGCCGCGTGACGACGTCGCCACTCCCGCCGAGGAGATGGAGAACGGCAAGGACTACATGCCGATGGACCGGCGGGTCCTGTTCGGCCACCACTTCGCCGCCATCGCCGGTGCCGGCCCGCTGGTCGGCCCGGTGCTCGCCGCCCAGATGGGCTACCTACCCGGCACCATCTGGATCATCGTCGGCGTGGTGCTGGCCGGTGCGGTGCAGGACTACCTGGTCCTGTGGGCGTCGGTGAAGCGCCGCGGCCGCTCGCTGGGCCAGATGGCGCGCGACGAACTCGGTGTGGTCGGCGGCGTGGCGGCCATCGTCGCCGTGCTCGTCATCATGATGATCCTGCTCGCCGTGCTCGGCATCGTCGTCGTGAATGCCCTTGCGGCGACCGAGAACAAGACCACCCACGTCCTCGAGGGCGGCAGCCCGTGGGGCGTGTTCTCCATCGCCATGACCATCCCGATCGCCCTGTTCATGGGCTTGTACCTGCGCTACCTGCGTCCGGGCAAGGTCGGCGAGGTGTCGATCATCGGCTTCGCGGCGCTGATGCTGGCCATCATCTCCGGCAACTGGGTCGCCGGATCCGGTTGGGGCCGTGACCTGTTCACGCTGTCGGGCACCACCATCTCCTGGATGCTGATCATCTACGGCTTCGTCGCCTCGGTGCTGCCGGTGTGGATGCTGCTCGCCCCGCGCGACTACCTGTCGACCTTCATGAAGATCGGCACCATCGGCCTGCTCGCCCTCGGCGTGCTCGCCACCATGCCGGTACTGAAGGCCCCCGCGGTCTCCCAGTTCGCGAGCAACTCCAACGGACCGTCCTTCGCGGGCAGCCTGTTCCCGTTCCTGTTCATCACCATCGCGTGCGGCGCGCTGTCGGGCTTCCACTCGCTGGTGTCCTCGGGCACCACGCCCAAACTGCTGGAGAAGCAGTCGCAGGCGCGGATGATCGGATACGGCGGCATGCTCATGGAGTCGTTCGTCGCGGTCATGGCCATCATCGCGGCGTCGATCCTGGACCAGCACCTGTACTTCGCGATCAACACCCCCAATATGACCTCCGCGCAGGCGGCCGCCGACAGCGTCAACAAGCTCGGCCTCAGCGGCAACCCGATCGACGCGCAGTACCTGAACGACGTGGCGGCGGGCACGGGCGAGTCCCGGGTCTACTCCCGCACCGGCGGCGCGCCCACCCTCGCCATCGGCATGACCGAGATCATGCACAAATTCATCGGCGGCAACAGCCTCAAGGCGTTCTGGTACCACTTCGCCATCATGTTCGAGGCGCTGTTCATCCTCACCACTATCGACGCGGGCACCCGGGTCGCGCGGTTCATGCTCTCGGACTCGCTGGGCAACCTGGGCGGCGTCGCCAAGAAGTTCCGCGACCCGTCGTGGTGGCCGGGCGTGTTCATCTGCTCCGGACTCGTGGTGGCCGCGTGGGGTTCGGTGCTGCTGATGGGCGTCACCGACCCGCTGGGCGGCATCAACACGCTGTACCCGCTGTTCGGCATCTCCAACCAGCTGCTCGCGGCCATCGCGCTGACGGTGGTGCTGGTGATCGTGGTGAAGAAGGGCCTGCTGAAATGGGCCTGGATCCCGGCGGTTCCGCTGGTCTGGGACCTGATCGTCACCATGACGGCCTCGTTCCAGAAGATCTTCTCCGGTGATCCGAAGATCGGCTACTGGACGCTGCACTACAACACCATCGACAAGCAGAACGCCTACATCGCGGCCCGGGACAGCGGTCAGCTGCCGAAGGGCATCAAGGATGTCGACGCGCTGAACGTGCAGATCAGCAATATGGACAAGATCATCCGCAATACCTTCATCCAGGGCACGCTGTCGATCGTGTTCGCGGTGATGGTGCTGATCGTGGCGCTGGTCGGCGTCTGGGTCTGCGTGAAGGCCATCCGGGCGGGTGGCAGCTCGACCACCGAGACCGAGGAAGTGCCGTCGAAACTGTTCGGCCCCAAGGGGTTCATCGCCGGCAAGGCGGAACGGGAGGTCCAGCAGGAATGGGACGCCCTGATCGCCGAGGGCAAGGTCGTCGCACCCGGCGCGAGGCATTGACGCCCCGATGACCACCCCCGACGCCCCGTCCACCGCAGGTCCACTGCGGCGGGCGGGGCTCGCCCTCATCCGGGCAGTGAAAGCCGTTGCCTGGTGGTTCAACTCGATCCTCGGCGGCAACGATTACGCCCGCTACGTGCAGCATCAGCGCCTGCACCACCCCGGCTGCGCGATTCCCAGCGAACGGGACTACTGGCGCGACCGGCACGCCGCCGCGGACAAGAATCCGGCGAACCGCTGCTGTTGAGCCCGGGTGGCGGTTTTCCGCCGACGGTGATGGCTGATTCCCGCTAGCGCGGGGACGCTCGGGCTGCCATGGTGGTATGCGTGAGTGCGAACGACTTGGACTTCGAGCGTTGCTACCGCGCCGTGGCCACCCGGGACTCCCGGTTCGACGGTCACTTCGTGACCGCGGTACGCACCACCGGAATCTATTGCCGCCCTTCCTGTCCGGCCATCACCCCCAAACGGGCGAACGTCACCTTCCTGCCGACCGCTGCCGCCGCCCAGCAGGGCGGATTCCGGGCCTGCCGCCGCTGCCTGCCCGACGCCGCGCCCGGGTCACCACTGTGGAACACCCGCGCCGACCTGGCCTCCCGGGCCATGCGACTGATCGGCGACGGCGTCATCGAACGCGGCGGCGTGCCCGCCCTCGCCAACGCCCTCGGCTACTCGCAACGCCAGCTCACCCGGGTGCTCACCGGCGAACTCGGCGCGGGCCCACTGGCTTTGGCGCGCGCCCACCGCGCCCACACCGCGCGACTGCTCATCCAGACCACCCGGCTGCCCATGTCCGACATCGCGTTCGCGGCCGGATTCGCCAGCATCCGGCAGTTCAACGACACCGTGCGCGAGGTCTTCGCGGTCAGCCCCACCGCGCTGCGCGAGGAATCGCGACGCCGCAACGGCGACACCCTGCCCGCCACCAACGGACTGCTCACCCTGCGACTGCCCTACCGGGAACCCCTGGACCGGTCGTGGCTGGAGTGGTTCCTCGCGGCGCACGCGGTGCCCGGGCTGGAGCTGTACGAGAACGGGGTGTACACGCGCAGTCTGCGAACGCCGCACGGTCACACCACCATTCGACTGTCGATTCAGCCGGGGCACGTGCGGGCGGCGCTGTCGTTGCAGGACATGCGGGACCTCGCGCCGACCGTCGCGCGCATCCGGCACTTCCTCGACCTCGACGCCGATCCGGTCGGTATCGACGAGGCGTTGACGGCGGGCATGGCGGGGATGCCGTTACGTTTCGGCCTACCCGGTGAGGTGCCGGGGGCGGATCCGACAGCCCACCGCTCGAACGGCGCCGTGGGCGCGAACGGTGCCGTGTCGCCCGTCGGCGGATTCGTGCCGCGTTCGAACGGCGATGGTCGGGCGAACGACATCGTGCTGCCCGCGGGCATCCGTGTGCCGGGCTGCCTGGACGGTCCGGAGCTGTTGCTGCGCACCATGATCGGGCAGCAGATCTCGGTGGCGGCCGCCAATACCCACACCGCGCGACTGGTGCAGCAGCTCGGCGAGCCCATCGACGGGCCCATCCCGCACTTGTTCCCCACCGCCGAGGCCATCGCCGAACACGGCTCCGAGGTGCTCACCGGGCCGGGACGCCGGATCGAGGCCATCGTCGGCGCGGCCAAGGCCCTCGCTTCCGGAGACCTCGTGCTGCACTCCGGACGCACCGCCGCCGAACTCCGCCGCGACCTGCTCGCCCTCGACGGGGTCGGGCCGTGGACGGCCGACTACGTGACGATGCGCCTGCTCGCCGACCCCGACGTGCTGCTGCCGTCCGACCTGGTGGTGCGGCGCGGGGCCGCGCTGCTCGGCGTGGATCTCACCGCGACGGCCCGCTGGTCGCCGTGGCGCTCCTACCTGACCATGCACCTGTGGAAGCACGCCCTGGCCAACCCCGAACCACGCGCTTCAACGAAGCCGGAGGCGACCGGCCGCACCCGAGCCACCCCGCCCCACCCCTGATCACGCCGACGCGAAACCGGAGGATCCCCCTCGTGAGCCCCGAAGTCACCCGCGCACCAGCCGATTACGCCACCACGGTCACGCCGGCCGGTCCGTTCACCGCCCTGGTCGACGCCGACGGCGTGGTCCTGGCCTCCGGCTGGACCGCCTCGGCGGAGGAACTGCGCGTGCTCATCCACCCCAGCATCCGGCCCGCCGAACTGCGGGCCCGCGATTCGCTCGGGCCGGTCTCGCGGGCCATCGCCGACTATCACGCCGGTGATCTGACCGCCATCGACGCCATTCCCGTCCGGCAGGTCTCCGGGCCGTTCCTCACCCACGCCTGGGAGATCCTGCGCAAGGTGCCCGCGGGCGAGCCGGTCACCTACACCGACTTCGCGGTCATCTCCGGCCGCCCCGCCGCCACCCGCGCCGCCGCCAACGCCTGCGCCCGCAACGCGGCCGCCCTGTTCGTCCCCTGCCACCGGGTCATCCGCACCGACGGCAGCCTCGGCGGCTTCCGCTACGGACTGCCCGTCAAACGCTGGCTGCTCGACCACGAATCCGCCTGATCCGCACCCTCCCGACCAGCGACATCGCTCTGACCGGGGGTGTCGGTGCCCCGGCGTACGCTCGCAACCATGTGCCGCAACATCCACACCCTGCACAACTTCGAGCCGCCGGCCACCCCGGACGAGGTGCACGCGGCGGCCCTGCAATACGTCCGCAAGATCAGCGGAACCGCCAAACCCTCCCAGGCCAACCAGGCCGCCTTCGACCTCGCCGTCGAGGAGATCACCGCGGCCACCACCCGCCTGCTCGAGGGCCTGACCACCAACGCCCCGCCGAAAGACCGCGAGGTCGAGGCCGCCAAAGCCCGCGCCCGGGCCGAAGTTCGCTTCTCTCGCGCCTGACCGGGTACCTCGGACGTAAGTCGGCAGCCACAACCGGGCCCGGTCCGGTGGAGGCTACGCGCCGACCGAGGTTTCCAGGCGGGAGCCGGTGCGGCCGCGGATGACGTGGAGACGGCTGGGGATGCGCTGGCGCATTTCGTCGACGTGGCTGACCACGCCGACCACGCGGCCGCCGGAGCGGAGTTCGTCGAGGACGCCCATGACCGAGTCGAGCGTGTCGGCGTCGAGGCTGCCGAAACCCTCGTCGATGAAGAGGGTGTCCATGACCAGGCCGCCCGATTCGGCGGAGACGACGTCGGCCAGGCCCAGAGCCAGGGACAGGGAGGCCATGAAGGTCTCGCCGCCGGAGAGGGTCTTGGCGGGGCGGACCGCGCCGGTGTAGTCGTCGCGGATGTCGAGGCCCAGGCCGCCTCGACGGCCGCGGGGGCCGGCGGCGTCGGTGTGGACGAATTCGTAGCGGCCGCCGGACATTCGGCGCAGGCGCACCGATCCGGCCAGGGCCACCTCTTCCAGGCGGGCAGCCAGGACGTAGGAGCGCAGGGACATGCGGCGGTTGTTCTCGCCGCGGCCCGCGACCACCTCGGACAGACGGGCCAGTTCTTCATGAGCGCGTTGCAGGGGTGCGATGTGTTCTACGTCGGTCTGCAATTGAGCGCAGAGGGCCGTCAGTTGCTCGACCCGCCGCTCCGCTTCGGCGTGCGCCGCCACCGCCCGGTTCAGTTCCGATTCCGACTGGGCCACAGCGTTTTCCAGCTCGCCCGGATCGCCCGGTTCCGTGTCCCCGGCGGCGCGGATCTCCGGTTCGGCGAGGACGGCCTCGGCGTGGGCGCGAGCGCGGTCGGCGGCCACGAGTTCGTCCTCGATCTCCGACTGCTGCGCGGTCGTGCGCGAGGCGGCGTCCACCGCGCGGGCGTACTCGCCCAGCACGGCGTAATCCGGGCCGGACTCCCCCATCACCGGGGGCGCGGATTCCACCAAACCCGCTTCGTACGACAGCTTTTCGACCCGTACGGCGGCCGCGGCCACCTGCTCGCGGGCGGTGACGGCTTCGACGCGGGCCGCGCGGACCACACCGGCCTCGTCGACCAGGGCCGCCAGCCGCGCCCGCCGCCGCTCGACGGTGCCGTCGGCTCCGGCGGCGGCACGCAGCCGTTCGGTGAGTTCGGCCAGCCGACGATCGGTGGCCACGATCCGCTCGGTCGTCACGCTCACGCGGCTCTCGCACTCGCGCGCCTCGTTCTGGAGCCGGGTCTGATCGGCGCGCAGCGTGTTCAGCTCGGCGGTGAGCCCGTCCACCAGCCCCGCCGCTCGTTGGGCAGCGGTGAACTGCCGCGTCGAATCGTCCAGCGCCGCGGCCAGTTCCGCCTTGTCGACGTCGCCGCCCCGCTCGACCAGCACCTCGACGGCCCGCTCCAGCTCCGCGACCAGCTGACCCGCCCGCTCCCGTGCGGCCTCCGCGGCCCGTTCGGCGGCCAGCGCCGCGTCCTCGTCCGCCTTGGACACCGCGTGCTCGGCGGGCCGGGCCGGATTCGGGTGCGCGTCGGACCCGCACACCGCGCACGGCTCCCCCTCGACCAGCGCCTCCGCCAATTCCGCGGCCATCCCCGCCATCCGCTGCTCCCGCAGCGCCTGCGTCCGCTTCCACGCCTCCGCGTGCGCGGTCCTCGCCCGCTCGAACCCGGTCCCCGCCCGCGCCAGCTCACCCCGCTTCCGCTCCAGCTCGACCGCGGCCTCCGCCGACGTCCGCAGGCGCAGGCACTCGGCCTCCAGCCCGGCCAGTGCGGCCGCCGCGTCCGAGGACCCACGCAACCGAACCTCGACCCCGGCAACAGCTTCCGGCAGTTCCCCCAACCGCGCGATCAGCTTCGCCGCCCGAGCCGTCAGATCCTTCTGCTCGGTCCGCAGCCCCGACAATTCCCGGGTCAGCTGATTTGCCGACTCCGCATCGGCCCGTACCTCGTCCAGCGCCCCCACCTGCGCGCTCCACCGCTGCACCGCCGCCTCGAGCCCACCACCGGCAACCCGCCCCGGAGTATCGACCGACGACCGAGTCGGATTCGTGGCATTGCCGCTGTCCCAGGCGACATCACCGTCACGACCTGGCTCATCGCGTTCGCCAAGCCGACCGGTCCCCGTGGAGTCCGGCCGGCCTTCGGTCCCGAGGACGTCGGCCGGGTCGGTCGCGAGGTCGTTGCCCGGACGTTCCGTGGCGGCCGGATCGGCTGCTACCCGGGCAGGTCCGGGGAGGTCGGTCAGGTCGGTGGCGAGGTCCGTGCCCGCGAGCTCGGCGGCGACCAGGTCGGCTGCGGCCCAGGTGGTTCCGGGGAGTTCGGCGGTCGCGGGGTCGAGGAGGCGATCGGCGAGTTGTTCGGCGGCACGGGTGGCGTCGTCGGTGCGGCGGCGCAAGGCGACGGCGGCGGTGCGGGCCTCGGCGAGAGCGGCGGCGACCGGTTCCGCGCGACGAGCCCGGTCGAGTTCCGACTGGCGGGCCGTGCGGTGGGTGGCGGTCGCCGTGAAGTCGGCGAGCTGCGCCTGGGCCGTGGCGCGGCGACGAAACAGGTCGTGGCGGCGGCGCTCGGCCTCGGCGGCGGCGCGAACCTTCGACGAATCCTGCCGGCGCTGTTGGAGGTCCACGGAGGTGGCGGTCAGTGCGGTGCGGGCGGTGGTCAGCAGGGACTGCGACCAGGCGACCGACTCGAGGATGGTGGCGGAGTCGGTGGCGGGCAGACCGGCGGCGGTACCGACGCGGGCGATCAGGGCATCCACGCCGTGTTTGCGGGTGTCGAGTTCGGCGGTGCTCGCACGGCGCTTGTCGATGAGCCACTGTTCGGCGGTGCCGAAACGTTCGGTGTCGAAGAGCTTTTCGAGGAGCTTCTCGCGTTCCTCGTTGTCGGCGCGCAGGAAGCGCGCGAAATCGCCCTGGGGCAGCAGGACGACCTGGAAGAACTGGTCGGCGCTCATGCCGAGCAGGCGCAGCACCTCGTCGCCGATGTCGGGGATGCGCGAGAGGTTCTGGCCACGGCCGTCCAGCCACTCCAACGTGGCGACCGAATTCTCCTTCACCCACCCGGATTTGGCGCGCTTGCTGGGCCGCTGGAATTCCGGGGAGCGGATCAGCCGCAGCGTCCGGCCGCCGACGGTGGCTTCGAGCAGCACCCGGGGCGGGGTCTGCTCGTCGGCGTGATCGGAGTGCAGGCGCTTGCCTTCCTCACGCGCGCCGGGCACCTTCCCGTACAGCGCGAAGGCGATGGCGTCGAGCACCGTGGTCTTCCCGGCCCCGGTCTGCCCGTGCAGCAGGAACAGCCCGTCCGCGCCCAGCTCGTCGAAATCCACCACGGCCGTCTCGGCGAACGGACCGAACGCCGTCAGCTCCAGCCGATGCAGCCGCATGCCGTGACCCCTTCCCGCAACGCCTCGACCCATTCGACAACCGATCGCGCGCCCGCACCGGCGGGACACGCCGAAATGCCCCGCACCCCAACGCTCACGCGGTCATCCCGTCCGCGGTCTCGCCGGATTCACCCGTCCCGAGACCGAACTCCTCCACATCGAACAGCCCGAGCGCGGCATCCGCATCCGCCGCGTCCGCCCCACGCACCGACCCGTCGAACCCGGCCGCACTGACCACCCGCTCCGCCTCGGCCGCGGCGGGCACCACCGTGCGCTCATCCGGCGCGGAAACGCGGCGGGGGCCGTCCTTTTCGCGGGTGGCGGCGGAGAGGGCGCGTTCGAGCCAGGTCATCTCTCCCGCGGTCGGGACGCCCCGGACGTCGGAGAGGAAGCTCTGGGCGATCTCGGTGTCGCGGCGGCCGTGGACGCGTTCGCGGTAGCGGAGTTCCGGGTTGCCTTCCGGGCGTTGCCATTCCACGTGGACCGCGTGCGGGAAGCGGTCGCGAAGCCGGCGCAGGGCGTCCACGGGGCGCGCGGTGTCGGTGAGGGTGGCCGAAACATAGTGGGATTCGGCTCCGGCGTGCTCCGGCGATTCCAGGAGGGATTCCAGCGGTCCGGTGAGCTGGGACAGCCCCCGCACCACCGGGAGGTCGTGGCGCCGCACCTCCGCGAGCCCGGCGGCGTCGAGATCCACGATCCACACGGCCTTGCGGTGCGAGCGCTCACCGAACGAGTACGGCAGCGGCGATCCCGAATACCGGACCGACTCCGACAGCGTCTGCGGCGAGTGCAGGTGGCCCAGGGCCGTGTAGTCGATCCCGTCGAACGCCGACAGGGACACCGTCTCCACCCCGCCGACGGAGATGGACCGCTCCGAGCCCGTCGCCTCACCGCCCACCACGAACGCGTGTGCCAGCACCACCGAACGGGCTCCGGTCCGCCCGGCCAGATCCGCGCGCACCCGCGCCATGGCCGCGTCCAGAATCTCGGCGTGTGAACGCGCCTGCGGTACGCCCAATTCCACCCGGGTGATCTCCGGCTCCAAGTACGGAATGCCGTAAAAGGCAATTTCACCGAACTCGTCGGACAGCACGATCGGTCGCGCCACATCCGCGATCCGGCAGCGCAAATGCAATCCGCCCGCCGCCGCGAAACTCCCGAGCGCACCCAGCCGAGTCGGCGAGTCATGATTTCCGGAGGTCGCGATAATCGTCGCCCCCGCTGCCCGAATTGCCTCGAATCCGCGATTACACACCGCGATCGCATCCGCGCTGGGAATGGAACGGTCGTACACGTCCCCCGGCAGCACGACCACGTCCACCCCCTCGGCCCGCACCAATTCCGCGATGGCCAGCAGCGAGCACTCCTGATCCGTCAGCAGATCGACGCCGTGAAAGGTGCGCCCGATATGCCAGTCGGAGGTGTGCAGGATCCGCATGTCGGAGAACGCTAGGCGATCGCTCCGACAAATTCATCCGCCCTCGGCGCGTCCCCGGCAACTTCGCACCCCAAAGACACGGCACCGGTGCCGGATTCACCGGATTGTCGGTGCCGTACGGCACTATCACAGGCCATGACCGCACCGATGCTGTTAGCGCTGCTGTTGGTGTTCGTTTCGGGGCTGGCCCTGGGCTGGCTCGGGCATGCCGCGAGGGCGGGGCAGCGGGGTGCGATGGCCGAGGCGAGACTGGCGGCCATGCGGGACAACGAGCGGTTGTTGCGGCAATCACTCGGGGCGGCCAGCGAGGACGCGGCGCGGCGGCAATCGCATGCGATCGGCGCGCTGGTGGAACCGCTGCGCGACGCGGTCGGCAGTCTGGACCGGCATATCCGGGAGGTCGAGCACAACCGCATCAACGCGTATTCGGGCCTGCGCGAACAGGTCGCGGGCATGCAGCGGATGTCGCATCAGTTGTCCACGCAGACCGGTCAATTGGTGGCCGCCCTGCGCGCCCCCCAGGTGCGCGGCCGCTGGGGCGAGATCCAGCTGGAACGGGTGGTGGAGCTGGCCGGGATGGCCCGGCACTGCGATTTCGACACCCAGGTCACCCGCCGCGGCGACACGGTGGTGCGGCCGGACCTGGTGGTGCGGCTGTCCGGCGGCCGTCAGATCGTGGTGGACGCCAAGGTGCCGTGCACCGCGTTCCTCGACGCCGCGGGGACCGAGGACCCGCGCGAACGCGCCAATCACCTGGCCCTGCACGCGCGGCACCTGCGCAATCATGTGGATCAGCTGGCGGCCAAGGAGTACTGGGCGGCTTTCGACCCCTCCCCCGATTTCGTGGTGCTGTTCGTCCCCGGTGATCCATTCCTCGACGCGGCGCTCACCGCCGATTCCGGATTGCTCGAGTACGCCTTCGGTCGCAACGTGGTCCTGGCGACGCCCACCACACTCATGGCACTGCTGCGCACGGTGGCGCTGGGCTGGCGGCAGGAGGCGATGTCCGCGGACATGGCCCTGATCCAGCAGCTGGGCCGCGAGCTCTACACCCGGCTCGGCACCACCGGCCGCCACCTGGACCGGCTGGGATCCCAGCTGGGCAAGGCGGTCGACGCCTACAACCACACGGTCGCGTCCATGGAGTCGCGAGTGCTGGTGACGGCCCGCAAGATGCACGATCTCGGCGTCGCGGACGCGGCCCCGCCGGAGGTCCGCAGTATCGACAGCTGGCCCCGCGCGGTCGGCTTCTCCGGAGACGAATATCGGTTCCGCGGCGACGCGGCGGACGAGGCCTGAGCAACCGCTCGGTCCCAGGGCGCACGCGCCACAGCTAACTCCTGGTTCATGCGATTCGGAATACCTGCCTGATGTCGCCTGCCTCGTGAAACACCGACATGCCTTAGTGTGCTTGACGTGGCAGTTACCCAACGCGAGCGAACCGAGGTGCCCCCGTCGCACCGTTCGATCCTGCCGTCGGTTCCCGGCGTCTCGGCCCCCATCGCGGTCCTGATCGCCGTGACGTGCACGTTCGTCGGGTTCCTGATCGATTCGATGGGCGGCGACGAGCTCACCGGCACGTTCGCCAGCCTGTACGTGATCGGCTGTCTGCTGGCCGTGCTCGCGGTCCGTTTCCGGGGACTGTTCACCGCGCTGGTGCTGCCGCCGCTGCTGCTGTTCATCGCGGTGCCGGTGTCGTATCAGCTCCTGCTGGGCTCCGCCCGCAGCTTCAAGCTGCGCGAGATCCTGCTGAATCTGGCCATCCCGCTGGTGAACCGGTTCCCCACGATGGCGCTGGCCACCACGCTGGTGCTGATCGTCGGCGCGGTCCGGATCGCCATGCACCGCAAGGAGAGCAACGACGGGTCCGACGGCGAGGCCCGCACACTCCGGGGTCGCGCCACCCGCCCCGGCGGCGCCCGCGCCCAGCGCACCCGGCCCGCCGACGCCAAGGACCCAGCCAGACGCCGCTTCCGGCCCGGCGACGACACCACGGACGCGGGCGTGACCGAACCCACCGAAACCGAGTCCGCCCGTTCGTCCCGCCGCGCCACCGGCCGGGTCGCCGCCGGACCGCCGCGGGTGGGCGCGAACCGGCAGTCCGGTGAGACCCGCCGCCGCTCCCGCGAGGCCGATCCGGCCGCCGCCGATCGCACCCCGCCCGCCACCGAGGGCCGCCGCCGCCCGGCGCGCCCGGACCAGTCCGCCGCCCCCGCCGAGGGCCGCCGCCGCGGCCAGTACGGCGAGCAGCAGCCGCGCACCGGGGAACGCCGCGCGGTCCCCGCCGAGCCGCCCCGCGGCGGCGAGCGTCGCGCCACCCCGGCCGACCGCACCCGCACCGGGGAACGCCGGCCCGCGCAGCCCGCGCCGGAGCCCGCCGCGGGCGAGGGCCGCCGCCGGCGCGCCCAGAGTCCCGAGCAGGCCGCGGGACGCGGCGCGGCGCCCGCCGCCAATCCGGCCCCCGCGGCCGAGGGCGGCCGTCGTCGCCGTCCGCAGCCGGGCGAGGTGCCCCCGCATCCGCGTCCGAATGTGCGCTATCGCGAACGCGATTCCGGCCGCATCGAACGCTGACCGCGACACCCGAGCGACGATCGCCGTATATTTCCGGCAATCACGAAATTCGGGACGAAATAAGATCATCCGGATAGCAATTCGCGCCCGCCACAACGAATGTGGCAGGCGCGAATGTGTTTTCGGAGCCGGATAACCCGGCCGCGGGATTACCCGCGCGCGGCGCGCAGTTCGCGCGGCAGCGAGAAGACCAGCGTCTCGTTGGCGGTGGTGACCGGCACCACCTCACCGAAACCGTGCTCGGCCAGCAGTTCCAGCACGCCCTCGACGAGGATCTCCGGAACCGAGGCGCCCGAGGTGACGCCGACCGTGCCGATGCCCTCCAGCCAGGCGGCATCCACCTCGCGGGCGTAGTCCACCAGGTACGCGGCGCGGGCGCCCGCGCTCAGCGCGACCTCCACCAGCCGCACCGAGTTGGACGAGTTGCGCGAGCCGACCACGATCACCAGATCGCATTCGGGGGCCATGGCCTTCACCGCGGTCTGGCGGTTGGAGGTGGCGTAGCAGATGTCGTCGCTGGGCGGATCCTGCAGCTTGGGGAACTTCTGCCGCAGCCGGTTGACGGTCTCCATGGTCTCGTCGACCGACAGCGTGGTCTGGGAGAGCCAGATCACCTTGTTCTCGTCGCGCACGGTGACGGCGTCGACGGCGTCCGGGCCGTCCACCAGCTGCACGTGCTCGGGCGCCTCACCGGCGGTGCCCTCGACCTCCTCGTGGCCCTCGTGGCCGATCAGCAGGATGTCGAAGTCGTCGCGGGCGAAGCGCTTGGCCTCCTGGTGCACCTTGGTGACCAGCGGGCAGGTGGCGTCGATGGTGTGCAGCTTGCGGGCGGCGGCGGATTCGTGCACGGCCGGGGAGACGCCGTGCGCGGAGAACAC
Source organism: Nocardia sp. NPDC005825 (assembly GCF_040630175.1). Lineage (NCBI taxonomy): Bacteria > Bacillati > Actinomycetota > Actinomycetes > Mycobacteriales > Nocardiaceae > Nocardia > Nocardia sp. NPDC005825. The sequence continues at coordinate 133,407 of NZ_JBEXXC010000008.1, forward strand.
CACGAGCGCGCCCTCCGGCACCTCCTCGGTGTCGTCGACGAAGATCACACCGCGGTCCCGCAGGGTTTCCACCACATGCCGGTTGTGCACGATTTCTTTGCGGACATAGAGGGGGGCGCCGTGCTTTTCGAGCGCCTTCTCCACGGTTTCGACCGCCCGGTCCACACCGGCGCAATAACCGCGGGGTTCGGCGAGCAGTACGCGCTTGTGCGAAGGACTCAGCGGCGCGCCGGCATCACCCGCCGCGGACCGGACGATTCCGACGTTCAAAGGGATACCCGAGGACATGCCCCACAGAATACGTGTGCGGCTCGGCGCGCATTCGCGCGGAGGTTGGCATCACAATCATTTTTCGTGCGCTGTCACCTTTGCATCACACGGCGTTTCGGGCAGGCTAGGGGCATGTTCCGACCTCCGTTCCTGGCCCGGGTCGCCGCCGGGGCCGCCGTCTACGCCCTCGAGGAAACTCGTCGGCTACCGGCGACCGCGATCAACTTCCCGATCACCGCGATCAGCCAGATGCTGCAGACCACCATGCACCTCCAGCAGTTCGTGACCAGCCTCGCCCTCAAGGGCGACGCCGTCTTCGACCGTTTGCTCACCCAGTCCGAGGAGCAGCCCGCGTGGGCCACCTTCGACGAGGACGATGACAACGAGCAAACTTCCAGCTTCGGCGCCGAATCGGCGTACCGGAGCCGTTTCGATCTCTTCACCGAGCCCGAATTCGCTCCGGTGCCCGCCGAATCGGCCGCGCAGGAGGCTGCCGAACCGGAGGCCACCGAGACCGCCGCGCCCGCAATGGCTTCCAAGGCCGCCACCAACGGCCACAACGGCAGCGCCCCGGCCAAGCTGGAACTCGTGGCCGACGCCGAGCCCGCCCCGGCCGAGCCCGAGGTCGCCGCCGAGCCCGAGACCACCGTCACCGAGCCCGAAGTGGCGACCCGCTTCGCGTACGCGGACATGACCATCGCCCAGCTGCGCGCGCGACTACGTCAGCTGTCGGTGGACGATCTGGCAACCCTCCTCGACTACGAGAAGCAGACGCTCGACCGCGCACCCTTCGTCACCATGCTGACCAACCGCATCGCGACGGTCTCGGCCCAGTAATCACTCGATCGGCGCCGACCGCACGGGCACCCGCCCCGGACGGTCGGCGCTGTGTCGTCGTGGGCGCTGCGCTGTCGCGTCGGTGGGCACTGACAGAATCGTCGGCGTGAGCACCGAAACGACGCCGGGCGCCGCGAAGCCGCCGAGCTCGTCCGCCGAGAACCCGATGCCGGTGCGGACCATCGCCGTCAAGGTGGCGCAGTGGATCGACCGGCTGGGCGCGGTGTGGGTGGAGGGCCAGATCACCCAGATGAATCTGCGCCCGGGCACCCGCACCGCGTTTCTGGTGCTGCGGGACACGGCCGCGGACATGTCGCTGTCGGTGACCTGCGATCCGGAGCTGCTGCGCGGTGCCGCGGTGCCGTTGCAGGAGGGCAGCCGGGTCGTCGTGTACGGCAAGCTGTCGTTCTTCACCGGCCGCGGCACGGTGTCGTTGCGGGTCACCGAGATTCGCCCGGTGGGCATCGGCGAGCTGCTGGCCCGCATCGAGCGGTTGAAGGCGCTGCTGGCGGCGGAGGGCCTGTTCGATCCGCGGCTCAAGCGTCCGATCCCGTTCCTGCCCAATCGGATCGGCCTGATCACCGGCCGCGCCAGCGCCGCCGAGCACGATGTGGTGACGGTGGCGACGCAGCGCTGGCCCGCGGTGCGGTTCGAGATCCGCAATACCGCCGTGCAGGGCCCGACCGCGGTGCCGCAGATCCTGGAGGCCATCACGGCGCTGGACGCGAATCCCGAGGTCGATGTGATCGTGCTGGCGCGCGGCGGCGGCAGCACGGAGGATCTGCTGCCGTTCTCCGACGAGACCCTGTGCCGCGCCATCGTTTCCGCGAAGACCCCGATCGTCAGCGCCATCGGCCACGAACCGGACAATCCGATCTCGGATTATGTGGCGGATCTACGCGCCGCCACCCCCACCGACGCCGCCAAGCGGATCGTCCCCGACGCGGCCGCGGAAACCGCGCTGCTGCAGGAGCTTCGGTCGCGCGCCAACGCGGCCCTGCGCGGCTGGGTGGACCGGGAGGCCCGCGCCCTGACCCAATTGCGTTCGCGCCCGGTGCTGGCCGACCCGCTGCGCCTGCTCGACCAGCGGCACGACGAGGTGGAGCGTCTGCGCACCGCCGCCCAGCGCGCGGTGGATCATCGGCTCTCGGGCGAGTCCACCACCACCCGGCACCTGCGCGAGAAGCTCGCGGCGGTCGGCCCGGCCGCCACGCTGGCCCGCGGATACGCGGTGGTGCAGCGGGTGAACGGCAAGGACCGCGAGGTGGTCCGGGCCATCGAGGACTCGCCGCCCGGCACCCAGCTCCGTATCCGGGTGGCCGACGGCGCGATCTCCGCCGCGGCCCTCGGCTCCCAATCCCTGGCTCCCCGCCCGACCCGGAAGGACTCCTGATGACCGACGACGAACGCACCGAGATCGCCGGGTTCGGCTACGAGCGCGCTCGCGACGAACTGGTGAACGTGGTCAAGATGCTGGAGCAGGGCGGCATGGACCTGGACGAGTCGCTGGCGTTGTGGGAGCGCGGCGAGGCGCTGGCCACCCGCTGCGAACAGCATCTCGCGGGTGCCCGCAAGCGCGTGGAAGACGCCCTCGCGCACCGCACTTCGGCGGAGTAGACGCGACTACGCGGGACGCCCGGCCCGGACAGCGGGCCCGGCGTCGCCGAGATCAGCCGCGCGGCAGCGGCTGGGCCTGGCCGATGGCGGTCGACAGCGTGTTGAAGGCCGCTCCGTTGCCCGCGCCCTTGATCAGAATCCGGACGTCGCCGAAGTCGGAGATCCAGGCGGGCTCGGAGCCGGGTTCGGCGAATACGCTCCACTTGTGGTCGGCGCGCTGCTCGCTGCCGGTGGCGACCTTCACGGGTGCGTACTTCTTGGCGAGCGCGTCCACAGTGGCGTTGGTCTGCGTCAGCTGCATGTAGGTGCCCTCGGGGCTGATGAACCCGACCGTGCTGAGGTCGCCGCCGCCGGTGCCGGTGATGGTGTCGTGGCTGCCGGAGTTGGGGGTCCACTTGTCCGGGCCGCTGTCGGGGAGGGCGGGCAGCCGGATCGGGAACGACAGGTGCCGCGCGTCGTCGGCGAGGGCGGTCTTCACGTCGAAGTTCGGAATCTGGCCCTGTGTCGGCCCCTTCGTGGTGAAGGAGCACTGGCTCGCGATGCCCGCGATGACCAGGCAGATCAGCACCAGCGGGAGCAAGGACCAGATGAGGTCCTTGTAGTCGTTCTGGCTGCGCGGCTTTTGGTACGACACGCACACAGTATCCACGGGCCCCGGATGCGACCCGGCTCACAGTGCCCTCTACGAACCCGTTCGTGTGCGGCGTTTCCCGTAAACGTCCACGACCAGCGCGAAAGTGAAACGTCAGTACTTGCGTGGAGCCCAAAACCGCAATGCGACAATTTACGCAGCAGTTGACAACAAGGAGGCTCCTCTCATGACCGCATCCAGCCGCCGCGAGGCACCGGACCGCAACCTCGCACTCGAGTTGGTCCGGGTCACCGAGGCCGGCGCCATGGCCGCGGGCCGCTGGGTAGGCCGGGGTGACAAGGAAGGCGGCGACGGCGCTGCCGTGGACGCCATGCGTCAGCTGGTCGCGACCGTCTCCATGCGCGGCATCGTGGTGATCGGTGAGGGCGAGAAGGACGAAGCGCCCATGCTGTACAACGGCGAGCTGGTCGGCGACGGCACCGGCGCCGAGCTGGACTTCGCGGTCGACCCGATCGACGGCACCACCCTGATGTCGAAGGGCTCCCCCGGCGCCATCTCCGTGCTGGCGGTCGCCGAGCGCGGCGCCATGTTCGACCCGTCGGCCGTGTTCTACATGGAGAAGATCGCCGTCGGCCCCGACGCCGCCGATGTCATCGACCTGAGCGCCCCGATCTCGGAGAACCTGCGCCGCGTCGCCAAGGCCAAGAACTCCGCGATCTCGGACCTCACCGTCTGCATCCTGGACCGTCCCCGCCACGCCGAGCACATGAAGGCCGTGCGCGAGGCGGGCGCCCGCATCCGCCTCATCTCCGACGGTGACGTGGCCGGTGCGATCGCCACCGCTCGCCCGGAGTCCGGCGTCGACATGCTGATCGGTATCGGCGGCACCCCCGAGGGCATCATCGCCGCGGCCGCCATGCGCTGCATGGGCGGCGCGCTGCAGGCCAGGCTGGCCCCGAAGGACGATGCCGAGAAGCAGAAGGCCATCGACGCCGGCCACGACCTGGACCGGATCCTGTCCACCACGGACCTGGTCTCCGGCGACGACGTGTTCTTCAGCGCCACCGGCGTCACCGACGGTGACCTGCTCAAGGGCGTGCGCTACTACGGTGGCGGCGCCTACACCCAGTCCATCGTGATGCGCGCCAAGTCCGGCACCATCCGCATGATCGACGGCTTCCACCGTCTGACCAAGCTGCGCGAGTACGCGTCGGTGGACTTCGTGGGCGACGAGCACGCCACCCCGCCGCTGCCCTGATCGGCATCGCCAAACTGATTGCCGCCCCGGTGGATACATCCACCGGGGCGGTTTCGCGTCCGGTGCGCGGGCGGCCCTATTCCCGGCGCGCGTGTGCCGATTCCCTCAGGCGTGGCACTCCCGCGAGGCGCGGGACGGGCCTAGGGTCGAATTCATGACCGAGTACCGGATCGAGCACGACACGATGGGTGAGGTTCGTGTCCCCGTCGACGCCCTGTGGCGCGCGCAGACGCAGCGCGCGGTGGAGAACTTCCCGATCAGCGGACGCGGCCTGGAGCGCGCGCAGATTCGCGCGCTCGGCCTGCTGAAGGCGGCCTGCGCCGCGGTGAACCGCGATCTGGGCCTGCTGGACAAGACCAAGGCCGACGCCATCATCGCGGCCGCCAACGAGATCGCCGACGGCCGCCACGACGACCAGTTCCCGATCGACGTGTTCCAGACCGGGTCCGGCACCAGTTCGAACATGAACGCCAACGAGGTGATCGCGAGCATCGCCGCCCGCGACGGCGTGACCGTGCACCCCAACGACGACGTCAACATGTCGCAGTCCTCCAACGACACCTTCCCCACCGCAACGCATCTCGCGGCCACCGAGGCCGTGATCAAGGAACTGATCCCCGCCCTGGACCATCTGCGGCTGGCCTTGCAGGACAAGTCGCGGGAGTGGAAGTCGGTCGTCAAGTCCGGCCGCACGCACCTGATGGACGCGGTCCCGGTCACCCTGGGCCAGGAGTTCGGCGGCTACACCCGCCAGGTGGGCGCGGGCGTCGAACGGCTGCTGGCCACCCTGCCGCGCGTCGGTGAGCTGGCCATCGGCGGCACCGCCGTCGGCACCGGTCTCAACGCTCCCGCCGGGTTCGGCGCGAAAGTCGTTGCGGAACTGACGAAGGCGACCGACCTCGACCACCTGTCCGAGGCCCGCGACCACTTCGAGGCCCAGGCCGCCCGCGACGCGCTGGTGGAGCTGTCCGGCGCCCTGCGTACGGTCGCGATCAGCCTCACCAAGATCGCCAACGACATTCGCTGGATGGGGTCGGGCCCCCTCACCGGCCTCGCCGAACTCCAGCTGCCGGATCTCCAGCCCGGTTCCTCGATCATGCCCGGCAAGGTGAATCCGGTCCTGCCCGAAGCGGTTACGCAGGTGGCCGCGCAGGTCATCGGCAATGACGCCGCCATCGCGTGGGGCGGCGGCAACGGCGCGTTCGAACTGAACGTCTACATCCCCGTGATGGCCCGCAACGTTCTCGAATCGATCCGCCTGCTGGCCAACGTCTCCCGCCTGTTCGCCGACAAGTGCGTGTCCGGTCTCGTGGCCGACGTCGACCGGCTGCGGCACCTCGCGGAATCCTCCCCGTCCATCGTGACCCCGCTGAACTCGGCCATCGGCTACGAGGAAGCCGCCGCCGTGGCCAAGCAGGCCCTGAAGGAACACAAGACGATCCGCCAGACGGTCATCGACCGCGGCCTGATCGGCGACAACCTGTCCCTCGAGGAACTCGACCGCCGCCTGAACGTGCTCTCGATGGCCAAGGTCGACGGCAACTGACCTCGGCGCCACCGGCACCGGCGTGAGACCGGTGCCGGTGGCGCAGTCCACCTTTCGCCGACCGACACCGTCAGGCAGGATCGAATCATGAGCCTCGAGCAGCAAGCCGCCGATTTTCTCGCTCTGCACCAGCCCGGTAATCCCGTCATCCTGCCGACCGTGTGGGATGCCTGGTCCGCGACTCTCGTTCGGGAGGCCGGGTTCTCGGCGATCACCGTCGGGAGCCATCCGCTCGCGAATTCGCTGGGGAAGGCCGATCGGGAGGGGATGACCTTCGCCGAGGTGACCTCGCGGATTCGGGAGATCACGGCCGCCGTGGATGTTCCCGTCTCGGTGGACATCGAGTCCGGGTATGCGCAGAAGCCCGCGACCCTGATCGAGGGTCTGCTGGAGGCCGGGGCGGTCGGTCTCAATATCGAGGACACCGTGCACAGCGAGGGCGGGCGACTTCGGGAGCCGCAGGAGCACGCGGATCTGGTCGGTGAGTTGCGGCAGGCCGCCGATGCGACCGGGGTGCATGTCGTGCTGAACGCGCGCACCGATGTGTTCCTGCGTCCCGATACCGGGACTCCGGCGGAGCGGTTGGACAGCGCGCTCGAGCGGTTGCGTCTCGCCGCGGCCGCCGGGGCCGACGTGCTCTATCCGGTCGGCCGGCACGAGCCGGAGGTGTTGCGGCGGCTCACCGGTGAACTGCCGTTGCCGGTCAATGCCATCGGCATCCCCACCCAGGGCGGGCGGGAGTACTTCGCCGAATTGGGTGTGGCCCGAGTGAGTTTCGGGCCGTTCCTGCAGAACGCGCTGACCGACTACGCGAACGGGCTGTTCGGGCCCTGGCGTTGAACCCACGGCGACCGGCTCAGTGGGAGACCAGCGCCGGGTAGTCGAGCAGTTCGATGTCGTTCTTCGCCGAATCGGCGTACTTCAGCATCATGTCGAAGGCCCAGGATCCCAGGAACCAGTTGCGGAGACGCAGGCCCAGGGCGGTTTTCGGGGCCAGGAACGGGCCGGGGCGGGCGTCGTCGGCCTTGCGCAGGTAGCGCTTCATGATGTCCTCGTAGCGAGCGAAGGCGACGGTGTGGTCGCCGTCGGCGACGGCCAGTTCCCCGGCCAGGACGTACGCGCCGACGACGGCGAGCCCGGTGCCGAATCCGGCGAGGGTGTTGCCGTACCCGGCGTCGCCGACCAGGGCCACGCGTCCGGACACGAAGTTCTTCATCGTCACCTTGCTCAGCGAGTCCAGGTAGAACCCGTCCAGGTGCGGGAGGTCGGCCAGCATGGCGGGCACGTCGCCGCCCATGCCGGCGAACTTCTCGGCGACGATCCGGCGCTGCTCGTCGAAATCGTCTCGCGAGTAATCGAGTTCGGGTGAGGCGAACATGTACATCTGCGCGGCCTTCGCCCCGCCATCGACCGCGAGCCGCCCGGGCGCGGTCCAGCCGCGGGACACCGCCCGCTCGCGCGGGGCGTCGGCGTCCTCCCACAGCGACGCGCCCGCGAGCGCGTAGTAGTAACCCCGGTAGGCGAGGAATTCGGATTCGGGTCCGAAGGCCAGTTTCCGTACCCGCGAGTGGATTCCGTCGCAGCCGACGACCAGGTCGAAGCGCCGGGCCGGGGCGTGCGCGAATTCGACGTCCACGCCGTCGGCGGTCTCGGTGAGCGCGGTGACGGTGTCGCCGAACAGGTATTCGCAAGTGCCGGCGGTGTGCTCGTACATGATCGCGGCCAGGTCGCCGCGCAGGATCTCGACGTCGCCGCCGGTGAAGTCGCCGGAGATGAGGGCCCGCTGCTGCCCGGACTCGTCGAGCATGACCATGTCGGTCTTGCCGGTCTGGCGGCGTTCGATGTCGGCGAGCACGCCCATCCGCTCGAGCACGGTCATGTGGGTCTCGCCGGTGAAGTCGATGGCCTGTCCGCCGGTGCGCAGGGCGGGCGCCTTCTCGACCACGGTCACCTGGAAGCCGTAGCGGTGCAGCCAGTAGGCGAGGGCGGGACCGGCGACGCTGGCTCCGGAGACGAGGACGGTGGTGTTGCGCATGATGACCCCTTCAGTAACTGCGTCCGGCAGACGCTGTTGATGATTAATAGAGTATGGTGGACGCAGTTAGGTGTCAACCCAGAAATCCGGAAGGATGGCGACCATGCCGGCACCCACCACCCGCGAACTGCTCTGGGGCACCCCCGACCGCCCCCGGCGCGGGCCCAAACCCTCGCTCACCCTCGAGCGCATCGTCGCCGAGGCGGTCGCCCTCGCCGACGCCGAAGGCCTGGCCAGCCTGTCCATGGCCCGGCTCGCCGAACGGCTCGGCTGCGCCAAGATGGCCCTGTACCGCTACGTCCCCGGCAAGACCGAGCTCACCGCGCTCATGCTGGACGCCGCCCTGAGCTCACCGCCGGAGAACCACACCGACCCCGCCGATCCGGAATCGTGGCGGGCCTACCTGCGGGAGTGGTCCGGAACCTTCTTCGGCAACGCCGTAGCCCACCCCTGGCTCAACGAACTGGCCACCGGTGTCCGGGTGATGGGCCCCAACGAATTGGCCTGGCTGGAGACCGCTCTCGCCGTGCTGGACCGCAGCGGCCTGACCCACGCGGAACGCCTCGACACCGTCGTCCTGCTGCTCAACCACGTACGCGGGATGGGCTTGCAGACCGGGACCGCCGGCGTGGACCTCGAGGGCGAGCTGGCGCGGGAGATGACCGCGGTGTTCCTCACCCAGGCCGACCGCTTCCCGCACGCGGCGGTGGCGCTCGCCGAAGCCGTCCCCGGTACCGGGAGCGCGGCCACGGCGGGCCGCGACAATGCCCTCGACTACGGCATCGAGCGCATCCTGGACGGGGTGGCGTCGCTCATCGCGACACGGCGGTAGTTGCCGGGAATGTCTGTGCCGCGGCCCGGATTCGGCTTACGCTCGGCAGATGGCGGAGCTACCCGAGCTGAAGCAGGATCCGGTCACCACCGTGCGCGAATTCTTCGCCGCGCTGGAGATGAACATCGTGCCCGAGGCCCTCGAACTGGCCGACCCGGGCATCGTCTGGAAGAACACCTCGCTGCCCGACGTGCGCGGTATCGACCGGGTGCGCTGGGTGCTGGGCCTGTTCAACAACCCGCGCTTCGGCTTCCGGGCCGATATGCACCACATCGCCGCGACCGACGACGGGGTGGTGCTCACCGAGCGCACCGACTACCTGCGGGTGGGCCCGATCGAGATCGCGTTCTGGGTGTGCGGCACCTTCGAGTTCCGCAATGGCCGCATCACGCTGTGGCACGACCATTTCTCGTGGGAGAACGTCCTGCGCGGCACGGCGACCGGCGTGGTGCGCGCGATACTCCCGCACTGAGCCGCGTCGGCACAACGGCTGCCCCGCGAAAGCACAACGCCCGCCACGATTCTCGCGGCGGGCGTCGGCATCGAAACCGCGCACGAGGCGCGGCGTCAGGCTGGGGGCCCCGGCGGTTCCGGGGCACGGCGGGCGGTTCGGTCGCGGTGCCCATTCAGGCGCGTCGACCGATCCACCCGCGTCGGCTTGGTTCAGGGGCGCAGGTGGGCCAGTTCGGCGCGCGCCTTCTCGCCTTCCTCGCCGAGGTCGGTGCGGGTGAACACCTTCCACTGCTCGAGCAGCGGTCCGAACACCAGCTCGGGCTCCTGGGCGCGGTCGTAGATCCCGGCCGCGGCCAGCACCTCGTCGCTGGAGCGGCCGTCGGACAGTTCGATCACCGGCACCTGGAAGTCGGCGACGCGATTGGCGATCGCCCGCAGGGTCTGGTCGGGGGCCAGGTCCAGCGCGGCGGAGATCAGGTTGGCGAAGAAGACGGCCTGCAGTTCGTCGTCGGCGGCCAGGCGGTCGGCGATGGACGCGACCATGACGTCGTCGGCGAGGCGGGCGGTATTGCGGTGCCGGACGGCGGCGGCGGCCTCTTCGAAGGCGGCCACGGCGAGCACCTCGAGCAGGTGCATGCCGGGACGGTTGAAGCTGGCGGTCATGGCCGCCATGCGCATGCGCTCCAGCGCGATCGGGTCGACGGCGCGGGTGACCATGAGGAAGTTGCGGATGAGGATCTCGTGCCGGTTCTCCTCGGCGGTCCAGCGGCCGACCCACCGCCACCAGGGGCCGGTGCGCAGGTACTTGCCCAGCTCACGGTGGTAGGAGGGCAGGTTGTCGGCGATCAGGACGCTCACCGTGAGGGCGGTCTTGGCGACCTCGCTCAGCTCGGATTGCGCCGGGTCCCAATCGGTTCCGCCCATGGCCTGGAAGTTGCGGCCGTCGGACCACGGCACGTAGTCGTGGGGCTGCCACTCCGGGCTGAGGTCGATATGCCGCGTGAGGTTGTTCTCCACCTCCGCCGCGAGTGAATCCAGCAGGTCCCGATCGGCCAAAACGTTGTGCACGCGAACAACCTAGCGGCAGATCGGCAAATATGGGGACCTTCGGCAACAATTCGAAAAAGCTATCGCCGCTACTTCTCGGCGACCGTGGTCTCGTTGTCACACCAGGGATGGCTCTCGCCACCGCCTCTTGCCGAGAAAACGCCTGGTCGGAGAGCGCGTCGCTCTCCGACCAGGCGGGTGAACTACCTACCGAATGTCAGGAATTCGGTCCGAACTCCTCCAGCATCTCGGTGACCAGCGCCGCGATCGGCGACCGCTCACTGCGGGTGAGGGTGACGTGCGCGAACAGCGGGTGTCCCTTGAGCTTCTCGATCACCGCGGCCACGCCGTCGTGCCGGCCCACCCGCAGGTTGTCGCGCTGCGCCACATCGTGGGTGAGGACCACCCGCGATCCGCTGCCCAACCGGCTCAGGACGGTGAGCAGCACATTGCGTTCCAGCGACTGCGCCTCGTCCACGATCACGAAGGAGTCGTGCAGCGAGCGTCCTCGAATGTGGGTGAGCGGCAACACCTCCAGCATGCCGCGCGCCTGCACCTCCTCCATCACCTCGGGGCTGGCCAGCCCCTCCAGGGTGTCGAAGACGGCCTGCGCCCACGGCCCCATCTTGTCGCTCTCCGAGCCCGGCAGATAGCCGAGCTCCTGCCCGCCCACCGCGTAGAGCGGGCGGAACACCACCACCTTCCGATGCGTGCGGCGCTCCAGCACCGCCTCCAGTCCGGCTGTCAGCGCCAGCGCGGATTTACCGGTACCGGCCCGCCCGCCGAGCGAGATGATGCCGACGCTCTCGTCCAGCAGCAGATCGAGCGCGATCCGCTGTTCGGCCGAGCGCCCGTGCAGTCCGAACGCCTCCCGGTCGCCGCGCACCAGCTGTACCCGTTTGTCCGGCGTGACCCGGGCCAGGGCGCTGCCGCGTGGGCTGACCATGCGAATCCCGGTGTGGCAGGGCATGTCCCGAGCCTCGTCGAGATCGATGACCGAATCGGCGTAGAGCTTGTCGACGGTGGCCGTGGCCACCTCGAGCTCCACCATGCCGGTCCACCCGGAGATGACGACATCCTGGGCGTGGTATTCCTCGGCCTGCAGGCCGACCGCGCCGGCCTTGACCCGCAGCGGAATGTCCTTGGATACCAGTGCGACCCGCTGGCCCTCGGCGGCCAGGTTGAGCGCGCACGCCAGAATGCGGGAATCGTTGCTGTCGGTGCGGAATCCGACGGGCAGTACCGCGGGGTCGGTGTGGTTCAACTCCACCTGGAGTGTCCCGCCCTGGGTGCCGACCTGCACCCGCTGATCGAGCCGACCGTGCGCCAAGCGCATATCGTCCAGCATGCGCAGCGCCTCGCGAGCGAACCAGCCGAGTTCGTGGTGGTGCCGTTTGGCCTCGAGCTCACTGATCACCACCAGCGGCAGCACCACGTGGTGCTCGCCGAAGCGGGTCAGGGCCCAGGGGTCGGACAGCAACACCGACGTGTCGACTACGAAGGTTTTCGGTCCGGAATCGGACGACTGCGAGGCGCGAACTCCCCGTGTCGTGGGCCGCGGGCTCTGGTCAGAGCCGGCGTCCCTGGTGGGAGCGTTGACGGAGCGTGCATCAGTCACGGTGGGCTCCTTTGCCACTCGCGCGACACCGCGCGAGCGTTCTCGCTGGGCCGGTCAGCCTTGGGGTCGTACGACCCGAGGGCCGGGTGCCGGCCCCCTCGTACTGAGTTGCTCAGTCACGATCAGGACCTCCCGTACGAGCCACACCTACGCGGCCCGCACCCCCGACGCTACCGCCGAATTCGCGATCCGGCCGCCGGACTATCGGGCGCATTCGTGAAGATCGGGTTAACGGGAGTCCCGTTAGGGCGTTTCGCCCAATTCTGCGAGAAGTACCGGGACATGGCTGTGCTCCGGCTCTTTCGTAGCCGTGACCAGGGTCAACGGACCGGTGGCGGCCTCCTCCCGGAGGTGCGCCAGACCTTCGCGGGCCGCATCGGCCCCGAGCTCGATTCGATACTTGCGCTCGAATTCGGCACGGCGTGTCTCCGGCGCGGCGTGATACCACTTGCGAAGTTCGTTCGACGGGGTCACGTCTTTGGCCCATTCGTCAATGGCCGCTTGCTGTTTGCTGATGCCGCGCGGCCACAGCCGGTCCACCAGCACGCGGCGGCCGTCGGCGGCATCGGGGGCGTCGTAGACGCGCTTGACCCGGTATCCCGGTTGCTGTGTCATGTGCTCCATTACAGTCGAGACCATGGCCGAAACTCCGGATCTGGCGACGCTGTCCACCAAGGAATTGCACGACCGCGCCGTGAAGCTGGCCGCCCGACGCGGCGACGTCAAATTCCTGTGGCAGCTGCTCAAGGCGATTCCCGGCGCCGAGGTGGCGGCGGGCAAGCAGGGCGAGGGCGAGGTCGACATCTGGAATACCGCGGCCCTGCTCGACGACTACTTCCACGCCGGGGAAGGCAAACTGGGCGAGGTGCTGCGGCCGATGTACGTGGACTACCTCACCAAGCACGCCTGAGACGACAGCGGAATTCAGCCGGCCGGCGTGCCGTGCAGTCCGGTGAGCACGGCACGCACGAACGGCGCGAATCCCTGCGGCCCCGAGGCGAAGTCCTTCATGTGGACGGTGGTGCGGTCACTGGATTCGAAGACGGCGCGCACGATGCGCAGCCGGTCCTCGAGATCCAGGCCCGCACCCATGATCACGTGGTCGATCGGGGTGCGCGCCAACGTGTCCCGCAGATCGGCCAGTCCCGTGCCCGCGTGGATATCGACCTCCGGCAGGCCGACGCGCTCGCGCACCTCGTCCACCACGGCCGACTTCAATCCCAGCAGCAAAACGGTGGTCGTCATCCCCGCCTCCGATCCCCTTGCAGCATAGGCCGTTCCGTCGCCGCGGTCCTACACTCCGGGAATGAGCGCTGATGCCACCGCGGAGCTGATCGTCTACCGGCGTCCCGGCTGTCCCTATTGTTCGCGCATGCGCCGGGTCCTGAACCGGCACGGCATCGTTCACCGTGAGGTCGACATCTGGCAGGACCCCGACGCGGCGGCGTTCGTCCGATCGGTGGCCGACGGCAACGAGACCGTGCCCACGGTCGTGTTCCGCGACGGTTCGACGGAACGCCACTGGGTCAACCCGCATCCCAAGGAGTTGATCGCCACCGTCTCCGCCGACGCTCCCCAGCTCACCGGCGGCCCGCGCAGGTTCTGGACCTTCTGAAACGACGAGCGCCCGCCACGATCGTGAGATTGTGGCGGGCGCTCGGTCGTTCGGCGGGGATCAGCCCAGCAGACGCCAGTCCTCGAGGCCGTCGTACAGCGGGAAGTCCTGGGCCAGCTTGGAGACGCGCTGACGCAGCGAGTCCAGGTCGGCGGAGCCGGTCAGCGCCGCGGCGATGATCTCGGCGACCTCGGTGAACTGCTCGTCGCCGAAGCCGCGTGTGGCCAGCGCCGGGGTGCCGATGCGCAGGCCGGAGGTGACCATCGGCGGGCGCGGGTCGAACGGAACGGCGTTGCGGTTCACGGTGATTCCGATTTCGTGCAGGAGGTCCTCGCCCTGCTGGCCGTCAAGCTGCGAGTTGCGCAGGTCGACCAGGACCAGGTGCACGTCGGTGCCGCCGGTGAGGACGGTGATGCCCTTGTCCTTGGCGTCGGCCTGGGTCAGACGCTCGGCCAGGATCTTGGCGCCGGAGATGGTGCGGGCCTGACGCTCCGCGAACTCCGCGCCGGCGGCGATCTTGAAGGCCACGGCCTTGGCGGCGATGGCGTGCATGAGCGGGCCGCCCTGCTGACCCGGGAAGACATTGGAGTTCAGCTTCTTGGCGAACTCCTGCTTGGCCAGGATCAGGCCGGAGCGGGGGCCGCCCAGGGTCTTGTGCACGGTGGAGGACACGACGTCGGCGTGCGGGACCGGCGACGGGTGCAGCCCGGCCGCGACCAGACCGGCGAAGTGCGCCATGTCGACCCACAGGTACGCGCCGACCTCGTCCGCGATCTCACGGAAGGCGGCGAAGTCCAGGTGACGCGGGTACGCCGACCAGCCGGCGACGATCACCTTCGGGCGGGTGTCGCGGGCGATCTTGCGGACCTCGTCCATGTCGACGCGGTGGTCTTCCTTGGACACGCCATAGGCGTGCACCTCGTAGAGCTTGCCCGAGAAGTTCAGGCGCATGCCGTGGGTGAGGTGACCGCCGTGGGCCAGGTCCAGGCCGAGCAGCTTCTCGCCCGGGTTCATCAGCGCGGACAGGACCGCGGCATTGGCCTGCGCGCCCGAGTGCGGCTGGACGTTGGCGAAGTCGGCGCCGAAGAGCTCCTTGACGCGGGCGCGGGCCAGATCCTCGACGATGTCGACGTTCTCGCAGCCACCGTAGTAGCGGCGGCCCGGGTAGCCCTCGGCGTACTTGTTGGTGAGCACGCTGCCCTGCGCCTGCAGGACCGCGCGCGGCACGAAGTTCTCCGAGGCGATCATCTCGAGGGTGTCGCGCTGGCGAGCGAGTTCGCCGCCCATCGCGGCCGCGACCTCGGGGTCGAGTTCGGCGAGGGACTGGCTGTTCACAGAGGCGCTCGTCTGGGTCGTCACGCCGCCGAGTGTATTGGCCGCCGCCGCGGAGTCGGTCAGTGGGTTCAGAGAATCGTGCATGGCGCACCTCCGTCGTCCGGGTACCCCGAATCGGGATTCGGGGATCGCCAGGCACCCAGGCGCGCGGTGCCGGACTTGGGGTGCTTCCCGGTGGTTACTTCCACCTCGAGTGCGCCAGTCGCGGTCCTCCCATCCTAGCCAACCGCGTTAACAGTCCTTCGAGTGGACAGAATCACAGATACAGGCTATGGCGGAGCAACAAATCTGGGTAAGGTGACGCACGGCTGACCCAGATGGGTCAGTGTCCTTGGCCCTACCCAGATTTCGAGGATTCATCACATGCTGTTCAACATCGCGACCGGTGGCCCGACCGACATCCTGTTCACCCTGCTCCGCACCCTGTGCACCGCCTCCAGCGGCGGCGCGTCCTGCAACGCCTGGGGTGCCTGACCCTTCCGGACTCTTCGGGGAGTACCCCTCACATGCGGCGGATCGCGCCGGGCGTGAGGGGTTCGTCCAACAGACGGCGGAAACGCTCGGACCGCTCGGCGGCATCGCCCGCCCGATCCAGCCAGCCGCCCAGCAGTCGATAGCCCTCCACATAGGTGGAGATGTAAGCCCGCCACAGCGGTGAGGACAGGAAGCGCAGCGACTGCGTGGCCCGCTCCGGCGTGACCAGACTCCAGCGCTGCAGATACTCCGCGACCTCGGTCGAATCACGCTTGCGGTCGTGCAGCAACAGTGCCGCATCCTGGCGCACGCTCAACAGGTTCGCTGACGCCGTCGAAATCCGCTCGGCGCGTTCACCATCGAAACGCAGTCCCAGATCGGCGTAGATCTCCTGCGCCCAGCGGCCCCAACCCGGGCCCACGATCGACTTCAGGGCCAGATCGGCCAGCCCCTCCGCCATCAGGCACTGCGGGGTGTTCACCACGAACAGCGTCTGCTCGTCCTGCCCGGCGCCGACCAGTCCGGCCTCCTTGCGGCAGTGCTCGGTGTGGTGGCCCGGGTAGGACTCGTGCGCGATCAGCGCGGGCAGCTGCGACAGGTGCTGCTTGAGATCGGAGTTGATGGCCACCCGGGACTGGTAGTTGCCCAGGTAGTAGTTGAAGCCCGACCACGGCTTGTCGCCCACCACTTCGTATTCCACGTGCTCGTTGTCGGGCAGCGGGTAGCGGTCGCGGACCAGTTCGCGCAGCGCGCCGGAGAAGGCGGCCACGCATTCCCGCAGGCGGTCGGGCGGGATCTCGTCCTGGCGGCGGTGCGCGGAGATGCGATCCAGCAGCGGGCCGTCGCCGGGCAGCACCTCGTCGAGCTGCCGGTGCGCCTCGCGGTAGTCCTCGGTGTCGCCCGGGGCGATGTCCACGTCGAAGTAGGCGCTCACCTCGTCGACGAAGGAGATGTCCTCCCCCGCGAACTTGCGCCCGGAGCATTCCAGCGCGCGCAGGTGGACGTCGAGGAACTCGACCCGCTCCGCTGACAGGCCCGCCTCGGGCAATTCCTTGCGCAGCGCCGCGGCCCGGTTCGCCAGATCGCGCGGCTCGGGCTTCGGCGCGTTCTCCACCTCGCGCCGCAGGGCGGGATCGCCGGTATAGGCGTCGACGAACCCCTCCTCCAACCGGTCGAAGGCCAGTCCCAGCCGCAGATACTCGGTCACCAAGGGATGCGCTGCCATATCTCGACCCTAGGGGATGCCGCGCGCGTGAGCGGCCCGGATCCCGGTGCTGCGCAGCCTCACCCGACACGCCCGGCGGCTGTGATGTCGCCTATCTCACTCTGGTTACCGGCCAGTAGCAACACCTGGTGTTCACCTCGATGTTGGAGCCGAGCACAATTCGGCTATGCGTGGAGTGTTGGCGACGCGGAGCGAGTGTCAGATCCCAGGACACGAGTGTCGAATGCAAGGACACGAGTAATGGCACGGATGAGCGAGCCCAGCCCCTACGTGGAATTCGACCGCAAGCAGTGGCGCACCCTGCGCAAGGCGACTCCCCTGGTGCTGACCGAAGAGGAACTGGTCGGCCTGCGCGGTCTCGGGGAGCAGATCGACCTCGAAGAGGTCGCCGAGGTCTACCTCCCACTGGCCCGACTCATCCACTTGCAGGTCGCGGCCCGGCAGCGCCTGTTCGCCGCCACCGCCACCTTCCTCGGCGAGACCCACCCCGACCGTCAGGTGCCGTTCGTCATCGGCGTGGCGGGCTCGGTCGCGGTCGGCAAGTCCACCACCGCGCGTGTGCTGCAGGCGCTGCTGGCGCGCTGGGACCACCATCCGCGGGTGGATCTGGTCACCACCGACGGATTCCTCTACCCGACAGCCGAACTCACCCGGCGCGGCATCATGCACCGCAAGGGCTTCCCGGAGTCCTACGACCGGCGCAAGCTGCTGCGTTTCGTCACCGAGGTGAAATCCGGTGCGTCCGAGGTGTGCGCGCCCGTCTACTCGCACATCGCCTACGACATCGTGCCCGGCGAATACCACTGCGTGCGCCAGCCCGACATCCTCATCGTCGAGGGCCTCAACGTGCTGCAGACCGGTCCGCGCCTGATGGTGTCGGACCTGTTCGACTTCTCGGTCTACGTCGACGCCCGCAT
The DNA here is from genome assembly GCF_040630175.1 of Nocardia sp. NPDC005825. NCBI lineage: Bacteria > Bacillati > Actinomycetota > Actinomycetes > Mycobacteriales > Nocardiaceae > Nocardia > Nocardia sp. NPDC005825. The sequence goes on from NZ_JBEXXC010000008.1 coordinate 151,078, forward strand.
CGAGGACATCGAGAAGTGGTACGTGCAGCGCTTCCTGTCGCTGCGCAAGACCGCCTTCCAGGACCCGAACTCGCACTTCCACCACTACGCGAACTTCAACGACCAGGAAGCCACCAACCAGGCCAAGGAGATCTGGCACAACACCAACCGGCCGAACCTGGTGGAGAACATCCTGCCCACCCGGCCGCGCGCGACCCTGGTGCTGCGCAAGGACTCCGACCACACCATCAACCGGCTGCGGCTGCGGAAGCTCTGAAACTCGTCAGAGCGTCCAGGCGGCGTCCAGCCGCGCGCCCACATCGATGTCGGTGGCGGCCTTGATGTGCGGCTTCTCGATCTCGGTGGCGATGTAGCGCGCCACGAATCGCCGGATCTCGTGATCCACGCTGGCGATGATGCGCAGCAGTTCGCCGCGGCGGGTGGCGCTGGCCACATTGATCCGCACATTGCTGGGCTGCGGTTCGGCGATCTCGATGAGCACCCGCAGCGGTTCGGCGGTGCGGACCGTCAGATGCAGATGGATGGTGCCGTCCACCCGGAACGGGTAGCGGTCCACCGCGAGGTCGATGAGCAGGTCGACCTTGAGCGGGATCACCAGGTCGAACGAGATGATGTCGTCCACTTCGCGATTGAGCCGGGGCTGCCCGAGCCGCACGGTCGCCGAGAGTTTGGCCAGTTTTCCCGGTCCCGCGCCGATCGGCCCGAATTCGAACGCCTCCCCGGTGAGTTTCCCGAACGCCCCCGCGATCCGCTCCGGTGAGGCGGCGTACTCGAGGAATCTCCGCCCGAAATCCTCATAGCTCAGGTACGGCACCGCGACGACCTGGGATTCCGCTAGGCCGCTCGAGTCCTCACGCAGCTCGCTCATACCACCAGACGGTACGGCAGCGACCGCCCCGCGAATGCCTAAGCCGTTGCACTGCAACGGAACCGTTGACCGACTGTTGCGGGACTACCCGCCGCATTCTCGCTGACCGGGGTGGTCAAACTCCGAAGCGGCGATGCCGGGCCGCGTAATCACGCAGGGCCCGCAGGAAATCCACGCGCCGGAATTCCGGCCAGTACGCCTCGGTGAACCAGATCTCCGAATAGGCGCTCTGCCACAACAGGAATCCGGACAAGCGCTGCTCACCGGACGTGCGGATGACCAGATCCGGATCGGGCTGACCCGAGGTGTAGAGGTGCTGGCCGATGGCGTCGACGGTGATCGACTGCACCAGATCCTCGCCGGTCTCGCCCGCGTCCATCTCCTGGCGGACCAGAGAGCGGACGGCGTCGGCGATCTCCTGGCGACCGCCGTAGCCGATGGCCACATTGACGTGCACCCCGGTGCGGCCCTCGGTGCTCTTGGCCGCCTCGCTGAGCCGGCGCGCGAACTCGGCGGGCAGCTGATCGAGCGCGCCCACGATGCGGACGCTCCAATCCTGTTCCGGCGCAGACAGTTCGTCGACGACGTCGGTGATGACCTCGAAGAGGGTCTCGAGCTCGTCGGAATCGCGGCGCAGATTCTCGGTGGAGAGCAGGTAGAGGGTCACCATCTCGATGCCGGCCTCACCGCACCAGCCGACCAGCTCAGCGATCTTCAGCGCACCGACCCGATGGCCGTGCGAGATGTCGCTGAACCCGTTCTCCCTGGCCCAGCGGCGATTGCCGTCACACATCACCGCGACGTGCCGCGGATGTTGCTTACCCGCCAGCTGCCTGGCCAGCCGTGCTTCGTATACGCGATATGGGAGTCCACGCACCTGACCCACAAACTTCACGGCCGCAACCCTACGCTCACCCGCCTCCCCGCGTATTTTGCCGGTCGAAAGAGCCGTAGAAACTTTCGCACCGGCCAACAGCCGGGTGCCGAACCCATTCTGGACGTACCCGACGAGTTACCCCGACCGTTACGAGATCAGCGGTCACCTCGTGCATCGAAGACAACCTACGGTACCGTAGGTTACCGAGGAGGAACATATGGCCGACATCGTGCAGCCCGTTGATCACACCGCGGGTCTGGTCGAAACCGTCCGCGACGAACTGGCCGCCATCAAGCCCCGCCTGCGCGGCTGGATCCATGCCTGGGCCGTCGGCGTCGCCGCCATCGCGGTGATCGTGCTGGTGTCGGTGGCGAGCACGGTGTCCGGGAAGGCCGCGTGGTCGACGCTGGTCTACGGCATCACCGTGTGCGGGGTGTTCGGGATCAGCGCGACCTATCACCGGGTGAACTGGAAGACCGCGCGCGCCCGCATGTGGATGAAGCGGGCGGACCACTCGATGATCTTCCTGTTCATCGCGGGCAGTTACACGCCGTTCGCGCTGCTCGGGGTGCGCGGGACCGCCGGGAACGTGCTGCTCGCCATCGTGTGGGCGGGCGCGCTGGCGGGGGTGGCGCTGAAGATGCTGTGGCCCACCGCCCCTCGCTGGGTCGGGGTGCCGCTGTATCTCCTGCTCGGCTGGGCGATCGTCCCGGTGGCCGGGACGCTCATCGGCAATGTCGGCTGGACGCCGGTGATGCTGCTGCTCGCGGGCGGGATCGCCTACAGCGTGGGCGGGATCCTGTACGCCGCGCGCTGGCCCGATCCGTGGCCGGAGGTGTTCGGCCACCACGAGTTCTTCCACGCCGCAACGGTGATCGCGGCGCTGTGCCACTACGTCGCGGTCTGGCTGGTCGTGCTGAGCTGATCGAGTAATTCCCCACAAAGGTGCAATCTCGGCCGAAAGTTCCCTAAAGTCTGCTGCGTGACCAGCAGACTCATCCTGTGGGCGCTGCGGGCGCCGGGGGGTCTGTCTGCTGTCGTCATGGCGTGCAACCTCGGCGGCCTGGCGGTGATCACCACCGAACTGTTCCTGAGCGGCTTCCTGAGCCGGCTCGGTTCGAACTGGATCTCCACCTTCATCGGGGTCTCGATCTATCCGGCCATCGGCGCGCTCGCCGGCATCGTGCTCGCGGTGCGCGACCGGCGGCACTACTTCGGCTGGCTGGATCAGCACCGGCCGCCCACCGAACACGAGGCCCGGCGACTACTGCGGCTGCCGCTCGCCATCACCATCCGGGCGCTGGCCATCTGGCTGCCGGGCGTGATCATCGCGGCCGCCATCTTCGCCCATGCCACCGAGGACCGCAGTTTCCCGGTGGTGCTGTCGATGTTCACCCTCGGCGGGCTGGAGTCGGCGGCGCTCACCTATCTGATCGTGGACCGGCTGATCCGGCCGACCATTCCGGTGGTGGCCGAGGTGCTCGACGAGACCGCGCACTGGAGCAATACCGTGCTGGCGCGGGTGCTGGTCACCTTCGCGGTGGCGGGCGCGGTGCCGCTGCTCATGCTGGTCACCGTGCTCGCGGATCCCTCGACCGACAGTGACGACCGCATCCGGACCGGCATCTATCTGGCCATCGTCGGCCTCTCCGCGGGTGTGGTGGCGACGGCGGCGCTGGCGCGCGCGGTGGCCACGCCCATGCACACCCTGCGCGACGCGCTCGATCGGATCGCGCACGGCGATCTCGAGGCGCGGGTGACCATCAACAGCACCAGCGAGATCGGCCGGCTCGAGCATTCGGTGAACGAGCTGGCCGCCAATCTCAGTGAGCGCGAGCGCATGCGGACCGTCTTCGGGCGGCACGTGGGTGACGAGGTGGCGGAACGGGCGCTGTCCGGCAGCCCCAGCCTCACCGGCGACATGCGGGAGGCGACGGCCCTGTTCGTGGACGTCACCGGTTCGGTGGCGCTGGCCACCGAGCTCGCCCCGCACGACTTCGTGGCCAAGCTCAACCGGCTGCTGACCATCGTGGTCGCGGCCACCGAGGACAACCACGGTCTGGTCAACAAGTTCGAAGGCGATGCGGCGCTGTGCATCTTCGGCGCGCCCATCGCCCTCGACGACAACGCCACCCCCGCACTGCAGGCGGCCCGCCGCATCCGCGACGAGGTGGCCGCGCTCGGCGAACTCGAGGTGGGCATCGGCATCGCCCGCGGCTGCGTCTTCGCCGGTGACGTCGGCACCGACACTCGCCTGGAATTCACGGTCATCGGCGACGCTGTCAACGAGGCCGCCCGTCTGACCACCGAGGCGAAACTGGTTCCCCGCCGGATTCTCGCGTCTCAGGCGGTCATAGAAGCCGCCTCCGACGCCGAGCGCACACAGTGGATCCTGCACGACACTCTCCACCTCCGCGGCCGCAAGGAACCCACTCCGGGCTGGACCGATGTACCGGCCGCCGTGCCCGCGTCCCCCGCGTCGATCCACCGCAACGGCACCGCCCCGCAGGACGACCCCCGACCGGCCGCACCCCAACCCCCGGAACCCGCCGATCGCTGATCATTCAATCCACGCGAACGTGGGGTGCGAACTCGGCGGGACCTGGCAATACACGGATAACCTCAACACGCCCCGGACTGTAGGACCGCCCAGTCCCTCCGGGCAACGGAATATGCGCGTTGGCTATACCGGGTCGATCCGCCGGGCCCTTCGATCCCACTGTCGTACTACGCGATCGACGCAGGCTCGTACCCGAGGGTGATTCCCGGCGAGGCCGAAGCCCCGACAGTGAGTGCATGGAGGAGATCGGCGCGTTCGAGCGGAAGTCGGCGGCAGGGTGGGAGCGGCCCGAGCGGGCGGTGCTCGCGTATCGGGCGGTGGTGGTGGCCCTGGTCGCCGGGGTGGCGGAGACGCTGGTGCGGGCGGCGCGGGTGCTCGAGGATCCCGGGGTCGGGCTGTCGGGTGTCGCGGCCGGGCTGGGGGTTCGGGCGGCGATCTATCTGACGGTTTTCTGGCTCGCGGCACGCATGTTGTTCGGAAGCCGATGGGCGCGAGGGATTCTCGTGGTCGGGCTGGGCACCGTCGGATTGGCTTCGCTGGTGGCGGAGCCGCTCGACGCGCTGCTCGCGGCCGATTCCACGGGTGTGCTGTTCACCGGCTGGAACCCGGCCTCCGCGCTGATCGGGCTTTTCCGCGCCGCGCATATCCTCGCGGTCCTGGTCGCCGTTCCGGCCGCCGTGCTGGCGGGAAACCGAGTCCAGGCCATGCGATCTCGCGTGGCCTGACAATCCAGACCCGTGTCCGCGCCTTCGGAAGGCACGGGTACGGGAGGACCGCCGGCAGACCGTCAGGCCGATTCCGGCGGAAGCAGTCCGGCGCGGACGTCGTCGACCGTGGTGACCGGGAGGTCGCAGACCGAGCCGCGGCAGATGTAGGCGGCGGAGGTGTCGCGCACCGGCGGGCGGTCGGCCAGCAGGGGCTGGGAGTCGACGGCGCCGGAGACGATGACCGAGCCGCCCGGCGCGGCGGCACGGGCAGCCGCCACCAGCGTTGCGGCCCAGCCGGATTCGCCGTCGGGGCCGGCCGAGATCGCCACCTGGATCGGCCCGCGCAGTGCGGCCTCGGCCACCGCGAGCCAGTGGCCCGCCGAGCGGGGCGCACGAGCCAGCAGAACCGCGCCCCGCGCGAGGGTTTGGTCGGCGAGCTGCCGGTAGCGGGAAGCCCGATCCGGGTCGGTGAGCGCGGAGGCCGTGAGCAGGGCCTCGGCGAGAACCGAAGTCCCCGAGGGGGTTGCGCCGTCCAGCGGGTCACGCGGCCGGGTCAGCAGGGTCTCGGCGTCGTCGGCGGTGTCGAACCAGCTGCCCGGGGTGTCCGCGTCGGCGAAGTGCGTGATGGCCGCGTCGAGGACGCGCTGCGCCTCGGCGAGCCAGTCCCCGTCGGCGGTCTGATGCAATGCGAGCAGTCCCAGCGCGAGCCAGGCATAGTCCTCGAGCACGCCCGCCGCCGTACCGGGCACGCCGCCCAGCGAGGCGCGGCAGACCCGTCCGTCGGTCACGTGGGTGTCGAGCAGGAACCGCGCACACCGGACCGCCGCCGCGATCCACTCCGGATGCCCGTGCGCGGCACCGGCTTCCGCGAGAGCGACGATGGCCATGCCGTTCCAGGCCGTGACCGCCTTGTCGTCGCGTTCGGGTTGCGGCCGCAGTTCCCGCGCCGCCGACATGGCGGCCCGGATGGCCTCGAATCGCTCGTGGTCCACCGGTTTCGGGTCGGTGTACCGGGTCAGGACCGAGGTGCCGTGCTCGAAGGTCCCGGCCGTGGTCACCCCGAAGATCTCTGCGGCCCAGGCCCCGTCGAGCGCCCCGAGCACCCCGTTGAGTTCCGCGGGCGTCCAGACGTAGGTGGCTCCCTCGACCCCGGGCTGCCCCGGTTCGAGGTGGGTGTCGGCGTCCAGCGCGGACGCGAAGGCCCCCTGCTCGGTCCCCAGATCGGTCATGAGGAACTGCACGGTCTCGCGAGTCACCCGCAGCGCCAGCGATTCTCCGCCCTGCTCACCGCCGGGCACGTCGAGCCCGCGCCGGGCCAGGTGCGCGTACACCCGGATCAACTGCGCGTTGTCGTACAGCATCTTCTCGAAATGCGGCACCACCCAGGCCGCATCCACCGAATACCGGGCGAACCCGCCCCGCAGCTGGTCGTAGATCCCGCCCCGGGCCATGGCCGCGCAGGTGAACGAAACCGATTGCAGCACACCGAGATCCCCGGTCAGCTCGTAATGCCGCAGCAGCCCCTCCAACAGCGCCGACGGCGGGAACTTCGGCGCGCCCCCGAACCCGCCGTGCTGGGGGTCCACATCCTTCAACACCGCCGAGACCGCGTGCTGCACCAGGTCGGCGCTGATCCCGACCCCGGCGTCCGGCAACCCCGCCGTCTGCTGCCGCAGCGCCTCTCCGACCTGCGCCGCCGCGGTGTTCACCTCGTCCCGCCGATTCCGCCACGTCTCCCCCACCGCGGTCAGCACCTGCGTGAAGGACGGCATCCCGTGCCGAGGCGTCTTCGGGTAGTAGGTCCCGCAGTAGAACGGCTCCCCGTCGGGGGTCAGGAAGCAGGTCATCGGCCACCCGCCCTGCCCGGTCATGGCGACGGTCGCGTTCATGTACACCGCGTCCAGATCGGGCCGTTCCTCCCGATCCACCTTGATGCACACGAAGTTCTCGTTCATGATCGCGGCGGTCGCCTCGTCCTCGAACGACTCGTGCGCCATCACATGGCACCAGTGGCAGCTCGCGTACCCGATGGACAGCAGGATCGGCACGTCCCGCTCGGCCGCCTCGGCCAGCGCCGCCGCGTCCCATTCCCGCCAGTGCACCGGATTCCCGGCGTGCTGACGCAGATAAGGCGAGGTGGCGCTGCCCAATCGGTTCATATCCCCAGCCTCCCACATCCGGTCGGCGACAGCGTCGTCGGCGGATCGGCGGGAGGCGTCAGCGCCGTCGGATGAGGATGCCCGCGATCCACCCGACCACGAAGGTCACCAGCAGCACCAGCCACATGGGCGAGCGGATGGTGAGCAGCAGGAACTCGATGTCCACGCGGTGGCGGTTCTCGACGATGAACACCACCGCCAGCACCACGAGGAAGATGGAGAACCACTGCTTCATCGAAATGCGCGACAGCACGGATGGTTTGGAATCCTCGGCCATGATCAGATCGCGGTGCGGGCGAATCGATAGGTGGCCGGATTGCCCGGAGCGGCATTGTCGGTGTTCGAACCCGGGCCGGTGTACGAGAACGAGCCGGATTCGTTGGTCTGGCAGCGCAGCGTGACCGAGTAGGTGACCGGACCGTCGGCGGCAGTCTCGGTGGCGTCGAGGACGGCGACGCCGGGCTCGGTCGAGGTGTACGTGTAGCTGCCGTCATGCCAGGCCCCGGTTCCGGCGACCATGTACTGCAGGGCGCTCTGGCTGGGGAACCGCACGATGGTCATGGATTGGCCACGGGGGGCGGCGGGGGCGGCGGGCGTGCCGCCGTACAGGATCAGGTTGTGCTTCGTGGTGTCGGTGGGGACGGTGCACGCCCCGGGATCCGCGTGTAGCGGACCGGTAGCGGGAAGAATCCACGCGGCAGCGATGACGCTGAGCGTGGCGACGCGGACGCCGGCCTGCATAGCTGTTCCTCTCCGTTGGATGACCGCATTGCGCGGCGGTGCCGAACCCGTTCCAGGACAGTGGATCAGCTAGATGCACCAGTCCAGGGTGGCCGATCCCGGGGTCGGGATGTGGACGCAGAGGGTGATCGAGATATAAGGCGCGTCCACGTTCTGCACCGCGACGGGCCGATCCACGGCCGCCGCGGCGGGCTCGGCCGCCGCCGCGGGGCCCGCGGCGGCGAAGGCGAGGAGCGGGGCGGCCACCGCGGCAACCACCGCTGAGCGGGCGATTCCAGCAAGCATCTCATCAGCTCCTACGAATCGAGAACGATGAAAACGAGCACGGAAGAATGTCCGAAGTCAGACGCTAGGTCACGAACACATAGATTAGCCACCACTTTGCTGACGACTTGTCCGTTTTGTTATCCCCCGATCTCGAAGCCGAAGCCGCCGTGAACCATCAGGGCCACGGCGGCTTCGTCGAGAGATTCAGTTGGCCGCATCCTTGCGGGCGGACTCCTGATAGATGTCCGCGTAGGTGTCCGAGTCCTTGATCAGGTCGTCGCAGAAGGCTGCGACGTCGGGGCCGATGAGGTCGATGACTCCGGTGCCCGCCGCGGCGCCCTCCTCGAAGAAGTCGAGAAGCCCCGGGAGCAGGTTCCCGCCGACCAGGTCGACCGGGCCGACCTTGAAGAAGTACTTCTGAATCTCCTTGTAGACGATCTGGTAGTCCGCAGGGAGCGCCTTGACCCGCGCGACATGCGCCCGCCACTCCCGCTTACCTTCGATGATGTCGCGGATGCCCACGTTATCCTCCTAGCCGGCCGAGCTTCTTGGCGACGTTGTCGTTCAACTGCTTTCGCCATCTATCGCGATAGCCCTTGGATCCCTCTCCGCCCGCGATCGCCGCGCAGAAGCCCTTGATGTCGTCGCCCACCACCTCGTGGACACTCTGACCGTCCTCCGCCGCCTCTTCGAGCAGCCCCAGAGCACCGTCGAGGATGGGCATCAGGTTGCGGCCCGAGAAGTCCGAGTACGGAGAGAGCTGGATCTTGATCGCATCCCACGCCGTTCGATACTCGGCGGGGAGCGCCTCGGCCCGAGCGTCGAAAGACTTGTACTCCCTGGTGAGGTCGCCGCCCGTGACGGTTTCCCAGAATTTCATTTCCCACTCCCCTTGAGCTCATCGATACGCGCCGAGACGTATTCCCATTTCTCCCAGAACGTCGCGAGCTCCTGACGTCCTGCGTCATTGAGCGCGTAGAACTTTCGCGGTGGACCGACCTCGGACGGTCGCTTGGAGACATCGACCAAACCGTTCTTCTCCAAGCGCACCAGGATGGCGTAGACCGTGCCTTCGATGACGTCCACGAATCCCAGTTCATTCAGCCGGCGGGTAATCGCGTAGCCGTAGGTCTCCTGGTTTCCGATGATCTCGAGAACGCACCCTTCGAGCGTCCCCTTGAGCATCTCGGTCAAGTTGTCCGTAGCCGCCTCCTTTCATCGGACCACGCTATTCAGTGGTACTGACTACCACTAGACTGTAGCGCACAGTACCAGTAGTCGGCAATACCGAGTAGCGCAGAGGCGGCGGCGTCCGTTTCACCGCCTCCCGGGCGGAGATCGGTTCAGCGAGACCGGCGCAGCCACAGCCAGGTGACCGCCAACATGACGACCAGCGCGGGCTTGCCCAGCACCAGGGCGACGGCGCCGAGCACCACCACCTTGTTCGCCAGGTACAGCGGAACCATGATCACCAGGTGCAGCGCCCAGAAGGCGAACCAGGCCAGAGACACCTTGCGGTGCAGCGCGATCCGGCCGTCGGGGTCACGCGCCTCGGCGCGTTCGAGGCCCAGCTTGCGGCTGACCCAGTGACTCAGCGGCCGCCCGGCGAGGAGGCTGATCCCGAACGCGACGGTGCACACCGCGCAGATGATGAGGTCGGGCAGATAGAACCCGCGCCCCTCGCCGGTTATGCCGACGAACAGTGAGAACACCACGACCAGGGCCAGGGATGCGGACACCACCTTGACCGAGTCTCCCTTCACCAGGCGATACAGGGAGATCAGACCGGCGACCCCGAGCGCGGCCAGCACGCCGATCTTGGCGTTCACCGCGGCGTAGCCGAGGAGGAAGCCGATGGCGGGCGCCGCGCCGTCGAGCAGATGCCCCGGCCCGCCGAGCGCCCGGAACTTGCCCCACATCTCGGCCGCGGTGGATCGGGTTCGCGGAGCGGACTTCTGCACTGTCACCTCAGTCACCAGCATGTCGGCTGCCTCCCAGCTATTCGAGGTCGCTACGGCTCGAGCCCTGGATGCGATGGGCTCGCAGTGGATTCTTATTGCAGTCTGACTGCAATAAGAATGGCAGGCAACCCTCCTGTGACCCAACCGACAAGACGGCCGCCGACACGACCCGGTGCAGGGCCATATCGGCGGCCGGATCGCGGCCGTCCGGCGCGGATCAGCGCATGGGTTCGGCCTGCGGGAAGGTCCAGGTGCCGTCGAGGATGCTCTGATGCGGGCGGTAGAGGCGGACCATGTAGTTCCAGCCCGGCACGATGGGCAGGCAGTTGGCGACCTGGCCGTCGCAGCCACCGAGCTGAATGTCGACCGAGCCGTCGGCGTTCTTCTCGGCCGTGGTGCCGTTGACGGTGTACGCGTTCTGCGCGTTGGCGTCGTAGTAACCCTGGGCGTTGTAACGGCTGACCGACCAGAAGCCGTCCACGGGAACGTCTTTCACGTGCAGCTTGTAGTTGACCTGGCCATTGTTCTCCGGCGGGGTGACATTGAGGTAGAGCGCGTCCTGCTCGGGGTTGCCACCCCAGGCCGAGGCGGCGGTGATCAGGTGCCGCACCTGGTCCACCTGCCCGCGGGGTCCGAAGGAGTTCTTGGTGTCGGGCAGACCGGCTGCGAGGGTGATCAGCGCGGCGCGGGTCGTGTCCTGGCTCGCCTGGTCCCACTGCGGAATCTCGAATGTGCCGGGGCCGCCGGACTGTTCGAGGCCGATCTGGTCCTGCAGCTTGTGCACGGCGTCGACATCGGATGGGCTGTTCGGGTCGACGAAGATCCGGACGCCCAGCATCAGGTACCGCGTACCAACCTTGTCCTTGTCGAAGGTGTACTTGCCGGGCTTGTAGCTGACCTGCGGGGTGTATTCGTCCTCGTCGATCGCCTGCAGCGACATGAACCGGCTGCCCGCGTCGGGCATGGTGACGGTGACCGGACCGGCGTCGAGGTCGACGATCGCGTTGGAGTACAAGGTGTCCCGATTGGCGCGCACCACGGCCTGGGCGTCGATCGGCATCAGCTCGCGGAAGTGGTTCCACTTGCCGAACGCGCCCTCCTTGACACCGATGTCGAACTGGCGGTCGCTCTCGGCGCGCACGAAATTGTCGGAGGTGACGGTGATCGGCTTACCCAACGGGTACTCCGCGACCTTGGTCTCCGACGCGCTGGAGGCGGTCGAGCTCGTCGAACCGTTCTTCGAGTCGGAGGAGCTGTCACACGCGGTCAGCGTGACAGCGGTCAGCGCGGCCAAACCGATCGCCGCGATCCCGAGCCCAGACCTTCGCGACATCACCGCAAACCCTCGGTGCTCGCCACTCTTCTCGAGGTTCACAACCACACGACCCTTCTTCGGTGTCGACAACAGCGGGGCGGACACTCGGTCTAGCTGAACTTTCCTCTGTACCGAGTGGGAAGTTTAGGAGAGACTAGTTCCGACTGGTTGTATTTTTTCGCAACGAAATCATCCAAACAAGGTGAGTGGCAATCGCACAGCTACCACCACTCGCACACTAGCGTCGAACACCGTCGGCAGCCCATCGTCGCCACATCCCGATGTCGTGAGCTACTAGGAGAGCCCCCCGTGCGCCCGCTACGCGTTCCGATCACCCTGGCCGTCTGCGCCGCGTCCTGCGCGCTCACCGCCGCGACCGCGACGGCCCAGCCGCAGTTCACCCCCGAACCGGGCGGCGTCATCAAGGTCGAGTCCGCGCCCGGCGAATGGTGGAAGTGCGGCCTCTACAGCATCGACCCGCCCACGGTCCGCGGCCTGCCCCCCGTGGTCAACTACCCGCCCGGCTCATGGTCGCCGCCCGGCGGCGACCCGGCCGCCGCGGCCCCCGACTTCACCACCGGCCCGGCGTACGCCCAATTCACGCCCGGCGCAACGGTTCTGGCCGACTGTGTCAGCCAGTACCTGCCGGTGTTCTGGCTCCAAGTCCTGCACGCCGACCACTAGGAGACTCCGTGCTGATCCTGCTCGGCATCCTCGCTTCACCCCTGATCGCGCTCACCGCGCCGATCTGGGCCCCGATCCTGCTCATCACCCAGTTCGGCGGAGCCCTCGCGGTCACGCCCTGACACCGCTCGACACCCAGCTCCACGAATCCGAATCGTCCATCTCGCCGGATCCACCCGGCGGAACAGGAGGCAGGCAGTGAGCACGACGACCGAACCGAGCCGGTTCATCATCGATCAGAACAAGCGGGTCAGCGCCGATCTGCCGTTCGGGGACACCACCGACCAGCAGGACGCCGACCGCGGCTTCATCGCCGCCCTGGAGCCCGGCGTGGTCAAGGACGCCGACGGGAATGTGGTGTGGGACAACGACTCCTACAGCTTCCTGCACGACTCCTGCCCGTCCTCGGTCAATCCCAGCCTGTGGCGGCAGGCCGGGCTGAACATCCGGCAGGGCCTCTACGAGGTGACCCCGGGGATCTATCAGATCCGCGGGCTGGACCTGTCGAACATGACCCTGATCGAGGGCGACACCGGCGTGATCGTGATCGATCCGCTCATCTCGGAGGAGACCGCGCGCGCCGGACTCGAGCTCTACCGCGCGCACCGCGGCGACAAGCCGGTCACCGGCCTCATCTACACCCACTCGCACGTCGACCACTTCGGCGGCGCGTATGGCGTCACCAGCCAGGCGGACGTGGACGCGGGCCGTCTCCCGGTCATCGCGCCGGCCGGATTCCTCGAGCACGCGGTCGCCGAGAACGTCTACGCCGGAACGGCGATGGCCCGCCGCGCCGCCTACATGTACGGCGCGGCGCTCCCCCGCGGACCCAAGGGCCAGGTGGGCGCGGGCCTCGGACAGACCACCTCCACGGGCACGGTCACGCTGATCGCGCCGACCCACGACATCACCGAGACCGGTCAGGAGATGACGGTCGACGGAGTCCGCATCGTCTTCCAGATCACCCCGGGCACGGAAGCGCCCTCGGAAATGAACTTCCACTTCCCCGGCCACCGCGCACTCTGCATGGCGGAGAACGCCACTCACACCCTGCACAACCTGCTGACCCTGCGTGGCGCGCTGGTGCGCGACCCGCACGTCTGGTCGCAGTACCTGACCGAGTCGATCAACCTGTTCGGCTACGAATCCGATGTCGTGTTCGCCTCCCACCACTGGCCCACCTGGGATACCGAGCGGCTGGTGGAATACCTTGCGCTGCAACGGGACCTGTACGCCTACCTGCACGACCAGACACTGCGGCGGCTGAACCAGGGTTATGTCGGCAGCGAGATCGCCGAGACCATCGAGCTGCCCCCGGCGGTCGCCGGGTCCTGGCACGCGCGGGGCTACTACGGGTCGGTCAGCCACAATGTGAAGGCCATCTACCAGCGCTACATGGGCTGGTTCGACGGCAATCCCGCGCATCTGTGGGAGCATCCGCCGGTCGAATCCGCCACTCGGCACGTGGAATTCATGGGCGGGGCCGAGGAGGTGCTGCGCAAGGCGCGCACGGCCTACGACGCGGGTGATTACCGCTGGGTCGCGCAGGTCCTCAACTACGTCGTCTTCGCCGACCCCGCCAACACGGCCGCGAAGTCGCTGCTGGCCGACACCTACGACCAGCTCGGCTTCGGCGCCGAGAACGCCACCTGGCGCAACTTCTTCCTGATGGGCGCCTACGAACTGCGCAACGGCAATGTCGGCACCCCCACCAAGGCCAGCTCCCCGTCCATGATGGCGGCGCTGACCGTCGACCAGGTCTTCGACGCCCTGTCGCTGCGCCTGGACGGCCCCAAGGCCTGGCACGAAAAGGCCGTCAGCGACTGGGTTTTCACCGATGAGAAGCGCACCCACCGCCTCGAGCTGCGCAACGGCGTGCTCATCCACTTCGACCGCCGTGACGGCGACAAGCTCCCGCCCGCCGATGTCACCTTCACCCTCACCCGGGCCACCCTGATCGGCGTCCTGCTCGACGGCCAGGACATCGGGGCCGCGGTCCAGTCCGGCGCGCTCACCATTGCCGGTGACGCCCAGAGTTTCGTCAAGCTGACCGCTCTGTTCGACGAACCCAACCCGGATTTCGCCATCGTCACCCCCGAATAAGCGGTTCCGCCCTACGGGTCGCGCTAGGATCTGGCGACCCGTACGGGCGCCCGAATCTCTACCGCACGAAATGCCGAGGACCATGAGCCGTTTTCTCTCCGCCGTCGCGATGGTCTTCGGAGGGGCGGCGCTGATCAGCGGCCTCACCGCACCGGTGGCCGGGGCGGACACCGATCCGGCCGCCTCGAATGCGGGGAAGACGCTGGTCGTGATGGGTGACTCGAATACGGCCAATGCCACCTGGTCGACCATGCAGCCGCAGCCGACCGGCGTGGCCTGCCCGCATCTGCCGACCTCCTGGCCGAATCAGCTGGCGGACCGGATGGGGTTGTCGGCGACCAAGGATGTGGCGGACGTGTCCTGCGTCGGCGCGTACATGTGGCGGCACGGCGAGGACCGGTTCTGGACGGCGCTGACCGAGGCGCGGCAGGCGGCCGCGGACGGGGCGTTCGGGCCGCGAACCCAAGCGGTGCTGTTGCAGTTCGGTCTGAACGATGCCTGGGGCGCGGACCATGCCGCACAGAACGAGCTGGTGCCGTGTCTGCTCGATGTGCTGCGCGGGTGCAGTACGGCCGACGCCGCCACCAATGCCAATCCGCCCGCGCTGCTGACCGGGCAGGACTACGTCGACCACCTGCGCGACATCGTCACCTACATCCGCTACTACGCGCCGAACGCGCGCATCGTGCTGGTCGGGTACCAGGAGCTGCACACGCCGGGTGATCAGGCGATCTGCATGGGCGTGCTGGGTGTTCCGGTCGGCCTGCCCCGGGCCGGGGCGGTCACCGACGTGTTCGACAGTCTCCGAACCGCTCCGCGGGACGGGGCCGCCGCGCTCGGGGTCGAGTACTTCGATGCCGCCGCGGTCACCGCGGGCCACGGACTGTGCTCCCCCGACCCGTGGCTGAACGGCATCTTCACCCCGGGTCCGGACTGGTACGGGCAGC
The DNA here is from genome assembly GCF_040630175.1 of Nocardia sp. NPDC005825. Lineage (NCBI taxonomy): Bacteria > Bacillati > Actinomycetota > Actinomycetes > Mycobacteriales > Nocardiaceae > Nocardia > Nocardia sp. NPDC005825. The sequence goes on from NZ_JBEXXC010000008.1 coordinate 166,267, forward strand.
CGGGCCACCCGACCGTCCAGGGTGACGCTGCCGTCGCCCAGGGCTTGCACCAGTTCCTGACGGCCCGATGAACGAAGGCTCCCACCCGAATCCGAGATTCGAGTGGGAGCCCGATCGTGGCCGAATTCGACGCTAGGGCACGACGACGTCGAGGTTGACCGGGACGTTCGGGCGGTCCGTGCGGATGGTCAGGTGCACGCGGCCCGGTCCGGTGTTGACCGGGAAGATGGCCGGATAGGTGCTGCTCTGCCCCGCGGCGATGAAGCGGGTGACGCTGCCCTGCTGGCCGGTGTCGGCATTGGTCCAGTCGATGACGGCATTGACGTCACAGGCCAGCAGTGTCGGGGCCCAATTGCCCAGCAGGGAGAAGCCCTGGCTGATGCGCAGGATCACCGAGTGTGAGGTGCCCGGCGCTTCGGAGTACTGGTAGAGCGGGCCATCGAAAGCCGTGCCGCCGACCGAGAACATGCCCGCGCAGACACCGTTTCCGACGGTGAAGACCGGGCCGGTGTTGAAGCTGTTCTGCACGCAGGAACGCGGTTCGACATTCGACCAGCCCAGCTGGCAGGGGCTGCCGGGTTCGGCGCCGGCCGGTGCCGCGGCGACCGCCGCGCCGGCTCCGAGGATGGCAACGGCGGTCAAGCTATTGATCGTTCGTTTCATCATCGGCCAATCCTCACAGCCGACACCGGGTCGGTGTCAACTGTCGCCGGGGCGTGTCCCCGCCCAAATCTCGCGAAAGTGTCGGCGCCAATGGCCTTTTCGCGCAGACCAGCACCCGCATTGGTACCCATACCCCCAATGGGTATGAGAAGGGTCACACTGTTCCGGACTGTTCTTCATATACCCCACGGGGGTACCAATGGACGAGTTGGAACCTCAGCGGCCACCCGGCCGCCCGATACCTCTGCCAGGGAGTGATTCCTATGTCCACCCACACCACCGCGCCGCCCCCGTCGCGGCGTTGGATCGCCTTGGGGCTCATCGCCCTCGCCCAGTTCATCGTCATCATGGACACCTCGATCATCGGCGTCGCATTGCCGGAAATGCAGGACGCGCTGGGGTTCTCGCAGGAGAACCTGTCCTGGGTCTTCAATGCCTACGTGGTCGTCTTCGGCGGCTTGCTGCTGCTCGGCGGAAAACTCTCCGACATCGTCGGCGCCCGACGGATCTTCCAGACCGGCTGGGGCATCCTCGCGGTCGGCTCGCTGGTCGCCGGACTCGCCGGAAACGCCGCGGTGGAACTGATCGGACGCGGCGTGCAGGGCGCGGGCGCGGCCCTCATCGCACCGTCCGCCCTGACCCTGCTGATGATGTTGTTCGGCGGCAACCCGGGCGAGCTGACCAAGGCGTTCGCCGTCTACGGAGCCGCCGCGCCCGCGGGCGGTACGGCCGGCGTGTTCCTCGGCGGTCTGATCACCCAATATGCCTCGTGGCCTTGGGTTTTCTACATCAACATCCCGATCGCGCTGGTAGCCCTGCTCGCCGCCCCTGCCCTGGTGCCCGACGGCGCGATGGCCCCGCACGCGTCGGTGGATCTGCTCGGCGCGGTGACAGCGACGCTCGGACTGGGCGCGGCGGTCTTCGCCGTGGTACGCGGAGACTGGTCGGCCACCTCCACCTGGGTGGTGCTGGCCGCGGCCGTCGCCCTGCTCGGCGCGTTCATCGCGATCCAGGCCCGCCGCCGCGAACCGCTCATGCCGCTGAGCATCTTCCGCGCACCCGACCTCGGCGCGGCCAACCTCGCTCAGGTGCTGCTGGGCGCGGCGTGGGTGCCGATGTGGTTCTTCCTGAACCTGTATCTGCAACAGGTGCTGGGCTATTCGGCGTTCCCGTCGGGTGCGGCGCTGCTGCCCATGACCGCGCTCATCATGGTCGGCATGATCGCGATCTCGCCGAAACTGTTCGCGCGCTTCGGCGCTCGCACCATGACGGTCGCGGGCCTGGTCGTCCTGGCCGCCGGACTGGCGTGGCTGTCGTTCATCCGTCCCGACGGCAACTTCTGGATCGACGTGCTGCCCGGTTCGCTGGTGGCGGCGCTGGGCATGTCGCTGGCCTTCATTCCCACACTGCAGACGGCCATTTCGGCCGCGCCGCCGCAGGAGGGCGGCCTAGCCTCGGGGATCGTGAACACCGGCTACCAGATCGGTTCGGCCCTGGGCCTGGCCGTGGTCACCGCCATCGCGGCGAACGCGGGCGCCGACCGGCTCGGTGACGCCGCCGCCCTCACCGACGGCTTCTCGGCGGCGTTCGTCACCGCCGGCATCATCGCCGTCGGCGCGGCGGCGCTCGCCCTGGCGACCTTCCGGTCCCCGGCCCGGCGCGACCAGGAGGTCTCGGCTGCCGCCTGATGTCCGAACAGCCGCGACCGAATCGGTGATGGCTCGGTGGGATTCTTCCCGCCGAGCCATTGCCGAATATTTGCTCTTGCGAACGATAGGTTTCCGGTATGAAGCCCGGGGAACTACTGCTGCTCTATGTTCTAGGACTCAACGCCTATGCGCTGCTACTCATCTTCCTGCGCGCACGGATCTATCGGGTACCGGTCTACAGGCCCATGTTGTGGAACTTCTTCCTCTCGATCGTGCCACTCGGCATCCTGCTGAGCCTGATCGTGGTGACCGGACTGGTCGATGTAGCCACCAACCGCGGGATCGCGATCGCGGTGGGTGCGGCAGGTTTGCTGATCTGGCTACTCTTGCTGCCGAATTCGAGCTACCTGATCACCGAACTCAATCTGAACCATCGCTGGCCGAACGATCCGGTCCCGCTCTGGTACGACATCGTCGCGGTCCTGTCCTTCGCCCTGGCCGGTGTGGTGAACCTGGTTTTGAGCGTCCTGATCGTCCAAATGGGTGTCGTCATCGCGTTCTTCGGTGACGCGGACGACGGAGCCATGCACTCCACCGCCGCCCGCGTCCTGGTCGTGCTGATCGTCCTCGCCGTCTCGGTGGGCATCTATCTGGGCCGCTACCTGCGCGTGAACAGCTGGGACGTCCGCGCCCCCCAGCGGGTGCGGGACACGCTGGCCGAGCACTTCGATTCCACCGCCGCCGTGGGCCGTTTCGCGTTCTTCTGCGTGACCCACACGATCTTCCTGTGCCTGATGTACGGCCTGATGGCGGGGCCGCTCGTCGATTCGATCACGAGCGGCTGACCGCCGTGATCAGCGGCCGTTCACGCTGAGACCGACCTCGCCGTTGGGCGACGCGGTCTCCGGTTCGAGCACCGGCATCAGGGATTCCCGCGCCATGGAGGCGAGAGTCCCGGCCTGCTGGATGATCTCGGCCAGCGCCGAGGTCACGCCCTGCGCACCGTTGAGCACCGTGAACTGCCCGACGTGCTCGAACGGCTTCGCCGCGGCGGCCACGATCTCGGGCAGGTGTTCGGCGATCTGCTGGGCGATCACCGCCTCCTGGTTCTTGCTCATCGCCTCCGCGCGCTGCTGGATGCCCGCCGCCTCGGCGGCCATCCGGGCGCGCACGGCGTCGGCCTCGGCGAGACCGCGCGCCTTGATCGCGTCCGCCTCGGCCTGACCGGTGAGCCGGGTCGCCTCGGCCTGCGCGGCCGCCCGCGCCTTGATCGATTCGGCTTCGGCGAGGGCCTGCACCTTCGTCTGCGCCGCAGCGGCTTCCGCGCGCAGCCGGGTCTCCTCGGCGTCGGCCTCGGCCTGACTGATGCGGGCGTCACGAGCCGCGGTGGCCAGGGTGGTCTGTTTGTAGGCCTCGGCGTCGGCGGGCTTGCGCACCTCCACCTGGAGTTGCTGTTCCTTCTGCTGCGCCTCGAGTTGCGCGACCTTGGTTTCCACCTCGACCACCGCCTGCCGGGCGGTCGCCTCGGCCAGCGGGCCCTGCTGCTGGGCGTCCTTGGTGGCCCGATCCACCTCGGCCTGATATCCCGCCTTCTTGATCTGGGTGTCGCGCACCGACAACGCGACCTGCGCCTGCGCCGCCTGCTCCTGCGCGATGGCCTCGCGTTCGGCATTGGCGCGCGCGATGCGGGCGTGCTGCTCAACCTCCGCCTGATGCGGAATGGCCAGATTGGCGATGTAATTCGACTCGCTGGCGATGGACTGGATCTGGAACGAGTCGATCACCAGGCCGAAGGACTCCATCTCGTGCGAGCAGCGGTCCCGCACCTGCTCGGAGAACTTGTCCTGATCACTGATCATGTCCTCCACGGTCATCGAGCCCGCGATGGCGCGCAGATGACCGATGAACACGTTCTGCACCTTGGTCTCGAGCTCGTCGGTGGGCCGGTCCAGGAACCGCCGCGCCGCGTTGGCGATCGAGGTGTAGTCGTCGCCGACCTTGTACATCACCACACCGGTCAGCTGCAGATTGATCTTCTGCCGGCTCACGCACGGCACCACGATCTGGGATTCGTGCGCCTCCAGCGAGATTCGCCGTACCTTGGTCAATCCCGGCGCGACCAGGCACCCGCGCCCGGTGACGATCCGGAACCCCATACTCTCCCCCGACCCGCCCGGCCCCGATCCGGCCCGGAAGCCCGAGATGATCAGCGCCTCATCGGGTTCGGCGACGCGCCACGCGAGCCGCAGCAACCCGATTCCGGCCAGCAGAACAACGAACACCAACCCGACCAAACCAATGACCAGGATGTCCACGATGCACCTTCATTTCACGGGAACGACTTCGACGGTCCGGCCACCCAGACTGCCGACCACGAGCACCTGAGCGTGCTTGGGAATCGTCGACTCGCTGTCGGCGGCACGCGCCAGGAACCGTTCGGACCCGGCCCGCACCTCGATCAATACCTCGCCGAGGTGGTCGGGGGTGATCGCGGCCGTCACCCGCGCGAACTTGCCGATCACGTCCGCCGCCATCAACCCCACCCCCCGGAACCGCAGCTGTTCGACACCACAAACGCTAATCCCGCGCCGGACACCCGGAAATTTCCTTTACGAAAAACTAACGGGTGCAACCGGTCAGCGGGCTCCGATACACACCCTGCATGATGGGTTCATGCTCCCCACCGACCATCTCGCTCAGGTAGACCGTCGTCCCGCCGTGATCGACACCCCGCTCGGGATCGTGGGGTTCGGCGTCACCGTCGGGTCGGAGCTGCTGCCCGCCGGTCCGAACACGCTGTGGCGCTTGCCCAACGGGTCGCATCTGCACCGGTGGCGGCATCGGGACGCCACCGTCGACCTGCTGGTCGGGAGCATCGAGATGCCCGCCTGGGACGGGGGCGCGCCGGTCGCGCTGTGGGCCGGGATCTGGCAGGTGAAGGCGCACAGCGCGGTCCCCGGACTGGTGTTCACGGCCGAATTGACCGATCTGCCCGCCGGGACCACCAGCGGACCGGACACCGGGGAGTGCCTCGCGGCGGTGAGCATCGAGAACGACCACTTCATGGTGTGCATCGGCGGCCCGGACTCCGAACTGCTGGCCATGCAGGCCGAGGACGCGCGCCTCATGCCCGGCAGCTGGGCGCACCAGATCCATGCCGACGACCACGACGCCGAATACGGTGTCCGCTACCGGGATCCGGCCCGGATCGAATGGCACCTGCCCGGCCTGGCCACCGACGAGGCCGCCCGCCTGTGCGTGGCCACCGCATGGTGCCCGCGCGACGACGACCGCCCGGCCGCCTGGTTCGCCGTCGACATCCCCCTGGACACCGCCTACCTCCACCTCACCGCCGACCCGGCCTGATCCGGCCCTGGTGGATCCCGTTGCCGGGCCCGGTCACCGCGCCAGGCTGCGGCGGAAACCCGCGGGCGACTGGCCGGTCCAGCGACGGAAGGCCCGGGCCAGGACCCGGTGATCGCGGTAGCCGAGCCGCAGAGCCACCACGCGGACCGGCACGGCCGGGTCGCGCAGGAGGGCGAGCGCCGTATCGCGCCTGAGGGTTTCGAGTTCGGTGCGCCAGCCGGTGCCGTGCTCGGCCAGGCGGCGTTGCAGGGTGCGTTCACTCAGACGGAGCGCGCGGGCGACCTTCTCCAGGCGCACGCCGTCCCCGCCGGAGTCCGGCAGCGTCGCGTGCAGAGCCGCGCGAAAAGCGTCCAGCCACCCCGGTTCGGACGCGATCGAGTCGATGACCTGCTGGGCGTGGGAGCGCAGGATCGCTTGCAGGACAGGGTCACTCGCGGTCCGCCCGGCATCGGCCGGGGAGCCCATGAAGGTGATGGCGTCCGCGGGCCGGCCGAAGTGGAGGTTCGCGGTGCCGAGGGCGCGGACCAGGTAACCGCGGTCCGCCGGGGCCGGGTGGGTGAAGTCGACGCGGACGGGAAGCCCCGCCGCGCCGAAACTCTCGGTGGCGCGGCGCACGATCACGGCCATCACGAACTCCCGGTGCGCGGTCTGCGCGGCGCCCGCGTGCGGGAAGATGCCGTAGCGCACGGTCAGCAGTGCGCCGTCCTCGATCACCTCGAGGTCGACGCGGCGGTCGCAGATGGCGTTGTTGTAGCGCGCGGCATCCCGCAGCCCTTCGGCGAGCGTCGGCGCGGTGCCGATCAGGTAATCCCACACATTGAGCCGTCCGCGCTCGGCCCGTTCGGCGGCCAGGACGCCGGCCTCGGGCCCGGCCAGCCCGTACAGCAACTCCCACAGCCGCGACACCTTCAGGGTCGAGATGCGCAGCGCGTCGTCGGACAGCAGCGCCGGATCCTGGCCGAGCAGCCGGGCGAGCTGCTCCTTGTCGGCCCCGGCCCGCAGAGCCGCCTCCACCATCACCCCCACCACATGGGAGGAAACGGTATTGGCCGCGTCGGCGGACCGGTCCAGGGTCGGCGTAGCCATGAATGCCACCTTCTGACGAGATCGAGCGTGGACTCACCGCAACCACATACCCCCCAGAGGTATTCCAGGACCGGCGTTTTCGGCGTCGTTCCACGCCACGGCGGCCGGGAAGTGGCATCCTTGCGGGGTTCCCGCCCCACGACACCGCGCGCACCGAATCAGGAGCCACCATGGCCGGACTCGTCCGCATCCGCCACGTCAAGCTGCCGGTCAGCGACCTGGCGCGCAGCGTCGCCTGGTACACCGACCTCCTGGACCTGCGCCTGGCCGGGGAATTCCGGGAAGAGGGCGACCTGCGCGGCGCGCAGCTCATGCACCCCAGCGGATTCGGCATCGCGCTGCGCGAACGCGAATACTGCGCCGGGCAACCGGATCTCGGCGGGTTCGACGCCTTCGCGCTGGAAGTCGACTCCGTCGACGACCTGCACGCCTTCGCCGCCCGCGCCGACGAACTCGACTACACCCGCGGCGAGGTCTTCGACCGCGGCGAGTACGGCGCGGTCCTCGACCTCTTCGATCCGGACAACACGGTGGTCCGGCTGCTCGCCAACAATCCCTTCCACGCCGGGCGATTCCTCGGCATGGACACCGACGGCAAGGGCGGATTCACGCTCTACGACCAGCCGACCCTCGAGTGAGACCGGGCGACCCCGGACCGAAACCGGCTCAGCCCAGTCGCTTGCGCACGAAAGCCGCGATCTCCTCGGTCGCCGCGGCCGCTTCCGGGGTGTCGCGCATGATCACGTAGACGTGCGGGAGACCCTCACCCAGCGTCAACGCCACCTCCACGCCCGCCTCGCGCGCGGCGGCCGCGAAACCCTCGGCATCACTGAGCAGCAGTTCGGCCGTCCCGGCCTGGATCAGCAATGGCGGCAACCCGGCCAGATCCCCGAAAAGCGGTGAGGCCGAAGGGATCCGAGGATCCGCGCCGTCCAGATAGGTCGCGAAGATCCCGCGCAGCATGCCCGGCGTGAAGATCGCGTCCTGCCCATCACGCTCGGTCATGGAGACACCGGACCCGCTCATATCCAACGCGGGCGAGAGCAGCACCGCCGCCGCGGGCAGCTCCGCCCCGGCGTCCCGCAACTCCAGCAGCAGCGCCGCGATCAGATTGCCGCCCGACGAATCACCCACCAGCACAACAGAACTCGCGGCTACACCCTGGTCCTCCCGCAGCCAGCGCCACAACGCGCGGATGTCCTCGACCGGCGCCGGATACGGATGCTCGGGCGTCAGCCGGTATTCCGGGAACACCACCCGCGCCCCGGCCGCCCGCCCCAGCCGCGCCGCCAGCTCGCCGTGACTGTCCAGCGAGCCCAGCGTGAAGCCGCCACCGTGCACGAACACCAGCACCCGGTCCGGCGACGTGTCCGGCGCGTCCAGCCAGTACGCGGGGACGCCCGCCGCCGACACCGCGCTCACCCGAACATCATCGGGAACCTCGTACTTCCGGCCCGCGGGCAGGAAACCGGCCCGGAGTTCCGCCAGCGCCGGCGGGGTATCGGGCCGGGCCGCCCGGCGCTGCTCGAACTGTTCGATGAACTCGCGCATCTCCGGGCTCGGCATCGCGATTTCCCTTTCCACTCCGGCTGTTTCGCTCTCCGGAGCGAAAACGGCGGCGTGACCGGAATTGTTCCGGGCGCCGGGAAACGACAGCGCCCCCGGTCCGTCGACCGGGGGCGCTGCACATCGTCGGGGTCAGGCCGTGCCGTTGGTGGCTTCCGGCTTGGACTCGCTGCGCGGCGACGCGTCGTCGTCCTCCTGCGCGGCGATCCCGTGCTCGGTGCCCTCGTCGGCTTCCTGATCCGCCTCCGGGTGCTCCGGGGAGAACTCGGTAGGCAGGTTCTTGATGTGCTTGTTCATGTTCCGGATGAGCAGGATCGTGCCCGCCAGCAACACCAGCACGATGACCAGCCCCAGCGGCGACGCCTTGCCGAACTCCGGGCCGGTCGGCGAATTGTTGGTCTGAGCGAGCAGGGTGATCATCATCGGGCGGCGTCCTCGGTGTCGGCGTCGTCGATGCCCGCGAACAGGTCGGTCTCCGGGATCGCGGTCTTGACGCGGGTCTTGGCCAGCTCGAACTCCTCGGTCGGCCACAGCCGCTGCTGCATCTCCGTCGGCACCGCGAAGAAGGCGCCGTTGGGGTCGATCTGGGTGGCGTGGGCGCGCAGCGCGTCGTCCCGCGCCGGGAAGTACTTGGCGCATTCGACCTGGGTGGTCACCCGGGCCATGATGTCGCCGCGCTCGGCGGCGTACTTGCGCATCCGGTCCATCCACTCCTGCATGGGGAACGGTTCGCCGATGCGCTCGTACTCGGCGGCGAAGACCTCGAGCCGGGCCAGGCTGAAGCCGTGGTCGTAGTACAGCTTCAGCGGCGTCCAGGGCTCACCCGCGTCGGGGAACCGCTCCGGATCACCGGCGGCCTCGTAGGCCGCGACCGACACCCGGTGGCACATGATGTGGTCCGGGTGCGGGTAGCCGCCCATCTCGTCGTAGGTGGTGATGACGTGCGGACGGAACTCGCGCACCACCCGCACCAGCGCCTCCGCGGCCTCCTCGAGCGGCACCAGCGCGAAGCAGCCCTCGGGCAGCGGCGGCAGCGGATCACCTTCCGGCAGACCGGAATCCACGAAACCCAGCCAGGTCTGGCGGACGCCCAGCGCCTCGGCGGCGGCGGCCATCTCCTCGCGGCGGACGTCGGTGATGCGGTCCTTGACGCCGGGAGTGTCCATGGCGGGGTTCAGGATGTCGCCGCGCTCCCCGCCGGTGAGGGTGACGACCAGCACCTCGTTGCCTTCGGCGGCGTAGCGCGCGGTGGTGGCCGCGCCCTTGCTGGATTCGTCGTCGGGATGGGCGTGCACCGCCATGAGGCGAAGACCACTCACTTCTCGTTCACCTCACCGATCACGTTTCACCTCGTAGCGTCGAGCTGTATCAATTGGCACGTGCCGAGTCCAGACACAGGCATCGGATATCCATTCCCTATAGTTCCATCCGATCGTTGTTTGTTCCGACCTACCCCCCGGGAGCGTCCCCGATATGAGCGAAAGACCGGCCGACAGGTACGGGATAAAGCCGCGGAAGAACCGCCGCTGGCTGCCCTGGGCCCTCGGACCGATCGTCCTCGTCGGCGGACTCGTGGTCGCCTACCTGGGCTTCCGCACCTACGGGCCGCAGGACATCGAACCGGAACGCCTCGGCTACACCGTCGTCGACGACTCCACCACCACCATCGAGTTCAAGGTGACCCGCAAGGATCCCGGCACCGCGGTCGCCTGCATCGTGCGCGCCATGGACGGCGACACCGACGAGGTCGGCCGCCGCGAGATCCTGGTTCCCGGCTCCGACGCCGGCACCGTCCGCATGGACACCACTATCAAGACCGCCCGCCGGGCCGGCGCGGCCAATGTCTACGGCTGCACCGAGCATGTGCCGGCCTACCTGCGCGCCGGGTGAAAAGTCGGGTATGCGACCCGCATTGCCGCTTCTACCTGCGCATTTTCAAATCGTGCTAAAATGACCCGATACACGGTTCCGGCGTTCGGAGCCGTGTTTGCTGCATTGACGGCCGGCGCTGTCGGGACTCTCCCCAGGGATCGCTCTGGCTGTCCATTGCTGCTGTGTGCCCATCTCCGGATGGGTTTCAGGAGCGGGCATCAGGGAATCCCGGCTTGCCGGGGACAACTACTAGGGAGTGATCGAGATGACTGAGACCGTGACTTGGCTGACCCCGGAGTCGCACGAGAGGCTCACGAGCGAACTCGGCGCGCTCATCGCCAACCGTCCCGTCATCGCGGCCGAAATCAACGAGCGCCGTGAAGAGGGCGACCTCAAGGAGAACGGCGGTTACCACGCGGCGCGTGAAGAGCAGGGCCAGCAGGAGGCGCGGATCCGCCAGCTGCAGGAACTGCTGAACAACGCCAAGGTCGGCGTCGCGCCCACCAAGTCCGGCGTCGCCCTGCCCGGCTCGGTCGTCAAGGTCTACTACGACGGCGACGAGTCCGACACCGAAACCTTCCTCATCGCCACCCGCGAAGAGGGCCTCGGCAGCACCGACCTCGAGACCTACTCCCCCAACTCCCCGTTGGGCGGCGCCCTCATCGACGCCAAGGTCGGCGACACCCGCGAATACACTCTGCCCAACGGCAAGACCATGAAGGTGACCCTGGTCTCCGCGGAGCCCTACCACAGCTGACAGCTCCCCCGCCTCTCCGCGACTTCAGCGGGCGGCAGAGAGCCGTTGACGGTCCCACCCGTGCCGGCGGTTGGGAGCGAGCAAACGACGAAGCGCCGCACCAAATCTTGGTGCGGCGCTTCATGTTTTCGATCAGGCGAGGGCTTGCTCGATGTCGGAGAGCAGGTCGCTGATGTCCTCGATGCCCACCGAGAGGCGGACCAGGTCGGCGGGGACCTCGAGGGCGGAGCCCTCGGTGGAGGCGTGGGTCATGGCGCCCGGGTGCTCGATCAGCGATTCCACGCCGCCGAGGGACTCGGCCAGGGTGAAGATCTTGGTCTTGGAGCAGAACTCCAGCGCCGCTTCCTTGCCGCCGTGCACCCGCACCGAGATCATGCCGCCGAAGCGCCGCATCTGCTTCTGCGCCACCGTGTGGCCCGGGTGCTCGGGCAGGCCGGGGTAGATGACCTGGGCGATCTTGGGGTGGTTGGCCAAGAACTCGGCGATGGTCTCGGCGTTGTCGCAGTGCCGATCCATCCGCAGGGCCAGGGTCTTGATGCCGCGCAGGGTGAGGAAGGCGTCCATCGGGCCGGGGACCGCGCCCGCGCCGTTCTGCAGGAACGCGAACTTGGTGTCCAGCTCCTGGTCGTTGGTGATGAGCGCGCCGCCGACCACGTCGGAGTGACCGCCCAGGTACTTGGTGGTCGAGTGCAGCACGATGTCCGCGCCCAGCAGCAGCGGCTGCTGCAGGTACGGGGAGGCGAAGGTGTTGTCCACGACCAGCTTCGCGCCACCCGCGTGAGCGACCTCGGCCAGCGCCGCGATGTCACCGACGTTCAGCAGCGGGTTGGTGGGGGTCTCCACCCACACCAGCTTGGTGTTGGGGCGCATGGCAGCGGCCACCGCGTCCACGTCGGAGATCGGCGCGACCGAGTACTCGATGCCCCACTGGGTGAACACCTTGTCGATGAGCCGGAAGGTGCCGCCGTAGGCGTCGTTCGGGATCACCATGTGGTCGCCGGGGCGCAGGTTGGCCCGGATCGCGCAGTCGGTGGCCGCCATACCGGAGGCGAAGGCCCGCCCGTAGGCGCCGGATTCGAGCGCCGCCAGGTTGGCCTCCAGCGCGGTCCGGGTCGGGTTTCCGGTGCGCGCGTACTCGTAGCCGCCGCGCATGCCGCCGACCCCGTCCTGGGCGAAGGTCGAACTCGCGTAGATCGGCACGTTCACCGCACCGGTCTGAGGGTCCGGATCGAACCCGGCGTGCACCGCCCGTGTGGAGAAACCCAGCTGATCGCTCATGCGAACAGCCTAAGGACGCGGCCGGTCCGCCCCGCCCCCGGGTCGGTATCGGCGCGGCGTTGTGGGCCTCGCGCGGGCGGTCCTATCGTGGGCGCATGGTCACCGTAGACGAGCTGTTCGCCATCGACTCCCTGCTCAGTGACGAGGAGCGCGCCATCCGCGAGACCGTGCGCGCGTTCGCGGCGGAACGGTTGCGGCCGCGGGTGACCGAATGGTTCGAGGAGGGGACGTTCCCGGCGCGGGAGCTGGCTCCGGAGCTGGGCAAGCTCGGGCTGCTGGGGATGCATCTGGAGGGGTACGGGTGCGCGGGCACATCGGCGACGGCGTACGGGCTGGCCTGCCTGGAGCTGGAGGCCGTCGACTCCGGGGTGCGCAGCATGGTGTCGGTGCAGGGCTCACTGGCCATGACCGCCATCCACAAGTACGGGTCCGAGGAACAGAAGCTGCGGTGGCTGCCGGAGATGGCGGCCGGGCGGGTGATCGGCTGCTTCGGGCTCACCGAACCCGATTTCGGATCCAATCCGGGCGGCATGCGGACACGGGCGCGACGCGACGGGGACGACTGGATCCTCGACGGCTCGAAGATGTGGATCACCAACGGGTCGGTCGCCGATGTCGCCATCGTGTGGGCGCAATCGCGCGAGGGCGAGCGGGACGTGATCCGCGGCTTCGTGGTGCCCACGGACACACCGGGATTCAGCGCGCGGGAGATGAAACACAAACTGTCCCTGCGGGCTTCGATCACCGCGGAACTCTCCCTCGACGGCGTCCGGCTGCCCGCCGACGCGCAGCTGCCCGAGGCGCGGGGCCTGGCGGCACCGCTGGGCTGTCTGTCGGAGGCGCGGTTCGGGATCATCTTCGGCGCGCTCGGCGCGGCCCGCGACTGCCTGTCCGCCGCGATCGAATACTCGCGCACCCGCGAGGTTTTCGACAAGCCCCTCGCCGCCTACCAGCTCACCCAGGCCAAGCTCGCCGACATGGCGCTCGAACTCGGCAAGGGTGAACTGCTGGCCGTGCACCTCGGGCGGCTCAAGGACCGGCACGTGATCTCCAACGAGCAGATCAGCGCGGGCAAGCTGAACAGCACCCGGGAGGCCATCGCGATCGCGCGCGAATGCCGGACCATCCTGGGCGCGAACGGCATCACCCTCGAGTACCCGGTGCTGCGGCACGCCAACAACCTGGAATCCGTGCTCACCTACGAGGGCACCGCGGAAGTGCACCAGCTGGTGCTGGGCGAGGCGCTGACCGGCTCGAAAGCCTTCCGCTGAGCGGGACTTCCGGATGAATGCGTGATATATCACACTCGATCCGCGGGCCGCGGGCGGGTTGCTAGCATCGCCGGGTGTTTGTGCCCGGCTCCGCTCTGCTCGTCGTCTCGGCGCGTAAAACCCTGAATCGACTGCAGCGCACCCACGGAGCCCCCGCCCTGGAAGCCGCGGCGGTCTTCCCCGGCGTCAGCGCGGTCATCGATCAGCACGCCGCCGCCGTCCGCGACATCCTCGACCTGGGCGTGGAGAACTCCAACCTGGTCCCGGTCAGCGTGCTGCTCGCCGGGTACGCCCGCGGCATCCTCGAGGACCTCCGGGAGGCCGAACAAGCCGCCCTCCCGCGCTCTCCCCTGGACTGGCAGGACGCCGACTGGCTGCATCTCCGCCTGGCCGCCGTCTGCTCGCTCGCCCGCGCCTCCTGAACCCCGAAACGAGATCAGGGAGCTACTGAGAGCTCCCTGACCCCGGAAGACCGTCGGCTACATGTCGCCGCGATCCTGGTCGCCGTGCGGCGGTAGCTGGCCGCCCCGATCGGGGCGCGGCGCCGGGGGCGTCGGCTGATCGCTCTGGGGCGTCTGGCCGGATTGCGATGGCATCTGGCCGCTCTGCGGTGACGGCATCCGGCCGGTTCCGGGCGCCGGCATCTGGCCGGTCTGCTGCGGAGGCATCTGCCCGGGCTGCGGTGGAGGCATCTGACCGGGCTGTTGCTGGGGCATCTGACCGGGCTGTTGCGGAGGCATCTGGCCGCCGCCCTGCCCGTACCCACCCTGCTGCTGATACCCCTGCTGTCCGTAACCCATTGCGCCACTGCCGGGTTCGGCCCATTTACCCGGAGGCATCTGGCCCATGCCCTGACCCGCCATGGTCGGCTGCTGCGCCATGGCGGCCCGTTGCGCGGCCATGGCCTCCTGGGCCTGACGCTGACGCGCGGCATCCTCGCGGCCGCGCTGATACGCCTGGGCGTGGCCCTTCACCTCGGGCATCTCACCCTCGATGGTGTCCAGCCAGCCCGACCAGCGCTGTTGCATGGGCCGGATCAGGCCGCCGCCGACACCGACGACGAGGATGCCGCCCACGGTGGCCAGGACGGTGATGAGGATCGGCATGGTGACCGAGGTGCCGACGCCGATCTGATTGAGCGCGGCGATGATGCCGATGCCCCAGATGAACACGGCCGCGATGCGTCCCAGCATGCGGCCGTAGTCGAGACCGCTCAGCATGTTCGACACCATGTCCTGGACGACGCGCGCGATGGCGCCGGCGATGCAGACGATGATGATGCCGACGGCCAGTCGCGGCAGCCAGGCCACGACCGAATTCAGCATGGTGCTCACCGGATTCGGGCCGAAGACGCCGAAGCCGAGCTGCAGTGTGATCAACAGCACCGCGTAGTAGGCCAGCTTGGCGATGATGCCGGTGGCGTCGTAGCGCCCGCGGGCGAGCATGTCCTTGATGCCGCCGCGTTCGACCAAGCGGTCGAAGCCGACTCGGTGCAGGATTCGGGTCACCAGCCGGGCCACGAGTTTCGCCACGAACCAGCCGATGAGCAGGATGACCAGGAACCCGACGAATTTGGGCACCCAGGTGGCGATGGAACTCCATGCGTCGGAGAGCCCTCGCCCGATCTGGATATCGATAGCCGAACTCGAGGTGTGCATGACCCCGTCCCTTCGCTATCTGTTCCGGCCGGGTGCCGGAACTGCTCCACGGGGCCGTTATACGCCGAGTCGATCCCTGGATCCGGCGGTTTGCGAAAGTGTTGCCCAATCGGATCGGACAGCCGCCCGAATACGACGAATGGCCCGCCCCTCATCGGGCGGGCCATCGTGGTGTCGTCGAACGCCGGAGCGGTGGATCAGTACGCGCTGTTGACGTTGTCCATCGAGCCGTAGCGGTGCGCCGCGTAGTTGCAGGCGGCGACGATGTTGGCGACCGGATCCCAGACGTCGAAGGGGGTGCCGTCGACGTGGTAGGCGGCGAAGGTCGGGTCGATCACCTGCAGCAGGCCCTTGGACGGGATGCCCATGGCGGCGTTCGAGTCGTACAGGTTGATCGCCTGCGGGTTGCCACTGGACTCCCGGATGATGTTGCGGAAGATGCCGTCGTAGCTGCCCGGAATGCCGCGCTGGGCCATGATGTCCAGCGCCTGGCGGATCCAGCCGTCCAGGTTGTCGGCGTAGACCGGCGGCGCGGGGGCCGGAGCCGGCTCGGGAGCGGGCGCCGGGGCCGGCGCCGCCTCGGGCACCGGGGCCGGCATCGGGGCCGGGGCCGGAGCCGCGGCCTGGTGCTCGCCGGCCGACGCGAACTTGACGGTTGCGGCGGGCGCGGTGGCGGCGGCCAGGGTCTGCTTCAGCGCAGCGGGCTCGACATCACCGTTGGCGGCGCCGGCGGCGGTGAAGATGGAGCCGAACACGCCGAGGGCGAGAGCGGCGGCACCGGCCGTCCGAGCGGTGGCAACTACCTTGCTACGTTTGGCAGGGTCACTGAGAGCAGACATAACATTCTTGGGCATGGCGAATTTGGATTCCTGTTCGGTTTCGGGCTCGCGGGCCTGAAATGGCAGCGCTTGGTCACGCGGGCGTCTACCGACGCTCACCTGCACACTGCGGGCTGTTGTGGATGCTGTTGTGAAACCCGTTACGGGTCTATGCAATTGGCGCCCTACCTAGAGGGCGACAGCGAGGGCGACGGCCTCCCGGCCGTGGGCCTCAGCGCACCGATGTGGTGATCACGTTCCGCATGTGTGTTCACATCTCCTTGCGCCATCCAGACTTGCGGTCTGTTTCCGACAAGGTCACAGCTTGGTTGCGCATAGTGAACACAGCTTGAATCAAAGATGAACGACAGGTGAATCGGCCCCAGGCGCACCCCTGGGACCTGCATTAATACATGCGTTGACCTGGTGATTCAATTGAAACCGCTAAGTGTTTCAGATCACAGAACTATTTCGCCCTCGGATCGCGATATACCGACATTTGGCATATTTCGCGGGGTTTCACCGGTGTTCCGGAGGCCTTTGGTAACGGTCCAGCAAATCTCAGTGGTTATCTCAAATCACACACGCCACAACTCTCACGGCCGATAAAGACCCCGCAACGATGTACCGCGCCGATCAAGGTCGGAACACGGCATCCACCGGGTCACCGAGGTGCCGGCGGCCCTGTCCCCAGCACCGATCTGGCCACCGGAATGCCGTTCGAGAAGGATCTGGCGGTCTGCCTGGTTGCCGACGCGGTCGCCGCCCAGCAACGTCTGGACGAAGCCGATCGGCGGGTGGTCTTCCACGCCGGTCGATCGTGGTGGATCCGAAAGGCCGCTACCTGCTGGGACATTCGGCGCACGTGGCCGAAATCGCCGACGCCGCAGCCGAACTCGCGGGCCTGACCGCCGCCGATCGGGCGA
Source organism: Nocardia sp. NPDC005825 (assembly GCF_040630175.1). Lineage (NCBI taxonomy): Bacteria > Bacillati > Actinomycetota > Actinomycetes > Mycobacteriales > Nocardiaceae > Nocardia > Nocardia sp. NPDC005825. The sequence continues at coordinate 183,177 of NZ_JBEXXC010000008.1, forward strand.
GCCTGCGCGCCGCCGCCCTGCTGCACGACCTCGGCCGCGCGGCCAGTTCGATCTGGGATCACCCCGGCCCCATCCGCCCCGGCGACTGGGAAAGGATTCGGCTGCACAGCTATTGGACCGAACGGGTGCTGCGCCGCTGCCCCAGCCTCACCGACCTGGCCGAGGTCGCCGCCGGGCATCACGAACGGGACAGCGAACCGCCCGCCGGAACCATACGGGTTCCGGCGGGCGGTGGGTGTTCGCGGTGAACTAGACCAGTGCGTCGGTGCTCAGGAAGCCCAGCAGGTCGTGGCGGGTGATGACGCCGACCGGCTTGCCGTCGTCGACCACCATCAGGGCGTCGGTGCTCTCGAGCAGCTTGGTCGCGGCCGAGACCAGCTCGCCCGCGCCGATCAGCGGGAAGGCCGGGCTCATGTGCATGGAGACCGGGTCGGTGAGCTTGGCGCGGCCCTCGAACACGGCCGAGAGCAGATCGCGCTCGGTGACCGAGCCGGCGACCTCGCCCGCCATCACCGGCGGCTCGGCGCCGACGACCGGCATCTGCGAGACGCCGTACTCGCGCAGGATCTCGATGGCGTCGCGCAGGGTCTCCTGCGGGTGGGTGTGCACCAGGTCCGGCAGCTCACCGGACTTGCCGCGCAGCACATCGCCCACATGCACCTCGCCGCCGGTGGTGCCGTCCAGGCGCGAGCGCAGGAAGCCGTAGGAGCTCATCCACTGGTCGTTGAAGATCTTCGACAGGTAGCCGCGACCGCCGTCCGGCAGCAGCACGACCACCACGGCGTCCGGATCGCGCTCGGCGACCTTGAGCGCCGCGACCACGGCCATACCGCAGGAGCCGCCGACCAGCAGGCCCTCCTCGCGGGCCAGGCGGCGGGTCATCTCGAAGGAGTCGGCATCGGAGACGGCGATGATCTCGTCCGGGATGGCCGGGTCGTAGGCGGTCGGCCAGAAGTCCTCACCGACACCCTCGACCAGGTACGGGCGGCCGGTGCCGCCGGAGTAGACCGAGCCCTCCGGGTCCGCGCCGACGATCTTGACCTTGCCGCCGGAGATCTCCTTGAGGTACCGGCCGGTGCCGGTGATGGTGCCGCCGGTTCCGACGCCCGCCACGAAGTGGGTGATCTTGCCCTCGGTGTCGCGCCAGATCTCGGGACCGGTGGTCTCGTAGTGCGATTCCGGGCCGCCCGGGTTGGAGTACTGGTCCGGCTTCCAGGCGCCCGGGATCTCCCGGACCAGGCGGTCGGAGACGTTGTAGTAGCTGTCCGGGTCCTCCGGCGCGACCGCGGTCGGGCAGACCACGACCTCGGCGCCGTAGGCGCGCAGCACGTTGCGCTTGTCCTCGCTGACCTTGTCCGGGCAGACGAACACGGTCTTGTAGCCGCGCTGCTGCGCGACCAGGGCCAGGCCCACACCGGTATTGCCGGAGGTCGGTTCGACGATCGTGCCGCCGGGCTTCAGCAGCCCGGCCTTCTCGGCGGCGTCGATCATCTTGACGGCGATGCGGTCCTTCGAGCTGCCGCCCGGGTTGAGGTACTCGACCTTCGCCGCCACCAGTCCCGAGTTCGGCCCCACCACGGAGTTCAACCGGACGAGCGGGGTGTTTCCGATCAGATCGACGACATGGTTAGCGATGCGCATACCCATCATCGTTGCAGAAAGGATATGCGGGCCTTCGCGCACGTCGGCGATATCACGCTTGCCGGAAATTACCATCGCCCCATGAGGATGCCGACGAGCTTGGCCGCCGCCTCCCTGCTGACCGTTCTCGGCAGCCCGACCATGATCATCTCCGCCGCTCCCGCCACCGCCGGAACCATCGAGTTTCCGCAGGTCCCGAGCATGTACCACGATGCGATGCTGTGCGGCGGCAATATCCGATCCTGGGCCGACACCAGCTCGCAGTGGCCGGGCCGGGCGATCTTGAACGTGCAGGCGCTGCCGGTCGCCGGGTTCGATCCGGGCGAGTTCTCCTTCGCTCCGACGTGTGAGACCACCGCCACCGTCGCCTGGCGCAACATGAACACCGGCGCCGCCGGCGAATATCGAGTTCCCGTCCTCGCCGGCTTCTACGGCAGCGAGCACTACGCGTTGTTCCAGGACACCGGACCCGGCCACATCGTCGTCACCGTCTACACCGACATGGCGAACATCCCGTCCCACAGCGCTTTCGACGTGCCCGCCTGACCGAGTGAGCGATATCCCACAGACCAGTGGATGGGATACGGGCATACCGGATGTAGGACGCTCAACACACCCGTCGTAAATTCGAAGAGGATCACCCCAGCAAAAAAGGAGTCCTCATGGCTGAGGCCGTCATCGTTTCGTACGCCCGCTCGCCGATCGGCCGCGCCGGCAAGGGTTCTCTGGTGAGCATGCGACCGGACGACCTGGCCGCGCAGATGGTGCAGGCCGCCCTGGACAAGGTGCCGGGCCTGGACGTCAACGATGTGAACGACCTGCTGCTGGGCTGCGGCCAGCCCGCCGGTTACGCCGGTTTCAACATCGCGCGTTCGGTCGCCGTGCAGCTCGGCTACGACTCCCTGCCGGGCGTCACCGTCAACCGCTACTGCTCCTCCTCGCTGATGACCACCCGCATGGCGTTCCACGCCATCAAGGCGGGCGAGGGCGACGTGTTCATCTCGGCCGGTGTCGAGACCGTCTCCAACTTCCCGAAGGGCACCGCGGACGGCTGGCCGGACAGCCACAACCCGCGCTTCGCCGACGCCGAGGCCCGCACCCAGGCGACCAAGGCCTCCAACGCCACCTGGACCGACCCGCGCGCCGAGGGCCTGCTCCCGGACGTCTACATCGCCATGGGTGAGACCGCCGAGAACGTCGCCACCTTCACCGGCATCTCCCGCGAGGACCAGGACCACTGGGGCGTGCGTTCGCAGAACCGCGCCGAGGAGGCCATCAAGGCCGGCTTCTTCGAGCGTGAGATCACCCCGGTGACCCTGCCCGACGGCACCGTCGTCACCACCGACGACGGCCCGCGCGCCGGCACCTCCTACGAGAAGATCTCGCAGCTGAAGCCGGTCTTCCGCGAGAACGGCACCATCACCGCCGGTAACGCCTGTCCGCTGAACGACGGTGCGGCGGCGCTGGTCATCATGTCCGACACCAAGGCCAAGGCCCTGGGCCTGACCCCGCTGGCCCGCGTCGTGGCCACCGGCGTCTCCGGCCTGTCGCCCGAGGTCATGGGCCTGGGCCCGATCGAGGCCGTGCGCAACACCCTGAAGAACGCGAACATGACCATCAACGACCTCGACCTGTACGAGATCAACGAGGCCTTCGCCGTTCAGGTCCTGGGTTCGGCTCGCGAGCTGAACATGGACGAGGACAAGCTGAACGTGTCCGGTGGCGCCATCGCCCTCGGCCACCCGTTCGGTATGACCGGCGCGCGCATCACCGCGACCCTCATCAACAACCTGCAGACCCACGACAAGCAGTTCGGTCTGGAGACCATGTGCGTCGGTGGCGGCCAGGGTATGGCGATGATCATCGAGCGCCTGAGCTGATCACTCCGCACTGACGCGGGCCGCTCGACCTCACGGTCGGGCGGCCCGTTTTCGTTTTCCCGGGCCGGGACCGGCGGTATTACCCGGCAGGTAATCGACTTCGTTCCGCATAGGCGGAAACATCAAGGGCAGCACAGCAATCCGATCGAGGAGCTCGAAATGCCCGGTTACGCCATCGCCAATCTGTGGGACGTGGACCTCAACGCGGAGATCGTGGAATACCTGGAGCGCATCGACTCCACGCTGGAACCGTTCGGCGGCAGGTTCATCGTCCACGGCGGCACCCAGCGGGTCATCGAGGGCCCGGCCGACGCGATCGCCATCGTCATCGAATTCCCCGACCACCAGGCCGTTCTCGACTGGTACGAGTCGGACGCCTATCAGGCGATCCTGCCGCTGCGCGTGCGGAACTGCTCCAGCGTCGCGATCCTCGCCGACCACTGCGGCACCGATCACGTCGCCACCGACGTGCTGAAGGAGGTGGTGACCAACGAGTGAAGCTGTTCTCAGGCTTGGCTACACAGCATGAAGCTGTTCTCAGGCTTGGCTACACAGCATGAAGCTGTTCTCAGGCTTGGCTACACAGCAGTGGGCGGGCACCGGATTCCCGATGCCCGCCCACTCGCGTATTCAGCTGTCCGTCAGCCCTTCCGGACTAGCGGTCCTGGAAGTAGCTCAGCAGGCGCAGGATCTCGAGGTACAGCCAGACCAGGGTGACGGTCAGGCCGAACGCCACGCCCCAGGCCGCCTTCTCCGGAGCCTGGGCCCGGATGAGCTGGTCGGCGGCGTCGAAGTCCAGCAGGAAGCTGAAGGCCGCGACACCGATGACCACGAGGCTGAAGACGATGGCCAGCGGGCCGCCGTCACGCAGGCCGAAGCCGCCCGAGGTGAAGAAACCGGCGACCAGGTTGCCGAGCATGAGCACCAGGATGCCGATCATGGCGCCGACGATCATGCGGGTGAAGCGCGGGGTGACGCGGATCGCGCCGGTCTTGTAGACCACGAGCATGCCGAAGAACACGCCGAAGGTGCCGAGCACCGCCTGCGCGATCAGGCCCGAGCCGCCGACGCCGCCGATCTCCACATTGGTGAACAGGAACGAGAACGAGCCCAGCAGCAGGCCTTCCAGCGCCGCGTAGCTGAGCACCAGCGCCGGGTTGTCCTGCTTGCGGCCGAAGGTCATGATCATGGCGAGCGCGAAGCCGCCGAGACCGCCGACCAGCAGGAACAGCATGGCGAGGCCGTGGTTGGCCGAGGTGAGCGCGTAGGACAGAATCGCCGTCAGGGTGACCACGCCGAGGGTGATGCCGGTCTTCTGGACGACATCGTCGATGGTCATCGGACGGGTGGTGGGCACGGCCGGCTGGTAGGGCTGCTGGTACCCGCCCGGGTACTGCGGCGGCTGCTGGCCGTAGGGGTTGCTGGGGAACTGTCCGGCTCCAGGCGCCGAGCCGAAGCCGGCATAGCCGCCCTGCTGCGGCTGCAAGTTCCGGAAGACCGGGTTGGATGTGGAGCGCATTTCCGTGCGTCCCTTTCTGGAGTCGCGGCTCACGTCGGTCGTGGCCAGTGAAGCTACTCGTCCAACGCGTGGTGGGGGCCCGGAGTTCCCGAACCCCACCAGATCAGACCAAACGGACTTTACCTCAGCTTTACCGAAGGATCAGTTCAGTTGACCCATCACACGAGTGGCGATCAGCTCCAGGTGGTCCAGATCCGACAGGTCCAGCACCTGCAGGTAGACCCGGCGCGTCCCGGCGATGTCCGCGTAGCGGCCGAGCTTGTCGACCACCTCGTCCGGGCTGCCCGCCAGGCCGTTGGCGCGCAGCTCGCCCACCTCGCGCCCGATGGCGGCCGCACGCCGCGCCACCTCGGCATCACTCGCGCCGACACACGCGACCAGGGCGTTGGAGAAGGTGATGTCCGCGGGATCGCGGCCGATGTCCTTGGCCGCCATGCGGACCCGATCGAACTGGTCGGCGCTGGCCTCGGCGGACTGGAACGGCACATTGAACTCGGTCGCGTACCGCGCGGCCAGGCGCGGGGTCCGCTTGGCGCCCATGCCGCCGATGATGACCGGGACCCGGTCCTGCGCGGGCTTGGGCAGCGCCGGGGAGTCGGTGAGCGTGTAGTGCTCGCCCGCGAAGGAGAAGGTCTCCCCCACCGGCGTCGACCACAGGCCGGTGACGATGGCCAGCTGCTCCTCGAAGCGCGGGAACTTCTCGGCCGGGAACGGGATGCCGTAGGCGGCGTGTTCGGCCTCGAACCAGCCCGCGCCGAAACCGAATTCGACGCGGCCGCCGGACATGGCGTCGACCTGGGCCACCTCGATGGCCAGCACGCCCGGGTGCCGGAAGGTCGCCGAGGTGACCAGGGTGCCCAGCCGGATGCGGCTGGTCTCGCGGGCCAGCCCGGCCAGGGTGATCCAGGCGTCGGTGGGGCCGGGCAGGCCGTCCGCGTCGCCCATCTTCAGATAGTGGTCGGAGCGGAAGAAGGCGTCGTAGCCGAGGTCCTCGGCGGCCTTGGCGACCGTGCGCAGGGTGTCGTAGGACGCGCCCTGCTGGGGTTCGGTGAAGATTCGAAGATCGATTCGTCCCATGAACCCTATTGTTCGGCGTCGCGCAGACCACACACCGACCGGGTCACGGTGAATTTGCGATTGCGGCCCATCACATCGGTTCTGCCGACCATGCGCTCCATGACGCTGCGGTAGTTCAGGTGCGTGTTGTAGACGGTCCAGAGTTCGCCGCCGGGGCGCAGGACGCGGCCGGTCTGCTGGAACATCTTGATCGCCGAACCGGTGTGCACGGCCGCGCCGATGTGGAAGGGCGGATTGCACAGCACCAGGTCGGCGCTGTTGTCCGGGGCGCTGGACATGGCGTCGTCGCGCAGCACGGTGACCCGGTCGGCGACATCGTTGGCGGCAACGGTGGCGCGGGTGGAGGCGATGGCGGCGGCGGACTGGTCGGTCGCTGTAACCCGAATGCCGGGGCGGGCCTTGGCCAGGGCGACCGCGAGAATGCCGGTGCCGCAACCGAGGTCGATGGCGTCGCGGGCATCGGGCTTCATCCGGCGCAGGTGGTCGAGCAGGAAGCGGGTGCCGATGTCCAGGCGCGGGCCGGAGAAGGCCGCACCGTGCGCGACCACCTCCAGGTCCTGTTCGTCGAGGCGGTTGCGCACCGGAAAACGGGGTTCGCCAACGGGTTTGGGATCGGCCGCGAGCAGGATGCGGGACTTCTGACGGCCGCGGCTGGCGCGGACCGAGCCGAAGGATTCGGCCAGCACCTCGTTCATGGCCGGGGTCAGGTACTTGTCGCGGCCGCCGGCGAAGACCTCCACCTCGGGCAGCGCGAAACGCGCGATGGCGTCGGCGGTCTCGGCCAGGCCGGACAGGGCCCGCGGCAGCCGCCACAACACCACGCGCACATCGGCGAGGAGGTCCGGGCCCAATTCCTCGGTGGAATAGCGATCGGATAGTCCGACAATTCGGGCATTGTTGGCGAGCGCCAATTCTCCGGTCAGCAAATCCTGATGCACGCGCACGCCGCGCAGGTCGTGCGCGGCGATCGCGCCGAGCGTCAACGCGCCGTAGCCGTCGTCGATCACCGCCACCCGCTGATCTCCCACGGTGGCCAGCGAATCGGCGGCGACATCGAGCATGAGCCGGTCAGCGGCATCGACCGCGTACAGGTTCACCGCTTCGACATCCGGATACCGCCGCAACCGGCGCAATACGTCCTCGACCTCAACCACACCTACAGTGTGCTAGATCATTGCCGGACTATTCCATTCGGCACCGCCGGTGGCCCTTTTTCCGGAATAAGATGACCCGCGCGCAATTCCCGTTCACGCCGAATGGATTTCCGCCGCGCTCCCGTCGCCCCGGGGCATGAACGCGGCCGCCGCGATCATGACCGCCGCCATCAGGGCCACGCCCACGAAGACCAGATGCACCGCGGGCGCGAGATCCGCCGCGGCCGGATGGTCGGCGTCGCCCAGGCGCGCGTTGACGACCGCGCCGAACACGGCCACCCCGACCGCGCTGCCCAGCGACCGGGCGAACATATTGGTGGCGGTCACCACGCCGCGCTCGGACCATTCGCTCTGCGACTGCGCCGCGATCAGGGTCGGGGTGGCGACCAGGCCCATGCCCATCCCGACGATGAAGCAGCCGATGGCCACCTGCGCCAGGCTCGAGCCGGCCCCCACCAGCAGCAGTGATGCCGCGCCCACGGTGGCGAGGACGGTGCCGATCATGGCGGTCGATCGGAAACCTATGCGCAGGTACACCTTCCCGGCCTGGGACGCCGCCAGCGGCCAGCCGAGCGTGAGCGCGCCCACGGTGAGCCCGGCGATCATCGCGCCGCTGCCCAGTACGCCCTGGGCGAAGGTCGGCACATACGAGGTGAGCCCCAACAGGATCGCGCCGACCAGCAACGAGACCAGGCTGCTGGCCACCACCACGCGACGGGTGAAAATCCACAGCGGCAGAATCGGATTCGCGGCCTGCCGCTCCACCAGCGCGAACGCCGCCAGCGTTGCCGCGCCACCGCCGAACAGCGCCAGGCTGGCGGCCGAACCCCAGGCCCAGGCCTGCCCGCCCTCGAGCAGCGCCAGGATCAGCGCGCCCGCGCCGACGGTCAGCAGCCCGGCTCCGAGATAGTCGATCCGATGGCTCTGCCGCGGAGCGCTTTCGGTGAACTTGCGCTGGATCATCCAACCGGCCAACGCGGCCAGCGGCAGGTTGACCAGGAAGATCCACCGCCAGCTGACGTATTCGGAGAACACCCCGCCCAGCAGTGGACCCACCACCGAGGAGGTCGCCCACACGCTGGCCAGGTACGCCTGCACCTTGGCTCGCTCCTGCACGGTGTAGACGTCGCCGGCGATGGTCATCGCGATCGGGCTGACCGCGCCCGCCCCGATGCCCTGCACCGCCCGGAACACGATGAGTCCGAGCATGCTGGTGGCGAGCCCGCACAGCAGCGACCCGAGCGCGAACACCCCGATCCCGAACAGCATCACCGGTTTCCGCCCCACCATGTCGGCGAGCTTCCCGTAGATCGGCACGGTCACCGCCTGCGCCAGCAGATAGATGCTGAACAGCCAAGGGAACTGCGCGAATCCGCCGAGCTGGTCGGTGATGGTGAGCACCGCGGTCGCGATCACCGTGGAGTCCAGCGCCACCAGCGACGTCGACAACATCAACGCCGCCAGGATCGGCCCCCGCTCCGACCGCAATCCGATCGACGACTTCACATCCGTAGCCGTCACCGGCAACCCCTTCTCCACAACCCGACTCACCAACGAGTCGAACACATCGCCCGGGCCGCTATTCCCACGGCCGTCGACGCGGCGCGCGGAGCGGCCCGGGCATGCGGAGTCAGAACAGTCCGGCGCTGCCCGACAATCCGGCACTGCCCGTGCCGAGCTGCCCGGCCAATCCGCACGGGGATGTCGCGGGCGGTGTGGCGGGTGTACTGCCCGCGGGGGCCGACTGAACGTCGACAGCGACCGTCATCTTCTGCCCCGCGTACTCGACGGAGAGAACGTGATGTCCGGCCGTCGCCGGGACCCATTTGATGCTGGCCCAGGGCCGCAACTCGCTGTCGCCGACGTGTGCCGATTCCACGCCCGTAATGCACTGGCCGTTGTCATAGAAACTCACCCATTTGTCCGCATCGCCGTAGTTCAGGCTTGCGCCGACGCCGTATGCGGTTCCGGTGTAATAGGTTTCGGAACTGACAATGTGAAACGCCAGGATCTCGGCCGACGCGGTGGGCGCGCCCACCGTGACCACGGCCATCGCGGCGGCGAATCCCGCCGTGCCCCAGCCGATCCGGCGGCCGTGCTGCGCACTGGGAGAACCCACAGTGGAAACCTCTCTCTTCGACGACCTCCGTTCCCACCGCGAATCCTGATCTGAAACACAAGCGCTCACATGCCCCTGTTTCCGGGGTCTCCAGGCTCTCGCCCGGCTCCTCTACAACGCAGCCGCCAGATCGCGGAGCACCGGGAGGCTGACCGAGCCGGCGCCGAGGACCTTGTCGTGGAAGGCCTTGATGTCGAAGGCGGTTCCCAGGCGCTCGGCGACCTGTGCGCGCTGGCGGCGGATCTCGAGCTGGCCGACCTTGTAGGCGACCGCCTGGCCGGGCATGGCGATGTAGCGGTCGATCTCGACGCGGATCTCCTCGACGCCGACGGGGGCGTTGGCGACCATGAAGTCGATGGCCTGCTGGCGGGTCCAGCCCTTGGCGTGCAGGCCGGTGTCCACCACCAGGCGGCAGGAGCGCCAGGAGTCGGCGGCCAGCATGCCGATGCGGGCGAGGTCGTCGGGGTAGAGGCCCATTTCGTCGGCGAGGCGTTCGGTGTAGAGCGCCCAGCCCTCGACGAAGGCGGTGTTGGAGAACGACATTCGCTGGAAGGGCGGGAGGTGGTCGAGCTCGTTGGCGATGGTGAGCTGGAGGTGGTGGCCCGGAATGGCCTCGTGGTAGGCGACGGCCGCGGTCTCGTAGCGGTTGCGGGTGCCGGGTTCGCGCAGGTTGACGTAGTACGCGCCGGGGCGGGAGCCGTCGGCGGCCGGGGGGAAGTAGTAGGCCGCGGGCGCGTCGGCGGCGAGGAAGTCGGGAACGGGCAGGATGTCGCAGGATTGGCGCGGCAGCCGGCCGAACCAGCGGGGCATCTCGGCCTCGGCAGCGGCCAGGCAGGCACGGGCGTCGGACATGATGTCCGCGGCGTCGGTGTAGCGCAGCGCCGTGTCCTCGCGCAGCCGGGCGAAGATGGCGGTCTGGTCGGTGAGACCGAACTCGCGCCCGCCGATCTCCTCGTATTCGGCCCGCAGCCCGGCCAATTCGTCCAGGCCCAGCTGGTGGATCTCGTCCGCGCCGAGGTCGGGCAGGGTGGTGTGCCGTTGCAGCAGGCGGCGGTAGATGTCCGCGCCGTCGTCGCCGAGCCAGCACAGGCCGGGCCGCTCGTCGGGGCGGGCGACCGGCCGGAGCTCGGTGTCGAGCGCCTCCCGATAGGCGGCAAACGCGGGACGGATGACGTCGCGCGCGACCTCGGTCAGCTCGGCGCGCCAAGCGTTTTCACCATCCCAGTCGGCCGGACCCGCGAGGGTGACGAAGGGATCGTCGGCCAGATCGGCGGACAGGTACCCGTCGAGCTGATTGATCGACCGCTCGATGGTGATGTGCGCGGGCGTGCGCCCTGCGGCGAGCCCCGCCCGGAACCGCTCCACGGCCTGCGCCATCAGGGTCCCGAACTGCCGGTACCGCAGCACCAGATTGCGCGCGTTCTCCGGCGCGGGCGCGTTCACCTGCGGCGCCATGGTCAACATGGCCGAGTGCACCCCGGTCATCTGGTCCGAGGCCATCTCCACCGGCCGCCACTCCAGATACGAGACCGCCGAAGCCAATTCGGTCCGCAGCAGACTCCGCGTGGTGCGGTCCTCCGCGCTCAACCCCGCCGCGTCCAGCGCGTCCACCTCGGCCAGCAGCCCCCGCCAAGTGCCGAGCAACCGCTCCTCCGCGCCCGCCGACAGATCCTCGATCCGATCATCGAATCGCCTGTCCCCCAACAGGGTCGCCTCACTGGGCGCGGATTCCAGCATGGCGTCCCAGTACCGGTCGGCGAGTGCGATGAGCTCCTTGTGCGCGTCCATGCCGACCATCATGCCCGCGCCCGGCCCCGCGGCGGGGCCGCGACGAAACTTCGCACCCTTCAGCGGCGGGGCGGCACCGGAATCCGCATGAGGTCCTCGGCCATCACGATCTCGCCGTCGAAATGCGCCCGGGCGTCGGCCAAATGCTGATCCAGGGTGCGATAACGCTGGGAGTAGTGGGTCAGCACGAGGGTGCGCACGCCCGCCCTGGCCGCGACCCGCGCCGCCTGGCCCGCGGTGAGGTGGCCGTACTCGACGGCGAGCTGCTCGTCAGCGTCGACGAAGGTCGCCTCGATGACCAGCATGTCGACGCCCTGGGCCAGCTCGTGGACGCCGTCGCAGAGACGGGTGTCCATGATGAAGGCGAAGCTCTGCCCCGGGCGCACCTCGCTCACCTCGTCGAGAGTGACCGTGCGCCCGCCGATCTCGACCGCGCCACGCCGCTGCAATTCCCCGACCACCGGCCCCGCCAGCCCGAGCTCGCGCAGCCTTTCGGGAATGAAGCGCAGACTGTCCGGCTCGTCCAGCCGGTACCCGAACGCCTCCACCGAATGCGACAGCGGCGCCGCCCGCAGCGTGAAACCGGCTCCCTGCGCCGGTAGTCCACCGGCCTCGGTGATCGGGTGCGGACGCAGTTCGCCCAGCCGGTCGTGCTCGGCGGAGGCCACCAGCCGCTCGTAGAACACCTCGCCCGAAGCCGGGAAGTAGACGTCCACCGGCTGCAGTGCGCCGTCGAGACTGATCCGGCCCAGCACGCCGGGCAGGCCGAAGCAGTGGTCTCCATGGAAGTGGGTGACGCAGATGCGGGTGATCCCGCTGGCGGCCACGCCCGCGAAGCTCATCTGCCGCTGGGTGCCCTCTCCCGGGTCGAACAGCAGGCCCTCGCGGTCCCAGCGCAGCAGATAGCCGTTGTGGTTGCGCTGTTTGGTCGGTACTTGGCTGGCCGTTCCGAGAATGACCAGTTCGCGCTGTGACACGGCCGCCAGGCTACCGGCCGCCCCGCCGATCCTCGCGGCGGCGAGTCCGGCGCGTCCCGGCGGAGATACCGAGAGGGGGTATGACCCACGTGCGTAGAATGTCCGGGTGGTCGAGCAACGGTCCCCCGGCACCCGGTTCATCCGGGCCTTCGGGCTGCTCGCACTGCTGGCCGGATTGGTGGCCATGCACGCCCTCGTGTTCGGCATGAACCACGACGGCATGAGCCACGATTCCGGTCCCGCCATGAGCGCGATGGCCGATTCGCACGATGCTCCGATACCCCTGCCCGACATGTTGCCTGAGGCCGCACCGATCGTGGTGTCGACGGCAATGGATCAGTTCATGTCCGTGCCGGGCTGCGGTGGTGACTGCGGCAATGGCCACGCCGGTATGCACGGCTGCTTGTTCGTCCTGACGGCCTTACTGCTCGGCCTCGGGCTGGCTCTGCTGGCCTGGGTCGGACCCGGCCGCCGCGACACACTCGTCTCGACCCCGCGCCATCCGCGCGGATTCCCCGCCCGTCCACCTCCGTGGACGGTTCTCTCCCTGGCCGACCTGGCGATTCTGCGGATCTGATGGGCCCGCCGCGCCGCGTTACCTCGCGCGGACGCGGGCTTCGGCATGCCCGGATCCGGATCACTCACCAAACCCCAAGGAGTTCAACCATGTTCAGCACCCGTCTCAAGTTCGCCCTGATCGCCGTCACCGCCGCCACCGCGCTCGTCGCGGCGGGCTGTAGCAGTAATGACAGCGAGGGCTCGAAGGCCACCACCACGACCGCGGCCATGGATCACGGGACCATGCCCGGCATGGATCACGGCAAGACAGGCACCTCGACACAGGCGGCCACCCGCAGCGACTTCAACGACGCCGACGTGACCTTCCTGCAGATGATGTACCCGCATCACGCGCAGGCCGTGGAGATGGCGAAGCTGGTTCCGACCCGCTCGCAGAACCAGGAGCTGCTCACCCTGGCCAAGGCCGTGGAGGCGGCGCAGACCCCGGAGATGCAGCAGATCACCACGCTGCTGCAGAGTTTCGGCAAGCCCGCCCCGTCCGCCGATATGGGCGGCCACGCGGGTATGGACGGCATGATGACCAAGGATCAGATGGCGAAGCTGGAGAGCCTGTCCGGCCCCGGGTTCGACAAGCTGTGGATGCAGATGATGATCGAGCACCACAAGGGCGCGATCACCATGGCGAACACCGAACTGACGCAAGGCGCCAACGCCGATGCGAAGGCCATGGCGCAGGCCATCGTCAACGCCCAGCAGCAGGAGATCGATCAGATGAACAAGATGCTGGCCCAGGGCTAGGTGTCGAAACGCGAACGGGTGCGCCGGTTTTCCGGCGCACCCGTCGGGGGGCGTCTCGTGGGCGTTCGGGGCGGAGGACCCGAGCTCCGAGAGTCGTCCTGCTAGCTGCCGATGACAGCGTTCATGATCGTGCCGGCGCTGGTGGCGGTCGCGCCGCCGATCATGGCCCCGGCCACCATCTTCGGTGACTCGAGCCCGCCGCCACTCCACTTCTCCCAGGCGAACCGGCCGCCGCCGTAGGTGATGGCGGTGACGCCGGACAGCATGGTGAACCAGGTGAAGTAGCGGACCAGCTTCATCAGCTTGTCCGCCACCGGCGGCGTCTCCGGGGTGGGGTTGCCGATCTGCGCGACAACCGAGGTGTAAGCGTCATGCACGGCGAGGAGCATGCTCACGATCGGTTCCTCTCGGGATGCTGAAGCGGTGCTGATGGGCGGAACTTGTGGCACAACTCTCACTATTCGAGAGCAATTGAACCGCATTCCGGGAGGTGAATCCGTGACGACACACCACCGGCACCGAACCTGAGCACCCGATCAGCTACCGGTTTTCACATCCCGGCTGTTCAGCAGCGAGTGCCGGCGCCCGTAGGCGAAGTACACGACCATGCCGATCGCCATCCAGATGACGAACCGCAGCCAGGTCTCCACCGACAGGTTGAACATCAGCCACGCGCACGCCAGCACCGACAGGATCGGGATGAGCGGCACCAGCGGCACGCGGAATCCGCGCGGCAGGTCGGGGCGGGTGCGGCGCAGCACGACCACGCCGATGGACACCAGCACGAACGCGAACAGCGTGCCGATATTGACCATTTCCTCGAGCGTGCCGAAGTCGACGAACCCGGCCAGCACCGCGCAGACGACGCCGACGATGGCGGTGATCCGGACCGGGGTGCCCTTGGAGCCGGTATGGGCGAGCTTGCGCGGCATCAGCCCGTCGCGGGCCATGGCGAACAGCACCCGGGTCTGGCCCAGGAACAGCACCATGACGACGGTGGTCAGACCGGCCAGCGCGCCGATGGAGATGAGGTTCTTGGCCCAGGTGACGCCGTGGATGGCGAAAGCCGTTGCGAGCGTGGCGTCATTGCCCTGCAGGTCCTTGTAGGACACCATGCCGGTGAGCACCAGCGACACGGCCACGTACAGGACGGTCACGATGGCCAGGGAGCCCAGGATGCCGCGCGGCACATTGCGGGCGGGGTCCTTGGTCTCCTCGGCGGCGGTGGCGACCACGTCGAAGCCGATGAACGCGAAGAACACGATGGAGGCCGCGGCGAGCAGGCCGTACCAGCCGAAGTGACTGTTGCCGCCGCCGGTGACCAGCTGGAACAGGGTCTGGTGCACCGCGCTCGCGCCGCTGTCGGCATTGGGGACCGATTCGGGGACGAACGGCTTCAGGTTGGAGGCCTTGAAGTAGGTCGCGCCGACCACGACCACCAGGACGATGACGGCCAGCTTGATGGCGACCGCGACCGCGGACACCCGCGAGGACAGCTTGGTGCCCATGGCCAGCAGCACGCCGAGGATGGCGATGAGCAGCACCGCGCCCCAGTCGAACTTGACCGATCCGATGTGCCAGATGGGCTGGGTGTTCAGGACCGTGCCGAGGTACTGCGACCAGCCCTTGGCCACGACCGAGGTGCCGAGCGCGAATTCCAGGATCAGGTCCCAGCCGATGATCCAGGCGATGAGCTCACCGAAGGTGGCGTAGGAGAAGGTGTACGCGCTGCCCGCGACCGGGACGGTCGAGGCGAACTCGGCGTAGCAGAGGGCGGCCAGGCCGCAGGCCACGGCGGCGAACACGAAGGCCAGCGAGACGGCGGGCCCGGCCATGTTGCCCGCGGTACGCGCGGTCAGGGTGAAGATGCCCGCGCCGACCACGACCGCGACGCCGAAGACCGTGAGGTCCCACGAGGTCAGATCCTTGCGGAGCTTGGCGTCCGGATCGTCGGTGTCGCGGATCGACTGTTCGACCGACTTGGTCCGGAACAATCCGCTTCCGCGCGGGGCAGCGGGACCGGCAGTGTCTCGCGGGGAGTCCGATAGCGCCACTATCTCTCCTAAATCTGGCTTCTCGGCAACAAAGTAGTTCTCACCGATCGGTCACCGGCAGGCTCCCGGTCGGTGTGCCGTCGCTGGTGGCCGGAGTTATCGGCATCACACGAAACCGTAGCATCGGCTGGTACGTACCAGTTCAGCAACTGGCTGGACAACGGCAAGATCCCAGCGTGCCGTCACCGCGCCACGCCGGGGACCGTCGGGTCGGATTACTGTTTCGGTATGGGTGTCGGGGGCCAGGCCACGGGCGGTGATCCCGAAGCGCTGGACCGGGTGCTGGCCGGCGCCCGGGGAGTCCGGGTCCGCGAGATGCCGGGCGACGCGCCGACCCTGATCGAGGAGCGCGACCCGGTTGCCGTGCGAGCGCTGCGGGAGGCGCTGCGCGTCTCCGACCTGCCCGGCTTCGTGTGCATGTGCTGGGGCGACGCCGTCCTCGACTTCTTCGACGCCGACGAACGCCCCCTCACCTCCGTGACCCTGCATCACGGCTACTCGATCCGCTGGCCCGGCTGGCCGCAGGACGCGCGGCTCGCGGACGGGATGCGCTCCCTGGAATGGCTGGCGGTGCGCGGCGTCCCGGTGCCGCTGCAGGAGTTCCGCGCGGCCGAGCAGCGCCAGGCCGAGAGCGACCGCATCGCATACCGCTGGGTGGCCGAGATTCCCGAACCGCTCATCCCCTTCGCCGGTCTCTTCCTGGATACGTCCACCACCGGCGGCGGTCTGACCGGACCCCAGGTGGAGGAGGCCCGCGCCCTGCTCCTCATGGCGTACCCGGATCCCGTCGATCGAATCCTGCGACTGTGCTCCTGGTTCGCCGGCGGCACCGGGAGGTACTCGGGATACCCTGCGCACGAACGCATTCCGGCGCAGTTCCTCCTGCTCGAGGACCACGCCGACTTCGCGCTGGCGGTGGAGCTGGCCGACGAGCGCGCCACCGCGGGCGCGGTCCGCTACCTGCTCAGCTGGGATACCCGGAAGCGCTTGGCCCACCTGCTGTCCGCGCTCTCCCCGAGCGGCCGCCGCAAGATTCTGGTGCACGCCCGGGACGCGGAAGCCCGCCGCTGGCTACAACGCCGCATCACGGGATTGCAGTAGATCAGCCGACCGGAGCCGTGCGCAGCAGCTGCTCACCGCAGAAGCGCCGGATCACTTCGTCATCGCTGAATTCGGACTCGGGAACACCCTTTTCGTCGTCGACGCGGCAGGTGCTGTGACCGTCCTTGTCGTAGGTCCGGATGATCTCCGCGACGAACACCAGCTTCGATCCGACGAACTTCTGGAATTCGATGTACTTGTCCGCGGGACCGTTCTTGGCCTCCCCCGCGATGTAGCCGCTCGCCGTGCGATCGACTCCGATGCCGAAAACGCGTCCGGCCTCGACGAATTCGAGCTTGTCGGTCTTGGGCCGGTAGATGACGTAGTTCGAGTTCCCCACGATCGCGGTGGAGATGGGCACGATCAGCTCGTCACGGCCGTCGACGTCCAGGTCTGCCAGGTACGGCTCAGAGGGCACCTCGGTGTCCTGGATGTACAGGGTCTGAAGGGACTTTCCGCCGCTCCCCGTGACCTCGATGTTCGTCCGGTCGTGCCCGCCGGCACTCGCCTTGTGCCGCACGATGAACGAGAGCCCCGCGCTGTCGCGAGAGGTCAATCGGCAGTCCGGCAGCACCTCGTGCGCGCCCGCGCCCGCGCCGCGAATGTCACCGCACATCGGCAGGGCTGCCGTGTCCACCGTCGTGGCCGGAGCCGGTTTGGTGGTCGTCTTCGCCGCGACCGGCGTCGAAGTCGACGCCGGAGCCTGCGAATCCGCGGTGGTGTCGCCGGACCCACAGGCGGTGAGCAGCATGCATGTCGTGATGGCCAGCATCGGCCAGAACCTCCCCATGCCGTGGAGATTAGCCTGGATTCCATGGTCGAGTTTCCCGAGAGCAACGTGGGTCCGAAGTTCAAGGGCAAGCGGGTCGGGTACTTCCGCGAGGCGGCGGGGTATCGGCGGTACGCGCAGGCGTACCAGGACGGGTTCGAGCAGTTGCCGCCGGTGCGCGAGACGATCGATGTGCCGACGAGTTTCGGCGTCGTACGGGCCTACCGGTTCGGCGACGGGGACGCGACGCCGCTGGTGCTGCTGCCGGGAAGGCAGGCCGCGACCCCGCTGTGGGCGGCGAATCTGCCCGGGTTGATGGCGGTGCGTCCGGTGATCACGCTGGATCTGCTGGGTGAGCCGGGCCTGAGCGTGCAGACCAAGCAGTTGACCGACGACGCGGATCAGGCGACCTGGCTCTCGGAGGCGCTGGCCGAGTTGGAGTCTCGGCCCGTGCACGTGCTAGGGGTGTCGATCGGCGGATGGTCGGCGGTGAATCTGGCGGTGCGCCACCCGGAGCGGGTCGCGTCGCTGATCACCCTGGACGCGCCGTTCGTGTTCGGCGCGATGACCTGGAAGATGATCGTCATCTCGCTGGGCTCGGTGCTGCCCGGCATGCCGGAGAAGTGGCGCAATGGGTTGCTGAGCTGGATCTCCGGTGGCGTGTCCGCGCCGCAGGACATGCCGGAGGGGCGGTTGATCGCGTCGGGCATGAAGGACTTCGCCGCGTACTTGCCGATGACGAATCGGATTTCCCGGGAACAGCTTTCGGCGCTCACTCAGCCCTATCTGGGCATCTTCGCGGGCCGCAGCATCGTGCACAATTCCCGCAAGCTGGCGGACCGGGCGCGAAAGCTGGTGCCCAGCGGCCAGTTCGAGGTGTGGCCGGACGCGTCGCACGCCATCAATGGCGAGTACCCCGACGAGATCGCGGCGCGGGTCGCGAAGTTCCTCGGCGAGATCGAGCCCGCCGAGGACTGATTCGCCGCTTACGGCACGAGGACGGCGCGTCCCCGGATGTGTCCGGCGTCCAGGCGGCGCAGGGCTTCCGGGCCGTCGTTGAGGTCGAAGCGTTCGACCTCCATGTGGATCTTGCCCGCCTGTGCGAGGGCCACGCAGGCGTGCAGGTCGCCGCGGGTGCCGCCGAGCGACTTGCGCACGGTCGCGCCCCAGGGCCAGCCCGGGCCGCCCGCGGGTCCGGCGGTGATCTCCGGTGCGCCGCCGCCGATTCCGACCATGCGGTAGGCGCCGTTGGGGGCGACGGTCTCGCAGGCGAGTTTGGCGGTGGAGTCGGCGCCGACGAAGTCGAACACGGCGTCCGCGCCGCGTCCGTCGGTGAGGTCGAGGATCTGCTTGGCGGTGTCGTCGCCGGAGAGGAAGCCGATGTCGGCGCCGCAGTCACGGGCCAGGTCCAGCTTCTCCTGGGCCTGGTCGACCGCGATCACCCGGACGCCCGAGGTGGCCTGCAGGATCTGCACGCCCACGTGTCCGAGTCCGCCGATGCCGATGGCGACGACGGTGCCGCCGGGCCGCAGGGCTTCCCGGGCGCCGCGAATCGCGTGGTACGCGGTGAGGGCTGCGTCGGCGACGGGGGCGGCCTGCACGAAGTCGAGGTCGCCGATGGGCACGAAGGCGCTGGCCGGGATCCGCATGTATTCGGCCATGCCGCCGTCGAGGACCAGGCCCGGGGTGGGCGGCATGGCGACGCGGCCGGCGGCGAGGCAGACGTTCTCGTTGCCGCTCACGCATTCGCGGCAGACGCCGCAGGTCCAGAACAGGTAGACCAGGCCGCGTTCGCCGATCTCGCGGCCGTTGACGTCCGAGCCGATGGCCTCGATGGTGCCCGCGACCTCGTGGCCGAGGGTGAGCGGGTCCTCGCGCAGCTGGATGGGGAAGTTCACCAGCGTCAGGTCCGAATGGCACACGCCCGCCGCGCCGACCTTGATCAGCAGGTCGGTGGGTCCGATGTCCGGTACCGGGATGTCGTTGATCTGCACCTTTTCCGGGCCGGTCCACTGGAGTGCGCGCATCGTGTTTCCTTGCCTAGACGTTGTGACCTGGCGCACACGGTAGCATTCGCTTTACACTGTGTCTAGCGAATGACGGAATGTCTACCGATATTCGCCAAACCCTTCCCGACCCGAGAGACACGTGTCTAGGCTGCCGTCCCATGAACTCACCGCGGATCGCCATCGTGGGCGCCGGAATCTCCGGCATCTGCATGGCCGTGGCCCTGCAACGCGCCGGATTCCCTGAATTCACCATCTTCGAGAAGGCCCACGACTACGGCGGGACCTGGCGCGACAACAGCTATCCGGGCCTGGTGTGCGATGTGCCGTCGCGGTACTACCAGTTCCGATTCGCTATGAATCCCGAATGGACGCAGCTGTACTCGTCCGGACCGGAGATCAAGGATTACCTGGTCGGCGTGGCGCGCGAACACGGTCTGCACCGCAACACCCGCTTCGGCGCCGAGGTCACCGGCGCGGTGTTCGACGGCGACGGCTGGCAGGTCACCACCGGTGACGGCGCCACCGAACGCTTCGACTTCGTGCTGTGCGCAACGGGATTCCTGCATCACCCGACCCGGCCCGACATCCCTGGGCTGGACGACTTCGACGGCCCGGTCATGCATTCGTCGCGCTGGCGGCACGAGGTCGAGCCGCGCGGCAAACGGGTGGGCGTCATCGGGACCGGGTCCACCGGCACCCAGCTGGTGGGCGCGCTGGCGGGGGTGGCCTCGGAAGTCGTGCTGTTCCAGCGCACGCCGCAGTGGATCCTGCCGACGGTGAACCGCCCGTACACCGCGGTGTCCAAACGGCTGTACCAGCTGGTGCCCGCCCTGGGCCTGGCCCCCTACTGGTTCAATCGCGGGGCGTTCGCCGTGTTCTCACAGGGCCTGGTCCATCCCGGGCGGGTGCGCAAGCTGATCCAGTGGGTGGTGGAACGCCATCTGCGCTCGGTCGAGGATCCCGAACTGCGCCGCAAACTGACCCCCGACTACCAGGCCATGTGCAAGCGGCTGGTGGTGTCCGACCGCTTCTACCAGGCGGTGCAGCGACCCGATGTCACGCTGGT
The DNA here is from genome assembly GCF_040630175.1 of Nocardia sp. NPDC005825. Lineage (NCBI taxonomy): Bacteria > Bacillati > Actinomycetota > Actinomycetes > Mycobacteriales > Nocardiaceae > Nocardia > Nocardia sp. NPDC005825. The sequence goes on from NZ_JBEXXC010000008.1 coordinate 203,648, forward strand.
GACCGAGCACATCGACAGCGTCGAGGCGCGCGGTGTGGTCACCGCGGACGGCCGCCTGCACGAGCTCGACATCCTGGTGCTGGCAACGGGATTCGACTCGCACGCGTTCATGCGCCCGATGGCGATCACCGGCGCCCACGGCCGCACCCTGGACCAGGCGTGGACAGACGGGCCGCGCGCCTTCGAGGGCGTCATGATGCCGGACTTCCCCAACCTGTTCATGCTGGTGGGCCCGCACAGCCCCTTCGCCAACCATCCGCTGACCGCGGTCGCCGAGGCGCAGTCCGCGCGCATCGTGGGCTGGCTGCGACGCTGGCGCGCAGGCGAATTCACGACCATCGAGCCGACCCACGCCGCCACCGACCGCTACAACGCGCGCATGCGCGCCGCCGCCCCGAACACGGTGTGGACCACCGGCTGCACCAGCTGGTACCTGGGCAAGGACGGGCTGCCGGAGCTGTGGCCGTGGACGCCGGGCCGTTACGAGAAGCTGATCCGCGGCACGCCCGATCCGGTGGATTACCATCTGAAGCACAGTGTTCCGAGCGGGAAGTGATGATCGTGGAGAAAGCAGTGTGGCGCTTCGTTTCCCGCCTGATCGGCCACTGGATGTTCGGCCCGGCTCCGGATTGGAACCGGGTGCGTGCCCGGGTCGGTGCGAGCACCGCCTTCGCCCGCGCACCCCGCGCTGTCGCCGTCACGGCCGGTCGGCTGGGCGGCGTCCCGGTCGAAACCCTCACGCCGAGTGGGGCTCCCGCCGACGCGGCGGTGCTGTATCTGCACGGCAGCGGCTATGTGATCGGCAACTCGAGCATGGTCCGGCCCCTGACCGGCGCGCTGGCGGCGGCCATGGGCACGACGGTCCACTCCCTCGACTACCGGTTGGCTCCCGAGCACCCGCACCCGGCACCCATCGAGGACACGGTGGCGGCCTATCGAGCGCTCGTGGCGCAGGGCATTCCGGCCGAACGCATTGCCGTGGTGGGTGATTCGGCCGGTGGCGGGCTGGCGCTGGATCTGGCGATGCGGTTGCGCGACGAGGATCAGCCGCAGCCCGCGATCCTGGGACTGATCTGCCCGGTCCTGGATATGTCCGCGAGTTCTTCGGCGTTCCACTGTGATCCGAGCCGGGAGCCGCTGCTGAATCCGCCGTTGATGGCGCAGTTCATGGACGCTTACCTGCCCGGTGTTCCCGAGCAGGAGCGGCAGGCTCGTTCCCCGCTGTATCGGGACATCACCGGTCTCGCGCCGATCGTGATGCACTCGTCGGGTGACGATCTGCTCGCCGGGGACGCGCGGGAGTTCGCGGCGCTGGCCGCGAAAGTCGCCGCGCCCCTGCGGCATCGCGAGTTTCCGCATCTCTGGCACGTCTTCCATGTGCTGCCGATGCGGGTGGCGCGCGAGGCCGTCGACGATCTCGCGACCATGCTGTCGGACCGTCTCTTCGGTCATCACCTCGGCCACCGGACGGGCCGCTGACCGGAGCCGGACGCGGGCTCAGACGAACGCGCGGCTGACCACCGGCACCACGAATTCCTCGAGCATGGCGCGTTCCTCGGCGTCGTCGCGGCCGGGTGCGGCGAGGAAGGACACGATGATCCGGGTCAGCCAGCGAGCCAGGCGGCTGCGTTCGGGATCGGTGAGCGGCGTGGGCGCGAACAGCCCCGCGGCGATCGATTCGATGACGTCGGAGTCCTGGCTGATGCGCCCGGCCGCACCGGATTCACCGGGCCGGAACCAGGCGATGAGCATGGGGTCGGCGCGGACCGCGTGGATCGAGCCGAGCATGGCGGCCACCACCCGTTCGCCCGGATCCTCGACGGTGGCGACCTGCTCGAACACGCCCGCGGCGATGCGGCGGGTGGCGCGGTGCACGAAGGCCAGGCGCACGGCCTGGCGGTTCTCGAAGTAGCGGTAGAGGGTCGCGCGGGAGCATCCGGCCGCCTTGGCGATATCGCCCATGCCGACCGCGGCGACGCCCCGCTCGGCGAACAGGCGCGCGGCCGCGTCGAGAATGCGTTCGGCGGCCAGGTCGGCCCGTCCGTCGGCCAGCCAGTCTCGGCTCATGCGGTGTCCCTTCCCATCCGATCCGGACCCGTTCCCGTGTCCCGTGTTCCGGTCACGGGTCCGGTGGCGACAGTGACGCCGGACCCGTGCCCTCACACTCTGCCCGCGCGATACGAGGGCGGTGCAACCGGGCCGTCCGAGGCTGCGGACGGCCCGGAGTCTCAGGCCTGCGCGCGGAACGGCACCGAGATCGGCCAGCGCACGTAGTTGCCGTGCGCCCACTGCACCGCGTCGAGGTCGACGGTGAAGTCGGGGCAGCGCGACAGCAGTTCCTCCAGCGCGACCCGGGCGACCATGCGCGCGGCGGCCGCACCCAGGCAGTGGTGGTGGCCGTGGCTGAAGGTCATGATCCGCTTGGGGTTGCGTCGCACGTCGAGTTCGCCCGCGGTGGGGCCGAATTCGCGTTCGTCGCGATTGGCCGACCCGTAGCACAGCAGCACGCGCCGGCCCTCGGGGATGGTGACGCCGTGCAGTTCGATGTCGTGGGTGGCGGTGCGGGCCAGACCCTGCACCGGGGAGGTCATGCGGAGGAATTCCTCGACCGCGTCGGTGATCAGGGCCGGGTTCTCGACCAGCAGGCGACGCTGTTCGGGGTAGGCGGTGAGCAGTTGCACCGCGCCGCCGAGGTTTCCGGTGGTGGTGTCGTTGCCGCCGGTGATCATGGTGAAGGCGAAGCCCAGGATGGCGAGCAGGCCCTCGTTGTCGCCGTCCTCGCCCAGCCCGGAGGCCAGCAGGTGCGAGATGGTGTCGTCGCCGGGTTCCTTGCGGCGGCGGTCGATGAGTTCGCTGAAGTAGCCGACCATCTCCCCGACCGCGGTGAAGGCGTTCTGGTCGCCCGCCGCCAGTCCGGCCCCGGCGACCGCGCCGCCGACGATGTTCTCGGTCCAGTCGTCGAAGCGGCCCCGATCCTGTTCCGGCACACCGAGGTAGTGCGCCACCACCATGGTGGGCAGCGGCTTGAACAGTTCCTTGACGATGTCGCCGCCGCCGGCCGCGCGCAGCCGTTCGATGCGTTCGATGACGAAGGCGCGCACCTCGGGCTCCACCGAATTCACCTGGCGGGGTGTGAATCCCGGCGAGACGCGGCGGCGGAAGTCGGTGTGGTCGGGCGGATCCATGAACACGAACGGCTTGGCGGCGCCGAAGCCGGCGGCCACCAGGTCCACGTAGTCGACGGTCAGTCCGGAGGCCGAGGAGTAGTTCTCGGGTTCGCGGGCGGCCGCGTACACGTCCGCGTGCCGGGTCAGGACGTAGAAGTCATCGGATTCGCGGCCTTCGGGGACGACCCGGTGGACCGGATCATGGTCGCGCAGTTGGGAATACATGGGATACGGATCGCGCCAGGTCTCCCCGGATCGCAATTCGAATCGCACCGCATGAGACGCCATTGAACTCATGAACCGACCGTAAGACAAAACACGCAATATGTCTAGAACCTGTTGCAAAGTCGTCCTGATGTACCAGCCGGTCGGATCGGTCCTAGAGCACCCGGAAACGCACCGGATGCGCGAGCGGACGACCCGCGTCATCGAGGTGATGCAGCAGGTAGGAGCCGGTGGGCAGCGGTCCCAGCCGCGGGCCGGGGTCGACGGCGGCCACCTGCCGCACACCGGCCATGGGAGTGCCCGCGGCGTCCGGGGCCGCCTGCTCGGTGACGCCGAGGACCACCTGATCCCGGGTCACCCCGTTCCCCAGGGCGAGGCCGCGCAGCACCGGCGTCGCGGGGACGGCGGTGCTGAATCCGCCGGGATCGGCGTAGACGGCGAGCCGGTGCCCGGCCACCGCGTCGGCGAGGCCGTAGCTCACGACGAAATCCCGGCCGGGCTCGTACAGGGATCGGTCCAGCAGCAGCCGGGTGAAGGGCGCAGCATCGTCGGCGGTCTTCCCGGCAGCGCCGGTCTCCACGAATCCGCGGACGCGGCACAGGAATCCGGCGTCGGCGGAGGCGGATACCGACAGGTCGTACCAGCCCGCGCCCTCGGCGTCGCTCTCGCAGCGCATGTCCCGGCGCTCCGTCGACCCGGCGGCGATATCGATGGTCCAGGGGCCGTCACCGCGGTACGCGTTCGAGACCACCCGCACCGAAACAGGCTTCGTCCCAGGGTTTTCGAATGTCCACGCCAGTGCGCGCTTCCCGGAGCCCGCGGCGGTGGCGGTGACCCGCAGCCCGCCACACGGCCCGCCGAGGTCTCCGGCGAATCGGCGCTGGAAGCCGTCCGGGCCGTAGAGGGTGTAGTCGTAGTGGCCGTTCACGGCCGGCAGGTCGTGGGTGACCGAGCCGCCGCCGGCGAGGTCGAGGCGGGTCGGCGTGAAATCGGTGGCGAAGGCGTTGGGGTACACCAGGCAGTGCGCCGCCGCGGTCCCGCCATTGTCGATGGTCAGGGTGACCCCGCCGTCGGCCCCCGGTGCACAGCGCGCCTGTAGTCGGTACGGCAGCGGCACCCGCGACCGGCTGCCGCTCTGCTGCTTGGGCATCCGCTGGACGAACGGAAGCGGTTGCGCCACACCGGACATCGATTGTTCGGCGCGCGGGGAGGCGTTCGGCAGGATGAGGGTGCGCCGGGAGCCGAAGTCGAACAGGGCGGACAGGTCGCCGCACATCTGCCGCCGCCACGGGCTGATATTCGGCTCGGCCACGCCGGTGACGCGTTCCAGGAACTTCAGCACCGAGGTGTGGTCGAACAATTCGGAGGAGACCGCCTGCTTGCTCCACGGCGATACGACGATCGCGGGGGTCCGCGCGCCCAGGCCGACATTGTGGCGGCCGAAGTACTCGCCCGGGGCGCCCGGCGGCGGGGTCGGGGCCGGGATGTGGTCGAAGTACCCGTCGTTCTCGTCGTAGTTGAGGATGAAGACGGTCTTGTTCCACACGTCCGGGTGTTCGGCGAGCGCCTCCAGCACCCCGCGGACCAGGGCCTGACCATTGCGCGGGCCCATCACCGGATGTTCGCAGTCGACGTAGGGCGCGACGATCCAGGACACCGTGGGCAGTCGTCCGGTGGCCACGTCGGTACGGAACGAATCCACCAGAGTGCCCGTGCGCGAACGCAACAGCCCGCGCTCCACCAGCGCGCGCTGCCCGGCCGACAGTTCGTCCATGCCCCGTTTCAGGGCGGCGGCGTAGGCGGGTTCCAGGCTCGGATCCCGTTCCAGGTCGGAGTAGTAGCGGAAGAAGTTCTCGAAGGCGACGCCGCGCCCGCCGTTGGTGTACTTCAGCGCGGTGCGCGCGGCCTCGCGGTACGGCAGGAAGAAGTCGAGCGCGTTGTCGGTGTAGTTGTCCCACTCCTGGTAGACGCGCCAGCCGATGCCGCGGTCCTGGAGTCGTTCGGCGTAGGTGGTCCAGGGCAGGCCGAAGATGATGTCGTTGACGTAGCGCCCGGCGTCGGGGCTGAGCAGGGCGTCGTAGAGGAACAGGTTGCCGGTGCGCGGCCCGACCAGTCCGGCCAGCGCGGCGGCCACCGGCGTCGGGAGCGCGCCGGTCAGGCCGTGCACCAGGCCCAGGACCGCGTCCACGATGCCGGTGACCGGCAGGCTGCGCATCCAGCGCAGTTTCAGGTCGTCGGAGAACAGCGAGACCTGCAGGTTCTCCGCGTAATTGTCCAGGGCGAGCGGGTTTTCCACGGTGCCGGTGAACAGGTACATGCGGTTGGGGTCGGTGGGCCCGTTCACCGAGCAGTGGTAGCCGTCGCAGAGCGTGAACGCCTCGGCGAGCTGGTAGTAGAAGCCGAGGCTGTCGCGGTCGTAGCCGACCATGGTGCCCTCGCCCTTGGCCTTGATCCAGCCGTCGTTGCGGCCGGCGGCGAAAGCGTCGTGGCCGGTGCGGGTTCCGTGGTCGGTGCCGTCGATGTTCTGCAGCGTGGTGGTGTACGGCAGGACGACGCGGCCCCCGTCGGGCTGGTGGAAGACCGAGCGGCCGGTGGACAGTTGCAGCGCGTTCAGGTCGGCGTATCCGCGGACGCCGGGCATGGACCCGAAGTAGTGGTCGAAGGAGCGGTTCTCCTGCATCAGGATCACCACGTGCTCGATGCGGTCCCAGCCGCCGGGCGGGGCGGGTTCGGCCCAGGCCTGGGCCAGGCTCGGCGGGAGCATCGACATGGCTCCGGCCGCACCACCGGCGTGCGCGGCGTGCTTCAGAAAACGCCTCCGATCCATGGCATCCCCTAATGAGCATCGGAACGGCTATCACGAGGATCGCCGACCGACCTTGGGGATTCGTGGCGGTGAGGGGGCTCACCGGTGAAGGGTCAGTTAATTCAACCGGTGCTGTCATCGGTGCGGACCAGCACGAACACCAGTTCCGTGTCGCCGATGCGCAACACCGCTCCGTCGGACAATAACCCGCTGTCCACGATGCGCGCACCATTGACATACACGCCGTTGGAGGAGTGCAGGTCCTTGATCACCCAGGTGTGACCGTTGTCGATGAGCAGGGCGTGATGGCGGCTGACCCGGCCGTCGGCGAGCGCGATGTCGTTGTCGGACAGGCGACCGATCCGGGTGGTGGAACCGACCACCGGGTGCACGTGCCCGGACCGGTCGCGCAGCAGCGCCTGCGGTTCGTGCCAGCTGCGGTCCACGATGGTGGTGGCGCGGGTGGCCGAGGCGGCGGCGACCTGGCGCACGCTGAGCGGGTCCTGACGCAGGATCCGCGATTCCAGTTCCCGGATGCGGTGACCGGGATCGATGCCGAGCTCCTCGGCGAGGATGCCGCGCAGGCGGCGGGCAGCCTCCAGCGCGTCGGATTGGCGGCCGGTCATGTAGAGCGCGGTGATCAGCTGCTCCCACAGCGATTCCCGCAGCGGATGGTCGCGGACCAGCAGGTTCAGTTCGGCGACCACGCCCTCGGCGCGGCCCTGCGCGATATCGGCCTCGGCGCGGGCCTCGATGACGCCGATCCGCTCGTCGTCGAGGGCGACCGCGTAGGCGTCGGCGAACCCGAGTCCGCGCAGATCCGACAGCACCGGGCCGCGCCACTGCGCGAGGGCGTCGGAGAGCGCCTCGGTGGCGGCGGCGAAGCGTCCGGCGGCCAGCGCGCGCATGCCGTTCTCGCGGCGGGTCCGGAAGCGGAAGACGTCGCAGGCGGAGTCCTCGACCACGATGCGGTAGCCGGTGCCCATGTGCTGGAGCATGGTCCGGGCGTCGATGCCGCCGTCGCGCAGCGGTTTGCGCAGGTTGGAGACGATGGCGTGCAGGCTGACCCGCACGTCGGGCGGCGGATTGTCCTCCCAGACGGCGCTGGCCAGCGCGTCCACCGAGACCGGCCGGTTGGCGTTGATGGCCAGGTAGGCCAGTACCGCCCGCTGCTTGGGCCCGCCCAGCTGCTGCGCCACCCCGTCGATGGTCAGCTGCACCGGACCGAGCACGCCCACCCGCGCCCGCACCCCATCCATCGCCGACCTCCCGCCGGACCCGATTTCTCGCTCGTCACTGTAACTTCGCACGGCCGCCCCCGCCCTTCGCATCCACCGATTCGTCTCACCGGACTGGTCGGTCCCGGTCGCGATTTCGTTCCATCGGCCGGGTACTGAGAAGCATGCACCGGTGCGGGCGGCTTACGGGAGGGTGCCTGCACCCGTGCATGCGAGCGATAGGGAGGGAGAGGGCGGTCGGGGGTCAGGGGTTGAGGTTGTACACCTCCACCGAGCCGACCATGGTCACCGGATAGTTGGCCTTCACCCAGGCGGTGATCTCGGCGCCGGTGGATCCGTTGGATTCGGAGCCCTGCCCGCCGGGGTTCTGACCACCCGACTGCTGACCACCCGGCTGTTGGCCGTTCTGGTCCTGGCGGGGCTGGTGTCCGCCACCGGCATGGGTGTTGCCACCCGACTGGGGGTTGGTCGGCTGCTCCTGGTTCGAGGCGCCGCCGGGCTCGGACTCGTTGCCCTGACGGGGGCGGATCAGCAGGTAACCGATCTGATGGTCGGCGACGTACTGCTGGAACTGGGCCAGCGTCGGCGACGGGTCGCGGCCGCTGAAGCCGCCGATCGCGAGCAGCGCCTTGCCGGTGGTCAATTCGAGGGTGCCGACATCCTGGGCGCCGATCGCGGCCGCCGCCCAGCGGGCATCGCTGCCGTCGACGAGCGAGACGATCTGCGGATCGGCGACCCCGCCGCGCTGTCCGCCGCCGTATTGTCCTGGGCCACCGGCATTCTGGCCGGGACCGCCGCGCTGGCTCCGGGCCGGGCCCGCGATCGGGCTGCCACCGCTGTGCACGCCGGACACGGTCTCGAGGGTGTAGACGGTGGGGCCGAGCAGCCCGGCCAGCAGCGCGAACACACCGATGGCGAGGGTGAACCGCGGCAGTTTCGGGGCGATCAGCAGCGTGGCCGCGGTGACCACCGCCAAGGCCGTGAGCGTCCAGCGGAGCCACGGCAGCCATTCGGGCGTGCGGTGCAGGAGCACGAACGACCAGATACCCGTGGCGAGAGCCATGACTGCGAGGGTGCTGCGCGCCGCGAGATGGCTTCGGCGCTGCCACAATTGGGTCGCGCCGATGCCGAGGACAGCGGCCATCGCGGGGACCAGTTCCATCGAGTAATAGGAGTGGAAGCTGCGGCTCATGTAGCTGAGCACGATCCCGGTGACCAGCAGCCAGCCGCCCCACAGCAGCAGGCCTGCGCGGACGCGGTCGGTACGCGGCTGCCGACGGGTCAGCCACAACCCGACGATCAGTGCGATGAGCGCGGCGGGCAGCAGCCACGAGAACTCGGTGGCCAATTCGCCGGAGAACAGGCGGGTGATGCCGGGCTGCGAACCGAATCCGCCGAAGCCGCCGCGCATCTGGGAGGGATCGGGGTGCGCGCCCGGGGTGGGCAGGGCGGAGGGATTCGGCACCGCCGACGGCGTGGGCACGGCGGAGGGTGTGGGCACGGTCGACGGCATGTTGCGGGGTCCGCCGCCGCCACCGTTGTGGTTGCCCAGGATCCGGCCGAGACCGTTGTAGTCGACGGCCAGCTCCCACAGGCTGTTGCTGGTGGATCCGCCGATGAAGGGCCGCGAGCTCGCGGGCCACAGTTCGACCAGCGCCACGTACCAGCCCGCGGACAGCACCAGCGCCACGCCCGCGGACGCCAATCGCGTGATGCGCGTGAGCCATCCGCCCGCGCCGGCCACCAGCACCACCAGCGCCAGGCCGGGCAGGACCAGGAACGCCTGCATCATCTTGGCGAGGAAGCCGAACCCCATGAGCACGCCCGCGCCGACCAGCCAGCCGGTGCCGCTGGACCAGAAGCGTTGTCCCGGTGCGTCGATGGACCGCACCGTGCAGTACGCGGCGGCCACCAGCAGCAGCACCATGAGGGCGTCGGGGTTGTTGAAGCGGAACATCATGGCCGCCACCGGGGTGACCGCCAGCGCCGCACCGGCGATGAGCGCGGCCGCGGGTCCGGCCCAGCGTCGCACCGCCGCGATGAGCAGCGCGACCGACGCGACGCCCATCAGCGCCTGCGGCACGAACATGGACCAGGCGTTGAAGCCGAAGATCCTGCCGGACAAGGCCATCACCCACATGGCGGCGGGCGGCTTGTCGACGGTGATGGAGTTCTGCGGGTCCAGCGAGGCGAACAGCAGCGCCTTCCAGCTCTGGGTGCCCGACTGCACAGCCGCGGCGTAATAGCCGTTGCCCCAGCCCGCCCCGCCGAGTCCCCACAGGTAGACGACGGCCGTGGCGGTCAGCAGCGCGGCGGTGGCCGGTAGTTCCCAGCGCGGCCGCCCGGCGGCCGGGGACACGTCACCGTCCTTGGGTACGGCCGCATCGTCCGCAACACCGGTGATGGTCGACATGCCACCCGCTTTCTGCTGTTCCAGCCCGATTTTCTCTCTGTCGTCGCGGAGCCTATGCCGCGGGTTTTGCCCACAGCTTCGAGACGGCTGGGAGTTCCCTGTGAGGGCCTGAACTGCGAGAAGAGGTGCGGAAAGCCGGAAGGGCACCCGCTGTGGCGGGTGCCCTTTCCAGGTATCCGGTCGTGCTTGTCAGTGACCGTCTGCCTCGAGAGTGCTGGGGGCCTCGAGGATCAGACCGTGGGGAGGGTGAAGGCGGCCGTACGAACCTTGTCGCCGTGCTTGAAGTCCAGGAACAGGCGGTAGGTGCCGCGTCCGGGGACGGCGGTGTGGAAGGTGACGTCCGGGCCGGGCGCGGTGACGCCGTCGCCGGGCTCGCCGTTCGGGTGCACGTGGACGTAGGCCAGGTCCCCGGCGCGCAGGATCACCAGGTGGCCGTACGCGGCCAGGTAGGGCTGCAGGTCGGTGACCGGCTCGCCGTCCTTGCGCACGGTGAGGGTGAGCAGTCGGCCCTCCCCCGCGACCAGGTCACCGTCCAGGGTGACCTCGTAGCCGTCGACCGCGAAAGTGCGGTCGGGCTGCGGCGCGGTGCCGGGCCGGTAGTCACCGGCGATGGCGAAATCCGCTCCGAGCGTGATGGTCCGGCCCAGGGCGCGCGGCGCGATGTCGGTGAAGGCGCGGTAGGCGCCCGCCTCGGGGAGGTTCAGGCGGACCGTCCAGGTGCCGTCGCCCTGCCGTTCGGGGTGCACGTGCCAGAAGCCGGTGAGCTCACGCTGCACGACGATGAGGTGCAGTTCCTTGTCGTGGATGGCGTCGAACTCGGTGACGGGTGCGCCGTCCGGGCCGAGGATGCGGAAGCGGAACTCGGTTTCGCCTGCGGCGACGACCTTTTCGGCGAGATCGAGGGTGTAGCCGTCCTGGGTGACCTGGAGACCGCCGGGGGCTCCGGCGTCGTGGCCGGCGTGGTCGCCGTGTCCGGCATGGACGTTGTGATCGGCGTGAGCCGCGTGCTCGGCATGCCCGGCGTGCGCCGTGTGATCGGCATGGGCGGCATGGGCACCGTGGCCTTCGTGGCCGGCATGCGCGTTGCGCTCGCCGTGGGCCGCGTGGTTGTGGTGTCCGGTGTGGGCCTGGGTGGTCATCTTCTTGTCCCTCTCAGCTGCTTTCACTGCCTTACGAAAGATCAAGTTAATACCCCCCAGGGGTATCTGCAAGAGGCGTAGATGTGAACTGGGTCACCGCGATGGCAGCCCCCGCGCCCAGGACCGCGCGGGCAACTCCCCTGTCGCGTAGCGGGCGTATGTGTTCTCCGGCGTCACCGTGATGACATCGGTGACCGCCACCAATTCCGCGGGCACGCAACCGCCTTCGAAGTGCTCCACGCTGGGCACGATCACGGCCTCCAGGGCGAGCCGCGAGACGAGCACCCGCAAACGATGGACCGGTCGGTCGGTCCACGGTCCGAAGACCACCGTTTTGCGCAGGTCATAGCCCAGCCGGTGCGCCATGATGCGAATCCGGGCCTCATCCCATTCGCGACGTTCGCCCGAAATGTCGCTCCGCAACCATCCGATGGCGTGGGGTTCCGATGTCATGGCTATTCCTCAGGTGTGCTCACTGACGGCGACTGTGCCGACTTCAACGTTGGTCCGCCGAATCCGATTGATCGATGGCGTGCGATGGGGAAAGTACGGGGCAAATCCGGGTCAGCGCGGCACGGCAAACCCGTGGAAGACCTATTCTCGGGAGAGGTCCAGCAGAGAGGCCGCATGCCGTGACCGGACGGAACGAGCTGCTCATCGAGGCTCGACTGCGCATGGAATCCCCCGGTGCGCCGGGACATTCGATGACCCGACAGGAGTTGGCGAACGCCGTCAACGATCACGTCTTCCGGGCCACCAGCAAGCGCGGGGCCGTCGACGAGCGACACGTCGGCAAGTGGGAGCGAGGCGAAACGACATGGCCCAGAAAGCATTACCGGTCCGCGTTGCGGGCCGTCCTGAATGTGGCGACCGATGCCGAACTCGGGTTCAGCACTCCACGTCGCGCGGCGGATGACGCGGGCGTGAACCGCAAGCAATTCCTGTCCGGTGCGCTCGTGGCGACCACGAACGCGGTGTTGTCGAACTCCGCGCCAACCGAATCCGAGCTCATCGACACATTGGCCGGGCCGACCGCCAACTACCGGCGGATGGAATCCTCGGTGCCCTCGGATCGGCTGGCGCCCGTGGTCGACGCGCACCTGGCGCTGGTAGCCGGTGTGGTGCGGGATCGACTACGCACCTCCGGCGGATTCCGGGCGCTGTCCGAGATCGCCGGGCTGGCAGCGTGGCTGGCGGCCGACCGCGGGGATGACGCGGCGGCGCGGCGGCGGTACGTGGAAGCCATCCGGCACGCCGAGCGGACGCATCATCCGCTGCTGGTCTCGTACATGACGGCGAGTCTCGGGCACTACGCGGTCGAAATGGGTGACGGCCGAGCGGGTTTGACCTTGTTGCGCACGGCTGCCGGGCAGCTGGGGACGGATGCCCCCGACAGCGCCGGGGCGTGGATGTCGTCGCTGCTGGCCGTGGCGTACGCGGAGACGGGTGATCGGGCGGCGGCGCTGGGCGCGTTGCGGCGGGCCGAGCGGCTGGTGGATCGGCAGCGCGGGGAACCGCGGTGGCCGTGGGTGTTCGTGTTCGACGGGCCCAAGGCGGCGCGGTATCAGGCCAGTGCGCTGGCCCGGCTGGGTGATCATCGGGCGGCGCGGGTGGCGTTCGAGACCGCGGACGCCGCGTTCACCGCGGAGAAGCCGCGGGCGCTGGCAAAGGTGGAGCACGCGCGAGTGCTGGCCCGCGGCGGCGACATCGAGGCGGGCTGTGCGCTCGCCGCCGAGGCGCTGAGCGTGGGGCTCACCTATCACAGTGAGCGAATCACCAGGCTGGCCAGGACATTCCGCGCCGACCTGCCCGCGCGTACCGTCGAGGCCAGGGCGCTCGACGACGCCCTCGCGACTCTGTACGGACGTGACGATCGATGACGAGCGTCGCCATCACCGGGCACCGCGGGCTGCCCCCGGCCACGCTGGCGCTGGTGGATCGGGCGCTGCGGCTGGAGGTCGCGGCGCGCGTCCGGCCGGGCGGGCCGGGGCTGACCGGCGTGAGTTGCCTCGCGGACGGACCGGATTCGCTGTTCGCCCAGGCGATTCTGGATGTGGGCGGGCGGTTGATCGCGGTTATTCCGGCGTGGCGGTATCGGGCGAGTCTGCCCGCTGTCCACCATCCGGTGTACGACCGGCTACTCGCCGCGGCGGATCGGGTGATCGCCCTGGATCGGGAGGAGTCGAATTCCGCGGCGCATCAGGCCGGGAGTCTGCGCATGCTGGACGAGGCGGATGAACTGCTCGCAGTGTGGGACGGGCTGCCCGCGCGGGGTTTCGGCGGCACCGCGGATGTGGTGGCGACGGCTCGGGCCCGCGGGCTGCCGGTCACGGTGTTGTGGCCGCCCGGCGCCGAGCGCCCCTGAGCGCGACTTGACCTCAACAGCGGTTCAGGTATCAGGATGTCCCCGGGTCGCCTCGCGACCCGCGCTCGCGGCCGCGCCGAGCCCGTACACCCCTCGTCGCGGCCGCGGGTTCTTCGGTGAGGCATGTCGCGGTGCCGCTCGGACGCTCCCCGACGAGGGCGGCGTAGGGTCGGTAGCGATCGTTCAGCTATCTCGTAGCCGCACCGTGTGATTCGCCGGTGGGAGAGGACGTAGCAATGTCGACCGGGGAAACCGTGATCGTCGCCGTGGACGAATCGGCTGGCTCCGCCGTGGCCTGGGCCGCGCACACCGCCGCCCTGCACCACGCGCCGCTGCACCTGCTGCGCGTTCTCGAGATCACCACCGACGAGGGCTTGGGCCTGGGCACCGTGCTCACCACCGAGGATTACGCGCGGTACGAGGAACACGGCAACTGGTTGCTGGACACCGCCGCCCGAGCGGCCGCCGAAGCCTCCCCCGGTCTCACCATTACGACGGAACTGGCCAATGGCGCTGTCGTCCCCACCCTGCTCGAGCGCACCCACTCCGCCCGCATGCTGGTCGGTGGCGCGCGCGGCGGCGGCACCCTGCGTCGCGCCCTGCTCGGCTCGGTCAGCTCGGTGCTGGCGCGGCGCGCCCATTGCCCGTTCGTGGTGGTCCGCGACGGCGTCCCGCTCCCCGTGGATCTGCCGACCCGCCCGATCCTGGTCGGCGTGGACGGCACCAAGATCAGCGAGCCCGCCATCCAGGCCGCCCTGGAGGAGGCGTCCGTGCGCGGCGTGGCAGTCATCGCCCTGCACGCCGAGGGCGCCTCCGACGACCCGGAGATGGACGCCCTCGACGACTACGTCCTCGCCGAATCTCTCGCCGGCTGGCAGGAGCGCTACCCCAACGTCCGCATCGACCGCGAAACCACCCACGACACCCCCGAACGCTCTCTCCTCGAACTCTCCTCCGGCACCCAACTCCTGGTGGTCGGCACCCGCGGCCGAAGTGGCTTCACCAGCAAGATCTTCGGCTCCACCAGCCAGTCCCTGCTGCTGTCCGTCCAAACCCCCATCATGATCGCCCACACCGGGTAATCCCCTCCCCTGTGAACCCTCCCCCACCCGAATACCTGCTACCCGTACGGACGTACGGCTCGGTAGTCTGACCCAGACGCCCCCGTAGCCCAATTGGCAGAGGCAGCGGACTTAAAATCCGCACAGTGTCGGTTCGAACCCGACCGGGGGCACCAATGCGACAACTCGGACGGTTTGGATCTCGCATCAGATCGTTCCTGCCCCGACCCAATGCGGATCGCCTAGAGACATCCCTTGTCTGCGAGTTCGACCGAAGCGGTTGCGGCGCAGGCGGACTGCACCGAACACAAGCTGGTCGTGGTCGATCGACGAACCAGTCCTCAGCGTCCGCCTCCGGCGGGTTTTCTGGCGCGAGCGCCCGTCCGCACTGGGCCGGGTCGCCATCCTTGAATTTCGGCTGGCCTGTAGGCGGAGACGGCAAGCGGCCAGATGCGCAGCGTATTGGCGTCCAAGTGCGCAGCAAAGGTGCGGCCATATGTTCACCTTCGCACACGGCCACCAGCTCACTCATGACTCGGATCTGCGCCGTCGTGACTATCTCGAACGCGCCGCCACCGGTGGCTTCCCCGAAGCGGTCCGACGCACCGACCGCCGACGAGCCGCGTTCTTCGAGAGCTACCTCGACACCCTCATCAAACGTGATGTCCAGGAGATCTCCGCCATCGAGCGCACACCCCAGCTCCGGAAGCTGTTGCAGCTGCTCGCTGTTCGCAGTGCCAATCTGCTGGTTCCCGCAACGCTATCCGGTGAGCTCGACCTACACCGTTCTTCGGTCACCCGCTATCTCGCACTGCTCGAAACCGTGTTCCTCATCAAGACCATCCCCGCCTGGTCGGGCGGCGCGACCTATCGCGCGATCGGCACCCCCAAACTCGCGTTCGTCGACACGGGTCTGCTGTGCCACCTGCTCGGCCAGGGTCCTGCTCGACTCGCTGACCCGGGTGGCGCGGCCGGTACCGTCCTCGAGAACTTCGTCCTCATGGAGCTGGCGCGCCAACTCACCTGGAACGACGAGCGCGCGACACTGTGGCACTACCGCACCAAGGACAAAGTCGAAGTCGATGCGGTGCTCGAAGCCGCCGACGGCCGCGTCATTGGTATCGAAGTCAAATCCGCCGCCACTCTCCACAAGCCCGATTTCGCCGGACTCCGCCATCTCCAGGAACGCCTCGGTGATCGTTTCGTCGCCGGCTACGTCCTCTATTCAGGGCAACACTCCCTGTCGTTCGGCGATCGCCTCCGCGCGCTCCCCATCGAAACGCTCTGGCGCGCGGCGCCATAGCCGACCCGGGTCAGCGCTATCCAGATGCCGGGGAAGGTATTTGCGGACAAGACCGTTGGTGTTCTGCACCGCACCACGTTCCGGCCGCCGCACCCCGCGCCGGCCGGTTCGATCAGCGCGGCATGCGGCATGTCAGTGTGTACGTTCGGAATCGAAATGCGCGGCTTTGGCATCACCGCTCACCACGGACGGACCGCGGAGGCTACTTCTCCTCTTCGGAGCCACCGTCCGGGCTTTCCGGTCGCGCGTCGCCACTCTTCGCGCTGAAGACAACGGAGTCGAATCCGGGGCGCTAGCGGCCCACCCGTTCAGTTGGCCCTATATTGGCGACCGGCGATGGATCCGCCGCGTGATCGCTATGTCGGCGGAAATTTGCAGCTCACGGCGGGGTCGATTTGTTGTAGATGCTGCACGTGCCATCCCGGGGGCACAGACCTGTTATCGGAATCGGCCCAGGCTATATCCAGTGCGGCGTAATATCTCAGCCGGGCTGTAGCCCACGTCTCCGCATGCTGTCCGAAGTAGGCCTTACCGCTGAACCGAGAGCTTTCCCATCGAAATGATCTGACGGCACCTGCCATGGGAGAGGCGACCATGCTGCTCGATCACACGAAACAACACATCACGGCCGTGACGCGGGCGTCCGGGCATTTGGATCTGTTCGCGATCGGCAACGACGACAGACCCGTCACCACGTTCTGGAGCGCCACCGACGGCTGGCGCGGTGAGTGGATGACCTTGCCCGGCAACACCCTCATCGACCACCGAACACAACAGATCACCGCGATCGCGCGCCAACCCGGGGTTCTCGATCTGTTCGCGATCGACAATCAGGGACGGCCGATCACCACGTTCTGGAGTGCCGCGAGTGGATCTCAGGACAATCCGACCGGCTGGCGCGGCGACTGGATGACGTTGCCCGGCAACACCTTTCTGGATCACACCACCCAGCGCATCACCGCGGTGGCGCGTAAACCCGGAAACATAGACCTGTTCGCCATCGGCAACGACGGTAGACCTGTCACCACGTTCTGGACCGCGACGGACGGATGGCGGGGTGACTGGATGACATTGCCCGGCAACACCTTTCTCGACCACACCACCCAGCGCATCACCGCCGTCGCCCGTAAACCAGGCAACCTCGACCTGTTCGCCATCGGCAATGACGACAAGCCCATCACCACGTTCTGGACCGCCACCGACGGCTGGCGCGGCGACTGGATGACACTGCCGGGCAACCCCCTGATCAACCACCGGACACAGCAGATCAGCGCGGTGGCCCGCAAGCCCGGCAACCTGGACCTGTTCGCCATCAACAACAACGACAGAGTCATCAGTACGTTCTGGAACGCCGCCGACGGCTGGCGAGAGGACTGGGTGACCTTGCCCGCCACCCTGGGCGGCGAGACTCGGCTGGCCCTCGACCACACCACCCAGCAGTTGACGGTGCTCGTGTCGAAGCCGGCCGGCGTCATGTTCGTCACGGCGGTCGCTCCCGACGGGCGGCAACTCGGCAACGGCTGGAGTGCCCGGGGCGGCTGGGGCGCCTGCTGGGGCCCGGTGCCCGGGACCACGCTGCTCGATCACCGGACACAACAGCTCGCCGTCGTCAGCCGAAAGCCGTTCCTCCTCGACTTCTTCGCCATCGGCAACGATGACAAGCCGATCTCCATAGCCTTCAGCGGCGCGGGCGAAACCGGTTGGAGCGGAGACTGGTTCGCATTGCCCTCCCATTGACCACCACACCGGCAGGCAGGTACCGACCATGTCCGAGTGGAACGAAATCGACAAGAATCCGGCGACCCGCGCGATCGCGGTCGGGAGCAGGCTCTACCAACTGCACGACACCGGCGCTGTCTTCCGCTTCACCGGTCCCGCGCTGACCGGCTGGGAGCAGCTGGACAGAAATCCCCTCACCGCAGCGATCGCCGCGAATGACGCCGACCTGTACCAAATGCATGAGACGGGTGCGCTTTTCGTGCTCGGTCCCGACGCGGCCCCCTTCACCGGTTGGCAGGCCATCGACGCCAACCCGGTGACATGCGCGATCGCCGCCTCCGCCGACCGGCTCTATCAGCGGCATCAGACCGGTGCGATCTTCCGCTACACGGGAACGCCGTTCACCGGCTGGGAACTACTCGACCGCAACCCCGCAACCGTCGCCATCGCCGCCGGCGGCCAAGACCTCTACCAGCTGCACGAAACGGGAGCGATCTTCCGCTATACCGGAACCCCACTCACCGGCTGGGAACAACTCGACCGCAACCCCGCAACCGTCGCCATCGCCGCCGGCGCCAACAAGCTCTACCAACTCCACGAAACAGGCGCGATCTTCCGCTACACCGGGACCCCACTCACCGGCTGGGAACAACTCGACCGCAACCCCGCAACCGTCGCCATCGCCGCCACCGCTAGCGAGCTGTACCAATTGCACGAGACAGGCGCGACTTTCCGTTACACCGGAACACCTTTCACCGGCTGGTCCACAATGGGCCAGACCCCCACCCCAACATCCGACACCTGGTGCACCGCGATCGCCGCAAGCCATCCACCCGACTTGTTCGTCGACATCGTGTTCCAGCTCGCCGGATTCGGCCCGATCCTCGAATTCCACGAGTGACTCGTGAGTCAGGGGCCTTGAACGGCGGCCTCAGTACGTTCTGAGTCCTCCGCTTTTAGCGTTCAGCATGGTTTCGTGGGTCAGTCGCTCGTTCGCGCGGAACTCCAGGACCCTGTACCCGGTATCCCACGTCACGGACTGCACCACCTGCCGGTCCTTCAGGAAGACGTAGTACCCGAAAGATGCCGGATCCGAGCCGTTCCGGGGCGGTAGACCCTTCCAGCAGGTGCCGGGTGGGGTTTCCGCCATCTTGTTCAGCCAGTTGTCGTCCATTGCCGAGGACACGTCGATCACCGTGTCCCAGTCATCGGACCAACCAGCCGCACGAGTGACCTCACCAAAACTGATGGGTTGCTCCCTGTACCCAGCGGTCTTGAATTCCGCCGACAGCGCCTTGCTCGAGCCGAGCGGCTCCGGCTTGCTGTCGAGGCGGATTTCGGATTGACATGTTTTCGCGGCAGGCTTGTCAGGCTTGGCGGCGCATCCGGCCAGCAGTGGAGCGATCAGGATGCCGACAACGATCGTGGCTTTTTTCACTTGTCTCGCACTCACTTTCCCTTGCCCGGAAGTGGGATATCCACTTGTTCTGGACTTGTCGTATCTGTCCAGGGAACGGTATTGCTGAAGGCGATCTGGGCGGGAGCGTTGGGGTTGGGGTCGGGATGGTGGATGACAACGGTATCGCCCTTGTCGACCGCTGCGATGACCGCTGACTTCAGGTCGTCCTTCGACGCATCCATGTTCGCCAGACCGATCTGACGGCCGACATCGTTGTTCTTGAGGTCCATCGCCTCGCGCTGCGGACCGTTTCCGCCGACGCCCTCGTGAGCAGTCGCGTACTGCTTCGCCCAGTCGGCACCGAACTCCTGGGTCATGCGCGCGTTCCAGTAGGCATGCCGGGCCGCGTCCCCGTGACCATCATCCTTAGAGTCCGGATTCACGTCGGTGTACTTGTTGTTCTTTCCGAACTCTTCGGCCTCGTCCTTGATGTCGTTGAACTTCATGTAGTTCATCGGATTGCCGCCGTAGGCCGGGTTGCAGAGTTTATCCATCGCGGCTTTTTCCTCGACGGTCATCTCTACCGGCTGCATGTCGGGCTTGTACAACCTGATCAGGTTCAGCGTGGTCGAGTCGGGCCAGACCACGATCTCGGACTTCGTGGCGTCCACCTGGTATTTCAGGAGAATATCCCGGAGCGCGGCGTCCTCCGGAATGCCGGCCAGCACCACCTTGACAGCATCGGACACGTGCTCGAGTTGCGTGGCGAGGTCGCGCGCGCCGATCTTGTCGGTTGCCTGCACATCCCAGAACGCCTGCTTGAGACTCGCGCCCAAGCTGAGGCAGGCGGCGGTCTTCCAAGCGACGGAAGCCGGGTTGCCCCAGGCCTTTTTGATGGTCTCCCAGTTCGAGTCGTATGACTTCACGTCACCGGTCTCGTCGTCGTAGAAGAGGTTCCACTCCGAGTCTTTGACGTCGTCGACGGCCGACTGCAAACTCTTGATATCCGATTGCAGTGCGGCAGCCGTGGCGTCGATCTGCTTGTGGATGGCATCGAGGACATCACCGCTGGTGACCGCCTCGTTCTTCAACTTGGTCGACATGGTCCGGGCGGCACTGCCACCGGCTTCACCGAAGTAGGGATCAGAACCCTGAATCGCTTTGTCGGCGTTGAGGGATTCGGCCTCGAGGGTGATACCGGCGTTCATCGCGTCCGCGCCTGCGAAGCGTGCGGAATCGAGTTTCCACCCGAGCACCGTGGAGATGGTGATCTTCTCCCCGCTCACTTGATCCCCTTGAATCCGGCCACATTCGCCTCTTCCATCCCGTCGACTGTTCCGGCTGCGTTATCGGTCAGAGTCGCGAACTGGTCGAGTCTGCCTTGATGGAGCGTCACCACCCGATCCATCGCTTTGAGTACGCTCTGGACGTTTCTCGCGAAGGCGGAGAACGGCATCGCGCCGGGAGCGGCGTCACGGTTGTGCTCGCCGATCGGGTTCAGTTTGCCGATCGCACCGGCATGGGTGCGTGTATCGGTCGCGAGCGTGCGCAACTTTTCAGGATCGAAGGCAACCATGTCTACCTCCCCACCAACAGCTTTCGCTTCATGACTCCCCCAGCACTGGCCATAGTGCTACTGAATGTTAGCGGTCGGTACGATCTGCGAACCAATCGGGCGCTCGGTGTCGGTACAGTGTCGGCAGTCGGGGGGAGATATCCCGGCATGGACGATCGGGAAAAAGGGGAGCGAAGCACGTGGACCAGCGTCGCGCGCGGGCCGAGAAGATCGATGAGGCCATCGGGGTGGTCCGAGCGCAGGCTCGCGCCGCGGACCGGAGTATGGCGATCGAGGTGGACGCCTACGGGCAGATCACCCAGATCAAGCTGGCGCCGCATGCCATCGCCGAGGGGACCCAGCAGCTCGAGCGGACCATCATCGAGCAGTACCGGGCGGCGCGCGCCGATGCGGAAGCGCAGGCGCACAAGGTGTACGAACAGTTCCTTCGAGACGAGAAGAAGAACGCGGTGCAGGCGCCGCCGCCGCAACCCGAATGGGCCGACCAGGACGACCTGCAGCCGGTCAGGCTCTGGACCAACACGCGATAAGGAAGTCCCGACAGAACCCCTGTGGGTCTTAAGAATTCGGTAAGTGGGGGCGGCGAGAGTTCCGCGCATGGATAGGAATCGTGGGGCTGCGCTGGAAGCGGTCGGGAGCTTTGCGGGCGGAATCGTCGGGGCGGTACTGGGTTTCGCCTACCCGTGCGCGATCATCGTGCTTCAGCGCAGTGTGGGGATTACCGACCCGCACCGGGCCGCTACCGTCACGGAGGACGGGCCGGTGGAGTACGGGGTGGGGTCGGTCGGGTATTGGGCTAGTTGGGTCGCGACGTTCGCCGTGATCATCGCGATCGGGGTGGTGGGGTCACGGTATCGGTATACGCGGGCTGCGGCTCTGCCCGCGACACTGTGGTTCGCGATCGTCGCTCTTCCGCTGGCCCTGCTGTTCATCGCGTTCGACTTCGGTGGTGCGCCGCACCCGAGTTGATAGGACGGTCAGGCGGTTTGCTGGGCTTGTTGTTTGATCACGAGGGCGACGTGGAGGCGGGAGGGGCAGTCGAGTTTGGTCATGACCTGGCGGAGGTGGTTGACGACTGTCCATTCGGCGATGCCGAGGCGACTGGCGATCATGCGGTTGGTCATGCCCTCGGTGACGAGGCGGGCGATTTCCAGTTGGCGTTTCGTCAGGCGGGAGACGGGGGAATCGGGGAGTTCGGCGGGGAGTGGCGGGGTGGAGAGGGCGTAGGCGATGGCCTCGTCGATATCGAGGACGGAACCGACCGTGGAGATGGCGGGGTCGTCGGAGTCCTGAGTGGGGTCGGGAATGCCGACGTGGTCGGTCAGTTGGGGAAGGGCGTACGCGTCGCGGATCCAGCGGGCCGCGGCCGATAGTCGGTGCACGTGGTCGGAATAGTGTTCGCCCGCAACGTGATAGGCGCGGGCGCAGCCCTCTAGGGCGACTACCATCTCGACGGCATTGCGGGCGGGGTCGGGGGTGCGGAGGGCGAGGCGGAAGACCTCGTGGGCGTGCTGGGGAGCGCCGGCGCGCAGGAGCGTGCGGCCGAGAGCGGCGAGGAGGCCGAGGCGGTCACGGCGGTGGGGCAGGGCGGCAGCGCGGTCACGCAGGGCCTGCCAGCCGCCTTCGCCGTCCTGGGACCGGTCGAAGTGGATCAGAGCTTCGACCAGTTCACCCGCCTCGCGTTCCCGGGGCGTGCGGGCGGCGGCGGGTGGGGCGCTGTCGATCAGGGTTCGGGCCCGCTGCGTGTCCCCCACTTCGTAGCAGGCCAGGGCTAGTCGCCAGACTGCCGAACCGGTCGGTTCGACGGCGGAGGTCAGCAGGCCGACGGCATCCGCGAATCGTCCGGAGCGTAATGCCCAGTGGCCCAGCAGTTCCCGGCCCAGCGCGGCCGCGACCGGCTCCGCGGTCTTCGACATCCTGACGAGCGTCGCCTCCGCCCAGGCGAACGCGCGCCGCTCGATCCAGACATCCTCGAGTTCGCGCAGCATGCGCACCGCGCGGGCCGCCTCGCCCTGGATCGTGAAGTAGTCGATGGTCGCGACCAGATCGCCGTGCCAGCGCTCGGCCAGCCGCACCGCCGCGGGGCGACGAGCCGGATCGTCGAGCATGCGCGCGATGCGGCCGGCGAGCTGACTCATTCCGGCGGCGCGCATGGCCCGAATACGGAGTGCGCGTTCGGGATCCGCGAAGAGCAGCTGCCGCAACCAGGTGCGCGTGAACCCGGACATGGCGTAGGTGTAGTGCCCGTTGCCGGCGACCGCGTGGTCGAGCAGACTGCGGTTGACCAGGTCGGCGAGCCGATCCACGATGGCGTCACGCTGCTGACCGCACAACAGCAACAGCACCTCCTCCAGATCGGTGAGCACGTCGGAGGTGGCGATCTGCAGCAGCAGGTCGGTGGACAGCGGGTCGAGATCGCCGGCCCCCCACTCCAGGCACTCACGGACGGTGCGATGACGAGCGGGCGTGTCGACGAACGGCGACGGCGGCAGCGGCTGCCCGGATTCGATGCGCCGCAACGTCCGCTCGGCCCCGAACCGCGCGATGGCGGCCGCGGCCAGTTCCAGGCCGAGGGGCACGCCGCCCAAGGCGGCCGCGATCTCCTCGATGATCGCGAGGTCCGCGGATGTGGCTCCCCGGAAACGGGTTTCGATGCTGTCGAGCAGCAGCCGCGCGGCCGGGCTCGGCGTCTCGGGGTCCGGAGCGGTAGTGGGCAACGGGTGCACCTGGAACAGGCATTCCTGGTAGAGCCCGAAGGCCCGGCGACTGGTGGTGACAACGGTCAGGTCTGGACAGCGGCTCAACAACGCCGGAAGCTCTTCCGCGAGTGTGCAAATGAGGCGATCACAGTTGTCCAAGAACAGAATCGAAGGCACGACCCCAGATTCGGCCTCGATCGCGGACCACACCTGTCGCGTATCCGCCAGCTCGGCCAGATCCACCGTGACCACCCGCGACACACCATCCCGCACGGCTTCGGCGGCCAGTCGACTCTTGCCCACTCCCGCGATCCCGGTCACCGTCAAGACCCGGACCCGAGGGTCCGCGATGAGCCGCCGAACCTCGTCGACCTGCCCTTTCCGCTCGAGTAGCGCGGGGATTCTGTAGCTGTCAGGCATCGCGAAGGCATCCCATCCGATCGAAATCCGGCAGTCGTCCCCCCGAAGCCGCAGTCTAGGACCGGTTCCGCACGCCCGCGCCTCGACAGTGCCCCTGATTTCACCGGCACGGACCTGGCAGAAACTTGCCGGTGTTCGCGTACGCCGCAGGTCGGATACGTTGTCAGGTTCGGCGCCGAGCCATCGGGCAGGCCGAGGTAATTCGCGGCGCTCGAGTCGGGTTGCTTCCCGCTGTTCGAGCCCGGCGCCTAGGAGGCGTATCCGGGATGCACGCCCGGGGTCAGGCCGCGGCCCGCGACCAGACGATCCAGTAGGTCGGCGAGCTGCCGGTATTCGTCGTCCGAGAGCGCCGCGGTCTGTTCCCGTTCGTGCGCGAAGGCGATCGCGCCGAGCTGGGCGAGGAGTTCGCCGGCCGCGGGCGTGAGATGCAGTTCGTGGTTGCGGCGGTCGGCGGGGCTGCGGCGGCGTTCGATCAGGCCCTTGGTGTCGAGGGGGTCGATGAGGGCGACCACGCGGCTGGGGACGACGCCGAGTTCGGCGGCCAGTGAACGCTGACTGCGGCCCGGCTCGGCGGCGATCATCCGCAGGATGCCGACTTCCGGTGGGGTGAGCCCGATTTCGGCGATTCGCTCCGAGAACCGTTGCGTGGCCTGGGCGCCCAGCTGCGCGAGCTGGAAGGCGACCGCGCGCATGGGGCGGGTCGGCTGTGCTCGCCCGGATTCCTCTTGCTTCGCTTCGGCCACGGCGTTATCGTACACGGCAGGCAATCGTTCACAGCAGAGAACGATTCATGCAAGAGAACGGAATCCTCCGTCATGTCTGCCGAATCCCCCGCCATCCCCAAGCCCGCGACACTCGAGCCACCCCTGGGCAGCCTCGGCGTCGCCGTCGCCGGACTGTTCGTCGCCGGACTCGTCATCGGTACCGTTCAAGCAGGTGGCAGCCCGTTTCCGTCGCCCTTCGGGGACGCCGGGGATGCGCTCGCCTACTTCCGCGACCACTCCTCGGCCGTGCGCACCGGCGCGGTGTTGCAATACGCCGGCGCCATCCCGTTGACCCTCTACACGGCGGCGGCCGTGGCCCGGCTGCGGCGGATCGCCGACGGCTTCGGGCCCGCGCTCGCCGCGATCGGCGGCACGCTCGCGGTCGTCTTCCTGATCTGCTCCGGACTCGTCAGCTGGGCGCTCACCGTGCCCGAGGTGATGAGCGATCCGGCCCTGGTCCGCGGGTTGCACACGCTCGCGTTCCTGTGCGGCGGCCCGGCCAATGTGATGGCCACCGGCTTGCTCGTCGCGGGCATCGCGCTGAGCGCCGCGCCGCGACGGCTGCTCGCCCCCTGGCTGATCACGGCGGGCCTGGTGATCGCGGTGATCGCCCTGTTCACCACTGCGGCTCTCACCGTCACCGCGGCGGCCTTCCTGCTGCCGATCGCGCGCTTCACCGGCATGGCCTGGTTGATCGCCGCCGGATTCCTGCTTCCCCGTTCGTAATTCACACTTCCAGGAGGAACCCCATGACCACTCCGATGATCACCAAACTGGTGCGGTTCCAGCGGCCCGAACTGTCGCTCCCCTACCTGAACGGCATCGACGACGCCCACGTGGCCGCGCTGTTCGGCCTCGAATCCGACGGATATCGGTCGCTGCGCGAGGATTTCACGACGCAGGCGCGCGCCGCGGCGGCGGATCTGCTGACCGAGGACGCGGTCGCCGAACAGGTCGACCGGCTCCCGTTCGCCCCCGGCGCGCGTGTGGTCGCGCTCGGCGAGAGCAGCACCGCGGATCGACTGTCCTGGTTCGAGATCCTGCGCCACCTGCTCGAACTACGCCGTCCGGGAGACGCGATCACCTTGCTCAATCTGGCGGTCACCGGTGCCACCACCACGAACACCGTGAAAGGCATCGGGGCGCTGGGGTTCCAACGCCCCGACTGGGTCCTGTGCCAGCTCGGCGCGAACGACGCGCAGCGCCTCGGCCCCGACGGGCCTCGCGTAGTCAGCGCCGAGGAGACCGCGCGCAATCTGGGCATCCTGCACGACGAAGGGGTGCGGCTCAGCGGCGCGCGCTGGGTCTGGCTCACCCCCACCGATGCGGACGAGTCGCTGATCGCGGCCTTCCCGCCGTTCCAGCAGGCCGGAATCAGCTGGCGCGCGGCCGATCACGAGGACACCGCGCGATCGCTGCGCGAGCGGCCGGAGCCGGTGATCGACACGCTCACCGTCACCCGCCCCGGCTCCGGTCATCGGCTCTACGAGCCGGACGGCGTGCACCTCACCCCGCTGGGCCAGGTCGCCGTCGCCCGGGCCGTGGTGTCGGCGCTCGCGGCGATGGCATGAGGACAAGCCCATGCGAATGACCATGATCGCCCTCGCTCCCCTGCTGGCCGCGGCCGTGTGCGCGACCCAGCCCACCGCTTCCGCCGCATCCGATGACTCCGTGGCGGTCACCGCCGCCCAGATCGGCGATGCCGCGGTCATCACCGTGCCGGATGGGGTCCTCGCTCTGCGGGACGGGGTCCTCACCATCGCGGCGCCCAGCGGCACCGTGCTCGCCGGAGCCGAAATGTCCTTCCGCGTGGACGATTTCGTCTTCCCGATCGCGGCCTCCATCACCGACCGGACCGCGACGCTGGTCCCCGATCTGGATCCCGCGCACGCCGTCTACGCTCCGGTCGCGCTGCCGTTCGAGGACTCCGCCGGATTCCAGACGCCCTATCAACGCGAGCAGGCCGCCTGGAATCGGATGAACAGCACCATCGGCATGGGCGCGGTCCTGGGCACCCTGGTCGGGGGTGTCGGCGGGGCGGCGGTCGGGTGCGTGCTGGGCGCGGCGGTCGGGGCCACGGTCGCCGCGGCCACCATCGTCGGGCTCTTCGGCCCGTTCCTGCCCGGCGCGGTGGTCGGGTGCCTGGGCGGTGTGGTCGCGATCGGGACGCTGGGCACCATCGCCGGCCAATTGCTGGTGACCGCGCCGGTGGCGGTCCTGGCGGCGGTCCAGTACTTCACGACCATCACCGCTCCCCTCTGACGACCGGGGCGGGGTGTGCGGTGTACCTCACATTGTCCGCCCAGCTGAGAGTGGGTGCGGGCGGTCCAGGAAGATGGTGGCCGAGTAACTCGAGTACAAGGAGATTTCGTGGAACGCATTGGCGTGATCGGCGGCGGCACCATGGGTGCCGGTATCGCCGAGGTGGCGGCCCGCGCGGGCGGGTCGGTCCTGATCCTGGAGCGCGACACCCAGGCGGCGGACGCCGCGGTGGAGCGGATCGAGAAGTCGCTGGCGCGCGCGGTGAAGTCCGGGCGGCTCGAGCAGGCCGCGGCCGACGAGGCCCGCGCCCGCATCGCCCTGACCACCTCGATCGACGACTTCGCCGATCGTGAGCTGGTGATCGAGGCCGCGCCGGAGATCGAGTCGCTCAAGGCCGACTTCTTCACCAAGCTCGACGGCATCGTCTCCCCCGAGACGATCCTGGCCACCAACACCTCCTCCATCCCGGTGATCCGGCTGGCCAACGCCACCGCCCACCCGGAGCGCGTGGTCGGCGTCCACTTCTTCAACCCGGTGCCGGTGCTGCCGCTGGTCGAGATCGTGGTCACCCTCAAGACCGACCGCGCCGTGGTCGACAAGGTCACCGGCTACGCCCGCGACGTGCTGGGCAAGCGCACCATCGAGTCCAAGGACCAGGCGGGCTTCATCGTCAACGCCCTGCTGATCCCGTACCTGTGCAGCGCGATCCGCATGTTCGAGACCGGCTTCGCGAGCGCCGAGGACATCGACGAGGGCATGGTCAGCGGCTGCGCCCACCCGATGGGCCCGCTGCGCCTGTGCGACACCGTCGGCCTGGACGTCACCCTCGCGGTCGCCGAGTCGCTGTTCGCCGAGTTCGGTGAGCCGCAGTACGCGCCGCCGGTGCTGCTGCGCCGCATGGTGGACGCGGGCTACCTGGGCCGCAAGACCGGCCGCGGTTTCTACACCTACTGATTCACCCCGAATTCGGCCGCTCGCACTCGAAGTGCGGGCGGCCGATTCGTGTCCGGCTGCGCGCGAACGAATGTCGGTCACGAACTTATCAATTGTCCAACATGGTTGGTTTGTTATGCACTACCCTGACCCGCGATGCGCCGCTGACTTCCTGAAATCTGGTGCAGGAAACAGTGAATCGGTTCCGGAACAGCAAGGAAACAACCGTGCACGCACGCAGCCTCGTCACCGCCCTCGGCGCGTTCGCCGCCGCCGCCACCCTGGCCGCCGGTAACGCGCAGGCCATTCCCGCGCTGGCCGTCGACAGCGCGCGCGAGACCAATGGCAATGCCGTGATCACGATTTCGTATTTGTGTACCGGACCCGCCGCCGCCCTGTCGGTGACCGTGCGGGCGACGCCCTACCTGGGATCCGGGGTCAATGGCAGCACCCTCGCACCGGTCGTGTGCGCCGGGCAGCCGCAACAGGCCACGGTCACGGTCAATCCGGTGCAGCTGTTCGGGGAATCGGCCAAGTTCCAGTCGGGGGCGCTCACCGACGTGACGGTCACCGTGCTGGATCTGACCCTGAATTCGCCGGTCAACACCACCAAGAAGCGGATCGAACACCTCGGCTGAGCGAGACCGGTCGTCAGTACCTAATGACGACAGATTCCCGGTCGCCGCGATCTTCATAACGTTGTCCTCATCAAGTTCACACGAACCGAGGAGAACGACAATGAGTGACATCACCGAACTCGTGCAGCGCTACCTGACCGCCTGGAACACCACCGACGCCGGGCAGCGGGCCGCGCTGGTCGCCGAACTGTTCACCGAGGACGCCGAATACACCGACCCGCTGGTGTCGGTGCGCGGGCACGCCGGACTCGACGCCACCATCGCCGCCGTGCAGGCGCAGTTCGCCGGGCTCGAGTTCACCCTCGGCGGGGCCGTGGACGCCAACCACCACATCGCCCGATTCACCTGGCACCTGGGCGCTCCCGGCGCGGAACCGCTGGTGATCGGCTTCGACGTGGCCGCCCTCGCCGCCGACGGACGCATCGAGCGCGTCTACGGCTTCCTCGACCAGGTCCCGGCCGGACTCTGATCCACGACCGGCCGGGCGGCCCGCGATCCCGCCCGGCCCTCCACCGAAACTTCGGCACGACAAGGGGATTCCCATGTTCTTCACCACTCCCACCGACGGCACCACTCTCGCCTACGAGGACTACGGCACCGGCGCACCGCTGGTCTTCATCTCCGGCTGGGCCCTGCCCACCGACATGTGGGAGTGCCAGGTCCCCTTCTTCCTCGAGCAGGGCTACCGCTGTGTCCTGCTCGACCGCCGCGGCCACGGGCGTTCGGACCGCCCGTCCTCCGGCTACGACACCGACACCCGCGCCGACGATCTCGCCGCCCTGCTCGAACACCTGGACCTGCGGGACGCGATCCTGATCGCGCACTCCACCGGCGCGGCGGAAGCGGTCCGCTACCTCGCCCGCCACGGCGCGGACCGGGTATCGCGAATCGCCTTGCTGGGCCCCGCGATTCCGTACCTGCTCCAAACCGAGGACAACCCGATCGGGGTTCCCGCCGCGATGATCGACGCCTCCACCGCGGACCTGCGCGCCGACCGTGCCCAGTGGCTGGCCGACCGCGCCCAGGGCTACTTCGCCACCCACCTCGGCACCCGGGTGTCCCCCGCCGCCATCGAGGCCGAGGTGCGGCGCAGCATGAGCTGCTCCCCGATCGCGGCGCTCGAGGTCCAGAAGGCGGTGGCCCACACCGACCATCGCGCCGATGTCGCCGCACTGACGGTGCCCACCCTGCTGCTGCACGGCCTGCACGACCAGTCCATCCCGATCGAGGTCAGCAGCCACCAGGCCGTGCGGCTCTATCCCGACGCGGTGCTGAAGGAGTATCCGACCGCCGGCCACGGGCTGTACCGCAGCCACGCCGACCAGGTGAACGCCGACCTCCTCGAGTTCGTCAAGGCGTGACGGCACCGCGGTCAATGCAGCCGCGCGGCAATTTCTTTCAACTCGCCGCGGGAAGTCACCCCGAGCTTCGGGTACGCCTTGTACAGGTGGTAACCGACGGTGCGGTGGCTCAGGAACAGCTGGGCCGCGATATCGCGATTGGACAGACCCTCGGCGGCCAGGCGGACGATCTGCAACTCCTGCGGGGTCAGGCCGGTAGCGGTCGTCCGCGCACCGGAGGAATCGGCGGCGGGAGCGCCCGCCGCCGACAGCTCGTGGCGGGCCCGCTCGGCCCACGGGCGCAGGTCCAGGCGGTCGAAGACTTCGAGGGCCTCGGTCAGATGGGTGCGGGCCTCGGATTTGCGGCGGGCGCGGCGCAGCCATTCGCCGTACAGCAGTGCGGTGCGGGCGAATTCGATGGGACGGGCCTCCCGATCATGGATCGCGAGGGCTCGGGTGTAGAGGTCCTCGGCGTGATCGTCGTCGAGCAGGGCGCGGCAGCGCAGTACCAGGGCCTCGGCCCAGGGCCGGCCCACCGACTCCGCCCAGCCCGCCAGCTTCGCGAACGGGGCGGCGGCGCGGTCCGGGGCTCCGAGCCGGACGGCGGCCTCGACCAGATCCGGAATCGAGCGGGTGGCGCAGATGTGATGGCTGAAGGGGACTTTCGTCAAACGCTCGAACCGGGAGAGGGCCGATTCGGCGCGGCCGGCACCGAGGTCGAGCAAGCCCAGCGACCAGTGCGCCCAGGGCGCACCGGGGGCGATCGATCCGGGGGTGTCCCCTTCCAGCCCTACGTCGGCGTGCGCACGGCATTCGGCCTCGTCACCGCGCAGGGCGTCGAGATGCGCCAGCACACTGCTGAGTTGGCGCACCCACTGCCGCTGGCCGGTGTCGCGGGCGAGGTCGCGGGCTTCGACGGTGGCGGTGCGCGCGTCGGTCAGACGGCCGGTGAAGATATCGGCTTCGGCGGCGAAGAACAGCACGGTCGGCAAGCGGCCCGCGGCGCCGGCGGCACGGTGCCGGGCCGCCAGGGATACCGCCAGATCGAAGGCGGGGCCGTCCTGGCCGCGGGCCAAGGCCACGCCACACAGGATCAGCAGAACCTGGTCGGAGACCTCACCACGGGAACGGATCTCGGCGAGGGTCTCGGTCAGTGACAGCGGCGTGCCGGGGCCGGTATCGAACAGTCGGCCCAGGAACCGCACGACGGGTGTCACGGCGGGTTCGTCGGTCAGGCGGAGGTCGCCGAGGCGCTTCAGGACCTCGGTCAGTTCAGGCTCACCCAGGTACCAGCCGGTATGGATGGCTTGCACCAGCATTCCCGCGGCCTGCTCCGGATCGTCGGCGGCGATACTCGCGGCGGCGTCGATCAGCAGCCGATGTGCCTCGGGGAACTCGCCCTGCCAGAACTTGGCCAGGGCCTGAACCTGGGAAAGACCGGCGCGCAACGATTCCGAGCTCACCTCCCGGGCGGTGCGGCGGGCCAGGTCTCCGGCTCGCTCGACATCGCCCGATTCCAGGGCCGCCTGGGCGGCCAGGGCCTGTCGGCGCGTACGGTCCTCGGGCCCATCGCTCAGTCGCGCCGCGCGGTCGTAGGCGGCGGCCGCCGCCGTGTGACCGCCGCGTTCACGAGCCCGAACGGCGGTGCGCTCCAACGCATCCGCCACCTGGGCATCCGGACCCAGCGCCGCCGACGCCAGATGCCAGGCCCGCCGATCCGACTGTTCCGGCGCATCGAGGGCTTCGGCCAGGGCCCGGTGCGCGGCCAAACGCTGTCCCAGCGGGGCGCGCTGGTAGACGGCCGCGCGAATCAAGGGGTGGCGGAAGGTGATCGAGGTCCCGGAGCCGGGGCGCAGCAGATCCGCCGCCTCCGCGGGTGCGAGATCGTCGATCCCCGCGCCCAGGCTCGCCGATGCGCGCAGGATTACGGCGGTGTCACCGGATTCATCCGTGGCGAGCACGGTCAGCAGTGTTCGGGTCGCTTCCGGCAGGCGGCTGATCCGGCCGTGGAAGGCCAGTCGCAGCCGATCGGTCAGCGGCAGCGCGCCCGCGGCGAGATCGGGGGTGGCCTCGGCGGCCATGGCCAGCGGCAGTTCCCGCAGTGCGAGGGGGTTGCCGTGCGCTTCGGCCAGCAGCCGGTAGCGGACCGCCGGGGTGAGGTCGTGCTCGTCGATCAGGGCGGCGGCGGCCTCGGGCGACAGACCGGTCAGTCGCCGCTCGGTCAGGCCGACCGCCTCGAACGTACCCTCCCCGTCCCGCACGCCGAACACCATCACCACGCCCTCGGCCCGCAGCCGCCGGGCCGCGAACAGCAGTGCGTCCCGTGACGCCCGATCCAGCCACTGCGCGTCGTCGACGACGACCAGCAGACCCGATCCGTCCGCGTACTCGGTGAGCAGCGACAGCACCGCCAGTCCGGTGAGCATGGGTTCGCGACCGCCGGGGCCGAGTCCGAGAGCAGCCGACAAGGCCTCACGCTGCGGATCCGGCAGGCCGGGCAGCCGGTCCAATGCCGGGGACAGGAGCAATTGCAGACCGGCGAAGGGCAGTTCCGCCTCCGCCTCCAGGCCGGTGCCGCGCAGCACCCGCAATCCCTCGGCACGCGCCGCGGCGTCCTCCAGCAGCACGGTCTTGCCGATCCCGGCCTCGCCGCGCAACACCAGGACCGCGCTGCGGCCCTCGCGCGCGCCGTCGATCAGCGCGCCGAGCGCCTGTTGCTCGTGCTCGCGTCCACGCAGCGGCGGAAGCTGTTCGGCCACGGTCGTTCTCACACCGTCCATCATGGCGGGTAACAGAACAAGCGCCGCCGGGCCGGTGGATGCGGAAAATCGTGACCTGCCTCACTTTTCGATCTTTTCGGCGGTCATAAGCACTGGTGAGAGCACATATTCAGCATCCCGATCAGCGGTGAGACGCCCGATAATCGGATGAATCCTGTCGGACCCCGCCGGAATACTTGTCGCCGACCGATGAGTTGAGCGATCAGTACCCGTCTGCATCGATGTGGCACCCGGACGGCGATCACCGATTCCGCGGACCACCCACCCCTCGAACACGAACACCCCGGAGGTTTACCGATGCCCGCCGACCTATCCGCGAGCTCGACCAAGCAGCGGACACCAACGGTCATCCGGTTGCTGGTGCTCGCGACATTCACGGTCATCCTCAACGAGACCATCATGATCAACGCGATTCCGCGTCTCATGAACGATCTCCACGTGACCGAGCGGTCCGCGCAGTGGGTGTCCACCGTCTTCATGCTCACCATGGCCGCGGTCATTCCGGTGACCGGCTGGTTCCTGCAGCGGGTGTCCACCCGCCGCGCGTACGCCATCGCCATGGGCGTCTTCCTGGTCGGCACCGCGCTCGCCGCGGTCGCGCCGTCGTTCGCCGTGCTGCTGATCGCGCGCGTCATCCAGGCCGGCGGCACCGCCGTCATGATGCCGCTGCTCATGACCACGCTGATGACCGTGGTTCCCGAGCAGGACCGCGGCCGTGTGATGGGCAATGTCACCCTCGCCATCTCGGTGGCCCCGGCCATGGGACCGGTCATCTCCGGCGCGGTGCTCAACTACGGATCCTGGCGCTGGCTGTTCGTGCTGGTGCTGCCGATCGCCGGCGCGGTGACCGTGTTCGGTCTGCGCAACCTGGAGAATGTCGGTGAGCCGCAGGCCGGTTCGATCGACTGGTTCAGTGTGGTGTTCGCGGGCTTCGGTTTCGGCGGTCTGGTGTACGGCCTGAGCAAGTTCGGTTCCGGCAGCATCGCCACCCCCGCCCTGTTCGTTGTCGGTGGTCTGGCCCTGGTCGCCATCTTCGTGGTCCGTCAGATCTCGCTGCAGCGCAACGGCACCCCGCTGCTGGACCTGCGCGTGCTGCTGTCGGGCACCTACGCCAAGGCGCTGGTCCTGATGGCCGTGGCCTTCCTGGCCATGATGGGCTCGATGATCCTGCTGCCGCTCTACCTGCAGACCCTGCGGGAACTCACCCCGCTGCAGACCGGTCTGCTGGTCATGCCCGGCGGTCTGGCCATGGGTCTGCTCGGTCCCACCGTGGGCAAGGTCTTCGACCGCTTCGGCGGACGGGTCCTGGTGATCCCCGGCTCGATCGGCATCACCGCCGCGCTGGTCGGCTTCACCCAGATCTCGCTCACCACGCCCTACGCCGCCCTGGTCGCCCTGCACATCCTGCTGATGGTGTCGCTGGCCGCCGCCTTCACCCCGGTGTTCACCCTGGGCCTGGGTGCGCTCCCCATGCACCTGTACTCCCACGGCAGCTCGATGCTCGGCACCCTCCAGCAGGTGGCCGCCGCTTTCGGCACCGCCCTGGTCATCACGGTCATGACCTCCCGCGCCACCCACCTGGTCGACGGCGGCGAGAACCCGCTCGAGGCCCACCTCGACGGCATGCGCCTGGCCTTCCTGGTCTCCGCGGCCCTGGCGCTGATCGTCATCGTCATGGCGGTCCTGCTCCCCAACCGCTCCGACGCCCCGGCGCACGGCGAGCAGATCCCGGACACCCTGGACGAGCTCGACGACGCCCCGCAGCTGGTCAAGGACTGATTTCCGGATACGAAAGCGCCCACGGCCGAACGCCGTGGGCGCTTTCGTATACCCGCACCGTGTCGCGGGATCTCGGCATACGATTGGCAAACAGTCGGAGAGACAGGAGTCAGCGATGACCAAGTTCCTCGTGCTCTACAAATCCGATCAGTCCGCTCGCGAACGAATGGCACAAGGCACTCCCGAGGAGCAAGCCGCCGGGATGAAGGCCTGGATGGACTGGGCCGGACGCGCCGGCGCCGCGCTCGTCGATCTCGGTTCACCCCTCGGACCGGGCTCGGTCAACGCCGATGGCGGTGTCGGCGGCTTCTCGATCCTGCAGGCCGATTCTGCCGGGGATCTCCAGAAGGTCCTGGAAGGCCATCCGCACACCGAATCGGGCGGCACTATCGAGGTCTACGAATTCCTGGCCATGCCCGGCATGTGACAGTCAGTGCACGCCCTCCATGTGGCGGCTGATCCACGGGGAGAGCGACCAGACGACGATGCCGACGGCGATGGCCACCAGGCCGGTGATGCCGAAGTAGGCGAGTTCGTGGGAGGGGTCATAGTACTTGGCGAGGACGCCGGACATCGAGGTGCCGATGCCGACCGAGAAGAAGTAGAGGGCCATCATCTGGGCGCGGAAGGCGTTGGGGGCCAGCTTGGTTGTGACCGAGAGGCCGATCGGGGACAGCATCAGCTCGGAGACGGCGAAGGCGCCGAGGATGAAGAAGACGATGACGAAGGACACCGATTTGCCCTCGGTGCCGGAGAACAGGGTGAAGAGGAGGAAGGCGGCGCCCATGCCGATCACGCCGAGCGAGAACTTGCGCGGGGTGCTGGGGGCGCGCGTGCCGAGGCGGGTCCACATGATGGCGAACAGCGGCGACAGGGCGATGATCCAGACCGGTTCCATCGAGCCGATCCAGTTGGAGGGGGCCGTCCAGCCGAAGATGGACCAGGTCATGCGCTTGTCGGAGTAGGCCGACAGGACCGTGAAGATCTGCTGGAACAGCGACCAGAAGACGGCGTTGGCGATGAAGAGGGGCATGTAGGCGCGGACCCGGGTGCGCTCCACGGGGGTGACCTTGGCGCTGGTCAGCATGATGCCGAAATAGACGATCGAGGCGGCGGTGATGACGCCGGTGGTGACGTTGGGCAGGTTGGACAGGGTCACCAGCCCGGTGGCGGCGGCGATCGCGACGATCACCGCGAAGGCGGCGAGGACGGCGATCACCTTCGGGATCTCGGTGCGCGGCAAAGGGTTCGGGATGTCGCGGCCGTGCTCGCCGAGATTCTTGCGGAAGATGACGTACTGGGTGAGGCCGATCGCCATACCGATCGCCGCGGCGCCGAAGCCGTAGTGGAAGCCGATGTGGTCCTGCAGTAGGCCGGTGATCAGCGGGCCCGCGAAGGCGCCCAGGTTGATGCCCAGATAGAAGAGGGTGAAGCCGCCGTCCGCGCGCGGGTCGTCCTTGTCGTAGAGGGTGCCCAGCAGCGAGGAGGCGTTCGCCTTCAGGCCACCCGAACCCAGCGCGACCAGCACCAGACCGACGCCGACACCGGCCAGTCCGGGCAGGATGGCCAGTGCGATGTGACCGGCCATGACGATGACGCCGCCGTAGAAGACGGTCCGCTCGGAACCGAGCAGCCGGTCGGCCACCCACGCGCCGAGCACCGTCGACAGGTAGACCAGACCGCCGTACGCGCCGACGATGCCGAGACCGGTCGACTCGGCCATGCCCAGGCCGCCGTCGGTGGTCGAGTAATACAGGTAGTAGCCGAGAATGGTGAGCATCCCGTAGAACGAGAACCGTTCCCACAACTCGACGCCGAACAAATTCGCGATACCGATGGGATGGCCGAACAGGGTCCGTTCAGTGGCCGGTTTCGCGTCGTGTGCTACTCCTGACATACCGAGACCCTCCCATATCGGGCAATCTGACAGCAACCTCGTGAGTTAACCTCCGTCACATTTTCCCAGGGGAAAGTCAGCCCGACCTCGGCATCGGGCAAATGGCCTCGAATGCACTCGAAGAATGGCCTTATCCGGCAATCGAAAGCGCGATGCCGTCCAGGATGTCGTGCTCGCTGACAATCAATTCGGAGATCCCGGCCCGCCGCGCCAGCTCATCCGCCAGCACCTCGGCAACCACCGCGCCACCGCCGATCACATCCACCCGGCCCGGGTGCATGGGCCCGAGCGCGGCCCGCTCGTCGTGGTTCATGCCGATCAGCCGATCGCACACCTTGCGCAAGTCCGACAGCGGCATGCGGGTGAGATGCACTCGCTCCGAATCGTATTCGGGCAGATCCAGCGCGACCGCCGCGATCGTGGTCATGGTTCCGGCGACGCCCACCCAGGTGCGCGCCCGCTCCACCGGCACCACGCCGAAGGCCTGCGCCAGCCGCTCGGAGGCGAAGAAGCGCGCGGACGCGACCTCCTCGCGGGTGGGCGGATTGCCGTGCAGGTGGCGCTCGGTGATCCGCACGCAACCGATATCGGCCGAATACGCCGACTGCACACCGGCGGCGTCGCCGAGCACCACCTCGGTGGACCCGCCGCCGAGATCGACCACCACGAAAGGCCCTGCGGCGCTCGACAGTTCGCCGACCGCACCCGCGAACGACAGCCGCGCCTCCTCGTCACCGGTGATGACCTCGGCCTGCGCCCCGGTCACCACCCGGCCCAGCTCCTCGCCGGTCATGCCGAAGAAGTCCTCGCGGTTCGAGGCGTCGCGGGTGGCGGAGGTCGCGACCATCCGCACGCGGGTCACCCCGTGCTTCAGCATCAGGTCCACGTAGTCGCGCAGCGCGACCCGAGTCCGTTCGATCGCTTCGGGATTCAGCGCGCCGGTGGCGTCGACGCCCTGCCCCAAGCGCACGATCCGCATCTCGCGGTGCACGTCGGTGAGGTGCGGCGCGCCCGCCTCGTCGCGGGTGGCGTCGGCGATCAGCAGACGAATCGAATTGGTGCCGCAGTCGATCGCCGCGATCCGCTCGTGTCCTTCGGCCGCCGTGTCGCCGGCAGCCGCCGAGCTCTGGGCGAATTCCGCATTGCTCATCAGTGACCTCTGAATTCGAGTGGTGCCGAACGACTCCGGCGAACGCGCCGGGTCAGGCGTCGCCGGTGGCCGAATCGGTGCGGTACTGGTCGTATTTCGGCCAGTCGGCGGGGATGGCGGTGCCGCGCAGGCCGTGGTCGGCCGCCAGGGCGACGGCCTCGTCACCGAGCGTATTGAGCCCCGGCCCCTTGGCCAAGGAGTGCGCGATCAGGACGTGCAGGCACTTCACCCGGTCGGGCATGCCGCCCCCGGCGAAGTCGGTGCCCAGGTCCTCGATGGCATTGCGTTCGGCCAGGTAGCTGTCGTACGCGGCGCGGTAGGCGGCGGCCAGTTCCGGATCGCGGGTGAGGCGTTCGGACATGTCGCGCATCAGGCCCGTGGTCTCGAGCCGGCTCGCTTCCGCGGTCAGCCGCGGGTCGGTCAGGTAGTACAGGGTCGGGAAGGGCGTGCCGTCGGGCAGCTTGGGCGCGGTCTTCACGACCGCGGGCAGGCCGTCGGGGGTGTGGTACGCGATGGCGAGCACGCCGCGCGGAGCCCGGCCCAGTTGCTCGGCGACGATCGCGAGATCGCGCTCGCTGGGTTCGTTCTCGGCTGCGGTCACCTGGGTTGTCCTTCCTCGGAGGGTATGGGCGGCGGGGGCGGCGCCGGGGTGGTGGTGGGTGCGGGGGCGGCGACCGGTTGCGGCGACGAGATGCTGCGCCACACCTGCGTGTACCAGGGGTCGGGCTCCCGCGGTTTGGCGGGCTGGGTCGGGATGGCCGGCTGCTCGATTTCGGGGATCTGCACGATGTAGGGGGTGTCCCCCGGCATCACCAGGCGCAGGCGGTCCCGGGCCTCGGCCTTGATGTAGTTCGGATCCTGTTGCTGCGCACGGCGATCACGCAGCACCGAGACTTCCTCTTCCAGCTGATGGTGCTGGGTGGCCAGTTCGGCGGCATCGGTGCGCTGGGTGAAATAGGTGCGCAGCGGGACCGCCAGGGTGAGCGCCAGGCCCGCCAGCACCGCGGCCAGCAGGACCGCGCGACCCGTGGACAGGCCCAGGATCTTGCGTTCGTGCCGTTCGGAATTCGCGGCGGGCGTGGTGCGGCGCTTGGCCTTGGCCGCGGTCCGGGTCTTGCTCGCGACCTTGGCGGCCGCGCCCGACTTGGATGCCGCGGTGGCGGTTTCGGTCCGTTTCCCGCTCGAGGCGGTCTTGGACCGGGTCGAGCGCGACGGGCGCCGGTCACTTCGTCCCGCAGGACTGGTACCGCGCGCCCGTCGCTCCGTCATCTCACACCTCGAAAGTCAGCTGATCGATTGCCTGCTCAGCCCTCGACTATGTCAGCCTTCGAACGCGAAACGCGGGAAGGCCGCGTCACCGGCGTAGCGCGCCGAGTCGCCCAGGGCGTCCTCGATACGCAGCAGCTGGTTGTACTTGGCGACACGCTCGGAACGAGCCGGGGCGCCGGTCTTGATCTGGCCGGAGCCGACGGCCACGGCCAGGTCGGCGATGGTGGTGTCCTCGGTCTCGCCGGACCGGTGGCTCATCATCGTCTTGTAGCCGTTGCGGTGGGCCAGGTCGACCGCGTCCAGGGTCTCGGTCAGGGTGCCGATCTGGTTGACCTTCACCAGCAGCGCGTTGGCCGCGCCCTTGGCGATGCCCTCTTCCAGGCGGTCCGGGTTGGTGACGAACAGGTCGTCGCCGACCAGCTGCACCTTGTCGCCGATCTGGTCGGTCAGCGAGACCCAGCCGTCCCAGTCGTCCTCGGACAGCGGGTCCTCGATCGAGACGATCGGGTAGTTGCCCAGCAGGCCGGCATAGAAGTCCGACATCTCGGCCGCGGTGTGCAGCTTGCCCTCGAACTTGTAACCCTCACCGGTGGTGTAGAACTCGGTGGCGGCCACGTCGAGCGCCAGCGCGATCTCGCTGCCCAGCTTGAAACCGGCCTTCTCGATCGCGGAGACGATCAGGTCCAGGGCGGCGCGGGTGTTGGCGACCGACGGCGCGAAACCGCCCTCGTCGCCCAGGCCGGTGGACAGGCCCTGAGCCTTCAGCACCGACTTCAGCGTGTGGTAGACCTCCGCACCCCAGCGCAGCGACTCCTTGAAGGTCGGCGCGCCGATGGGGGCGATCATGAACTCCTGGACGTCGACGCCGGAGTCGGCGTGCGCGCCACCGTTGAGGATGTTCATCATCGGGACGGGCAGCACGTGGGCGTTCGGACCGCCGACGTAGCGGAACAGCTCCAGGCCCGAGGACTCGGCGGCGGCGCGGGCCACGGCCAGCGACACGCCCAGCAGAGCGTTCGCGCCCAGGCGCGACTTGTCCGGGGTGCCATCCAGATCCAGCAGGGTCTGGTCGACGGTGCGCTGCTCGACGGCGTCGAGACCGATCACGGCCGGGGCGATCTCGTCGAGGACGCCCTCGACGGCCTTCTGCACACCCTTGCCCTGGTAGCGGTCGCCACCGTCACGCAGCTCGACGGCCTCGTGCTCACCGGTGGACGCGCCGGAGGGCACGGCCGCGCGGGTGAGGGTGCCGTCGTCGAGAGCGATCTCGACCTCGACAGTGGGGTTGCCACGAGAATCCAGGATCTCGCGAGCTCCGACCTGTTCGATGATGGCCACGAAACGACACTCCTTCGGCTGCTGACTCGGCAGGTCGCACGGGGACCCCGTGCTGCAGAAAAGCCTAGCAGTGCGCAATTCGCCCCTCGGCCTCACTCCGAGACCGGTCAGACGGTGCGGCCCACGCTGTAAGCGGCGGCGCGATACCGGACGGTATTCATGTAAGTAGTGGACTGGTTGTAGGTGAGCAGGGCCTGCTGCCAGCCGGGAGCCGCGGTGAGGTCGCCGCCCATGGCGCAGAGGTAGCGGGCGGCGGTGAGGGCGGCGTCGTCGATGTTGTCGGGGTCGATCCTGCCGTCGCCGTTGGCGTCCACGCCCCAGCGCTGCCAGGTCTCGGGGATGAACTGGAACGGGCCCATGGCGCGGGCGTAGACCGGGTTCGCGTCGGTGGCGCCGACGTCGAGGATGCGGGCGCGGCCCGGCGAACCGTCCAGGGCCAGGCCGCGGATCGGGGGCGACACCGTGCCGTCGTCGGCGATGCGGGAACCGGCGTGGGTGCCGTGCTGACTCTCGACGCTGGCGATGCCTGCCAGGGTGGTCCAGCCGATCCCGCACTCGGGCTTGGAGCGGGCCAGCACGGCGGCCGCGTACCCGTACGCCTCGAGCGCGAGCACCGGGATGCCGGTCGATTCGCGCTGTTCCTTGGCCCAATCGCGGAGCTGAATCGCGGTGCGGCCCGGGGCATCCAGATCGATCGCGGGCACCGGCGCCCCCGCTCGGGGCGGCATGTCGTCGGGCACCGGCGTGAGATGGGTTGTCCCGCAACCGGTCAGCACGAGCAGAGCGACGGCCGCGCCCACCAGGCCGGCGCGGGTCAGCGGGGCCCGGAGGCCGGCCATTCGGATACGCACACCGTTCATCATCCAGATGGATCGGCGCGCAGGCGAGAAACGTCAACGCGGTTCGTCCGAACGAGACCGATTCGATTACCCTCCGCGCGGGAATCCTATGCGCATTCGCTATTTCTACGACACACCGTTAGGTAAGCCTTGCCAAATTAATGCGGGGGCAATACCGTCTTCGGTCGAGCCGAGATCACCATGTCACCGCCCCAGCCAGGAAGGCCCTTCCCTTGGTGAAAAGCGTTCTCTCCGAACGTCACCCGCTCCACCCCGACCACCCTGACCAGCTCGAACGGCGCGACCTGCCGGAATCCGCGACCCGGGCCATCCGCTACCTTGCCGCTGAGATCGCGGTCACAGTGGGCGCCACGCCGGAGATCGCAGCCACCCTCTCGCATCCGGTCCTGTTGCGCCACATCGACGCCAAATACGGCAGGTTGCCCGACGTCGTGCACGAGGCCATGCGCCCACCCGCCACCGCCGCGGGCGTTGCGGTGATCGGCCGGCTACCGATCGACGAGGACGTGCTCGGCCCGACCCCGTTCAACTGGGAGGAGGCCGCGCACTGGGCCGGCGAACGCTCGCGGCGAGCCGGGTCGTTCGAACTCGACATCGCCATGCTGCTGCTGGCCCGGTGCGCCGGTGAGCCGTTCGGCTGGCACGGGCAGCAGGCCGGGCGGCTGGTGAACAACATCCTGCCCACCCCCGGTCACGAGCACGAGCAGTCCGGGGCCAGCAGCACCGCGCTGCTGAGCCCGCACACCGAGGACGCCTTCCACCCCGAGCGCGCCAACCTGCTGATGCTGGGCTGCCTGCGCAACCCCGACCGGGTCGCCACCACCGTGTCGTCGATCCGGCAGGTGGAACTCGATGCGGCGCAATGGGACACCCTGCGCGCCGCCCGGCTGCCGATCCTGCCCGACATCTCCTACGGCGACGACTTCGGCGACCGGACCGCGCCGCCGATCCCCACCGTCGGGGCCGACGCCGACGGGCCGACACTGCGTTTCGACCCCGCGTACACCCCACTCGACCGGGCCGACGACGAATTTCGTTGCGCCTACCAGCATTTGACCAGCGAATTGCACCGGGTAAGTCGCGCGGTCGCTTTGGCTCCCGGCGAGCTATTGCTGGTGGACAATGATTCCGTGGTCCACGGCAGGGTGCCTTTCGCGCCGCGTTACGACGGCACCGACCGCTGGCTCAAGCGGGTGAATATCCGTCTGCCCCAACGCCGCCGCGCCGCCGCCGAAGCCGACGAGGACGGCTACGGTCAGCGCGTGGTCGCTCCCTTCAGCACGACCAGAGGACAGCACCCGTGAACTACCGCCCCACCCCGCTCCGGGTGCTCAGCCGCAGCGATCTGGCCGATGTCCCGATCAGCCCCGCCGAGGTGGTGCGCGCCGTCGAGGACGCGTATCTCGCACTGGCAGGCGGTGATTCGGACAACCCGCGAAAGCTGAGCGTGGCACATCCGGACGGCTGGTCGGTCGCGTACGCCATGCTGGGCCGCGACGGCCGCCGCCGGGTGGTGGCGATGAAGACGAGCTACAAGTTCGATCCGCACCACGACCGCTCCAACAAGCGGTACTTCACCACCATCTCGCTCTACGACGACTCCACGGGAACGCCCATCGCGCTGATGGATTGCGCCCGCGTCGGCGCGCTGCGCACACCCGCGGTCTCGGCCCTGCTGGTGCGCGAATGCGTCCGGCCGGGCGCGCGCAGCGCGCTGCTGATCGGCACCGGCACCCAGGGGCGCAATGCGCTGCCCCATCTGCTGGCGGCGAATCCGCAACTGAACCGACTCATGCTCTATGGCACCCACCCCGAAGGCCTGGAAGCCGTGTATCAGCAGCTGCTGCACCACCATCCGCACGCGGAACTGGAGACCGTCGACGACCCCAACGCGGCGGCGCGGGAGGCGGACGTCGTCCTCGCCACCGCGGGTCCGG
Organism: Nocardia sp. NPDC005825; assembly: GCF_040630175.1. Taxonomy (NCBI): domain Bacteria; kingdom Bacillati; phylum Actinomycetota; class Actinomycetes; order Mycobacteriales; family Nocardiaceae; genus Nocardia; species Nocardia sp. NPDC005825. The sequence goes on from NZ_JBEXXC010000008.1 coordinate 246,125, forward strand.
GCACCCAGGTCGCCATCGACTCCGAGGATCTCGCACCCGGCTCGACCGTGGTGCTGGTCGGCTACGGCCTGGCCCCCTCCACGCTGGTGCACGCCGACCGCGTGATCGCCACCAGCGCCGAGCAGATGGCGCTCACCGGAACCGATATGGCGGGCCCGGACGGCCGACTACGCCGGGTCGACGCCGAGCTACCCCAGATCCTGGGACATCGCGCCGTCGGCCGGATCTCCGATGACGAACGAATCTTCGTGTACAACAGCGGGCTGGTGCTCACCGATATCGCCGTCGCCCACGCGCTGGCCAATCGCGCCATCGCCGAGGGACGGGGCACCGAGGTTTCGCTCTGGGACTGATCGCCGGAATTGACCGGCTGGATTCGCCTCAGAAATTCACCCGAAACGGTTATTCGCGACATTGGTCCAATCGATAACCCCTCGGGTCTAACGTTTCGAACGACGCACTCTCATGCATGTTGGCTATCGCCGCGCCCGAGAGGCAGCCCCCACGCGCCCGAAAGGAAAAATGTCCGCCTCCACCGAGACCGTGGTCGCTCCTCCCGGTATCTCCACCATTACCGCCAGCCCGATGCCCGCGCACCGACACGCCTGGGAACAGGGGCTGCTCGACCACCCGGAGGCGTTGCGGCAAATCGCCCGGCAGATCGACGGACCGTTCCACGTCATGTATCCCGACCAGGTCGTGGAGAACATTCGAGGATTCCAGCGGGTGTTCGCCCGGGCCGGCGTGCAGGGCTCGGTCTACTACGGGAAGAAGGCCAACAAGGCCGACTGCGTCGTCCGCGCCTGCGCCGAAGCCGGCTGCGGCGTCGACGTCGCCAGCGTCGACGAGCTGAACGACGCCATCCGGGGCGGCATCCCCGGCACCGACCTGATGGTCACCGGACCGGCGAAATCGGATCGGCTGCTCGAACTCGCGACCCGGGCACGGGCGCTGATCGCGGTCGACGACCTGGACGAGCTCAGGCGACTGAGCACGTCCCCGGAACCCAGCCGGGTCCTGCTGCGGGTGCTGCCGCCGGGCTCCACCAGCCGGTTCGGGCTCACCGAACAGGAACTGGACCTCGCCCTCACCGAGATCGATCGCAACGTTGTCCACCTGCACGGCTTCAGTTTTCACCTCTCCGGCTACGAGGCGGCCCCCCGCGCGGCGCTCACCCACGCGCTGATCGAACGCTGCCGCAAGGCCCGCGTGCTCGACCATCCGATCAGCACCATCTCGATCGGCGGCGGCTTCGGCGTGGACTACGTCTCCGGGGACGACTGGGAGAACTTCCGCAAGGGCGTGAATCCGCGCTGGTTCCACGGTGACCGGGCCCCCGGCGCGGGCTCCTACTACCCGTATCACTGCCCGGTGCCCGGGCCCGCCATGCTCGCCACCATCCTCGGATCCGACGACCTCGCGGACACGCTGCGCGAAACCGGCATTCGGCTGGCGATCGAACCCGGGCGGGCGCTGCTGGACCGCGCGGGCAGCACCGTATTCGGGATCCAGGGCGTCAAAACGCGGTTCGCGCACGGCGTCCCGTACGTCATTCTCACCGCCAACGGGACCAGCCTCAGCCTTTCCGAACAATGGTTCAACAGTGAATACCTGCCCGACCCGGTGCTGTGGCCGCAACGCCCGGGAAATCTCACCCCGACCTGCGTCGGCGGGTCGTCCTGCCTCGAAGACGACATGCTGAGCTGGCGCCGGATCCCGCTCCCCCGGCCCGCCACCACCGATGATCTGCTCATTTACCCGAATACCGCCGGTTATCAGATGGACAGCAACGAGTCCTCATTTCACGGGCTCCCCATTCCGCCGAAGGTAGTCTTGCGAAGCTCGCCGGATCGACGACAATTCAATTGGCGCCTCGATACCGCTCTCGACGCGTTCTGAACCGTTTTCAGTCACCGCCCCGCGCCCCGCTCCAGCGACCTTCCCGAGGAGAAACACTCGATGCCGGTTATCGCCAGGCGAGTGTCCGAGCTGATCGGCCGGACCCCGCTGTTCGAGCTGGCCGTCAGCCCGGCCACCGGGACACGGCTGTTCCTGAAGCTCGAGACCATGAACCCGACCGGGACCGCCAAGATCCGGATGGCCCGGGCCATGGTGCTGGACGCGGAGCGGCGCGGGCAGTTGGGGCCGGGCGGGCACATCATCGAATCGACCTCCGGCAATACGGGTTTGGGGCTCGCGGTGGTCGCGCGCGAACGCGGGTACCGCTTCACCGCGGTGGTCGACCATCACGCGTGCAAGGCCAAGCTGAACGCCATGCGGGCCATGGGCGCGACGCTCGAATTCGTCTCCGACGAGGGTGACGACGGGCTGTCCACCTCCGCTCGGGAGGAGCGGGCGGCGGAGATGGCCGAGCAGGCCGGCGCGTACTTCCCCGCGCAGCACGCCAATCCGGCCAATGGCGTCGGATATGTCGCGCTCGCCGGGGAATTGGTGGCCGACCTCGGGCACGTCGACGTGCTGGTGGCGGCGGTCGGGACCGGCGGTTCCCTGTTCGGGACGGCGCGGGGGCTGCGGGAGAAGGGCTGTGATCCGCGGCTGATCGGCGTCGAACCGGAAGGGTCCATCGCCTTCGGCGGGCCCGGGCACGACTACTGGCAGTCCGGCACCGGGACGCCGATCGGCGCCGAACCCGGGGTGCACGTGGATCAGGACCTCCACCTGATCGACGAGCGGGACCGAGTGAAGGTGTCCGACGTGGACGCCTTCGCCACCACCCGCGCGCTGGCCGCCCGACTGGGACTGCTGATCGGCGGGTCGTCGGGCAGCTCGGTGTACGCGGCGCTCACCCGGATCGACGAATTCCCCTGCCACTCCACCGTTGTCGTGATCATCAACGACGACGGCGAGAAGTACCTCGATACCGTCTTCGACGACGAGTGGATGAGCGACCGCGACCTGCTCGACACCGAACGCGAGGCCGAGATCGCGCGACTGCTCGAGACCCACCGGCCCGCCGCCCGCCCCGACCCGCGCGAGCGGGCGGCGCTGCGGCACCTGCACTACGCGCTGCCCGACGACTACGCCGTCGAACGCGGCCTCACCGGGCGGCCGCTACGCGACTACGCCGACCAGAAGGTGCCCGAGGCCACCCTGATCCACCAGCTGGAACTGGCCGACATGCCCGCCCACGAGATCGGGGAACTGCTCGCCGCCGGCGACACCGGACTGGTCTGCCTCGCTCTCGACAAGTACCGGCAGCGGCTCGAGGACCAGGCCGCCATGGTCGCGCAGCTGCTCGCGAAACTCCGTGGCACCGCGCCCGAACCGCCCGGCACCCACACCATCCTGATGCCGGACGCCACACCCGTCGCGGACGCGGCGACCACACCCGCGGACGGGGCTGCCACGAAATGATCGGGGCGCTTCGGCAATCCGATGGGCGGCAGCTGACCTCGCTGGCCACGCCCATCGCCCTGACCCAGCTCGCCCAGGTCGCGGTGTCCACCACCAATATCGCGCTGATGGGGACGCTCGGCGTGCGGGAAGTCGCCGCCGGCGGGCTGGCGCTGGTGCTGTTCAACCAGATTCGGACCATGTGCGTCGGGCTGATCACCGGGACCGGGAATCAGGTGGCCACCGTGGTGAGCCGCGCCGAGAAGCAGGGACGGCGGGCCGAGGCACTGGTCCGGGAGGTGGTGCGGTCGAGTTTCCTGATCGCCACCGTGGCCGGATTGCTCGGCGGCGCACTGCTGATCGGACTCGGGTGGGCATTGCGATGGCTGGGGCAGGACGCCGCGGTGCTGGCGCAGGCGCGGCCGATGATGGTGGCGCTCGCGCCGGGACTGGTGCCGTGCCTGTGGTTCCAGGTGTTGCGGCAGTACACGGTCGGGATGCAGCGGCCGCAGGCGCTGCTGCTGGTGACGCTCGGATCGGTGGCGCTGAATCTGGTGCTGGCGCTGGCGTTCATGCACGGCTGGGCCGGGCTGCCCGCGCTCGGGTTGACCGGCGTCGGCGTAGCGACCTCGCTGGTCTTCCTGATCACCTTCGGGGTGTTCTGGGCGATGGTGCGGCGGGATCCGAAACTGCGTGCGACGCTGCCGGTCCGGATGTGGCCGGTGCACTCGGCGACGGTGCGGGAGGAACTGCGGCTGGGGACGCCGATCGCGCTCACCTACGGGTCCGAGGCGGGCATGTTCTCGGTGCTGGCGCTGGTCATGGGGAGTCTCGGGGCGGCGGCGCTGGCGGCGCACAATGTCGTCTACCAGATCGTGTACATCGTGTTCCAGGTGGCGATCGGGCTCTCGCACGGGGCGTCGATCCTGGTGAGCCGGGCGGTGGCGCGCGACGAGTACTCGCACGCGCGCTCGGTGGCGTGGCTGGCGCTGCGCTACGCGGGACTGGTCGCGGCGCTCACCGGGCCGGCGTATGTGCTCGCGCCGGACTGGGTGTTGAAGCCGTTTCTGGCCGACAGTGATTCCGCCACCGTGGCTTTGGCGCACACACTGCTGCTGATCGCGATCGTGCTGCAGTTCTTCGACGCCGCCCAGAACATCGGGGTGGGGTTGCTGCGCGGGCTCAAGGACACCAAGGCCGGGTTCCGGCTCTCGCTGGTGGGGTATTGGGGTGTGGGATTGCCCACGGCGCTGCTGCTCGCGTTCCCCGTAGGATTGGGCGCGGCCGGGGTCTGGTGGGGACTGACGGCCGGACTGGCCACCACCGCTGCCCTGATGCTGCGTCGCTACTTCACCCTGCTGCACGCACGTGAGCAGGAACATCCGCGAGTGCTGGCCGGTAGCCTCGGGCATTAGCCCGACACCCAAACCTCACCTTCCCGCAAGCATGCCGTCATTGTGTGCGGGCAATCTGGAAGAAACGGCCTGACGAACATGCCGGGGAGGATGTCCGTGCACATCTCGCGAGTCGCCGAATACGCCAGGGCGGACCATGTCCTGTTCCACTTCAGCGACACCCACCTGATCGCCGCCGACACCGAGCTCTACGGCGCGGTCGACGCGGAGGCGCGACTGTCGACGCTGCTGGGCCAGGCCGAGGCCAGCGGCATCGCCCCGACCGCCATCGTCTTCACCGGCGACCTCACCGACCAAGGCGAGCCCGGCGCGTACCGCAAACTGCGGGACCTGGTGGAGCCGTGGGCCGAACGCATCGGCGCCCCCGTCGTCTGGGTGGCGGGCAATCACGACGAGCGCGGCGCTCTCCGCGAGCACCTGCTCGACGAAACCCCTTCCGCCGCACCGTTCGACGCCGTCCACCTGTTCGACGGCCTGCGCGTCATCGCCCTCGACACCACCGTCCCCGGCCACCACTGGGGCGAGATCACCGATGCCCAATTGGCCTGGCTGCGAGACGTTCTCGCCGAACCGGCCCCCTTCGGCACCGTCCTCGCCATGCACCACCCGCCCATCCCCTGCGTCCAGGACCTGGCCGTCCTGGTGGAGCTCCGCGACCAGCGCCGCCTGGCCGACGTCCTCGACGGCACCGACGTCCGCGCCATCCTCGCCGGCCACCTACACCTGTCCAGCACCGCCACTTTCGCCGGAATCCCGGTCTCCGTGGCCTCCGCGACCTGCTACAGCCAGGACATGTCGGCCCGCGACGGCGGCCAGCGCGGCCGAGACGCCGCCCAAGCCTTCAACTACGTCCACATCTACCCGGACACCATCGTCCATTCGGTGGTCCCCATCGGCCAGGGCCCCACCGTCGGCACCCCCGCCGACCCCGACCAGGCGGCAGCCAAACTCGCCGACGCGGGCATCATCATCCCCCCGGCGGCCCGCATCCCCCACGTCCTCCGCCGCCGCACCGAAGCCCCCGAATCCGACGGAGAATCAATCCTCTGACTGCTCCCGCGTGTCAGCAGGCGAGTAACTCGGCTAGAAGGCGCGAAATGGCCTGCGGAGGGCTGATTCGGGCTAGGGGGTCGGGCGGGGCCATTCGATGTGGGTCGGCTGGGACGGTCCGTCTTCGTCGGTGCTGAAGTCGGCGCTGGGGTTGAAGAAACTCCAGATGAGGCCGAGCACCAGGATGATCCAGAGGAGGACCTTGCCCGCCTGGGAGACCAGGAGGGGGCGGGTCGGGGAGGACGGGGTGAAGCCGGGCGGGAGGGCCGCGCCGGGTTCGGGGATCGGGCCGTCGCCGAAGACCTGCTTGAGGTAGGTGGGGGTGAGCATGAGCCAGTAGGCCTCGGTGCGGATCTGGACGCGGAGGACTGCCGACGTCGCCTGGAAGAGGGCGGCGGGCATGCGGCCGGTGATGAGGACGATCAGCCAGACGATCGGGGAGATGACCATCCAGCCGGTGGAAAGCCAGGTCGCGAGGACCTGGATGGGGAAGCCGAGGATGAAGCGGAAGAGGACGGCCCAGCGGTTGAGGCGGGTGGGGGCCGGGAAGAGCACGCGCACCGGGTAATTCACGTCGACGTCGAAGGTGAACGGGGGGTACTCGTCGACCAGGAGGTAGAGGTAGCCCTCCACGCGGGCCGTGTAGGCGACCGTCCACCGGAGGTAGTCGGCGCACCACTGGGGTAGAGCGCCGGTGATCAGAGCGCCGAACCAGCCGATGATCGCCACCACGAACTGGCCGAGGAACAGGATGAACAGCACGAACAGGTGCGGGATGGCGAGGATGAAGCGGATCAGGACGGTCCAGCGGCGCTGCTGCTCGGGCGGGAAGACGTCCAGGTCGACGCTGGGCTCGAAGATCGGCTGCGGCGGCGGCATCGACGCCGGCGGCATCGGCGGGTATTCGACCATGATCGCGCCTCGCTTCCAGATCCGTAATCGGCGGAAAGTGACGTTTCCTGGTCAGCGTCCCACATGAAACAAGGAGCGCGCCGAGGGCGCGCTCCACGAATTCAGGACAATGGGTTAGGGGAATCGAGGCGATCAGTCGATCTTGACGCCGAGGCCGTAGTCGAGGGTGCGGTGCTGCGGCGAGGTCACCACCAGCTCGTAGGAGCCGTTCACCGGCAGGGTGAACTTGGCCCACTGCTGCCCGGAGGTCAGGGTGCCGGTCGGGCCCTTGACCGTGACCACCACGTCCGACCAGTACGGGGCCGCGCTGACGATCATCGTCTGCCCGCCCCGGGCGTCGAGCTTGTAGTGATCGCTGTCGAACCCCTGCAGGTGGCCGCTGACAAAACCGTTGTCGGTGCCGTAGGCGAAATGGATCTGACGGGTCTCGTCCGCGGAAGCCGAACCGGTGCCCAGAATGGTGGCGGCGGAAGCGGCGGCGAGAACGGCGGAGGCGATGAACTTCTTTTTCATGCCGTAAGCGTCCGGCCCGCCACCAATCGGATTCCAACAGAAGACTATTGGCCCGACATTCCGCCGCCACCGTGCCCTTCCGAATGATCGGCCACGACGACGCGTAGTTGGAACGCAAACCATGAAACGGGGCGAGCTCGGTCCGCGGGACGCCGCGTGTCGCACCGCGAGTGCGGGTGAAACCAGCTGTCGGCCAAGGACAACCGGGTAGCTTGCTCCAATATGGCTGAGCCGCCGAACAATCCGCACGACGCCTACTTCCGGCGAGTCCTTGAGCAACCCGCCAACGCTGCCGGTGAGCTGCGGGCCGTACTACCGGCCTCCGTGTCGGCCCGCGTGGACTGGGACGCACTGCGCCTGCAGCCGTGCAGCTACGTCTCACCAGCGCTGCGCTCACGTTTCAGCGATCTACTGTTCCGCACCCGCCTCGACGGTCACGACGCCTACCTCTTCCTGCTCGTCGAACACCAGAGCCGACCCGATCCACTGATGCCCTTCCGGATGCTCGAATACACCGTCCACATCTGGAACCGCTATCTCGCCGACCACCCGAAAGCCACCACGTTGCCCGCGGTCGTCCCCTTGGTCGTGCATGCCAGTCCCAAGGGTGAGCGCTGGACACGACCCACCGAGCTGGCCGATTTGATCGACATCGACCTCGAAACTCGCGCCGCCCTCGGACCCCATCTGCCCCACCTGCAGTTCCTTCTCGACGACCTCACCACCGTTGACGTGGCCGCACTTCGAGCACGGGACCTCACACCCGAGACCCGTGTGATGCTTGTGCTGCAGAAGATCGCCGCACGCAGCAATAACCTGGGTGAACAACTCCTGCCGCTGCTGGGGGACCTGGTCACGATGTTCGCGGCTCCTGGCGGTAGAGCCCGGCTCGAGTGCGTGGTGACGTACATTCTTACTGTCAGCGAAACCGGTGAATCCGACCTGGACCCGATCGTCGAACGACTCGGTCCCCACGCTAGGGAGGTCATCATGACAACCGCAGATCGCCTCCGCGCGGAGGGCCAAGCGCTGGGTGAGGCGAGGGGCGAGCTCCGGGGGCGAGCCGAGGCCCTGTTGGAGCAACTGTCTCTGAAGTTCGGAAAGTTGCCGGCGGCAGTGGTCGCCACGGTGCGTGACGCGGATTCGAGCCAACTGCGTGCGTGGTCGGCACGCGTGCTGACCGCCGGCAGCCTCGACGAGGCGATTCGGTGATGGCTCAGTCCGCCGCGAGGTAGCGTTCCACGGTTTCGACCTTGCCGGTCATCGCGCCGGTGACGCCCAGGCGGATATCGGCCTTGAGTACGAGGCTGCAGCGTGGGGCAACCGCGGTGATGGCGTCGGTGGCCTGTTTCACCACGGCCATCACTTCGTCCCATTCACCCTCGATGATCGTGAACATCGAGTTGGTCTCGTTGGGCAGGCCGCTCGCGCGAACGATGCGAACGGCCTCGGCGACGGCGCGGCCCACGTCCGCGCCGACGCCCATGGGTGTCACCGAGAAGGCGACGATCATACGTTCACGCCGTAGTCGCGGGCGATCCCGGCCAGGCCGGAGGCGTAGCCCTGGCCGATGGCGCGGAACTTCCACTCGGGGCCGTGGCGGTAGAGCTCGCCGAAGACCATGGCGGTTTCGGTGGAGGCGTCCTCGGTGAGGTCGAAGCGGGCCAGCTCGGCGTTGGTCACCGCGTCGATGACGCGGATGTAGGCGTTGCGGACCTGGCCGAAGGACTGGCGGCGGACGTCGGCCTCGTGGATGGAGACGGGGAAGAAGATGTTGGTGATGGTCGGCGGCATGGCGGCCAGGTCGACATTGATCACCTCGTCGTCACCGTCGCCCGCGCCGGTGAGGTTGTCACCGGTGTGCTCGATGGTGCCTTCGGGCGAGCGCAGGTTGTTGTAGAAGATGAAGTGCGCGTCCGACAGCACCCGCTGATTGGATCCGCAGGCCATGGCACTCGCGTCGAGGTCATAGTCGGCACCGGTGGTGGTGCGCACATCCCAGCCCAGCGCCACCGCGACCTTGGTCAGATTCGGGGCCTGTTTGGACAGCGAGACATTTCCGCCCTTGGCCAAGCTGACAGACACACGATCTCCTTCGATCTCAGTTGCGGTCGGCCGCCATTGCTTTGAGCGTCGCGACCCGATTCTCCAGATAGCGTAGTTCGGTGTCGTCGAGGACGGTGCGCTGAATTCCCGAGATCACCGCGAAAGCCGACTGACGGTGGTCGTCGATCACGTCGACGGTCAATTCCACCGCCACGTAATCGTCCGCGCCGGGCAGCGGATCCGCGATCACCTTGCCGGTGCCGCGGGCGCACAACGCCACATTGCCGCCGCCCAGGATGAGCAGCGCCAGCTCCGGCCGCTCCCGCAGCCGGGCCAGCGAGCCGCGATCCGACTTGAGGCTGAGCAGGATCCGCCGGTCGCCGGCGCGCACCGGCCAGGAGACGGGGATCGCGTGCGGGGCGGGATCGGTGGTCACCAGCACCGCGATGGTGTCCAGCGGCCACTCGGGTAGAACGTCCAGTTCGGGGTGGTCGGGTTGCGTGTCCGTCGAGGGCTCCTGACGTTCCCGGGCGTCGGCTACCATCTGTTTCCCCTCACCATCTGGGTTCGCGCAGCGGGCTGGACTGCGCTGCCCGCAAGTGTATGCCGTTGCCGCACTGGCTCGCTGGCCGCCGAAGCGGGCCCCAGGACGTGCCGGATAAGGGTGTTTCGTCCGTTACGACTGTGAAAACACCTCTGGACCTGCGGGGAAACAGATTGACGAGAAGCGATAACGGTTGCATCATTCGTAACAGTCCCTCGACTCGACGAGGTCACGCGAGTAGCCGGCCGATGACCGCCCGGTGAAGTTCGCCTGTGGAAACACGCCCCGCATCACCCGTCCGCCCCGTTCTTCTGACTGCGCAACAGATTTCACGGCGTGTACCGGCCCGGGCGTGTCCCGGGCCGGTAGGCGGCTGTGCCGGCGTGGCCGCCGCAAGACGTGAGGTGAACGGCCCCGAAGAGAGCGGAGATGGCGATGGTGGACATGGGTGCGGGACAGCAGCCGGAGATGACGGAGACGGTGGGGCGCGCGACGGTGGCGAATCTGGCTGTGTCCGAGGCGGTCATCGACGATCTGCGCTACCTGCGCTCCGAATTGACCGCCGCCGAGGTTCCCTACCTGCTGGTTCGTGACGCCGACCATCGCCTGGTGCTGTCCGTGGACACCGGTCACAGATCCGCGCTCAGGCGGGTGCTGGGGGCTGCCATGGTTGCCGGATTCTCCTGTAATGAGAAGCCACACAACGTCTTCCGGCTAGGTCGAGACCTGGACCCGGCCCATCACGTGGAGATCGAGCTGTGGGAATACCACGGCGACACCGTGGAATGCCCGCGCCCGAACGCGCTGACCCGCATGGTCTTCGACCTCGCCGACGTGGAGCCCACGACGGTGCTGCTCTATGACGCCAGCTGGCCCACCCTGGCCGGGATGTTCACCCCCAACCCCGTCGACGTCGGCTTCGACATCGACATCGTCTTCTCCTGGGTGGACGGCTCCGACCCCGAATTCCGGGCCCGCCGTGCGGGAATGCTGGCGCAGGTGGTGGTCGGTGAGGGCGACGAGGCGGACGCCCGCATCCGGCAGATCGACGAACTGCGCTACGCGCTGCGCTCGGTCCGCAAGAACGCGCCGTGGATCCGCCGCATCTTCATCGCCACCGATTCCCGGGTCCCCGACTGGCTGGGTGACGATCCGCAGGTCACCATCGTCCGCGCGGTGGACCACTTCTCGGATATCAGCGGCCTGCCGATCTTCAATTCCCATGCGGTGGAATGCCAATTGCAGCATATCGACGGATTGTCGGAGCATTTCCTCTATTCCAACGACGACATGTTCTTCGCGCGCCCGGTCCGCCCGTCCATGTTCTTCACCCCCGCGGGCATCAGTCGCTACATCGAGGCGGGCACCCGCATCGGCCCGGGCACGAACAACGAACGGCGCAGCGGTTTCGAGAACGCGGCCCGTGTCAACCGCGCCCTGCTGTCGGAGCGCTTCGGTCACGTCATCACCCGTCACCTCGAGCACACCCCGGTTCCCTTGCGCCGCAGCGTCCTGCTGGAGATGGAGCAGGTCTTCGCCGAGGACTTCGCCCGCACCCGCGCCAGCCGCTTCCGCGCCGCCACCGACATCTCGGTCACCAATTCCCTCTACCACTACTACGCCCTGCTCACCGGTCGCGCGGTCCCCCAGGAAGCGGCGAAGATGCGCTACGTCGACACCACCAGCTACACCGGTCTGGCGCTGCTGGACGGGCTGGAGAAACGCCGGAACGTGGATTTCTTCTGCCTCAACGACGGCAGTTTCCCGGAGGTCCCGGAAGCCGAACGGGTGCGGGCGGTCTCGGAATTCCTGGAGTCGTATTTCCCGGAGCCAGCGCCGTGGGAGAAGCCGGACGCGGTCACCATGACGGCCTTCGAATCGGGCGCGGCCTGACCGGGCCGGCGGCCGCGCCCGAGCCGGTCAGAGCACGTACGGGTTGAAGGCGCACACCAGGTTCGGATGACCGGCCGGGTCCAGGGCGCGCAGTGCGATGGAGACCGCCCGCGGGGAGTACATCATCGACAGGTGGTCGGAGAAGTCGATTCCGCAGCCGTCCTGCAGGGTCACATTGCTGACCGTCGCGCCGGGCCCGGCGGTCAGGAAGGTAGCGTCGTACGGCGTCGAGACCTCGTCGTTCTTGGTGGCGACGCTGGTGTAGTGGACGCCCGGGACGGTGTCGCCGCCCGCGCCGAGTTTCGCGTAGAAGCTGGATCCGGCGACCTGCTCGATGAGCCCTTCACCGACGAGCAGCTGACTGAATCCCAGTGCGTTGAAACCCATGTCGGTGATGCGCCGCCCCAGGGTGGCGATGCCGTCGAGGCTGGTGCCGTGGTGGGTCGCGCCGAAGGTGATCAACTGATCCACCTTCGCCGCGCCGCCGCCGAACTTCAGGTACTGGTCGGCCACGGTGCCGCCCTGGGAATGCCCGATGATGTCGACCTTCGTGGCCCCGGTCGACGCGAGCACCTTGTCGACGAACACGGCCACTTCCTTGGCCGACTCCTCCATGGGCGCGACACCGTTGACGCCGGGCACCAGCGCACCCAGCCCGCCCTGCTGGAGCAGCCCCTCCTGACCGAAATTCAGCGCGTAGACACAGAATCCGGCCTTCTTCACCTGTGGTGACAGGCGCGCGAACCCGTCGTAGGCGTTCATCCAGGAGCCGTGCAACAGCACCACGGGCTCGGGGTGCGCGGCCGTGGGCTTGCAATTCCAGTCGTTGGCGCCGGCGGGGGCCATGTTCGCGTTGGCCAGGGAGAAGGTGAAAGCGGCCAGGGCGTCGGTCATTTCGGGACCGTTCCCCGAGGGAATGGTGGAGTGCGGCGCGCTCGACACGCCGGTGTCGGCGAGGGCCTTGCCGGCGGTCTTCACGCCGGAGTTGATGGCGTCGACGAGATTCTGGATCGTGCGCGGGGTATCGGCGCGGGCGTCCATCGCACCGGTACCGGCCCCGACGGCGAGGGCGGCCACGCCCATGATCGCCGCGGCGACGCGCATCCGTATCCGTTTGCTCGTAGTCATCTGTCGTCCTTCCTGCAGGTGCCGGGCTTCGCTGCCCGAACCTGGATGCAGAAAGTAGAGGTTGACCACGGCGGCTACGCGTGCTTGCGGACAGGTTCTCCGTTCCAACAACGCCGCGAAACCCGCGGTGTGAGAATCGTCAACTCGTCGACGAGACCGAGGTTGGTCAGGAGATGCGCTGGCGGAGCCAGGTGGGGATCTCGTCGCCGGCTCGCGGGTAGGTGGCGAGTTCGCGGCGGCATTCGTCGGGCTCGGGAATGGGGAGCCAGTCGGGGATTTCCTTGAAGGACAAGGTGAATTGCGCCTTGGTGGAGTCGGCGCGGAGCAGGACCTGGCCGCTGAGCCAGGTGCCGGTCATCTGGTCGTAGCAGACTTCCTTGAGGCGGTTGAGCAGCATGAGCACTTCCTCGGAGGGCTGTAGCTCCTCGGAGGGGACGCCGGACTCCGGGACCTCGGGGACGGGGGCGCCGGACAGCTCCAACTGGAGTCCCGCGTGGCCGTCGTCGCCGACCAGGGAGAACCACAGCACCGCGAGGCTCCAGCCGGTGGGTAGCTCGTCGGTGAGGGCGCTGACCAGGGCACTCTCCACCATGTCGCGATCGGCCGAGCGGGGCGCGGCGGGCGGTTCGGGGGCGGCGCCGGGGGCGTCCTCGACGGTTCTGACCACCAGGCCGGGACAGAGATCGCGCATGACCTCCACGACCGCGGGCACCGGCACGGGTAGGCGTTCGGCGACGATGTACAGCGGGCGGTCGACCTGGCGGCGGGCGATCACATCGCCGAGTGCCCGGACCCGGTGCCGGAACTCCTCCGGATCACGCAGCACCACTTCGGCGAAGAGTTCGGTGCGCCCGCCCTTGCGTAATCGGCCGACGCCCAGCCGGATCCGCTCCACCTCGCTCCACGCCACCTGCGGGAAACCGCGATACGTGAAGCCGTGATCGTTGAGCAGCAGCGTCGGCTGCGGGCGGAACAGGTCGTCGGCCATGGTGTAGACCCCGAAACCGAACACCGCCATGAGCACCCCGGCCACGACCCGCATCACCGGATGTTCCGCGTCGTTGAACACCACGAAACCCGGTAGCGCGGTCATCACCAGGAAGAAGACCAGCGCGACGATCGCACCCGTTCTCCGCGGGTAGTACTCGGTGATCGATTCGCGCCCCGAAGCATGCACCCCTGTGACGCTAGCCGAAACCGGCCCCGCGCAACACCGCCGTTATCACCCGGCATCGCCACCGCTATGCCGAATTTGCCAGGAATCACCATGATTCCAGGTCCGTCCGCTCGGCGGGTCAGCCGTGCGGCCAGTACCGATGCCAATCCTCGGCGGTCAGCGCGTCGCGCGTGCCTCGATCGATTTCCGCGGCGTCCTCGGCGGCGCGCACCGTGGCGGCGAAGCCGAGAGTGGCCTTGCGCAGGCGTTCTTCGGCGCTGTCGGGCCCGCCGAGCTCCACCACCCGCAGGGCGGCCGGAATCAGTTCCTCCGGTAAACCCGCCTTGATGCCGCGCGAGCGCACCTTCTCCGCGAGCGCCAGCGCGGGCTGCGCCATGGCGATCCCGTCGAGGCAGGAGCGCCGCGCCTTCTCGGCGGATTTCCGCTCCTCCCAAGCCTTTTCCTGCGCCGCGATCTTCTCCGCCACCGACACGCCGGAAGCGTCGAGCGTGTCGCTCAGGTGCGGGCTGCGGTGCACCAGCTTGGCGACCAGCGCCGCCGCCACCTCCGCGACTGTGAATTCGCCTGCGGCCTCGGCGATCCGGGAGTGGAACAGCACCTGCAGCAGCAGATCGCCGAGCTCCTCCTTGATGGTCTCGGCGTCCTCGTCCTGGATGGCGTCGAGCAGCTCGTAGGTCTCCTCCAGCAGGTAGGGGCGCAGCGAATCGTGGGTCTGCGTCACCTCCCAGCCGCCGAAGTTCCACAGCCGATCCATCACCTCGACGGCCTCACCCAGCGCCTCGGTCATGCGCGCGGTATCGGCCGCGGTCTCGGCGGCGACGCCCTCCCCCGATGTCATCGGTCGGCCATCACCTCGGCCGGAACCCGGACATCCACGGCGCCGGGCGCCTTTCCGTCCAAGGCCAGCAGCAGATCGGCCACGAACTGCAGCACCTGGACGTCGCGGACCCGGGCCGCGCCGACACTGTCCTCCACCCGCGGCAGCGGCAGCTGGACGATGCCGGTGGCGGCGCGATAGGTGGCGTTCGGGTAGAGCCGCTTGAGGCGCAGCTGTTTGGAGTCCGGCAGTTGCAGCGGCGACACCTTCACCGTGGTCCCGGTGACGCCGATCTCGGCGATCGAGTAGGCGCGGGCCAGCAACCGCAGCTTGGCCACCGACACCAGGCGGCCCACCTCCACCGGCAGCGGCCCGTACCGGTCCACCAGCTCCTCGACCACCGCCGACAGCCCCGAATCGTCCTGGGCGGCGGCGAGTTTGCGATACGCCTCCAGGCGCAGGCGATCGGAGGTGATGTAGTCGGGCGGAATGTGCGCGTCCACGGGCAGGTCGATGCGCACCTCCCTGACCTCCTCGTCGACCGAGATCGGGCGGCCGTCGGCGGCGGCGCGATACGCCTCCACCGCCTCCCCGACCAGGCGCACGTAGAGGTCGAAGCCGACGCCCGCGACGTGGCCGGACTGTTCGGCGCCCAGCACGTTGCCCGCGCCGCGAATCTCCAGGTCCTTCATGGCCACCGCCATGCCGGCGCCCAGATCCGAGTTCTGCGAGATGGTGGCGAGCCGGTCGTAGGCGGTCTCGGTGAGCGGCTTCTCCGGCGGGTACAGGAAGTAGGCGTACCCGCGTTCCCGCGACCGGCCGACGCGGCCGCGCAGCTGGTGCAGCTGCGAAAGGCCCAGGGCGTCGGCGCGTTCCACCAGCAGGGTGTTGGCATTGGAGATGTCCAGACCGGTCTCGATGATGGTGGTGCACACCAGCACGTCGAATTCCCGCTCCCAGAAGCCCTGCACGGTCTTCTCGAGCATGTCCTCGTTCATCTGCCCGTGCGCGACCACCACCCGGGCCTCCGGCACCAGGTCGCGAATCTTCTTGGCCGCCTTGTCGATCGACGACACCCGGTTGTGCACGTAGAACACCTGGCCGTCGCGCAGCAGCTCACGGCGGATGGCCGCGGCCACCTGCTTGTCGTTGTAGGCGCCGACATAGGTGAGGACGGGATGCCGTTCCTCGGGCGGGGTGAGGATGGTCGACATCTCGCGGATGCCCGCTAGCGACATCTCCAGGGTGCGCGGAATCGGCGTGGCCGACATGGTCAGCACGTCGACGTGCGTGCGCAGCGCCTTGATGTGCTCCTTGTGCTCGACGCCGAAACGCTGCTCCTCGTCGACGATGACCAGGCCGAGATCCTTCCAGCGCACGCCCGTCTGCAACAGCCGGTGCGTGCCCACCACGATGTCGACATCCTTGGTGGTCATGCCCTCCAGGATCTCGCGCGATTCGGCGGCGTCGGTGAACCGGGACAGGCCCTTCACCACCACCGGGAATCCGGCCATTCGCTCGGTGAAGGTCTGCAGATGCTGTTGCGCCAGCAGCGTGGTCGGCACCAGCACCGCGACCTGCTTGCCGTCCTGCACCGCCTTGAATGCCGCGCGCACCGCGATCTCGGTCTTGCCGTAGCCGACGTCACCGCAGATGACGCGGTCCATCGGGACCGCCTTCTCCATATCGGACTTCACTTCGGCGATGGCCGAGAGCTGGTCGATGGTCTCGGTGAACGCGAACGCGTCCTCCATCTCCTGCTGCCACGGGGTGTCCGGGGCGAAGGCGTGACCGGGCGCGGCCTGGCGGGCGGCGTAGAGCTGCACCAGCTCGGTGGCGATCTCGCGAACCGCCTTGCGCGCCTTGCGTTTGGTATTGGCCCAGTCCGAACCGCCCAGCTTGGACAGCGACGGCATCTCGCCGCCGACATAGCGGGACAGCTGGTCGAGGGAGTCCATCGGCACGAACAGCCGGTCGCCGGGCTGGCCGCGCTTGCCGGGCGCGTATTCGATGACCAGGTACTCGCGGCGCGCGCCGCCGATGGTGCGCTCGATCATCTCCACGAAGCGGCCGATGCCGTGCTGATCGTGCACCACCATGTCGCCCGCGGTCAGGGCCAGCGGATCGACCTGGTTGCGGCGGCGGGCGGGCAGCTTCTTGCCCTCGCCGGGCGCGGTGACCCGGTTGCCGGTGAGGTCGGATTCGGCGATCACCACCAGCTTGGCGTCGTCGAACACCACGCCGTCGTGCAGCGAACCGCACAGCACGCCGACCAGTCCGCGGACCGGCTCGGCGCCGGCGTCCAGCGCCGCGGCGGGCACTTCGGCGTCGGCGAGGCGTTCCAGAATGCGTTGCGCCGTACCGTGTCCCGCCACCACGATGACCGCGCGGCCGCCGGTGGCGACGTGCGCGCGCAGCGAGGCGAAGATGGTGGCGACCAGTTCCTCCGAACCGCGCGCGGAGGCGGCGGCCAGCACCGGCAGCACGATCTCGTCCGGGGCGTCGGCGGCCAGCGGGCTCAGCGTCCACCACGGCAGGCCGCGGCGGTCGGCGTCGGCGTGCACCACGTCCAGGCCGCGATAGCCGGAGGCGGCCAGGTCCAGGCCGTGCGCGCCCAGCGGGGCGGCCCCGCCGAAGGAGGCCGCCGTCCACGACGCCTCCAGGAATTCCTGCCCGGTGCGGACCAGGTCGGCGGCGCGGGTGCGGACCTTCTCCGGATCACACAGCAGCACATGGGTTTCCGCGGGCAGCGCGTCCACCAGCAGCTGGAGTTCGCCGGGCTGCAGCACCGGCAGCAGCGCCTCCATGCCCTCCACCGGGATGCCCTCGGCGATCTTCTCCAGCATCTCGACCAGCGCGGCGTCGGCCGGATTGTCGGCGGCCACCTGGGCGGCGCGCTCGCGCAGGGCGTCGGTCAGCAGCAGTTCGCGGCAGGGCGGCGCGACCACCAGATCGATCGGCACCTCGTGGATGGAACGCTGGTCCTGCACCGAGAAGGCGCGCAGCTCGGAGACCTCGTCACCCCAGAACTCCACGCGCACAGGATGATCCGCGGTGGGCGGGAAAAGGTCCAGAATGCCGCCGCGGACCGCGAATTCGCCGCGCTTGCCGACCATGTCGACCCGCTCGTAGGCGAATTCCACCAGCCGCGTGAGCAATTCGTCGAAGTCGAACTCGGCGCCGGGTCGCAGCACGATCGGCTCGACCTCCCCCAGCCCCGCCGCCATCGGCTGCATGAGCGAGCGCACCGTGGTCACCACCACCCGCAGCGGCCCGGTCACCCCCGGATCCTCCGGATGCGCCAGCCGCCGCAAAACCTGCATCCGCCGCCCCACGGTGTCCGCCCCCGGCGAGAGCCGCTCGTGCGGCAGCGTCTCCCAGGACGGGAACAGCGCGACCGAATCGCCCAGGATCTCGGTCAGCTCGGCGGTCAGATCATCGGCCTCGCGCCCGGTGGCCGTCACCACCAGCAGCGGCCGCTGCCCGGCAATGGTCGAGGCCACGAACGGCCGCACCGCCGACGGCGCGACCAGCCTGGCCTCCGCGCGCCCGATCAGGCTCGCGACCTGCGTCAACGCGGCGTCGGCACCCGCTACCGCAGCAAGTCCCGACAGAGGCGGACGATCGGTGGTCATGCGGAGACTCCTCGGCGCAGATCAGCGTTTCAGAACGACCCACCGAGTCTAGTGAAGGCCGCTGACAGCCTGCATCAGCCCCATGCCGCGACCCTTCACTCCGAACCTTCGGGAATGAACACCTCGCCGTTCGCGGCCGTCCCGATTCTGGACTGACGGAGCGGGGGAGCGCAGCGGAGGGGCCGTAGTCACTGCACGTAGCGGCGGAGGCGGCGGGCGGCGAACTCGCGGAAGTAGGCGACCTTCTCCTGGGGGACGATGCTCGGCAGGAGGAAGTACCAGGCGCGTTCCATGCGGGTGGCCATCTGGTCGATGGACTCGGTGCTGACCGCGACGATGTGGACGCCGGTGGTCATCTCCTGTAGGAGCATGCCGATGGTGTCGGGGTCGAGGTCGGGCTCGAGGTCGCCCTGGGCGATCGCGCGTTCGGCGAGCAAACGGTGCGTCTCGCCCCAGGTCTTGGCGATATTGTCGCCTGTCGCGCCGCGGTAGTCGCCGATCTGGTGGGTGAGTTTGAGCATCGCGCCGACCATGGGGTCGTTCATGGTGAGATCGGCGACCACGTAGGTGATCCCGATGCACGCCTCCAGCGCGGGCACCCGCGGATCGAAGAAACCCTGGCATGCGCTGATCAGTCGCTCGTTGCCCTGATCGACGACCGCGCGCGCCAGTTCTTCCTTGGATCCGAAGTGAAAGTACAAGGCGCCCTTGGTCACATTCGACTGCGCGATGATCTCGGACAGGGACGCGTTCGCGTAGCCCAGTCGGAGAAAGACATCGGCAGCGCCCGCGAGCACGGAATCGCGAGTGATCTCCGCACGCGCTTGCCTAGCCATCAGATCCGCCCGTCATCAAACCAGCCATCCTGAAGTAGACCGCCATCCCGAAGTTGACCGACATCACAGTTCGAACAGCACTCGAAGGATGGGTGAACCGTACCACCCGGCTGCGTGCTGCCAGCCGATTCGAGCATTCGACCCGTCCTCCTTCGCAATTCGCTGGTTAACTGTCCAGTTCTGCCCCGCTACGACAGACATATCAGACCAAAATTCAGACCGCAGGGTTCTATAACCCCTTGCCGCTCGGCCATTCCGACTTCAACTCCGGTTCCGCCTCCAAATGCGTGAGCCCGTTCCAGCACAGATTCACCAAGTGCGCGGCCACCACTTCCTTCGACGGCTGGCGCTCGTCCAGCCACCAGGTCGCCGCCGTCGCAACCATTCCCACCAGCGCCTGCCCGTACAGCGTCGCCAGAGTCGGATCCAGGCCGCGACGTTCGAAATCCCCGGCGAGAATATGGGCCACCTGATTCACGGCCTCGTTGAGCAGACTCGAATAGGTGCCCTCGGCCGCCGACACCGGCTGATCCCGCATCAGGATCCGGAAGCCGTCGGTGCGCTCCTCCATATAGGTGAGCAACGCCAGCGCCACCTGCTCGAGCCGCACCCGCGAACGATTCTGGGTGAGCGAGGAGGTGATCATCTCGAGCAGCGTCGACATCTCCCGGTCGACCACGACGGCGTACAGCCCCTCCTTGCCGCCGAAGTGCTCGTACACCACCGGTTTCGACACCTGCGCCCGCGCCGCGATCTCCTCGATCGAGGTGGCGTCGTAGCCGCGCTCGGCGAACAGCGCCCGCCCGATCTCGATGAGCTGCTGACGACGCTGGGTGCCGGTCATGCGCGCCCGCGCCGGCCGTTGGCCCTCACCAGCCGTCATCGCCCACCTGCCCCTTTCGCCCTGCCCGCGAGCACCTTTGCGGGGTCGCGCGCCCCGCGCCCACCGCGGTTCGGTAGGTAGCCTATCGACAGACACGATCGACACTGTGTAAGCGGTTCGACGTGGAGGCGTACTTCATGCGAGGATCAGACCCGCATGACGCTGCAATCCGCCGTGGTGTAATGGCAGCACAACTGATTTTGGTTCAGTTTGTCCAGGTTCGAGTCCTGGCGGCGGAGCTCGCGCGCAGGGTCGCTATGGTTGGCCCCGCACAACCTGACTCAGCACACGATGACTGGCAGCCGAGGGAGATCCATGCCACAGGAGACCGCCGTCGTCGTTCTCGCCGCCGGAGCCGGAACCCGAATGCGGTCCAAGACACCCAAGGTGTTGCACCCGCTGGCCGGCCGGAGCATGCTCGCGCACGCGTTGCATGCCGCGCACGAGATCGACCCGACGTCGCTCATCACCGTGATCGGCCATGATCGCGAACAGGTCGGCGACGCGGTCGGCAAGGTGGGAGCGGAACTGGGCCGCCCGATCACCCTGGCGGTACAGAACGAGCAGCGCGGCACCGGCCACGCCGTACAGTGCGCGCTCACCTCGCTGCCCGAGGATTTCGCGGGCGATGTCCTCGTCACCTACGCCGACGTCCCGCTGCTGGACGGCCACACCCTGCACGCTCTCCTCGACGAGCACCGCAGCTATTCCGACGGATCCGCCGCCACCGTACTGACTTTCGTGCCCGAGGACCCGAACGGCTACGGCCGCATCGTGCGCGATGACGAGGGCCGGGTCCTGGAGATCGTCGAGCACGCCGACGCCACCCCGGAACAGGCCGCGATCACCGAGGTCAACTCCGGCGTCTACGTCTTCGACGCGGCCGTGCTGCGAATCATGATCTCGCGCATCGACACCGCCAACGCCCGCCACGAGCTGTACCTGACCGACGTGCTCAAGCTCGCCCGCGAGGCCGGGCACCCGGTGCACGGCGCGCGGCTGGTGGATTCCGCCAAGGTCACCGGCGTGAACGACCGGGTGCAGCTGGCCGGGGCCGCCAAGACGCTGAACCGCTACATCCTGGAACGGCACATGCGCGCCGGGGTCACCATCATCGATCCGGGCACCACCTGGATCGACGGCAATGTGGTGATCGGCCGCGACACCGTCATCCGGCCCGGCGTACAGCTGTTGGGCGACACCGTGATCGGTGAGGACGCCGAGATCGGCCCCGACTGCACGCTCACCGATGTCACCGTCGGCGACCGCGCCAAGGTGGTCCGCACCCACGGCGAGAAGTCCAGCATCGGCGCGGGCGCCAACGTCGGCCCCTTCGCCTACCTGCGGCCCGGCACCTCGCTCGGCGCGGAGGGCAAGATCGGCGGCTTCGTCGAGACCAAGAACGCCACCATCGGCGCGCACTCCAAGGTCCCGCACCTGACCTATGTGGGCGACGCCACCATCGGCGAGTACAGCAATATCGGCGCATCCAGCGTTTTCGTCAATTACGACGGCGTCAAGAAGCACCACACCACGGTCGGCTCGCATGTGCGGACCGGTAGCGACACCATGTTCGTCGCCCCGGTCACCGTGGGTGACGGCGCGTACTCGGCGGCGGGTACTGTACTGCGCAGAAACGTTCCTCCGGGGGCGCTCGCGGTATCGGGTGGAGCACAGCGCAATCTCGAGGGTTGGGTGCAGCGCAATCGCCCCGGTACCGATGCCGCCCGCGCGGCCGAAGCGGCTCTCGCTTCGAACCCGGAGGATGCGGGAACCACCGAGAAAACCAACGAGCAAAAGGATGGCGAACGTCAGTGACCGCGTTCTCTACCGATAACCAGAAGAATCTGATGCTGTTCTCGGGACGCGCTCATCCCGAGCTCGCCGAGGCGGTGGCGAAGGAACTCAACGTCCACGTCACCCCCCAGACCGCTCGTGATTTCGCGAACGGCGAGACCTTCGTCCGGTTCGAGGAATCGGTCCGCGGCTCCGACGCCTTCGTGCTGCAGAGCTTCCCGGCCCCGCTGAACCAGTGGGTCATGGAGCACCTGATCATGATCGACGCGCTCAAGCGCGGTTCGGCCAAGCGCATCACCTCGGTGCTGCCGTTCTACCCCTACGCCCGCCAGGACAAGAAGCACCGCGGCCGTGAGCCCATCTCGGCCCGCCTGGTCGCCGACCTGCTCAAGACCGCGGGCGCGGACCGGATCATCACCATCGACCTGCACACCGATCAGATCCAGGGCTTCTTCGACGGCCCGGTCGATCACATGCACGCGCAGGTGCAGCTGGCCGAGCACATCCGCAACAACTACGACCTGTCCAACATCACGGTCGTCTCCCCCGACGCCGGCCGCGTGAAGGTCGCCGAGAAGTGGGCCAACTCGCTGGCGGACGCGCCGATGGCGTTCATCCACAAGACCCGCGACCCGCTGGTCCCCAACCAGACCGTCTCCAACCGCGTGGTCGGTGAGGTCGAGGGCCGCACCTGCATCCTGATCGACGACATGATCGACACCGGTGGCACCATCGCCGGCGCGGTCAAGGTGCTCAAGAAGGCCGGCGCGGGCGACGTCGTCATCGCCGCCACCCACGGCATCCTGTCCGATCCGGCCGCCGAGCGCCTCGCCAACTGCGGGGCCAAGGAGGTCGTGGTCACCAACACGCTGCCGATCGACGAGGCCAAGAAGTTCCCGACCCTGACCGTGCTGTCGATCGCGCCGCTGCTGGCGCAGACGATCCGCGAGGTCTTCGAGAACGGCTCTGTCACCGGCCTTTTCAACGGCAACGCGTAACAGCACTCGCATCGAAGCGCCCCTCCTGGATTCAGGAGGGGCGCTTCTGCGTGAAATGGGGTCGGCAAGCGTGTTCGTTTGGGCTGGCAGGCGGTAGCGTTGGGTCGGACGTACGGTTTGCTACTGGTGCGCTGACAGCGCGGAGAGGTGGTGCCGCATGGCCGACCGGCCCGACGAGGACGACGCCCGGCTGATGGACGAGGTCTTCGACACCGATCAGGTCTACGACAGCGATGTCGACAACCTCGACTACGACCTCGGCGACGACGACCAGGAAGACGAGATCCGCGAGTACCAGCGCTACATCGCCGACCCGCCCTCCGACCTGGTCATTCGCAATCGCGAGAACGACGACGACGGCCGCCTCGGCATCGGCGACGAGCTCGACCAGGAGTGGACCCGCCGCCGTCAGCGCGAGGAACTCGGGATCGAGGACAACCGGCCCGCGGAGGTCGCCGCCATGGACATCGTCGAGGAACTCGAGGACTAGGGCGGTCGCGCGCGGCTCCGGGGCATCACGGACACTCGATCCATGACCGCGTTCACGGGATTCCCGCTCGCCGGACTCGACTTCTACGAGGACTTGGAAGCCGACAATTCCAAGGCCTTCTGGACCGCCCACAAGACCGTGTGGGAAGAGTCGGTCCGGGATCCGATGAAGGCCCTGGTCGCCGAGCTGGAACCCGACTTCGGCACCGCCAAGATCTTCCGCCCCTACCGCGACGTGCGCTTCGCCAAGGACAAGTCGCCGTACAAGAACCATCAGGGCGCGGTGGTCTACAGCGCCCAGTACTCCGGCTGGTACGTGCAGATCGGCGCGGGCGGGCTGCGGGTGGCCGGCGGCATGTACGCCGCCGAGGCCGCCCAGCTCACCGCGCTGCGCACGGCCATCGACGACGAGGTGCGCGGCGCGGAACTGGAGGCGCTGATCGCCCGGCTGGTCGCGGACGGCTACGCCATCGGCGGGGACAAGCTGGCCACCAAGCCCAAGGGCTACGACATCGACCATCCGCGCATCGAGTTGCTGCGGCACAAATCCCTCACCGCCGGAAGGGATTTCGGCGCCCCGAAGTGGCTGACCACCCCGCGCGCCGCCCGGGAGGTCCGGGCGGCGTGGGAGCAGTTGCGGCCGCTCATCGAATGGCTGGCGGCCGTGACGGCGCAGAAGTAGCCGCGCCTACCGGCGTTCGGCGAGCACCAGGGCGAACCGCTGGTCCGGGTCGGTCCAGATGTGCTCGGTGCGGAAACCGGCGGCGTCCAGCTCGCTGTCGAGCACCTCGCGGCGGAACTTCGCGGAGATCTCGGTGCGCAGCTGCTCGCCCTCCGCGAAATCGACGGTGAGGTCGAGTTCGGGAATGCGGACGGTCATGGCCTCGGTGGCCTCGAGCCGCATCTCGATCCACTCGTTCTCGGCGTCCCAGAGGGCGACGTGCGCGAACTTGTCCGGCACGAAGTCCGCGCCCAGGCGGGCGTTGAGGACGTGCAGCACATTGCGATTGAACTCCGCGGTGACACCGGCGGCATCATCGTAGGCGGGAACCAGCACCGCCGGATCGATGACCAGGCCGGCCCCGAGCAGCAGCTGCTCGCCGGGTTCGAGCACATCCCGGATGCCCGCCAGGAATTCGGCGCGCTCGGCCGGAACCAGATTGCCGATGGTGCCACCCAGGAAGGCGACCATGCGCCGCCCGCCGCCGGGCAGGTTGTCCAGGGTGTTGGTGAAGTCGCTGACCACGCCGTGCACCGCCAGACCCGGGAACTCCGCCGCCACCTCGTCCGCGGCCATGCGCAGCGCCGAGACCGAGACATCCTGGGGCACATAGCTCTTCAACGGCCCCGCCGCGGAGAGCGCGTTCAGCAACAGCCGCGTCTTGGCCGCCGAACCGGCGCCGAGCTCGACCAGCACCTCGGCCCCGGCGATCCGCGCGATCTCCCCGACCACCCGTTCCAGCAGTGCCCGCTCGGTGCGGGTCGGGTAGTACTCCGGCAGTTCGGTGATCTTCTCGAACAGCTCGCTGCCGCGCGCGTCGTAGAACCATTTGGGCGGCAGCCACTTCGGCTCCGCCGTCAGCCCGCGCCGCACGTCCTCGCGCAACGCGGTCGTCAAATCCTCGTCCGTCAGATGGATTTCCACCGTAGCCGCAGTCATGAACCAGCCCTTCCGATCTCGATATCCAGTGGTTCCACCGTCATGTCGCCGACCCGCGCCCGCACCAGCCGCCGATCCTCGATCGGCCGCCAGCGCGGATCGTCGTCGAACGGTTCCGACGACACCACCACGAACCCATCGCCCGGCAGCAGCGACAACGAGTGATGCCACGTCGTCGCCCACACTCCGGACCCGTTGCCCAGCAACAAGTTCAACCGCGCCCGCGGTGACCGCTCCAGCACCGCGGTCATCACCCGCCGCAAGACCGCACCCGGCTCCGCGCCGTCCTCCAGCAGGTGGCGCAGGATCACCCAGAGCACACCGGAATCCGTCAGCGCCTCGGCCTCGAGCAGGGAGCCCGAACCGAATTCGGCGGCCACGGCGGTCAGTACCGCGCGCCAGTCGGGGATCGCGCCGTTGTGACTGAACGCCCAGCGGCCGTGGACGAACGGCGCGCAGGCCGCCCGCTCCACGGGCATGCCCACGGTCGCGGAACGGATCGCGGCCAGCACCGCCGTCGAGCGGATCTGCGGCAGCACCTCGTCCACGGCCGGATCGGTCCACATCGGCACCGGATTGCGGTAGCGGCTGGCCACCGGATCGATCAGCGGCGGGTTCTCCCCGGGATCGCCGGTCGCGCCACCGTGCCAGACGACGCCGGGGCCGTGGTCGAGCGCGGCCGCGTCAGGGTGGTGCCACCAGGCGACGCCGAAGCCGTCGGCATTGATGATGCCGCCACCGCGCATCTCACGCGGCGCCCAGGACTGGGTGCGCAGCGAGTGCGGGCCCTGGGTGAGCAGCGCGCCGACCGGGGTCGGCGGGCCCAGATAGGCCAGGTGACGGCACATCAGCGCTCGTCCGATCGCAGATCTCGGGCCAGCCGGAAGCCGGAGAAGATCTGACGTCGGATGGGGTGGTCCCAGTTGCGGAAGGTGCCGCGGCAGGCGACCTGGTCCGCGCCGAAGGAGCCGCCGCGCAACATCTTGTAGTCGCCGCCGAAGAAGACCTCGGAGTATTCGCGGTACGGGAACGCCCGGAAGCCCGGGTACGCCTCGAAACCCGACGACGTCCACTCCCACACGTCGCCGATCAGCTGATGGACCCCGGCCGGCGAGGCGCCGTCCGGATAGGCCCCGATATCGGCCGGTTCCAGATGGTGCTGACCGAGATTCGCGAGCGACTCGGTGGGATCGCCATCACCCCACGGGAATCGGCGGGAGCGCCCGGTGCTCGCGTCGAAGCGCGCGGCCTTCTCCCATTCCGCCTCGGTGGGCAGGCGCTTGCCGGCCCACCGGGCGTACGCCTCGGCCTCGAACCAGCACACGTGCACCACCGGCTGCTGCGCGCGCAGCGGCTGCATGACCCCGAAAACCCGTCGCCACCAGCGCCCGCCGCCGTCCTGCTCCCAGAACTGCGGCGCGGTCAGCCCGGCCTCCACCCGGTGCGCCCAGCCGCGTTCGGACCACAGTTCCGGCCGCTCGTATCCGCCGTCGTCGACGAAGGCGAGGTACTGCTCATTGGTGATCGGCGCGGCGTCGATGGCGAAGCCGTCGACGTGGACGGGATGCGCGGGCCGTTCGTTGTCCAGCGCCCACGGGTCGGTGTCGGTGCCCATGGTGAATTCGCCTGCGGGAACCACGACTTCGCCGGTGACGGCCGCCCGCGCGGCGGGGGTCGGCGGCGCGGACAGCACCGCCGAACCGGTCCGCAGCTGGTGGGTGGCCAGCATGGTCTCGTCGTGCTGTTGCTCGTGCTGGGCGATCATGCCGAAGGCGAACCCGTCCCGCACCAGATCCGGGCCGCGTAACGGGCTGCGGTCCAGCACATCCCACACCTTGTCGCGCACGGCGCCGACATAGTCGCGGGCCTGCGTCGGATCCAGCAGCGGCAAGGCGGGCCGATCCGCGCGGGCGTGTTTGAACGCGTCGTAGAGGTGGTCGATGTCCTGCCGCACTGGTTCGCGTCCGCCGACATCGCGCACCAGCCACAGCTCTTCCTGGTTGCCGATATGCGCGAGATCCCACACCAGCGGGCTCATCAGCCGCGAATGCTGCGCCACCAACTCGGCCTCGTCGAGGCATTCGGTCAGCCCGATGGTCCGCCGCCGCGCCCGCTCCAGGGACTCCGCGATCCGCGACCGCAGCGCCTCGGTCTCGGCCCGGTCCGAGCCCGGCAGGTGCTGAACAGTCATGAGAGGACTCCCGATTCGTGAGATGTCATGCGCCGCCTCCGCAGTGGACGCCGGTGGGGGTCAGTCCGCCGCGACATCGGTCGGCGGCGGCGACCAGCTCGGCCTCGGCCTCGCGGGTGGTGGCGTGGGCGACGGCCAGGTCGAGCAGGGCGACCGCGGTGGCGCGCAGGTCCGGGTCGGCCAGGCCGCGGCGGGCGGCCTCGGACCAGCGGTCGGCGGTGTCGGCGGCCAGAGCCGTTGCCTCCGTGATGGTTCCGGGATCCGACAGCAGCGCGTCGAAGACGTGCACCGGCACCGACCAGTCGTCGCCCGGCTGCGCGTCCAGGTAGCGGACCTCGAGGTGCCCGGACGCGCGGACCGGCGGGAACAGGGTGGTGAGGTGATAGTCGAGATCCGCCTGGTCCGGGCGGCGGCCGATCTCCTCGTCCAGGGCCCCGCACAGCCAGTCGGCGAAGGTGGCCCCGCGTGGAGCCGACCAGTCGGCGGCCGGCGGATCCTCGGCCCGCACGCACAGCAGGGGCACGTCCAGGGCCCACCGGGCGTACCCGGTGATGGGATCGGCCCAGTCCTGCACGGGCGGGCGGGTACGGAGCTGATCGAGCCGCTGCCAGGCCCGCATGCGCTGCGAGGCCCACGCCCCCGGCGGGGCGGTGTGCAGGCCCGGTGAGCAGGCGAAGGCCGCCAGCAGGGCCGGGCCCACGGCGTACAGCGCCCGCCAGCGGGCGGCGATCTCGGCGGGGTCCGCGCCCGCGTCCACGCTGACCTGGGTGGCGGCGGTATTGCACATCATGAGCGCCCCGAACGGGCCCAGCCCGGCGAAGGACTCCTCCATGGCCCGGTAGCGCGGCAGCTGCAGGACGCGCACGGGCAGCCGGACCGCGTCGGCGGCGCCGGAAATGGTTCGGATACCGCGGGATTCGAGCAGCTCCCGCAAGCTGGTCGTGTCTGCCCGCAAGCGCTCGCACAGTTCGGCGGCGGTGCCGAACGGGGCGCTGGACAGTTCGATCTGACCGCCGGGTTCGAGGGTGACCCGGCTGCCGCCCGGCAGCGGATCGGCCGGGGAATCGGGGGAAATGGACCGCGGCGCATACGGCCCGAGGGCGTCCGCGAGAACCGTGAGGTCCGGACGCGAATTCGTCGCCGAAAGTTCACCTTGCGCGGTGAGCCACTCCAGTTCGGCGCCGATGAGCAACGGTGGGCCCTGTTTGAAACAGACTTTTCCGACATACGCCTCGGCGGCGGCGCGTGAGGTGAATTCGCCGCCGGGTTCCGAGACATCCAGGCCACTGCGCAGCACATCGGCGGGTGACGCTGTGACAGCCATTGCCAACCTCCGTCTGATGCGGTCGCCGCTGGGGATCGGAACGACGACCCAAACCAGAGTAGCGAGCGACTGTGACAAGAAATCTGACGAAATGAAGAACGCGGCAAGCTATATGGTCGATTCCATGCTGGATATGGCTGGATTGCGGGCCGATACCCCCGGATGTGAAAACCAGGTATTTCTCGACAGTGCGGGCTCCTCCCTTCCCCCACGGGCCGTCGTCGACGCCACCATCGCCCACCTGCGCCGCGAAGCGGAGATCGGTGGCTACCGCGCGGCCAACGAGCGCATCGATGACCTGTACGCCGTCAAGACGGCGATCGGCGAACTGATCAACGCCGACCCCGCCGCCCTGGCCCTCAGCGACAGCGCCAGCCGCTCCTGGAGCGACTTCTTCTACTCGGTCCCACTGGCCCCCGGCGACCGCATCCTGATCTCCGGCGCGGACTACGGCAGCAATGCCATCGCCGCCCTGCAACGCTCCCGGCAGACCGGCGCGGTCGTCGAGGCCATCCCCAGCGACGGCAGCGGCCAGCTCGACCTGGACGCGCTCACCGCCATGATGGACGAACGCGTGAAACTGGTATCGCTGGTTCACGTTCCGACCAACGGCGGCCTGGTGAACCCGGTCGCCGAGGCCACCCGCATCGCGCACCGGTCCGGCGCGCTGGTGCTGCTGGACGCCTGCCAGTCGGCCGGTCAGCTGCCCCTCGACGTCGCCGCCCTGGATGTGGACGCGCTGTCCGCCACCGGCCGCAAATGGCTGCGCGGCCCGCGTGGCACCGGGTTCCTGTACGTGCGTCCAGAACTGGCGCTGGGCCTGGAACCCGGCCGCCTCGACCTGCACAGCGCCGAATGGACCGCCCCCGACGACTACGTGCTCTCCCCCGACGCCGGGCGCTTCGAGTTCTGGGAGCACTCGGTCGCCGCCCGGCTGGGCCTGGGCGCGGCCGTGCGGTACCTGCTCGACCTCGGCCCGGCCGCCGTCTACGCCGCCATCGCCGAGCGCGCCGAGTATCTGCGCAAGGCGCTGGCCGAGATTCCCGGCGTGGACGTGCGCGACCGGGGCATCCAGCACGCGGGGATCGTGTCATTCACCCTCGACGGGCTGGAACCGATCCGGGTGCGCGACCGGCTGGCCGCGGAGTCGATCACCGTGACGGTGAGCCACCGCAGCTCCACCCTGCTGGATATGTCGGCGCGAGAACTGAACTCGGTGGTTCGGGCCTCCCCGCACTGCTTCGTGAGCTTCGAGGATCTGGACCGCTTCGCCGGGGCCGTCCGGGCGCTCGGATAGATCCTCAGAACCCTCACATACCAGACCGGATCACCCGAAAACGGTTAACAGCTCCCCTCGAACGCGGGATATTTGAATGCTGGTCCGGCATTCGAGGAGTGTTCTGCGTGAGCCGCTTCACCGACGAAATGTATGCCACCGCCCGCGTTTCCCAGCGCGGACTGGTGACCGGAGAGCCCGACGCGCCGCTGCGTCAGACATGGGCCGAGATCCACGACATAGCCCGCCGCATGGCGGGCGGGCTGGCGGCCGCCGGCATCGGCCCCGGCGACGCCGTGGGCGTGCTGGCCGGGATGCCGGTCGACATCGCGCCCGCATGCCAGGCGGCGTGGATGCGTGGCGCCTCGCTCACCATGCTGCATCAGCCCACGCCACGCACCGATCTGGAGGTGTGGGCCCACGACACCGAGACGGTGCTGGGCATGATCGAGGCGCGGGCGGTCATCCTGGGCGCACCCTTCGAGATCGCGGAACCGCTACTGCGCGAACGCGGAATCACCGTGGTGACCCTGGACTCCATGCGCTCGGGCGACCCGGTCGACCCGGTGCCCACCGGCGAGGACGATATCGCGTTGCAGCAGTTGACCTCCGGGTCGACCGGCTCGCCGAAGGCCGTGCGGATCACGCACGGCAACTTCTTCGTCAACGCCTACGCCATGTTCGACCGGGTGAAATTCCAGCTCGACGACGACGTGATGATCAGCTGGCTGCCGCTGTTCCACGACATGGGGATGGTCGGATTCCTCAGCGTGCCCATGCAGTTCGGCGCCGAAGTGGTGTGCGTGACCCCGCTGGACTTCCTGGCCCGGCCTATCCTGTGGGCCGAGCTGATCTCCAAATATCGCGGAACCGTCACCGCCGCACCGAATTTCGCGTATTCGCTGCTGGCCCGGCGATTACGAAACGCCGACGAGGGCTCGCTGGATCTGAGCAGCGTGCGCTACATGTGGAACGGCGCGGAACCCGTCGACGCCGACACCATGGAGGCGCTCGCCGGAGCCGGACAGCGCTTCGGCCTCAACCCCGCGGCCCTCACCCCGGTCTACGGCATGGCCGAGACCACCCTGGCCGTCTCCATTCCGGATCCGGGGCTGGGTCAGATCCTCGACGTCGTCGACGCCGATCTGCTCGAGGCCCTCGGCAAGGCGGTGCCGGTCCGCGATTCGGAACACCATCACGGCGGCGTGCGCCGCCTGCCCACCCTGGGCTACCTGGTCGACAATCTGGAGGGCCGGGTGGTCGACGCCGAGCGCCAGCCGCTGCCCGCCCGCAGCGTCGGCGTCATCGAATTGCGCGGGCCCGCGGTGACTTCCGGCTATGTCACCGTCGAAGGCTTCCGCCCCGCGCAGGACGCCGAGGGCTGGCTCGACACCGGCGACGTCGGCTACTTCACCGAGGAGGGCTATATCGTCGTCTGCGGCCGGATCAAGGACGTCATCATCATGGGCGGCCGCAATATCTATCCGACCGATATCGAGCGAGCGGCCTTGCGCGTCAAAGGAGTTCGGCCGGGCAACGCGGTGGCGGTGCGGCTCGACGCGGGCCAGAAGCGCGAGAGTTTCGCGGTGGTGGTGGAATCCAACGATCACCAGAATCCGGTGGAGGTGCACCGCATCGAGCACGACATCGTGCACGCGGTGTTCTCGGAGGTGGGGGTGCGCCCGCGCAGCGTGACCGTGCTGGGCCCCGGCGCGCTGCCCAAGACCTCCTCGGGCAAGCTCAGGCGTTCCGCTACCGAGTTGTCGGTACGCGAGAACTGATTTCGCGAGGCGAGGGCAACTCGTCGGGTACGCCCAGAATCCGTTCTGCACCCGTCCGCCGGCACGGGTGCAGAACGGGCTACGGCACCCGTTCCGCCCGCTGAAGTCGCGGAGCGGCGGAGGAGCTCAGTGCAGCTGGTTCTGCGCGGTCTCCAGACCCACGCGCAGCAGCAGCTCGACCGCGTCGGCGGTCTGCTCGACGATCACCGGAACTTCTTTGCGCTCCGGCGCGGAGAACGGCTTCAGCACGTAATCCGCGGGGTCCTGCCGGCCCGGCGGACGGCCGATGCCGAAGCGGACGCGCAGATAGTCCTTGGTGGTGAGGGCCTGCGAGATCGATCGGAGCCCGTTGTGCCCGCCTTCGCCGCCGCCGCGCTTGAGGCGGATCTGGCCGAAGGGGAGGTCGAGTTCGTCGTGCACGACGATCACCTCGGTGGCGGGCACGGAGAAGAATTTGGCCAGCGCCGCGACGGGCCGCCCGGACAGGTTCATGTAGGTACGCGGCTTGGCCAGCAGCACCTTGCGCCCGTCCAGGCGGGCCTCGAGCAGATCCGCGCCGGACTTCTTGTGCACGGTGAAACGACCGCCGACCCGCTCCGCGAGCAGATCGGCGACCATGAAACCGACATTGTGCCGGGTGCGCTCGTACTCGGATCCGGGATTACCCAGACCGACCACGAGCGCGGGCCCGGCTGTTGCCTCGGTCATCGAGAACCGTTGCGGGAGTAGGGAGTTACTCCGCGGCGGCCTCTTCGGTGGCGGCCTCTTCGGTCTCCTCCGCGGCGGCGGCCGGGGCGGCGATGATGTTGACGATCAGGGCCTCCGGGTCACCGGCGAGGGTGACGCCCTTCGGCAGCTCGATGCCGCCGGCGAGGATCTGGGTGCCGGCCTCGGCGCCCTCGATCGAGACCTCGATGGACTCGGGGATGTGCAGGGCCTCGGCCTCGATGGAGAGGGTGGTGGCGTCCTGGGTGACCAGGGTGCCGGAGGCGGCGTCGCCGACCAGGGCGACGTTCACGTCGGCGGTGACCTTCTCGCCACGACGCACGATCAGCAGGTCGGCGTGCTCGATGTAGCGACGGATCGGGTGGACGACGACCGACTTGGTCAGCGCCAGCTGCTTCTTGCCGTTGATGTCCAGGTTCAGGACGGCGTTGGTGCCGTGCTCACGCAGGATGGCGGCGAACGCCTGGGCGCTCACGGCCAGGTGCTGCGGCTCCTCGTTGTGGCCGTACAGGACGGCGGGGACATTGCCGTCGCGGCGGGTACGGCGGGCAGCGCCCTTGCCGAACTCGGTACGTACGGTGGCTTCGAGAAGGTTGGCGTCGGACATGACTGTCTACTCCCTACGGCTCGTCCGGCTGTAATGTCAGCGTGTCGCCAGGCGACGTGGGCCGCCCTGGCAAAGTGGTTGGTCTGCTCGTCGGCGAAGACCAACGTGGACGGCCGAATAGGCCGAGCCGCGTCGATCACGGTGGGCAGCTAGGTGCCACACCCTCGCCGAGACAACCTGAAGACTCTAACACGCTGCCGGAAGGCCCTTGTCGCACCCCCTCGGCGGCCGCGATTTCCACTCTTGTATCCGGCAATTTGACACACTAGTATTTCGCATCACTCGGCCCACCCCTCGATCCCATTCCTACCCCGGTCCGGGCTATTCGAGGGGCCCGCCGAGGAGCTTGTCTGCCAAGTTAGGAAAACGCTTGATGAAGAACATCCGCCGAGTCGGCTTCAGCGCCGCGGGCATCGCCGCAGTCTCCGCCGCCATCGCGCTCACCGCGCCGATCGCCTCGGCCACCAACAACGACTGCGGCCCGGGCACCCCGCCGCCGACCACCACCACCCCGCCGAAGACCACCACTCCCTCGACGGGCGGCGGCGGCTTCGATTCGATCATCAAGTCGCTGGGCACCGGCTCCGCCACCTCGAACGGCATCGGCGCCTCCGTCGGCTGACGATATTCCCGGTTTTGGTAGCGGGGACCCCTTTCCGATGCTAGGCAGTTTGATCGACACGCTGAATAGCTTGTCCCCGAGTGAGGAACAGAGATCTATGACCAACATCCGCAAGGCCGGCCTGAGCGCCGCGGGCTTCGCAGCCATCTCCGCCACCATCGCCATCGCCGCTCCGTTCGCCACCGCGGACACCACCGTCAACGGCCTGACCGTTTCGGGCAGCGGCTACACGGTGGGCCAGACGTACACCATCACCGTCGTCACCGGCTCGCCCAGCGTCAGCGCGAACATCTTCGACACCACCGGGTCGAACACCGTGTCCATCGGCACGGCGACCCCGGCCAGCGGCACCGCCACCACGGCGGCCATCAACTGGACTCCGTCCTCGGCGGGTACCCACCACATCACGGTCACCCTCAACGGCGGCGGTCAGACCGCGGCCGTCGGCCCGGTGGACATCACGGTCTCCGCGGCGGCCAACGGCACCGGCGGCCTCGACACGGGCAGCGCCGCCGGCCTGCTCCAGTCCCTCGGCATCACCGGCTCCAGCGCCAACGCGCGCGTGAGCTGACCCGAACGGCGAAACGGCCGGTTGTCCGGAATCCCGATCGGATTCCGGACAACCGGCCGTTTTCTCGTTCTCAGGCCGCCTGCTGCTTGAAAGTCGTCGCGTAGCAATCGACGTACGGGCGACCCGAGCGGCTGACGATGTCGGCCATGAGCTCGTCGGTGGCCCGGCGCACGGCCTGCTGGTCGGCGGGCAGGAAATAGCGCGGGTGGCCGAAGGAGATGCCGACCTTGGCCGGGCGCAGGAAGCGGCCCTCGCGCGGATTGACTCGATCGGTGCCCGACAGCACCACCGGGATGACGGGAGCGCCGGTCTGCATGGCCACCCGGATCACACCGGTGCGGCCCCGGTAGACCCGGCCGTCGGGCGAACGCGTGCCCTCGGGGTGAATGCCCCAGATGCCGCCCGACTCCAGAACCCCCACCGCGGCGGCGAGCGAATCCGATCCCGCGCTGCCCCCGGTGCGGTCGACCGGGACCTGACCGGTGGCGTTCATGACGAAGCGATTGAGGCGACCGCGAAACCCGCCCTCGGTGAAGTACTCCTGCTTGGCGATGAAAGTGACCCGGCGGCGCAGCACCAGGCACAGGTAGAGCGAATCCACCACGGCCAGATGGTTGGCCGCGATGATCAGCGGCCCGTTCTTCGGAACATGGTGCAGCCCTTCGATCTTCGGGCGCCCGAGCAGGCGCAGCACCGGCCCCACCAGGATGTGCTTGAGGAGCCAGTACCACATGGTGTCCACCCAACTCTCGTTGTTTCGACGAATGTGTAGACAGTGTCTACTCGTACTTTTGTACCGGACGGACGTAGACACTGTCTACGAATGCTGGAGAATGTGACATATGACCACCGCCGAGCCCCCGCGCGAACCGGCCGAGCCCCTGCGCGAACGACTCGTCACCGCCGGAGTCGCCATGCTCGAAGAAGTAGGCGCGGCCGAGCTCGGACTGCGGGCCATCGCCCGCGAGGCGGGGGTGTCGCACGGCGCGCCCCGGCGGTACTTCCCCACCCACAACGCGCTGCTGGCGGCGGTCGCCGCCCGCGGCTACGCGGACCTGCGCACGGAAATCGATGCGGTGGGCGGGGATACGCCCGAGGAGCGGGTGCGCCGGAACTGCCTGGCCTACATCCGCTTCGCCACCGCGCGGCCGGAGATGTTCACCCTGATGTTCCGCCACGATCTGCTCGAGGGCGCGGGCGGGAACCTGCGGGTCACCTGGTCACTGCCCCTGTTCGACCGCTGGCGGCAGCTGGTCGCCGACTGCGCGGGCCCCGGCGCGGACGACCGGGCCGGCGAACAGGCCCTCGGCCTGTGGACCCAGCTGCACGGCATCGCGGTGGTGGTCGCCAACCGCAGTATCGAGGCGATCGCGCCTGGCATCGATATCGAGACGCTGGTCGGACGGGCCGTGGCCCGGCATCTCGCCCCGGACCCGGACTGACCTCCGGTTCGAGGGCCCCATCGGGCCGGACCGGCCGGTCGGGGCGGGGGGCCGGTCGCGTACCCTGGTTCGGTTGCCTCGTCCGCACATAAGGAGTCCCCCCGTGAGTTCCCCGACTGCCAGCGCGACCTCAGCTACCGCCGGTCGGCTGGCCGGTGAGGCGGCGCGGCGGCGCACCTTCGCGGTGATCTCCCACCCGGACGCGGGTAAGTCCACGCTGACCGAGGCGCTGGCCCTGCACGCCAAGGTGATCTCCGAGGCGGGCGCCATCCACGGCAAGGCGGGCCGCAAGTCGACCGTCTCCGACTGGATGGAGATGGAGAAGGCGCGCGGTATCTCCGTCAGCTCCACGGCCCTGCAGTTCGAGTACGGCGAGTGCGTCATCAACCTGGTGGACACCCCCGGCCACTCCGACTTCTCGGAGGACACCTATCGCGTGCTCACCGCGGTCGACGCCGCGGTCATGCTCATCGACGCCGCCAAGGGCCTGGAACCGCAGACGCTCAAGCTCTTCCAGGTCGCGCGCGATCGCGGCATCCCGGTCATCACCGTCATCAACAAGTGGGACCGCCCGGGCCAGGCGCCGCTGGAGCTGCTCGACGAGATCGTCGACCGCATCGGCCTGACCCCCACCCCGCTGTTCCTCCCGGTCGGCATCGCCGGCGACTTCCGCGGCCTGCTGCGCCGCGGCGAGGAGGGCGCGGCCACCGAGTACATCCACTTCACCCGCACCGCCGGTGGCGCGACCATCGCCCCGGAGGAGAGCTACAGCCCCGAGCAGGCCGCCGAGCGCGAGGGCGAGGCCTGGACCACCGCCGCCGAGGAGAGCGAACTGCTCTCCGCCGCCGGGCAGGACCACGATCAGGAACTGTTCCTGGCCGGGCACACCTCGCCGGTCATCTACGCCTCCGCCATGCTGAATTTCGGTGTGCGCCAAATCCTCGAGACCCTCGTCGAGCTCGCGCCGCCGCCGCGCGGGCGCACCGACATCAAGGGCGAGCCGCGCGATACCACCGCGCCGTTCAGCGCCGTCATCTTCAAGGTGCAGGCGGGCATGGACACCGCGCACCGCGACCGGCTGGCGTTCATGCGCATCGTGTCCGGCGAATTCGAGCGCGGCATGGTGGTGACCCACGCCCAGACCGGGCGGCCCTTCGCCACCAAATACGCGCTGACCGTGTTCGGCCGCGAACGCACCACCGTCGACACCGCCTACCCGGGCGACGTGGTCGGCCTGGTGAACGCGACCGCACTCGCCCCGGGGCACACGCTCTTCGTGGACAAGAAGGTCGAGTTCCCGCCGATCCCGTCCTTCGCGCCCGAGCATTTCGCCTCGCTGCGCGCCAAGACCGCGGACAAGTACAAGCAGTTCCGCAAGGCCATGGATCAGCTCGACTCCGAGGGCGTGGTGCAGGTGCTGCGCAACGACGCCCGCGGTGAGCAGTCGCCGGTGCTGGCCGCGGTCGGTCCCATGCAGTTCGAAGTCGTCACGGCGCGAATGCAATCCGAGTTCAATGTCGAGACCCAGCTCGACCATCTGCCGTTCCAGCTGGCGCGGCGCACCGATGCCGAATCGGCCGCGGAGCTCAGCCGGCAGCGCGGCGTCGAGGTCTTCATCCGGACCGACGGCGCGATCCTGGCCCTCTTCAGCGACAAGTGGCGGTTGCAGTACATCGCCAAGGAGATGCCGAAGCTGACCCTCGAACTGCTGGTCGCCGGAACGGAATAGGACTCCGTCGGCTTCGGGCGGAGGGGGTGTTCAGCCCATCGTGCCGGAGCCGTCCGAGCTGGGTTCGACGCGGGGCGTGTCGGCGGGATCGCGCGCGATCAGGCCCCAGCGGCTGGAGGTCAGGCGCAGACTCGGCAGGTCCGAGAGCGAGAGCACGACCTCGTAGGTGCGTTCGTAGCCGGTGTGCGCGATGCGCCACTGCCCGTCCTCGCAGCGCACGTATCTATCGGTATAGAAGGCCGCGCCGCGGAGGAGCATGTTGTGGCCGGGGATGAGCACGGTGTCGGCCAGGTACCAGGTTCCGGTCGCCTCGTCGCCGTCGACATCGATTTCCGGGTGGTCGCAGCGGTGTTCGGTGATGACGTGCGGGCCCAGCGTATTGCGCATGAAGGCGAGGAAGGCGTCGCGCGATTCGAACTGGAGGTACTCGCTGTAGGTAGCGGTGGCCTCCGGAATCATGGTGTCGGCGAACTCCTCCCACGCCTTCGTGTCGAGCGCGCGCAGGTAACGGAACTTCAGCCGGCTGATCGCCGCGACGGCATCGGAATCCATACCTTCAACAATCCCATCAGGTACGGGAAAGCTGAGGAAATCGGCACGGATATGTACCGGATCGCTATCAGCCGGATACCGAGTCAGTTGTTGATGGTGAAGCAGGTGCTGCAGAAGTCCTCGCCGAATTCGGTCAGGCGCAGGCTCTTTCGAACGATCTTGGGGACTCGACCGGCCTTTTTCAGCGCCTGCTCGACGACGGGCTGCACTTCCAGCACCATGTATCGCGACAAAACGACCGGATCTTCCGAGGTCATAGTGAGACCGAGGCGGCTCAAATTGATCAGGTAGTGCCGCGCGCGGTCCGGGTAGCGAACGCCGGACTGCTCCGGAACCGAGGTCAGATCCCCCGCGACCAGCTCCGACCCGATGCCCAGCGGCCGGTTGGTCCGCACATCCACCGACGGCTGCGGGCCCTGCAACGCCATGAATCGCAGGATCCGGGCCTCGTCGGGGGCGAGCTGATCGAGGATGCGGTCGTAGGCCGGGTGCACGGCCTCGGTGAAGTAGACGTCGGCCGAGCGAGCCAGCAGCGCGTCGCCGCGGCGGCGCAGATCCTCGGTGGTGCCCGAGCGGACCAGACCGCCGCCGTTGGCGATGGCCTGCTGCGGCGCGCCCATGGGAGTCGGTACGTAGCTGACGATCTCGCGGACCGAACCTTCGGTGACACCGAGCGCGCTGCGCGCGATCGACCGCAGCGCCGCCCCCGTGCGCTCGGCGATATCGGCCGAGGACTCGCCGTCCAGCGCGGCCTGGGTCAGCTGTTTGGTGATCTCGAAGCTGGTGCCGACCGCCCACTCGGTCCCCCGCACCGCGGTACCGGCCGCCAGCCCGGCGGCCCGGAAGACCCCGCGGATCAGGCGGGCCTCATTGCTGATCTGCCGCTGCTCCACATCGGAACTGCGTTCCACGGCACGAGGTCCCGGACGGGTCACGTCCTGCCCCGGGATCCTGTCTTCCGCCACGTCCATCTCCGAATACGCCAGGTGAACCGAATGTCCACAGATTATTGCCCCCGACGGACCTGCGGGCACGTCGAACCCGCGAGCCTGACGAGGTTACCCCAGCCCACGTCCGCCGAGTAACGACGCACATGACCCCCAACACGAACGATCTGAGAACGATATGGATGTGGTCTCCGCCATTCTCGTGGTCCCATCAAGAGAGAGGAACATCGAGCCCGCGCAGTGTGACCGAGATCTCCGACCCAGACACTCTGCGGCTGGACTCACTTCCTGAATAGCCAGTAAGGTCCGAACCGCCGATGGGGTAGTCAACGCCGACGGCGGTGCGTTGCGGGTCGGCAGGAGGGTGTCGCGTGCTAGAGAGTGTCTTCGGGGTGCGTCCGACCCTCCTATTGGAATTGATCACGATTCCGCTGTTCACGGGCGTGATCGGCTATATCACCAACTGGACCGGCGTGCTCATGCTGTTCAAGCCGATCCGGTTCCACGGATTCCGGCTGCCCGGTTTGGCGGCGGTGTTTCCTTTGCTGCCCAAGCGGATTCAGGTGCTGCCGCTGCTGCAGTACGACGGGCGGATCGGCTGGCAGGGGATCGTGCCGTCGCGCGCCGACAAGATGGCCAGCATCGCCGTCGACAAAGGGCTGGCGAAACTCGGGAGTGTCGCGGATTTCTATCGCGAACTGGAACCGGACAAGCTTGCTGAACATTTTGTTGAAATTGCCGATCTTCAGATTCGAAGCATTGTCGAGGACATCCTCAAACGCGAACATCCACAGCTCTGGTACAACCTGCCGACAGGTGTGCGGGAGATGGTCCACAACCGCGTGCGGGAACAGTTGCCGGATATTCTCCGGGAACTCACCGATGAACTCGGCAAGAACATCGATCAGCTGCTGGACGTCAAGTCCATGACCATCCGCTACTTCCAGGCGCGGCCGCAGATGCTGAATTCCGTGTTCCAGGTGCTGGGCGCCAAGGAACTGCGATTCATGCAGAACTTCGGCTTCTACTTCGGCGCTCCGATGGGTCTGGTGCTGGTCGGAATCCTGCACTGGACGCACTGGTCGTCGCTGGTGGTGCTGCCGGTCGGCGGGGTGATCATCGGCTGGGTGGTCAACTGGATCGGCATCAATCTGATCTTCGAGCCCGCCTATCCCAAGTGGTGGTGCCCGTGGCGGCAGGGCCTGCTGATCAAGCGGCAGGACGAGATCACCGAGGGTTACGCGGCGCTGGTGGCCAGCGAGATCATGACCGTCGCCAATATCGGCGACGAGCTGCTCAACGGCCCGCGCGCCGACCGCACCATGCAGATGCTCACCGACACCCTGCGCCCGGCCGCCGACCGCGCGCTCGGCCCGGCCCGCTCGGTGGTCAAGTTCGCCCTGGGCAGCCGGGAGTACGACACCCTGCAGGACACCCTCACCAACGAGGCGATGACCATCGCGCCCATCGCCTTCGCCGACCCCGCGTTCAACGCGCAGCAGGGTGTGCAGGTGCAGGAGTACATCGCCAAACAAATGTCGGCGCTGCCCCCGCCGGAGTTCGTGGACATGCTGCGTTCGGCCATCAAACAGGACGAATGGCTTTTGTTCG
The DNA here is from genome assembly GCF_040630175.1 of Nocardia sp. NPDC005825. Classification (NCBI taxonomy): domain Bacteria; kingdom Bacillati; phylum Actinomycetota; class Actinomycetes; order Mycobacteriales; family Nocardiaceae; genus Nocardia; species Nocardia sp. NPDC005825. The sequence continues at coordinate 286,651 of NZ_JBEXXC010000008.1, forward strand.
TCCATGGCGGCGCGCTGGGGCTCTTCGCCGGTTACGCTCACCTCCTGATCTTCGGAACAGGAGTCGCCACCACATGGATATGACCGAATCCTCCTCTGGCGAGGACGATCCCGCCGATCCCTCCACCGTCATCGCTGTTCGCGAGTCCGCGCCGCTGCCGGTGCCGGTGGATTCGAGTGAGCGGCGGGGTTCGGCCGGACCGGTGCGCGCCGCCACGGGAGTGGTTCGGGTGGCCGTGTCGGCGGCGGTGGAGGCCAGTTTCTGGAGTCTGCACACCGCGCTCGGCGTGACCTCGGTGGTGCTGCGCGGCAGCATGGCCGGGCAACCGCCGCGCGAGATCCTCTCCGACGCCGGCGCGCAGGTGCGGCATTCGGTCCGGCAGGCGCTCGGCGTGCCCGTGCCCGACGACCTCGACGCCGCACCCGATTCCGGGCACACCGCGCTGCTGCGCGCCCGCGGCGCGGAACTGCTGCGCCGGTCCGCGGACTTCCACGCCGAGGACGACACCCACCACCACACCGCCTACTCGCGCATCCTGGGCGAACTCGCGCCCGACGAGGCGCGCATCGTGCGGCACCTGTACCTGGACGGGCCGCAGCCCGCGGTCGAGGTGAAGACCGGACGCAGCTCCTATCGCGGCGTGTTCAACCTGCTGGGCGAGGACGCGGCCCTGCGCTACCCCAACCGGATCGACGAGTACCTGGCCAATCTGGATCGGCTCGGGCTGCTCGACGTGACCCGCGAAGCGCTGGGCAACCCCAACCGGTACCAGCTGCTCGAGGCCATGCCGGAGGTGCGGCGACTGCTCAAGCGGGCGAGCTTCGGCACCAAGGTGCTCTACCGCACCGTCGAATTGACCTCGTTCGGTGCGGGTTTCGTCCGCACCTGCCTGCCGGTTCCGTCCCTGGACTCCCCCGCCTCCCCGGGACTTCAGCGGGCGGCCGGGGAGCCGTAATACGCCTCGCATCCGTACCTGCGTCAGGTGACGAACCAATTTTGGACGTACCCGGCGAGTTACCCCGACCGTTGCGAAACCAGTTGTCGCCCTGGCATACGCCACCACCGCGAGAGACGATGAGGACGGTCGTAGCTCAGGCGTCTTCGGCCAGTTCCAGCCAGCGTTCTTCGGTCGTTTCCTTCTCGGCCTGCACCTGCTTCAACTCTGCGCCCAGCTTGACCAGCTTGTCCGGCTCGGTGGCCGCTTCGGCGAGCGCCGCGTGCAGCTTCTTCTCGCGATCGGTGAGCTTCTCCAGCGCGCGTTCCAGTTTGGCGAGTTCCTTGCGGGCGGCGCGGTAGGCGGCCGAATCCGTGGCCGGGGCAGCGGAATTCGCGGCGGCGGCCGGGGCGGCGGAGCGGGCCGGGGTGGCCGGGCCGCCGCTCAGCGCGGCGCGTTTGCGCAGGTATTCCTCGATGCCGCCGGGGAGGTTGGTGAGCTTGCCGTCGCCGAACAGCGCCCAGGTGGTGTCGCAGATGCGCTCGATCAGGTAGCGGTCGTGGGAGATGACCACCATGGTTCCGGCCCAGCCGTCGAGCATGTCCTCGAGCTGCTGCAGGGTGTCGATATCGAGGTCGTTGGTGGGCTCGTCGAGCAGCAGCACGTTCGGCTCGGCCATCAGGATGCGGGTGAGCTGCAGGCGGCGGCGCTCGCCACCGGACAGGTCGCGGACCGGGGTGCGCTGTTTGGCCGGGGTGAAACCGAGCCGCTCGGCCAGCTGACCGGCGCTGATCTCCTTGTCGCCCAGCATCATTCGCTGCGCCACGTCCTGCACGGCCTCCAGGACGCGCATGTCCAGCGGCAGATCGTCGAGTTCCTGGCGCAGCCAGCCGATCTTGACGGTCTGGCCCTGGATCCGCTTGCCGGACTGCAGGTCCCGCTCCCCCGCGAGCGCGCGCAGCAGACTGGTCTTGCCGGAGCCGTTCACGCCGACCAGGCCGACGCGCTCGCCGGGCGCGAGCCGCCAGGTCAGGTCCTTCACCAGTTCCCGGCCGTCCGGGAGGGCGAGGGTGGCGTCCTCGAGCTCGATCACCACGCGGCCCAGGCGCTTTCGCGCGAAGGAGGCCAGTTCCACGGTGTCGCGCGGGGCGGGGACATTGGCGATCAGGGCCTCGGCGGCCTCGATCCGGTAGCGCGGCTTGGAGGTGCGGGCGGGCGCGCCGCGACGCAGCCAGGCCAGTTCCTTGCGGGCCAGGTTCTGACGGCGGGCCTCGCTGGCGTCGGCCTGGCGGACGCGTTCGGCGCGGGCGAAGATCCAGTCGTTGTAGCCGCCGTCGTAGGTCTCGACCTTGCCGCCCTGCACTTCCCAGGTGCGGGTGGCGACGGTGTCGAGGAACCAGCGGTCGTGGGTGACGACCACCAGCGCGCTGCGGCGTTCGATCAGGTGCTCGGCCAGCCACTGCACGCCCTCGACGTCGAGGTGGTTGGTGGGCTCGTCGAGGACCAGCAGGTCGAGGTCGCGGACCAGGGCGGCGGCCAGCGCGGTGCGGCGGCGCTCGCCACCGGAGAGATTGGCGACCGGGGTGTCCAGACCGAGGTCGGCGATGCCGATGCCCTCGACCACGGAACGGATGCGGGGGTTGGCCGCCCATTCGTGTTCGGCGACACCGTCGGTGCGCTGATCCTCGGCCAGACCCGCGAGGACCACGTCACCGACAGTCGCGTCGTCGGGCAGAACTCCACGCTGGGTGACGACCGCCATCCGCAGGTAACCGACCTGGCTCACCCGTCCGGAGTCGGGCTTCTCGAGACCTGTCAGCACTTCCAGCAGCGTCGTCTTGCCGCCGCCGTTCATGCCGACGACACCGATCCGCTCCCCCTCCTGAACCCCGAGGGACACCTTGTCGAGCAGCGGCTTGACGCCGAAGCTCTTGGAGACGGTTTCCAGGTTGATCAGGTTGGCCACGGGATCCTCTACGACGGTCGATTGCTTGCCCTGAGCAAGCCTACCGAGCAGCCATGACCGTCCTTCGGTCAGCGCTTGGCGGCATCCAGCGGATCGGTGATGCGGCGCGCGCCCGGAACCGGGCCGTGGGCGGTGCGGACGCTGCGGGCGACGCCGGCGCCCGCGAGCTCGGCGGCGACGGCGACCGCGGCCTCCTCGCTCTCGCACAGGAAGGCGCAGGTCGGGCCGGAACCCGAGACGATGCCCGCCAGGGCTCCCGAGGTGACGCCGGCCCGCAGGGTGCGGCGCAGGTCGGGCTTGAGCGAGAGCGCTGCGGCCTGGAGGTCGTTGCCGAGCAGCGGCGCGAGCTGGGTCGCGTCGCCGGAGGCCAGGGCCTGGAGCAGGTCCTCGGGGCTGCCGAGGCGCGGCGGGTCACCGGCCTCGCGCAGGCGGTCGAGTTCCTTGAAGACGGCCGGGGTGGACAGTCCGTCCTTGGCCAGGGCCAGCACCCAGTGAAAGGTGTTGCGGGACAGCACCGGAAGCAGCTTCTCGCCGCGGCCGCGCCCGAGCGCGGTGCCGCCGTGCAGGGAGAACGGGACATCGCTGCCGAGTTCGGCTGCGATATCGGACAATTCGGCCCGGCTGAGGCCGAGCTCCCACAGGTCGTTCAACCCGACCAGGGCCGCGGCGCAGTCCGCGCTGCCGCCCGCCATCCCGCCGGCCACCGGAATCCCCTTGGTGATCCCGATTTCCACCAGCGGCGCCCGGCCCGCCTGATCGGCGAGCCGGACCGCCGCCTGCCAGACCAGGTTGGTGCGGTCGGTGGGGACCTCGTCGGCGCCCTCGCCGGTCACCTTGACCCGCATGGCGGCGGCCGGCGCGATCTCCAGATCGTCACTGAGCGAAAGGGCTTGGAAGACGGTGGTGAGGTCGTGGTACCCGTCTTCGCGCAGGTCACCCACCCCGAGGTGCAGATTCACCTTCGACGGGGCACGCACGATCACGGGGCTCGGCACAACTGACAGCACCCGCCAAGCCTAATGGTGCTCAGAGCAGCGCACCGCCCGTGGCGTCGATCCACTGGCCGGTGACCCAGCGGCTGTCGTCCGAGGCCAGGAACGCGACGATATCCGCGATCTCGGCGGGCTCGGCCACGCGATTCAGTGGCGACTTCGCCGATACCGCCGCCATGGTCGCGTCGTTGCGTAGCCAGTCGGCGTTCATGTCGGTGTCCACCACGCCCGGCGCCACCGCGTTGACGGTGATGCCGCGCGCGCCGACCTCCTTGGCCAGCACCGAGGTGAAGGAATCGATCGCGCCCTTGGTCATGGTGTACGCGAGCAGTTCCGGCATGCCGGCGCCGCGGGTGAGCCCGGTGGAGACGTTGACGATGCGCCCGCCGTCGCGCAGCCGGTCCAGGCCCAGTTTGGTGACGAAGAACGGGGATTTCGTATTGACGGCGAAGACCCGGTCGAAGGCCTCCTCCGAGGTACCCCCGATGGGTTCCCGGACGCCGTCGGTGCCCGCATTGTTGACCAGGATGTCCAGGCCGTCGGCGTGGGCATCGAAGGCGGTCCACAACGCGGCGGCGTCGCCGGGCACGCCGAGGGTGGCGGCGAACGCGAAGGCCTGGCCGCCCGCGGCCTCGATGCTCGCGACGGTCTCCTTGGCGGCGGCCGCGTTGCCGTTGTAGTGGACGCCGACCCGCGCGCCGTCGCGGCCGAGGCGCTGTGCGATGGCGCGCCCGATTCCGCGTCCGCTGCCGGTGACCAGTGCCGTCTTGCCGGAAAGTGCGCCCATGACCTTGTCCTTCGCTCGTCGGCCACATTCTCTAGTGACCGTTACAGAATGGGACCGTAACACATTGTGTAGCGGTCGTTATAAAATCGCTGGCATGGCCACACAAACCCGGGGTCGCCCCCGCTCGTTCGACCGCGACGCCGCCCTCGACAAGGCGGTGCGGCTGTTCTGGGAGCGCGGTTACGAGGCCACCTCGGTGAGCGACCTCACCAAGGCGCTGCACATCGGCGCACCCAGCCTGTACGCGGCGTTCGGCGACAAGCGAAAACTGTTCGACGAGGTGCTCGCCGCCTACGGTGCGAGCTACGGCGGCTTCGCGGCCCGCGCGTTCACCGAGGAACCGACCGCCCGCGCCGCGGCGGAGCGCACCCTGCGGGAGGCCGCGGACGAGTACACCCGCCCCGGGCAGCCACCCGGCTGCCTGGTTATCCACGCGGGCACCAACACCACCAATCATGAAGTGCTGCAACTACTTCAACAGTTGCGCAACGACAACATCGACGGCTTCGAACGACGGATCCGCGAAGACATGGCCGCCGGACGACTGCCCGCCGACACCGACGCCCGAGCCCTGGCCCGCTACACCGGAGCGATCTTGCAGGGCATGTCCCAGGCCGCGCGCGACGGCGCGGACCGCGACGAACTCGAGCGAGTCGCCGCTTTGGCCATGCTGGCCTGGCCCGCGTGAATTTCTCGGACCAACCGCTTGCGTCAGGTACCCATGGGGGGTATGTTTCTCTGTGTCGGGGATACCCCCTCACCGTATGAGAAGCGAGCGAAGGAGACCACCATGGCCACCAGCACCTACACCGTCACCGGGATGACCTGCGGCCACTGCGTCGGTTCGGTGCAGAAGGAGATCGGCAAGATCGACGGCGTCACCAGCGTGGATGTGGATCTCGCCAGCGGTCTGGTCAAGATCGAGTCGGCTGCCGAGCTCGCCGACGCCGATGTGATCGACGCCGTCGACGAAGCGGGTTACGAGGTGGCCAGGTGAACGATCGACTGAAGTTCGCCGCCTTCGGTGGCGGACTGGTCGTCTTGTTCGGAGCCGCGCTCGGCATCGGCGCCCTGGTGGGCGACCGGTCCGGCGCGGCCCCGGCCGAGGCCGCCGATCACTCCCAGCACGAGACCGCCGCGCCGACCGGCCTGCAGGACAGCCTCTCCGGCTACACCCTCGGTGAGATCAGCGCCCCGGCCACCCCCGATCAGCAAGGCGCACTGCGCTTCCGGATCACCGGACCGCAGGGCACCGTCACGCGATACGACAATCTCCACGACAAGGACCTGCACCTGATCGTGGTCCGCTCGGACGCGAGCCAGTTCCGGCACGTGCATCCCACCCGGGCCGCCGACGGCACCTGGTCGCTGGACTGGAAGTGGGCCGCGCCCGGCAGCTACCGGGTGTTCGCCGACTTCTCCCCCGCCGGCGGGCCCGGCGAACTGGTCCTGAGCCGCACCGTCGCGGTGGCGGGCAATGTGACCGACAAGCCGCTGCCGCCGGTCTCCAGGACCGCCGACGTGGACGGGTACCGGGTCACCCTCACCGGTGATCTGACCACCGCGGGCAGCGAACTGACCTTCGGTGTCACCCGGGACGGCAAGCCGGTGACCGACCTGCAGCCCTACCTCGGCGCCTACGCGCACCTGGTAGCCCTGCGGGCCACGGACCTGGCCTACCTGCACGTCCACCCCGAGGGCGAGGTCGGCAAGACCGCCCCCGGCCCCGACGTCGCCTTCCACGCAGCCGTTACCTCCCAACCGGCGGCGCCCAGCGACGGAAAGTACCGCCTGTACCTGGACTTCCAGCACGGCGGCGCGGTCCACACCGCGGAATTCACCGGCGAAGCATCCACCGCCGCACCCGCTTCGGGTGCGCCCGCATCACACGGAGGAGGTCACTCATGAGCGCCCCGGCTCCCGAGCGTTCGATCGAACTCGATATCGGTGGAATGACCTGCGCCTCCTGCGCTTCCCGGATCGAGAAGAAGCTCAACCGGATCGACGGCGTCACGGCGTCGGTCAACTACGCGACCGAGAAGGCCAAGGTCAGCTTCCCCGACTCGGTGACCGCCGACGACCTGATCGCCAAGGTCGTCGACACCGGCTACACCGCGGCCGTGCACCACACCGAACCGGTGAAAACCGAGGCGGCCGAGACCGATTCGGCCCCGTCGGCCGCGGATCTGTTGCGGCACAAGCTGCTGGTGACGCTCGCGCTGGCGGTCCCCGTGGTCGCCATGGGCATGTTCCCGGTCTTCCAGTTCACCAACTGGCAGTGGCTCTCGCTCACCCTGACCGCGCCCATCGTGGTGTGGAGCGCGTCCCAGTTCCACCGGGCCGCGTGGGTGAACGCCAAGCACGGCGCGGCCACCATGGACACGCTGATCTCGCTGGGCACGCTGGCGGCGTTCAGCTGGTCGGTGTACGCCCTGTTCTGGGGCAATGCCGGAATGCCCGGCATGAAGCACCCGTTCAGTTTCGCCATCGAGCGCGGTGATTCGTCCTCGGCGCTGTACTTCGAGGTGGCGGCCACCCTGGTCACGGCCATTCTCGCGGGCCGCTATTTCGAGGTGCGGTCCAAGGAGAAGGCCGGGTCCGCGCTGCGGGCGCTGCTGGAGCTGGGCGCGAAGGACGTGTCGGTGCTGCGCGGCGGCGTCGAGACCCGGATTCCCATCGGCGATCTGCGGGTCGGCGAGGAGTTCCTGGTCCGTCCCGGCGAGAAGGTCGCGACCGACGGCGTTGTGGTGAGCGGCAATTCGGCGCTCGACATGAGCATGCTGACCGGTGAGTCGGTGCCGGTCGAGGCGGGTCCCGGCGATCAGGTGGTGGGCGCGACCGTGAACGCGGGCGGTCTGCTGACCGTGCGCGCCACCCGGGTCGGCGCGGATACCCAACTGGCGCAGATGGCTTCGCTGGTCGAGGACGCGCAGAACGGCAAGGCGCCCGTGCAGCGGCTGGCCGATCGGGTGGCCGGCGTGTTCGTGCCGATCGTCATCGCGATCGCGGTGGCGGCGCTGGGCTTCTGGCTCGGCACCGGCGCGGCGGTGGCGACCGCGTTCGGCGCGGCCGTGGCGGTGCTGATCATCGCCTGCCCGTGCGCCCTCGGTTTGGCCACGCCCACCGCGCTGCTGGTGGGCACCGGGCGCGGCGCGCAGCTGGGCATCCTGATCAAGGGCCCGCAGGTGCTGGAGTCGACCCGGCGGATCGACACCGTGGTGCTGGACAAGACCGGCACCGTCACCACCGGCAAGATGACGCTGGCGGAAGCGATTTCGGCGTCCGGCGTCGACGCCGACGAGCTGCTGTCGGTGGCCGCGGCCGTCGAGCACGGCTCCGAGCACCCGGTCGCCAAGGCCGTGGTCGCCGGTGCCGCCGAGCGTGGACTCGACACCGAGCAGGTGGACCAGTTCGTCAGCCACGGCGGTAAGGGCGTGCAGGGTCTGGTCGGCGAGCGGGCCGTGGTCATCGGGCGCAACGAGCTGATGGCGGACTGGTCGATCACGGTGCCGGAAGTCCTGGCGGACGCCAAGACTCGCGCCGAGCAGGCCGGGCAGACCGCCATCGTGGTGGCCTGGGACGGACAGGCGCGCGGCGTGCTGGTCATCGCCGACGCCGTGAAACCGACCAGTGCGCAGGCGATCTCGGAGATGAAGGCGCTCGGTCTCACCCCCGTGCTGCTGACCGGCGACAATGCCGCCACCGCCCGCACCGTGGCCGATCAGGTCGGCATCTCGGAGGTCATCGCCGAGGTGCTGCCCAGCGACAAGCTGGACGTGGTGAAGAAGCTGCAGGACGAGGGCAAGGTGGTCGCCATGGTCGGCGACGGCGTCAATGACGCGGCCGCCCTGGCCCAGGCCGATCTGGGTCTGGCCATGGGCACCGGCACCGATGTCGCCATCCAGGCCGCCGACCTCACCCTGGTCCGCGACGATCTGCGGGCGGTGCCCACCTCGATCAAGTTGTCCCGCGCCACCCTGCGCACCATCAAGGGCAACCTGTTCTGGGCGTTCGGCTACAACGTGGCGGCCATCCCGCTGGCCGCCGCCGGCCTGCTGAACCCGATGCTCGCGGGCGCCGCCATGGCGCTGTCCAGCGTGTTCGTGGTCAGCAACAGCCTGCGGCTGCGCCGCTTCCAGGGCTGAGCCCGGATGGCCGACCGCGACGGGCCGCTCGAATCAGACGATTCGAGCGGCCCGTCGCGGTCGTGGTCCTGCGCTTCGCTGTCATCGTGTTGAATGTCGGGTGTCCACCGCCGCCCCCTCTCGAGGAGCTTCGTTGACCACCATCGCCGAATACCTGGCCTCCGCCCAGATCCAGGCCGCCCCGGTCGACCCCGCGGCCCCCGGCGCGCCGAAGGTCACCGTCGGCGTTCCCGAAGGCTGGCAGCAGGTCCCGCCGCAGATGTTCCCCGGCTCCTTCGGTGTCTGGACCCAGCCGCCGGTGGACGGCTGGGCCGACAACGCGGTCCTGCTGGTAGCGACCTTCTCCCCCGCCGTCGACGCCGCCGAACTCCTCACCCACGCCTTCGCCGATGCCCGCCAGCTTCCCGCGTGGAAGGACATCGACACCGACATCGCGGACTACGACGGCCTCCCGTCGGCCGCGATCACCGGCACCTACGAGGTCCAGAACCTCACCCTGTGGGCCTACAACCGCTACATCATCGTCGACTCCGACAAGGGCCAGTACCTGGTCCAGCTCACCATCACCACCCGCAACGACAGCGACGGCAGCGCCCCCACCACCATCCTCCAGGGCCTGTCCATCTCGGCGTAGCTACCGCTCCCACACCCCACCGGCGAGAAACCGATCCCACTGCTCGCCGGTGAACACCAACACGGGCCCACCGGGGTCCTTGGAATCACGGACCCCGACCCCGCCCCGGCGCAGGAATGCGACCTCGACGCATTCCTGACCGCCGCCGGATCGACTGGACTTGAACCATTCCGCCTGGGACAGTTCATCGTTCACTTTCGAATCTCCTCGCCATTTCCCGCAGCAGCGACCGGCTGATATCAGCCCCGAGCGCGGCATCCGTCAACGTCCGGTGTGCCGCACGGTACCTGTCGACGTCGCCTCGCTCTTCGAAATACATTCCGCCGGTGTAATTCTCGGCGAAGACGACGGTAGGTTCCACGCCGCCACGCGAATCCACCGCGAAATCGAGGATCACGAACGGAGCCATCCCGACTCCGAGCGGAAGGCCGGTGCGGAACGGCAGCACCCGGATCGAGATGTTCTCGGCCGTCCCCAGGTCGGCGAGGTGCCGCAGTTGGGCGGTCATGATCTGCGGGGAACCCACCACGGTGCGGAGCACGGCTTCGTGAACCACGACATCGGCTTTGGCGGGGTTGCGTTTCCGCTGGAGAATGGCCTGTCGGCGGATACGGAGTTCGATCCGGCGGTCGATTTCCGCGGGACTCTCGTGTGGAAAATAGGCACGGTCCATCGCGCGGGCGTACTCGGCGGTCTGAAGTAGCCCGGGTACCACCAGTGGCTGGTAGAAGGAAAGTCCGGCCGCCCCGGCTTCCAACCCGAGATAGACATTGAACCCGGCCGCGATCAGATCGGTGAACGGGTACCACCACGATCGCGTACTCGCCTGGGCCGCAAGTTTCTTCATGACTTCGGTGCGCTCGTCGGACAGACCGTAGAGCTGGCACAGATCAGCCACCTCGCGGGTACGGACCCGTTCGGCCTGCCCCTTCTCGACCCGCCCGAGCGTGGACTTGCCCCACTCCATATGTTTCGCGGCCTGCTCGAGGGTGAGACCCAATCCCTCCCGGGCCTCGCGAAGCGCGCGGCCGAGCTGGCGGCGCGGCAATGTCGAACCGGCACTGTGATCTTCGGACAACGGCTACCCCCTTGGTCCACTACGGCCCTGAGGTCTTCCCATTCCGGGAACCAGGGTACGACCCTCCCGGGCTGGGAACTGCGGGTTCGCAGAATTTCCACGGGTTCCCCCGGGGTGTGCGGTGCGACCCGCCGTGCCCGGTGACGCTCACCGCATCACCGATGACAAGGAGGGACCGTAATGCCCTGGGACGCATGGGCCCTGATGACCATCGCCGCCCTCTGCGGTGGCGTGATCGTGTGGTCGTGGTGGGGCTTCCACCTCGAGAACCGCAGCGCCACCGCCGACCACCTCCGCCTCCCGACCATTACCGGCGGATTCCTCGAAGTCCCCAGCCGCCCCGACCTACCAACCGGTCGCCACCGCCGGAACCGAAGCCGCTCGCGCTCAAACCATCCCCAGCCATCCACACAGGAGATTCACCCATGACCCCCGCCGAGGTGGCCGTTCTCATCGCACTCAGCCCCGACCGCACGCTCTCCGCCGCCCAAGTTCAGGTCGCCGCGACGCTTACCACCTGGCGTGCGCGCAACGCCTTGGCTCACCTGGAATCCCGTGGCCTGATCGTTCCCGGTCACCCGCGCGGGCGCTGGCGGATCACCCCGCGCGGCCGCGCGGCTCTCACCTCGAAAGCGAGCCGATTCGGTTGACCAGGCAGGGCTCGGCGGCGGGTGGTGGAGGAATCGGCCGGTCGGGGAGGCGGACTCGGCGGTCGTGTCCGGTTGGCGGAACAATGGCGGGATGGATTTCGAGGATGTGGGCGGGTCTGCCACGCGGTTGATGGAGGAGCTGGTCGATCGGCTCGGGGAGAAGGCCCGCGCGTCAGTGGTTTTCGGGGATCCGATTACCAGTGACGGGGTCACGATCGTGCCGGTGGCTCGGGCGGGGTTCGCGTTCAGCGTCGTACCCGGTCGCGGTTCCGCCGGCGACGAGGTCGTCGACGGCGGGGGTTCGGGCGGCGGGATGGAGATGCGGCCGTTGGGATTCATCGAAATCCGGGACGGCTCAGCGCATTACCGCCCGCTCCCCGCCCGGTGGACCGGCGTCGCCCTGCCACTGGCCGGGATCGCCGCCGGTCTCCTCGCACCGTCCCTATTACGCGCCGGACGCCGCCTCTACCGGGCCCGGCGCGGCTGAACCGGCCACCTCACCCGCGACGAGCGCGCGGTGGCGCTGCTGCTCGAGTTCGATGAATCCGTCGATCAGGGTGTTGTAGACCCGCTCGACCAATGTCGGCTCGACGCCGTGGCGCACCGCCAGCTCGCGGAGGCGGACCATCATCCGCACACGGCGGTCGGGGGCGCGGACCTCGTGGTCGTTGCGTTTGAACGTGGCGGCGCGCATCACCAATTGCTGCCGGGCGCCGAGCAATTCGATGATCCGCGCATCGATCGCGTCGATCTCGCCGCGCACTTCTTCCAAGGACATGAATCCGGACCTCTCATTTCGAGGCCGCCGACGCGTCAGCCGAGTGACGCGAGACGCGTCGACCACCGCACCGGCAGCCGACACACACGCAAGTCAGAGCCGCCGAAACCTCGGCTGCCACCATGACTGCGTCATCAACATCACTCGGCCATCAAACCACAGGTCGGCGGCGGCCGCCGATCAGTCGAGGTCGTCGAAGGTTTCGATATCGGTGCGGAACGATCCCCCGTCGGCGGGCGCGATCAGGACGACGAAGTCCGGGAGGGCGGTGGCGGTGGCGTCGCCCTTGTCGTCCGTCGCGCCGGGTTCCGCTTCCCAGTCGATCAGGTGGACGGTCACGGCGTACGAGCCTGCCGGAAGGTCGATTTCGGTCGGCTTCATGTCGGCCACCGTGGACTCTTCCTCATCGAACGAGCCGACCTCCTCGATTCCACTGACCTTGGCGACGCCCGTGGATACGAACAGATAGGGCTCGGAGGAGTTCAGCGCGTACTCCCGCTCACGCTCGGTGAGCTCCCCCGCCGCACCCTGCCGCACCAGCACCCCGAATCGCCCGTCGGACAGAATGTTCAGCGGCACCATCCGACCCACGCGAATGTGCTCGATGACCGGTTCGTCATCCAGCAACTCCACTTCCCAGCTGTCGTAATCCACGACATGGGTGAACGCGGCCGGATCCCACAGCGCGAGCATCCCCGAACCGGTGACCGCGGTGAACACCCGCTCGCTCGACACATCGACCGACAATCTCGAACTCATGCCCGTCAGCATGGCAGGCCCCACCGACAGTTCGCGATATCACCCACTACCGCAACGGAATTGGCCCAGGGTGCAGGCACAGGATCGTGGCGATCGGGAACACGATCAGCGGGGTGGAGAAGACGACGCTGGGCGGGGTGGAGTGATAGAAGGCATCGATCGGGATCCATGCCAGAACGGCCGCGAAGGACTGCCCCAGCAGAACGAGCCATGCTCCGGCCAGGAGAAGGTAGCGACCGGAGGTGTTGCCGCGCAGGAGGAGCACCGCGCCGGACATCAGCAAGGCGGCGACCAGGAGGAAAGCGAGCATGAGGAAGGCCAGCAGGCTGTCGGCGGTGACCTCGGCACCACCGAGGGTCAGATACTCGGCGTCCTGCCACTTGCCTTCCCGCGACTGCATCCAGGACCCGAAGGCTCCCATCATCCACAGCAGCGCACCGGGGATCGCCAGCCACGCGGCCACCCGGTACCGGGTCCTCCACGACTCGCCCCACACCCGTGCCCATTCGGCCATCGACACCGACGACATCGCTCCCCCTTCGCCGAACATCGCGTAGATTCCGACCATGCCCCTGGGACACCTCGGCGTCAATGTCACCGATCTCGATGCGGCACGACAGTATTACGACCAGTTGATGCCGCTGATCGGCTACGACAGGCTGCTGGCCGACGATACGCAGTTCGCGTACTGGCCCGCGGACGGCAAGGTCGGCACCTATCTGTTCTTCTACCCGGCCCCGGAGCCGGGCTACTCCCCCGGGCGCGCGGGTCTTCAGCATCTCGCGTTCATGGTCCCCACCCGCGCCGATGTGGACCGGGTGCACGACTGGGCCTCGGGGCGCGGCGACGAGATCATTCATCCGCCCCAGTCCTTCCCGCAGTATCCGCCGCCGTACTACGCCACGTTCTGGCGCGGGTACGACGGCGTCATGCTGGAAGCGGTGTGCCACAAGGACCGGTGAGCCGGGCCTTCACTTGGCGGTATCGGCTGCCGGCTCGTAGTCGGGGAGCCGGTCGGTGGCCTTCGGGGACATGATGCGCTCCATGCCGGACATCGACTCGAGCAGCGGCAGGCGAGTGACGGTGTTGCGCACGGCCATCCCCAGCCGGGTCTTCGGCACCATCAGCCGGAGGTTGGGTCCGACCTGTTGTTTGCGGGTGATCAGCGGGCGGTGCGACCGCTCGTACCGGTCGAAGGCGATCCGGTGGTCGCCGCCGGCCGCCGCCAGCTCTCCGGCGAGCCGGTAGGCCCCGATCAGGGCGATCTCCGCGCCCGCGCCCGACACCGGGGAGGCGCAGTAGGCCGCGTCGCCGACGAGGACGACCCGCCCGCTGGACCACGAGTCCATGCGGACCTGGCCGAGCGCGTCGATGTAGGCGTCCGGGTCGGCGAGCACCCCGGCGAGCAATCCCGGTACGTGCCAGTCGTTCTCGTCGCCGAACTCGGCGGACAGCAGGGCGCGGGCGGCCTGCTGGTCGCGCAGGTCGATGTCGCGCCGGGGGCTGCGGAACATGAAGTAGGCCTTGGCCTGCGGGTGGTTGCCCGATCGGTAGACGCCGGCCATGCGGCCGGGGGTGTTGAACATGGTGACCCAGCGGTCGGGGCCCAGCTCCGCGTCGGCATTGCCGAAGGCGAAGTAGTGGTCCATGAAGCGCACGTGGTCCGATTCCGGCCCGAAGGCCAGTTTGCGCACCGTGGAGTGCAGGCCGTCGGCGCCGACCACCAGGTCGAAGCGGCGGGCGGGTCCGTTCGCGAAGGTGACGGTCACACCGTCGTCGTCCTGATCCAGCGCCGTGATGGCGTCGTCGAAGCGGTATTCGACTGTGCCGGCGGTGACGTCGTGCAGAATCCGCACCAGGTCGCCGCGCATGATCTCCACCTCGGCGCTGCCGTTCTCGTTCTTGATGCCCTCGATGTCGATGCGGGAGATCTCGCGGCCGTCGGCGCGGACGAACCGCATGCCGACCACGTCGGCCGCCGCCTCGCGCACCCGCGGCAGGATGCCCATCTTCTCGACGACCTCGATCGCCTGGTCTCGAATGTCCACGCCCTGGCCGCCGGTCCGCAGCCGCGGCGCCCGCTCGACCACGGTCGGCCGGAACCCGTGGCGGGCGAGCCAATACGCCAGGGCCTGGCCCGCGATCCCGGCGCCGGAAATCAGAATTCGCTCGTTCGACATGACTACCATCCATATCTCAAAAATACTGACCAACGGTCAGTCTCGACGGTAAGCCACTGACCGCTGGTCAGTCAATGGGTAGGGTGCTGGGACATGACCGACGACTCACGGGCCCGAATCCTGCGCACCGCGCTCGCGCTGTTCGTCGAACGCGGGTATCACGCGGTATCGGTGCGGGAGATCGCCGAGCAGGTCGGCCTGACGAAAACCGCCGTGCTCTACCACTTCCCGAGCAAGAGCGACATCGTCGCCGCCCTGGTCGAGCCCTTGCTGGCCGAGACCGAAGCCCTGCTCGAAGCAGTCCAGAGCCTCCCGGACTCGACCGAGCGGCAGTGGGCCGTAGTGGAAGGACTCATCGACACCTGGTTGCGGCACGCGCAGGTGCTGCGGATGCAGCTGCACGACGAGGCGCTGTCCGCCGACAACGCGACCTACGCGCGGCTGCGCGACATCGCGCTGGCCGCCCAGGAGGTGATCGCCGGACCGGATGCCGACTTCGCCGAGCGGGTGCGGGCCACACAGGTGTACGCCGCGCTCAGCGACCCGGTGGTCATCTTCGCCGACCATCCCGAACCGGAGCTGCGCGCCGCGATTCTCGCGGGCGCGCAACAACTCCTGAACACGCCGCCACCCCGGCGCACCGCCACCCCCGCCCGAGCGCCCGAGACGCCGCGCCGCCGTCCGGCCCGGGGCCGTCCCGGCGCGATGACCTCGGCGATGGTGGCCTCCGCCCAGCGCATGCGGGATTCGGGCGACCACACCGTCGACGAGATCGCCGCCGAGCTGGGCGTGTCCCGCGCGACCGTCTACCGGTATCTCGCCATGCCCGCCGGCGACGGCACCGAGACAACATCGTGAGACATTTTTGAGACACACTCGCGGTTCCGTGCGACGAGATCGCGCCGCCCGCAGGCACGCCCGAATGGCGCATGTGCGACTTGTCTCATTTGAGACAAATCGGCACGGGCTGAGCGCGGTCACTTTCGCACGATCAGTGGCCGCGCACCGGTGGCGGGAATCCGCGAGAGCCCCGGTTCGGCACCGGCGTTTACGGTGTTCAGCGGCCGTTCACAGGGGTAGCTGGAGGGGTGCTGAGGACTGTCCGGCAGGGCTGGTCGAGACACCGCGAGGAGGGGGCGAACCCGGGCGCCGGGAGGCGAGTTGCTGCGGAGGGGGCGGCAAGCCCCTGAAAGTTCGGGGCGACTGCAAGGGGGGTTTGCGGATATTCTGCTGCGTGATCGACGCCCGGCCTTGCCGACTTTCGGTTTCGCCGGGCGTTTTTGTGTTCCCTGGGAGGGCATAGTGTCAACCACCGAAGTGGCGCCGGAGCCGGTCGCCGTCGAGCCGGTCGCCGATCGGCGGGTGCATCCGTTCGCGTGGAAGGGCGTCCTGGCGGTCTCGCTGGGGTTCGCCGCCGTGCTCGGCCTCCCCGCGGCTCGGATCAACTACTTCGGCGACGAGCTGTACTTCTTGGCGGCCGGGCGACGGCTCGCCTGGGCCTACCCGGATCAGGGTCCGCTGGCGCCGTTCGTGGCGCACGTGATGGATCTGATCGCCCCGGGTTCGGTGCTGGCGCTGCGCATTCCGGCGCTGCTGCTGATGGCCGCCGCCGCGGTCGTCGCGGCCGCCACCGCCCGGGAGCTGGGTGCGAGCGCGCGGTATCAGGTGCTGGCCGCGACGGCGTACGCGGTGTCACCGCTGGCCTTCAACCAGATGCAGCTGATCACGCTGACCTTCGACATCCCCTTGCAGGCGGCCATCATCTGGCTGCTCTTCCGCTGGGTGCGCACCCGGCAGGACTACCTGCTGATCGTCGCCGGCGTGGCCGCCGCGCTGGCGTTCCAAGCGAAATGGATGATGCCCGGCGTGTGGGCGCTGCTCGGCCTGGGCGTGCTGATCGCGGGCCCGCGCGAATTGCTGCGCCGCCCGGCGCTGTACGTCGGCACCGCGATCCTGACGCTGTCGATGGTCCCCGGCATCGTGTGGCAGGTGCAGCACGGCTGGGTGGAATCGCAGATGACCGAGATCATCGCCCAGGAGCAGTACGCCGCCAATACCGGTCCGCTGATCTGCGCGATCGAGATCGCCGTCCAGTGCGGTCTGCTCGGCGGCCTGCTGAGCATCTTCGGCCTGTGGGGCCTCACCCGGCTGGAGGCGTTGCGCCCCTACCGTTTCGCGCTGATCGCGGGCCTGGGCCTGCTGATCATCGTCCTGGTCGAGAACGGTCGCTCCTACTACGTGGCGGGCTTCTGGCCCGCCCTGGTCGGCGCGGGCGCGTTCGCGTTGAGCACGGTCGAGGCGCGAAAGCAGATCAGCAAGTGGGTCAATGCCGTGGCGGTGCTGTCGGCGGTCATGTTCACGGCGTGGATGGCCTCGATCCCGGTTCCCTACAGCTGGGAGTGGGCGCGCGACTTCACCGGCATCGACAAGCCGATCACCGACCAGGCCCAGTACTGGCAGCGTGAATCGCTCACCGGCCCGGCCGGATACGAGACCTTCACCAAGGCGGTCGCCGACGCGGTGGCCGGACTGCCGGAGGCCGAGCGCACCGACACGGCCGTGGTCGCCGCCGCCTACGTGCAGGCCAGCGCACTGGAGGAATTCGGCCGCGACTACAACATGCCGCCGGTGTTCAGCCCGAACCGCGGCTTCGGCTACTTCGGCCCGCCGTCGGACTCCTACCGCACCATCGTCTACCTGTCGGTGGACGGCGTGGGTGACAAGGACTTCCTGGCCCAGTTCGACTCCACCACCGAGGTCACCAAGATCAACGACCCGAACGGCCTGCCCGGCCTGGAGCGCCTGATGACCGTCTACGTGTGCCGCGAACCCAAGCACCCGTGGGCCGACGTGTGGTCGGGCCTGCAGACCCTCACCTTCCCCAGCGGAATCTGAGAGTCTCCGGACTCGGCCGGCTGCGGGGAGTCAGCCTTGTTGAGCCAAACGAACGAAAGCGGCGGTATCGAGCGTCTCACCGCGCGCGGTGGGCGCGATACCGGCCGCGGTGAGACGGTTCTCGGCCTCGGCGGCCGAGCCCGCCCAGCCCGCGAGAGCCGCGCGCAGGGTCTTGCGGCGCTGCGCGAAGGCCGCGTCGACGACCGTGAACACCTTCTGCCGGAAGGCCTCGTCCTGCGGCCAGGGCGCGACATCGAACCGGTCGATGCGCACCAGCCCGGATTCCACCTGCGGCACCGGCCAGAAGATCTGGCGGCCAACGGTTCCGGCGCGCCGCACGCTGCCGTAGAAGCCCGCTTTCACGCTGGGCACACCGTAGATACGCCCGCCCGGCGTGGCCGACAACCGATCCGCGACCTCGAGCTGCACCATGATCAGAGTGGTTCGGATACTGGGGAATTCGGCCAGCAGGTGCAGCAGCACCGGAACCGCGACGTTGTAGGGAAGATTGGCCACCAGCGCGGTCGGCTCGGCCGGCAGGTCGGCGTGCGCGACCTTCATGGCGTCCATGGGCACCACGGTCAACCGGTCCGCGAGCTCCGGGGCGCGGGCGGCGACCGTCTGCGGCAGGTGGGTGGCCAGCGTCGGGTCGATCTCGACGGCGACGACCCGATCCACCACGTCCAGCAGAGCCAGGGTCAGCGAGCCCAGCCCGGGCCCGACCTCGAGCACGGTGTCCTCGCGTCCCACACCCGCGGTGGCGACGATGCGGCGCATGGTATTGGCGTCGTGCACGAAGTTCTGCCCGAGCTGCTTGGTCGGGCGAACCCCGAATCGCTCGGCCAGCTCACGCACTTCGGCGGGGCCCAGCAGGGCGGCTTTTCCACGACCGGCGGTTTCGGGTTCCGACATTCTGGAAAACCTATCAAGCTGCGTGGATCACTCGCGCCGACACCCCGGTCAGGACGCGGCGGAGCCGCTTTCAGCGGGTCCGGCGGGGATAGCATGGACGACCGGAACGCCCAGCACACCGTCGATCGCCAGGCGGCGAGCTGGACCACCGCACTCCACCGATCGGGTTCGCCGAATGATCGCCAGATACGGCGCACGGCGTGGCGGCCGCGCGCGTCGCACCAAAAACCCCATCTCTCAGGGCTTTTCGACCCACCGCCGGGTAGCGTCGCCACCCGGCAACCACCACCTTGGAGGACAGCGCATGCCCGCTCGGCGGATTCGACGGTTCGTGCTGGGCGCGACGCTGGTGACGGCGGCCGCCACCCTGCCCGCGGGCCCGGTGCACGCGGAAGCGCCCGTCGCGCCGGATCGCTTCACGCATCAGACGCTGAACTGGCAGGCCTGCAATGACAAGATCCTGGACAAGGCGGGCGCGCAGTGCGCGGGCGTGGTCGTTCCGCTCGACTACGCCGATCCCGGCGGCCGCACCCTGACCCTGGGCATCTCCCGGGTCCAGGCCACCGATCCGGAGCGCCGCCGCGGCATCCTGCTGACCAATCCGGGCGGTCCGGGCGGCCAGGGCCTGCGCATGCCCGCCAATTACCTGACGAACCTGTCCGACGACGTGCGCGCCCAGTACGACATCATCGGCATGGACCCGCGTGGCGTCGGCCGTTCCGACAAGGTCAACTGCACGATTCCGATTCCCACCATCCTGTTCTCGGCGGGCTTCGACGTCCTCGGCTTCGCCCGCGACGCCACGGTGGCCGCGGGCATGGCGAGCGCCTGCGTGGCCACCGACCCGGGCAAGATCCGCCACATCACCACCCGCAACACCGCCCGCGACATGGATGTCATCCGGAGCGTGCTGGGCGAGCAGAAGATCAACTTCTTCGGCGCCTCCTACGGCACGTATCTCGGCGCGGTCTACACCCAGCTGTTCGGCGACCGCGTCGACCGCATGGTCCTCGACTCCCCCATCGACCCGGACCGCTACTACATCGGCCTCTACCAGGACATGGGCGCGATCAACGAGTGGGCGCTCGACGACTGGGCCGGCTGGGCGGCCCGCCACGACGACCTCTACCACTTCGGCACCACCCCCGAGGCGGTGCGCGGCTGGGTCGAGGACCTGATCCGCCGGTCCGCGGGCCACGAGATCTACGGCAGCGGCTTCCTCGTCGACGAGCACACCATCCCGATGATTCTGGTTGCGCTGCTGCCCAATCCGCAGTTCAACCCGAACCTCGCCGAGATCCTCACCATGGTGGCCAGCGGCGTCGCGGGCGGCCCGATCGACATGGACGCCCTGCAGGCCAAGATCTTCTCGGTGGTGCCGCTGGACGCCGCCGCCATGGCCGCCATCATGTGCGGCGACAAGGCCGCGCCCCGCGATCCCGCCTGGTACTACAACAATGTCGAGGCCGCACGGGCGTCGCAGCCGGTGTTCGGCGCGTTCGCCAACAACATCACCGCGTGCGCCTTCTGGCCGGACCCGGTGGAACAGCCCACCGAGATCGGCAATGACACCCCGGTGCTGATGCTGGCCAATGTCCACGACACCCGCACCGCCTACGCCGAGGGCCTCGCGCTGCACGCGAAGCTCCCGAAGTCACGGCTG
This sequence comes from Nocardia sp. NPDC005825, assembly GCF_040630175.1. Classification (NCBI taxonomy): domain Bacteria; kingdom Bacillati; phylum Actinomycetota; class Actinomycetes; order Mycobacteriales; family Nocardiaceae; genus Nocardia; species Nocardia sp. NPDC005825. The sequence continues at coordinate 307,024 of NZ_JBEXXC010000008.1, forward strand.
ATCACTCTGGCGGACACCAGAATTCACGCGTCGTTCCGCGACGATCTGAGCCCGTGCGTGAACAACGCCGTGAACACCTACCTCGCCACCGGCGTCCGCCCGGACGCGGACATCACCTGCGCGCCCGACTACAACTGGTTCCCGAAGTAGCCGGTCCGGACCTCCCGGCTCAGGGCAGGGTGGGGGTGGACAGGATGCGATCGGTGAAGGCGCCGATCGCATCCCACATGGCCGGGTTCAGCTGGGTGTGGGTGCCGGTGCCGACCACGGTCGAGAAGTCGACGCCGTTGGCGGCGAACTGCGCGGCCAGCGCGGCGTGCAGCGGGGAGGGCACGGTGGTGTCGGTCGCGTTGACCAGCAACAGGATCGGCGCGTCGTAGCCGTTGACCGGCACGGTCATGTACTGGTTCATGGCGCTCTGGAACGCGGGATCGTCGAGCGGCCGCGACAGCATGTCGCCGATGCCCATGCCCTCGACCTTCTTCATGATGTCGAGGAAGCACAGGCTCTGCGACTCGTCGAGCGCCTGACGGCCGCGCTCGGTGAGGAAGCTGTCGACGTTCGCCTCCGGATGCGTGGCGCGCAGACCGGCCAGCATGCTGACCACGAAACCATTGACCGCGGTTCCGGCCTGGCCCGGGATCGCCGGCATCCACGGGCCGACGAACGGGGTGATCTTCTCCAGATCCGATTCCGGGTCGACGGTGATGGTGCCGCGGAAGTCGAGATCCGGTGCGGTGGCGGCCTGCAGGTGCGCGGTGCCCAGCGCCGCCTGGCCGCCCTGCGAGAAGCCGGTGACCGCCCAGCTGCGCGACAGCGAGGGGTTCAGCGCGCGTGCGGCTTTCAGCAGGTCGATGGTCGACCCGGCCTCGGTGCCGATCTCGAGGTACGGGTGCGGGCCGGTGTCGAAGCGGCCCAGGCCGAGGTAGTCGGGGGCGACCACGGCGAAGCCCTTGTTCACCAGGTACTGCAGGAACTTGTCCTCGGCGGGCCGGGTCACGCGGGTGGTGTCGGTCTGACCGCCGCAGCCCGGTCCCATGCCGGAGGTGCCGTGGTCGTAGGCCATGATCGGCCAGCCGCCCTCGGGCGCGGGGCCGGGCGGAACGAACAGCGCGCCACTGGCTTTCACCGGTTCGCCGTTGGAGCGGGTGGTCCAGTAGTCGATGAAGGTGCCGTTGGACAGGCCGCGGAAGCCGTCCGGTGCGGGCGTGGTGGCGAAGGCGGTGCCGGGATCGGCGTGCGCCGGAGCGCCCGGGATCACCAGCAGGGCGCCGGCCGCCGCGAGAGCCGCCGTGCACGCACGAGTACGCCAACCAACCGAACGCATGAATCCTCCATCAAGTCCCGACCCAATTGCCCAACACATACGGCGAAGGAGTTTATCTACTGGACTGTCGTTCAAATATGTGAACACTCTGGCAAATAGCCGGGGAGTATCCGACGCACACCCCATTGACGCGCTTTGAAACTTGTTCTAATTTCTCGCCATGTCGAGCAGATACGAAGGTCGTCGAGTCATAGTCACCGGAGCGGGATCGGGCATCGGTCAGGGCGTGGCCCTGCGCCTGCTCGCCGAGGGAGCCCAGCTGGTCGCCGCGGATGTGAACGAGGCCGGACTGGCCGCCACCGTCGACGCCGCCCCCGCCGCGCAGCGCGAACGCCTGCGCACCCTCACCATCGACATCGCGGACCAGGAGTCGGTCCGCGCGGTCACCGCCGAGGCCCTCGAATTCCTCGGCGGCCTGGACGTTCTGGTCAACGCCGCGGGCATCCTGCGCGCCGCGCACACCCACGAGATGCCGCTCGAGGACTGGAACCAGGTCATCTCGGTCAACCTGACCGGCACCTTCCTGATGATCCGGACCGCGCTGCCCGCACTCATCGAATCCGGCCGCGGCGTGATCGTGAACTTCTCCTCCACCTCGGCGTTCGGGTCCAACCCGTACATGGCGGCGTACTCCGCGTCCAAGGCGGGCGTGAACGCGCTGACCCACTCCATCGCGCTCGAATACGTGAAGAAGGGCCTGCGCGCGGTCAATATCGTGCCCGGCGGCATCAGCACCGGCATCACCTCCGGTCTGGCGCTGCCCGCCGACGCGGACTGGTCACTCATGGCGCGCCTGCCCGGCTGGATCGAGGGCGGCGCGCTGGGCAAGCCGGAGGACATCGCGGGCGTGGTCGCCATGGCGGCCTCCGACGACGGCCGCTACATGACCGGCACCGAGCTGCGGGTCGACGGCGGCGCGCTGATGTAGCGGACCCGATTTCAATCAGGACCAGTCGGTACGGAGTTAGGCTGACAGGCACTTCCTAGCCACGAACATCGGACCCGGACGGAGAGTCATGGGAAACCGGCGGAGTTTCGGAGTGCTTGTCGCCACCGTGGGATTGACGGCGGCGGTGGGATGCGAGTCCTCGAAGGACTCGGGTGGATCGAAGGAATCCACCACCGGGTCCCCGGGCTCGAATGGATCGAAGGAACCGGCATACGCCGCGACGCTGCGCCCGCTCATCACGAAATTGATGAAGGACAACGTCATTCCCGGCGCGGCCGTCATGATCACCTCGCCCAAGGAAGGGAATTGGCAGGCCACCTTCGGGACCGGCACCATCGGCGAGGACGACCCGATCAAGATCGACGACCATTTCCGGATCGGCAGCAATACCAAGACCATGACCGTCACGGTCCTCATGCAGCTCGCCCAGGAGGGCAAGCTCTCCCTCGACGATCCGGTCGACAAGCATTGGCCGGGCGTGCCCAACGGCGACAAGATCACCCTCGCTCAGCTCGCCGAAATGCGCAGCGGCCTCTACAACTACACCTTCGACCGCGACCTGAGCATCGAGGTCGACAAGGACCCGCAGAAGGTGTGGACCCCCGAGGAGCTGCTGGCCATCGCCTTCGCGCACCCGGTCCGATTCCCGCCGGGCGAGAAGTTCGAATACTCCAACACCAACACCATCCTGCTCGGGCTGATCATCGAGAAGGTCGCGAAGATGCCCCTGGCGGATGCCCTGCGCCAGCGCATCTTCGAGCCGCTCGGGCTGAAGAACACCTCGTTCCCGGCGGTGACCGACTCCTCGATCCCGGATCCGCACCCGCAGGGCTACACCTTCGGCACCATGGTCTCCACCATCGACACCTACGCCCTGCCCCCGGACCAGCTGGCGGCGGCGCTGGCGGGCACCCTGCAACCGAACGATTCGACCACCTCGAGTCCTTCCTGGGCCTGGGCCGCCGGGGCCGCGATCTCGACGGTGGCGGACATGACCACCTTCACCAAGGCCCTCGTCGAGGGCAAGCTGCTCGACGCCAAGTTCCAGAAGATGCGGATGGACAGCATCCAGCCGATCAACCCGGACATTCCGACACTCGCGGGATACGGACTGGGCCTGGTGCGATTCGGTGAACACCAATACGGGCACGACGGCCAGCTCCCGGGCTTCATGAGCTACATGGCGTCGGACCCGGAGACCGGGCTCACCATCGTGGTCGCCACCAACCTGGCGGCGGTGCCCGGAGGCGAGGGATCGGCCCTGGTACTGGTGAAGGCCATGCTGCCGACCTTCTACGGCCCCAACGCCCTGTCCGGACCCGATCCGGCACAACGCGACAGCGCTACCAGCACCACCTCACCCGCCTCGCCGACAGAGTCGACGCCGTGGACGACGACGCCGCGGTAATCATCGCCGGCGCCGGACCCGTCGGCCTGACCGCGGCCATCGAACTGCGCCGCCGCGGCGTGCCGTGCCGGATCGTCGATCCGCTGCTCGAACCACCGCAGTACGCGAAGGCCGTCGGCATCCAGCCGCGCGCGCTGGAGGTGTTCGAGCAGATGGGCGTGGTGCGGGAAATCCTCGACGCCGCAATACCGTTGCGCGGGCAACTCGCCTACGTCAACGGCGAACCGGACGGGCGGATGGAGCTGACGCTGCCGCCGGACGTGCCGTACGGCTTCGTCGGGCTGCCGCAGTACGAGACCGAGCGGATCCTGCGGGACCGGCTGACCGGACTCGGCGGCGTCATCGAACGCGGTACGCGGGTAACGGCTTTCGAGCAGGACGCCGACGGGGTCACGGTCACGCTGGAGAACTGGACCGGCGCCACGACCACGCGGGCGGGGTATCTCGTCGGCTGCGACGGCGCGCACAGCACGGTCCGCAAGGCGCTGGGATTGTCGTTCGAAGGGGCCGCGTTCGCCGAGCAGTACATGCTCGGTGATGTGGAACTCGGCTGGAACATGCCGCGCGGCTACAACATTCGCGCCAGCCACCGCACCGACGGCGTCGTCGACGACGTGCTGGTCTGCATCCCGCTGCCCGGCCTGCACCGGTACCGCATCTCCATGCTGCTGCCCGACGGCCACTCGGGCGAGCAGACCGGCGACAGCGTCGAGCACGGCTTCACCACCGGGTGGACGCCCGAAATCGACGACCTGCAAGCGGTCGTCGACCGGCTGGCCCCCGAACCGGCGCTGGTCTCGCATCTGCGTTGGTCCTCGGTCTTCCGGATCAGTCACCGGATCGTCGACTCCTACGGCCACGGCAGGGTTTTCGTGGCCGGCGACGCCGCCCACATCCACCCGCCCACCGGCGCGCAGGGCATGAACACCGGCATCCAGGACGCCCACAACCTGGCCTGGAAACTGGCGCTGGCGGTCCGCGGCGAGGCCGCCCCCGCGCTGCTCGGCTCCTACGATGCCGAACGGCGGCCGGTCGGCGAGGAGGTGGTCGGCCGCACGGTCCGCAGCGCCCGCGAAGGCATCGGCGCGGACTCCACCGACCCCGACTACGTGCTGCGCCGCGAAGCCCAGCTGCTCATCGACTACGCGGGCAGCCCGATCGTGGCGGCCTCCCCCGCCGACGAGCCCGCCCCACGTGCCGGGGCCCGCGCGCCCGACGCCCGCGGCCTCACCCGCGCCGCCGTCGCCTTCGAACTCCGGCTGCTCCCGTTGCTCGACGGCACCCGGCACACCCTGCTGCTGTACGCGGACGACACCACCACCGAATCCGACCTGCGCGCACTGGAAGAGCTGGCCACCGCCGCGATCGCCGCCGCCCGCTGCTACCTGAACGCGTACCTGATCGCCACCCCGAACGCCGTGGCGGACGCGACCACCCTCCCGCTGATCCGCGACACCGCAGGCGAATTCGCGCGCGCCTACCGGGCGGTGCGGCGCTCGGCCTTCGTCATCCGGCCCGACGGGTACCTCGGCTACGCCCGGCGCCCGGCCGACACCGCGGACCTGATGGCCTGTCTCGAATCCACTTTCCGCTGACCACGCGGAGGACACCTTCGGTAACACCCTGATTCGCGGCACCGACATCCCCGGTGAGAGTCCACTGTCCGCATGCGCGGGACAGCCGTTCGACCCGATCGATGTTGCTGTCCGGACCGATGAGGGGTCCGGACTAGCTGATTCCCAGCCGCGACGTACACGCCGGCCACGCACCCCAGCCCTGGCGGGCGCGGGTCACCTCGGCGATGGCGATCTGCTCCTCGCGAGTGGCCATATCGGCACGGGGCGCGTAGCGGGTGCCGCCCTGCCGTTCCCAGGTGCTCTGGTCGAACTGGATGCCGCCGAAGTAACCGTTGCCCGTATTGATCGCCCAGTTGCCGCCGGACTCACAGCTGGCCAGGGCATCCCAGGTGCGGCCGTCCTTGACCTCCGGGACCTCGGTGCCGGGCTTGGCGCCGCGGCGCACGGTCTTGGGCTGCGCGGGGACGATCACGGTGGACTTGATCGGATCCTTGCCCGCCTCTTGGCCGTTCACGATGGAGACCGCGAAAGTCACGTCCTGCGTGCCCGGTACGCCGGCATTCTCGACGATCGTGCGGCTCATATTGAGCGACTGATCCTCGATGGTGTTCTCCGGCGGATCCAGCGGCACCCGCTCGGTGCGGTTCTGCACGATCTTGCGGGTGACGGTGATCTTCATGCCCTCGGTGAGCGGGGTGCCGGCGGCCGGGACCACGAAATCCTGGTTCACCAGCGGGCGGCCCTGCACCTGGAGCAGTTCCCCGACGGTCGGCGCGGCCAGCCGGACCAGGGCGGGCGCGAAGCCGTTGTCGCTCAACTCGACCGTGCGCGGGTTGGTGATCAGCAGCTGCGCGCCCACCAGCGGCAGCGGCGTCGGGCGCGCGGGCGAGGTGTAGACGTCGCCGGGCAGATTCAGCTTCACCACGGCCTCGGCCACGGTGAGCGCGGTGGTCCAGGCCTTGGAGGGGGTGCCGTCCACGATCAGGGAGACCTCGCGGGCGCGGTTCAGCGTGATGGTGGAACCGTCGCTGATATGCGAACCGGCCGACGGGGATACGTCGTCACGACCGGAGATGCCGTAGCCCGCGTCCGCCAGCGCGCCGCGCACATCGCCACGCATGGTGGAGACCACGAAGTCCTTGCCGTCGACGACGAATGTCACCTGCTTCTTGCTCATGATGGCGACACCCGCGCCGAAAATGAGCGTGACCAGCATCGCCGCGATCGCCCCGTACAGCATCGGGGAACGCGACGAGTTGATCTTCGCCAAAGCGTGCATCGGAAGTCCCGGCATGGTCACAATACGATAACGAGGGGGTCAGGGAATCACAACCACTCGCGGCCGACCCGCGGACACGAAATCACGACCCGATCTCGAGCCGCAGGTGAATCACGATCCCGCGAGATCATAGTGAGACAGCCCACACCGGGCCAAGTTGGCGCAGCTCAGATTCCGTAGACCCGCCGCGCGTTCGCCGTGGTGATCTTCGCCAGCTGCACCGGGTCCTGCTCACGCAGCTCAGCGAGCGCGCGCAAGGTGTACGGCAGCATGTACGACTCGTTCGGCGCACCCCGGAACGGGTGCGGCGTCAGGAACGGCGCGTCGGTTTCCACCAGAATCAGTTCGTCCGGAACCAGTTTCGCGGCCTCACGCAATTCGTGCGCGTTCTTGAAACTGACCGTGCCCGAGAAACTCAGCACGAAGCCCTCTTCCACGCACGCCATCGCCATGTTCGCGTCCGAGGAGAAGCAGTGGAAGATCACCTCGTCCGGCGCGCCCTCGTCGATCAGCACGGCCAGCAGGTCGTGATCGGCCTCGCGGTTGTGGATCATGAGCGGCTTGCCCAGCCGTTTGGCCAGGTCGATGTGCCAGCGGAAGCCCTCGACCTGCTCCTCGATATCGGCGCAGCCCTCCAGCTTGCCCGGCCAGTAGTAGTCCAGGCCGGTCTCGCCGACCGCGACCACGCGCGGGTCGGCGGCCAGCTGCTCCAGCTCGGCCTTGGCGGCGTCGTCGAGATGGTTGGCCCGGGTCGGGTGCAGGGCGACGGCGGCGTACACGCGGTCGTTCCAGTTGGCGGCGCGCACCGCGAAGCGGGCGGCCTCCAGATCGTCGGCGACCGTCACCAGTTCCCGCACGCCCGCTCGGCCGGCCCGGTCCACCAGCGCCGCAACCGATTCCGGATCGGTGGCCCCGCAGGCGTCGATGTGGGTGTGCGCGTCGATCAGCGGCGAGAGCGGCGCCGGCGGCTCGGGCGCAGGTCGGCGGCTACTCATGGACGGGGATATTCACGCGAGCGACGTAGGACACGCAGATAGAGTAGACACACCATGAGCGCATCCGATCGCCCCGCCTTTTACGTCACCACGGCCATCGCGTACCCGAACGGCGCACCGCACATCGGGCACGCCTACGAGTACATCTCCTCCGATGCCCTGGCCCGCTTCAAACGGCTGGACGGCTTCGATGTGTTCTACATGACCGGCACCGACGAGCACGGCCAGAAGGTGCAGCAGGCCGCCAAGGCCGCGGGTCTCTCGGAGCAGGAGTACGCCTCGCGCAACTCCGACGTCTTCGAGAACATGGACAAGGCGCTCGACATCTCCTTCGACCGCTTCATCCGCACCACCGACGAGGACCACCTCGCCGCGTCGGTCGCGATCTGGGAGCAGATGGTCGCGGCGGGCGACATCTACCTCGACACCTACGCCGGCTGGTACTCGGTGCGCGACGAGGCGTTCTACACCGCGGAGGAGACCACAGTCCTCGAGGACGGCACCCGCATCTCCACCGACACCAAGACCCCGGTGGAGTGGACCGAGGAGTCGAACTACTTCTTCCGCCTGTCCAAGTACCAGGACGAGCTGCTCGAACTGTACGAGACGCAGCCGGAGTTCATCGCGCCCGCGACGCGGCGCAACGAGATCGTCTCGTATGTGAAGGCCGGCCTGAAGGATCTGTCGATCTCGCGCACCACCTTCGACTGGGGCGTGCCGGTGCCCGGGCATCCCGATCACGTCATGTACGTGTGGGTGGACGCGCTCACCAACTACCTCACCGGCGCCGGCTACCCCGACACCTCCTCGGCCTCGTTCCAGAAGTACTGGCCCGCGGATCTGCACATCATCGGCAAGGACATCTCGCGGTTCCACACCGTGTACTGGCCCGCGTTCCTGATGAGCGCCGGAATAGCGCTGCCGAAGCGGGTTTTCGTGCACGGCTTCGTCAATTACAAGGGCGAGAAGATGTCCAAGTCGGTCGGCAATGTGGTCGACCCGATGGAGCTGGTCGACACCTTCGGCCTGGACGCCGTCCGTTTCTTCCTGCTGCGGGAGATCTCCTACGGCCAGGACGGCTCCTACAGCGAAGAGGCGATCATCGGCCGGATCAACTCCGACCTGGCCAACGAGTACGGCAACCTGGCCCAGCGCTGCCTGAAGATGGTCGGCCGCGACTTCGCCGGTGTGGTCCCCACCCCCGGTGCGTTCACCGAGGACGACAAGGCCCTGCTGGACCGCGCCAACGGCCTGCTCGAGAAGGTCCGCGCCGAGTTCGACCAGCAGCAGATCCATCTCGGCCTGGAACAGCTGTGGCTCACCCTCGGCGAGACCAACCGCTACTTCTCCGCCCAGGCTCCCTGGACCCTGGCCAAGGCCGGCACCCCCGAGGACACCGCCCGCGAAGGCACCATCCTCTACGTGACCATGGAAGTCCTGCGCATCGTCTCGATCCTGGTCCAGCCGGTGATCCCCGCCTCGGCGGGCAAGATCCTCGACCTGCTGGCCGCCCCCGACCGCACCTTCGCCGACGTCTCCACCCCGCTGGTCCCGGGCACGGCTCTCCCCGAGCCGGAAGTCGTCTTCCCGAAGTACGTGACCCCCAAGTAATACGAGATCCGGTGCCGCCCGCCCCCCTTCGGCGGGCGGTCACCGAGTCGTCACACCCGAATCCACCACGGGTGGAGATTCCCCTCCGAACTCCACCAGCACCGGAACGGGAATGCCGCGCGAAAACGCGAAACTGCCCGATCCGAAGCACGGGCTCGGACCGGGCAGCAGCAGTTTGATCTCGCCGAACAAGCATCCGGCCCCGGCGCGGCAGGGTCAACCCGGAGAGGTCGCACGAATTGGGGCACCCACACTCGGCGTCGGGTTCGCCCGCGGCGTGAGCACGAACAACTGGTACGGGCAGTTGTCGGGATGCCAGGCGTTGTAGGAGCGCATGGTCAACGCCATCTGCCCGCCGGTCTCCGGATCCCGGACCAGAACCAGTGAATCGTTGAACTGCTCTTCACTGAGGTCGGTGGTCCAGAATCGCTCGAATTCCGGATTCACCCGGCAGGTTTCCAGAATCTGCGCCAGCCGCTCCGGCGCGACGGTCCCCGGCGCGTTCACCCGCAGGATGAACAGCAGCCGATGCACGATCAGCTCCCAGTTGATCAGCACCTCCCGCGCGATCGGCTCGGTCATCATCTGCTCGATGACATTCGCGGGCCGCTCCGCGTCCGCGTGCGTCGGAAGCAGCCACGGAAACGCCTCCCGCGCGGCCTGATTCGCCGCCAGGATCTCGTACTCGGGCGTCCGGTGATAGAACGCCGGAAACGGCAGCGCCTCCAAATGCTCGATGTCCTCGTCCCGCAACGCCGGCGGCCATACCCCCGCCTCCACCGCGGACGCCATCGGCAGAGCCAGCGACGCCATCTTGCGCAACAGCCACGCGGGCGCGTTCATCGCCCGGGACCAGTCCGCCAACCGCTCCGGAGACATGGCGCGTCCACCGTTCTCCAGCTTGCGATAGAGGGACAGGCTCACGAACATGCGGCGCGCCACCTCGTCCTGGGTCAATCCCAAGTGCTCGCGCCGGTAGCGCATGAACATGCCGAGCATGGGTTGCTCCGGCGCGGGCCGACTCTCACCGGACACCATCGGCACACCTCCTCTGGAATGCGTCAGTCGTTCGCGAACGGATCGATGGTTGGGGTGCCGGCCGCACGCGGCGTCAGCATGAACAGCTGGTAGTCGCAATCCTGCGGGTGAAAGGCGTTGTAGGAGCGGATCGTGAAGGACATGCGCTCACCGGTGAGGGGATGGCGGACCAGAACGAGGGAGTCGTTGAAGAGTTCCTCGCTCATGCCCGCGCTCCACAGCCGCTCGAAATCCGGGTTGACCCGGCAGGTTTCCAGGATCCGGGCGAGCCGTTCGGGCGGGACGACACCCGGCGACATGACACGCAGCGTGTACAGCAGCCGTCCCACAACGGTTTCCCAATTGACGACCAGCTCCCGGACTTCGGGCACGGTCATGAACTTCTCGATCAGGTTCACCGGGCGCTCGGCTTCCGGGCTCGCGGGCACCAGCCAGGGAAACGCTTGGCGCGCCGCCGCATTGGCGCCGAGGACATCGAGTTCGGGGAAACTGTGGAAGTAGGCCGGGAACGGCAGCGCCTCGAGATGCTCGAGGTCCTCCTGCCGCAGCTGGGGCGGCCAGGCGCCGACAGCGAACCGGACTACCTTGGGCATGGCCAGCGAGATCATCTTCTCCAGCAGCCACAGCGGCGCGTCCATGGCGGTGCACCAGTCCTCGAGCCGCTCGGCCGACAGCGCCCGCTCGCCGTTCTCCAGCTTGCGGTACAGCGAGACGCTGATGAACATGCGCCTCGCGGCGTCCTCCTGGGTGAGGCCCAGCGTCTCCCGCCGATGCCTCATGTACATCCCGACCAAGGGTTGCTCGGACACCCCGTCGATGCCGCCGATCACGATTGACTCATCGCGTTCAGGACGAACGGGTCGACGGTGGGTGTGCCGGGGAGGCGGGGAGTGAGCATGAAGAGCTGGTAGGAGCAACCCTGGGGATGGTAGGCGTTGTAGACGCGCATCGTCAGGGAGATGAGATCGCCGGTCTCGGGGTTGCGGACCAGGATGGCGGAGTCGTTGTAGAGCTCCTCGGGAACCGGGGTGCTCCACATGCGGTCGAATTCCGGATTCGCGCTGCAGGTCTCGATGATCTGGGCCATGCGTTCGGGGGCCACGACGCCGGGGCCCAGGATGCGCAGGCTGAAGAGCAGGCGGTGCACGATGGTGTCCCAGTTGACCAGCACTTCGGGGGCTTCGGGGACGGTCATCATCTGCTCGATGACATTCACCGGCCGGGTGGCGTCCGCGGGCGCGGGTGCCAGCCAGGGCAGCGCGCCCAGCGCCGCCGGATTGGCTGCGAGCACCTCGTATTCGGGGAAACGGTGGAAGAAGGCCGGGAAAGGCTGGACGTTGAGGTGGTCGAGGTCCTCCTGGCGCAGCCTTGGCGGCCAGGCGCCGCGGGCCAGGGTGGAGATCTTCGGCATCGCGAGGGAGACCATCTTCTCGAGCATCCATACCGGGGCGTCGATGGCCTTGCACCAGTCCTCGAGCCGGTCGCCCGACAGAGCGCGCTCCCCGTTCTCGAGCTTGCGGTAGAGCGACAGGCTGACGAACATGCGGCGGGCGGCCTCGTCTTGCGTGATGCCCAGTATCTCCCGGCGGTACCGCATGTACATCCCGAGCACGGGCTGTTCGGGGGTCGGATCGAGACTATCGAGCACCTGTCCGCCTATCTTTCAGCAATCCTCCCGCAAACTCTGCCGAAGCACTCGGGAGGATCCATTCTCCGGCGCCGCCAGCCTACGGTTCGGCGCAGGTCACAATGACAGCGGTACCGGCTGAGAGGTGTCGGTCCGAGCTACTGATGGCATGCGACTTCAATCCCGGAACGGGGCATTGTCGGCCATTCGTCGATAATGAGGATCTGAAGTGACCGCTGTTCAGTGCGAGAGGTGTGAATGCGGGAGAGGATCGCGGGGGGCGTGGGGTTGCAGCGTACGCATTTCGAGGAACGGCATCGGGCCGCCCGGGAGGCGGTGCTCACCTCGCAGCGGGGGCGGTTGCTGGAAGCGATGGTGGAATGCGTTGAGGGGAAAGGGTATTACGCGGTCACATTGAGCGATATCGTGGCGCGGGCCCGAGTGTCCCGGAGTACGTTCTACGAGCATTTCGGCAATAAGGAAGAGTGCTTCGTGGAGGCGGTGCGGACCGCTTCGGACATCATCGCCACCCGGATCGCGGACGAACTGGGGCAGTTGCCGACCGACGCCGGGGCGCACGACCGGATCGAGTCCATCGTGGTGACGTTCTGCGAAACCGTGGCGTCCGAACCGGATTTCGCGCGACTGATGCTGGTCGATGCGTTCAAGGTGGATCAGCAATCGGTGGCGCTGCGGGATCTGTCGGTGGATCGGTTCGCGGATCTGTATCGGGCGTTCTACGCCGAGGCGCGGGTGACCGATCCGAGCCTGCCGGTGATCGCGGACGAACTGTTCGCGCTGATCCCGGACGCGATCGGGGAGCGCACGCGGCGGGTCATCGTCGCCGAGGGGGCGCATCGGGTGCCCGAATTGGCGCCGCTGTTCGTGGAATTCGTGAACGCGGTCCTGGGCCTGCCCGCACGCGCTTGACGCGTGAACTCACTCACAGCGAGGGCCACGCTGTGCGGTCTTCGAGCCATGCGGAAGGCGCATCACCGGAGATAGCCAGGTATTTACTTCCATTGCCAAACAGGGTCATACACCCATATCAACAGGGTCGCGGCTCGGCTGGCTGAAAACAGCCGGTTACAGTCACTTGAGGTAACACTAAGCAACCGTTCACCTTTCGTCCCAGACGATTACTCGGAACGCGACAGTTCCCCAAGGTGGTTACTCTCGGGTAGCCTCAGCGCATCCGAGCTTGACGATCACAGTCGATCACCTTTCCCCCCAATGCTTTTCGGCATCCCCAGTTTCAGGAGTCCCCTGTGCCGCAATCTCGATTCGAATCGATCGGCGCCTATCTGCCCGAGAACCGGGTCACCACAGCAGAACTCGTCGCGCGATTGAAGGAGGCTCCCGAATTCGATCTCGAACGAATTACGGGAGTCAAGGAACGCCGCTTCCGCGACACCCGCCCGGAGAGCCGCGAGGATTCCTTCGCGCTCGCCATGAAAGCCGTCGAGGACTGCCTGTCCAGGTCGTCGTACGCCGCGGGCGATCTCGACATCATCATCTCCACCTCCATCACCCGCAGCAAGCACGGCACCAAGATGTACATGGAGCCGTCCTTCGCCGGGACGATCGCCCGCGCCATCGGCGCCCGCGAGGATGTCATCGCATTCGATCTCTCGAATGCCTGCGCCGGCATGATGAGTGGCGTCTACATTCTCGACCGCATGATTCGCAGCGGCGCCGTGAAACGCGGCATCGTGGTCAGCGGTGAGGCCATCACGCCGATCGCGGAAACCGCGGTCGACGAAATCTCCAGCAAATACGATCTGCAATTCGCCTCGCTCACCGTCGGCGATTCCGGCGCGTGCGTGGTGCTGGACGAGGCCGTCGACGACAACGACGTGATCCACTACATCGAACTCACCACCGCGTCGGAGTTCTCCCACCTCTGTCTGGGAATGCCGAGCGACAAGTCCAACGGCGTCGCGCTGTACACCGACAACCGGAAGATGCACAACGAGGCCCGGTTCCTGCTGTGGACCGACACCCAGCGCAATTTCATGGAGGCCGAGGGCATCACCTTCGCCGACGAGGGCTTCGACTACATCATCCACCACCAGTTCGGCGCGGCCGCCATCCCGTTCATGAACGCCATCGCCGAACGCGAATTCGGCCACCCCATGCCGCCGGACCTGAATGTCATCGAGAAGTACGGAAACACTTCCAGCACTTCTCATTTCATCGTGCTGCACGATCAGCTGAGCCAGCAGAACCTGGCCGCCGGATCGAAGATCCTGATGATCCCCGCGGCGTCGGGCGTCGTCGGCGGATTCCTGTCCACCACCATCTCGTCGCTGAAGGTCTGAGGTACCGCCATGGGTGTGCGCATCAAATCCACCGGAATCGCCCGGGACACCGACACTTTCAGCATCGTGGAGCTCAGCGGCCGGGCCGCGCGCCGGGCCATGGAGAGCGCCGGGGTGGAGCCCGGGCAGGTCGGGGTGATGATCAACGCGGGCATCTTCCGCGACAGCAATACCGTCGAACCCGCCGTCTCGGCGCTGATCCAGAAGGCCGCGGGCATCGGCCTGGACTACGTGAAGGAGGACCCGCGGTCCTTCTCCTTCGACCTGATGAACGCGGGAACCAGCGCCCTCAATGCCGTGCAGGTGGCGCAGGCGGTGCTGGCGACCGGCACCGCCGAGCACGTGCTCATCGTCTCCGGTGACACCCATCCGTCGATGACCCGCGCGGCCGCCGACGACGAATTCCCCTATGCCACCGCCGGCGCCGCGCTGCTGCTGGAGCAGAGCGACGAGCCCGAGGGCTTCGGCCGGGTGTACACCCGGGCCGCCGCGGGCACCCCGGGCCTGGAGTCGTACGTGGACACCGAGACCATGGGCGACCGCGGCCGCGGCCTGATGACGGTGGACCGTGAGCCGGACTACCTGGACCGGCTGCTCGCGGTCGCCGCCGACGCCGCCCGCGCCGCCCTCTCGGGCGGCGACGCGGAGGAGACCACCACCGCCCTGATCGCCGCCACCCCGAGCGACGACTTCCCGGCCCGCCTGGCCGAGGAGCTGGGCATCGCCCCGGACGCGGTGTTCCTCCCGGACCTGTCCCAGGGCGACCCGCACACCGCGTCGCTGTCGCTGGCGTATCACGCTGCCGCCCAGGCGGAATCGTTGACCGGGTACCGCGATGTGCTGTTCGTGGCGGCGGGCGCGGGCCCGTCGGCGGCCGCCGTCGTCTACCGTCTGCCCGCCGTGGTCGGGGCCGCGGCGTGACCACCGCGACCTATTGGCAGGCCATCGACCGCTTCCGCGCGGTGGTGGCCGCCGATCCGGACCGTGAGGCGGTGATCTACCCCGCGGGGAAGACCGCCTCCGGCCTGCCGGACTACCGCCATCTCACCTACCGCGAGCTCGACGAGTGGTCCGACACCATCGGCCTGCACCTGGCCTCAGCCGGGGTGGGCCGCGGCACCCGCACCATCGTGCTGGTGCTGCCCAGCCCGGAGCTGTACGCGATCATGCTGGGGCTGTTGAAGATCGGCGCCATCCCGGTCGTGATCGACCCGGGCATGGGTGTGCGCAAGATGCTCAACTGCTTGCGCGCGGCGAACGCGGAGGCGTTCATCGGCATCCCGCAGGCGCACGCGGCGCGGGTGCTGTTCGCCAAATACTTCCGCGAGGTGCGGGTGACGCTGACCGTGGGCCCGCGCTGGTTCTGGGGCGGGCCGACCCTGCGCAGCTGGGACGCCCCGGCGACGGCGAGCCGCTTCGGCACCCGGTTCCGCACCGACGCCGCCGGTCCGGTCGGCGCGAAAATGGCGGCGCGACTGGAGGAGCTGCTCGCCTCGGTCGCCGACTCCCGGCGGCCGTCCGGTGAGCACCGGGCCCCCTTCGACGCCTTCACCCTGCGCGAGCGGGTCCCCGCACCCGCCGACGAGGTGCTGCTCATCGCCTACACGACCGGGTCGACCGGTCCCGCCAAGGCCGTGGAGATGACGCACGGCAATCTCAGCGCCATGGTCGAGCAGGTGCACGCCGCCCGCGGCCGGGTGGAGCCGGGCACCTCGCTGATCACGCTGCCGCTGGTCGGCATTCTCGACATGCTCCTCGGATCCCGCTGTGTCCTGCCGCCCTTGGTGCCCAGCAAGGTCGGTTCCACCGATCCCGCGCACGTGGTGGACGCGATCAACCGGTTCGGGGTGAAGACCATGTTCGCCTCCCCCGCCGTGCTGATCCCGCTGCTGCGGCACCTGGAGACGCACCGCACGCCGGTGCCGACGCTGCACAGCATCTTCTCCGGCGGCGCGCCCGTCCCGGACACCTGCATCGCCGGGTTGCGCCGGGTGCTGGCCGCGGACGCGGAGGTGTACGCCGGGTACGGCTCCACCGAGGCGCTGCCCATGTCCACCATCGAATCCCGGGAGCTGCTGGCCGGTCCGGCCGATCGCGCCCGTCTCGGCGAGGGCACCTGCGTGGGCCGTCCCGCCGAAGGAGTGCGCGCGCGGCTGGTCGCCATCACCGACGACCCGATCCCGACCTGGGCGCACGCGCAGGCCCGCGAGACCGAGCTGGCCGCCACCCGCGGCATCGGCGAACTGGTGGTGGCCGGGCCGAACGTGAGCACCCGCTACTACTGGCCGGAGTCGGCGAACGCGGCGGGCAAGATCCAGGACGGCGAGACGGTGTGGCATCGCACCGGCGACCTGGCCCGCATCGACGGCGAGGGCCGGATCTGGTTCTGCGGACGCAAGAGTCAGCGGCTGCAGACCGCCGCCGGACCCATGTTCTCGGTGCAGGTGGAGCAGGTCTTCAACGCCGTGCCCGGCGTGGCCCGGACCGCGCTGGTCGGCGTGGGCGAGCGGGGCGCGCAGCGGCCGGTGCTGTGCGTCGAGACCGCACCGGGCGCGGATCCCGCGGCCGTCCTGGCCGGGCTGCGGGCTCGGTCGGCCGAATTCACGGTCACCGCGGGGGTTTCCACGTTCCTGTTCCACCCCAAGTTCCCGGTCGACATCCGACACAATGCCAAGATCGGCCGCGAGCAGCTCGCGGTCTGGGCGGCGGAGCGGCTCGGAAAGGACGAACGACGATGAAGGTGCTGGTACTACGCGCGATCCCGGTGCTCGGCTGGCTGTATCTCGCCGTGGGCGTGCTGCTCGCGGCGGGTGATCGCGCCCCGCGGAACCGGCTGCTGCGCTCGATCTTCTGGATCGACGCGTTCCTGAGTGTCGTGGTGCACGCGGCCCAGATCCCGGCCGCCCTGCGCGCCACCGCGGACAGCGGGCACTCGCCGGTCAAGACGGCGGCCATGACGCAGATCTTCGGGATCACCTGGTGGAAGACACAGGAGGCGGCGTGAAGGCACTGGTGACAGGCGCTTCCGGATTCCTGGGCGGGGCGCTGGTGCGCCGCCTGGTCCGCGACGGCGACTACGAGGTGGCCATTCTGGCCCGGCCGACCAGCAATCTGCGCGATCTGTCGGAGGTGCTGGATCGGGTGGAGGTCGTCACCGGCGACCTGACCGATCAGGGGTCCCTGGATCGTGCCACCAAGGGCGTGGACGTGGTCTTCCACAGCGCCGCCCGGGTGGACGATCGCGGCACCCGCGACCAGTTCGTCGCCGAGAACGTCACGGCCACCGAGAATCTGCTGCGGGCGGCGAAGCGCAATGGCGCTTCCCGGTTCGTGTTCGTGTCCAGCCCGAGCGCGCTCATGGACCGCGACGGCGGCGATCAGGTCGACATCGACGAATCGGTGCCGTACCCGAGCCGCTACCTGAACCACTACTCCGAGACCAAGGCCGCGGCCGAACGCCTGGTCCTGGCCTCGAATACGGACGGGTTCAGCACGTGCGCGCTGCGGCCGCGCGCCATCTGGGGCGCGGGCGACCGGTCCGGGCCGATCGTGCGGCTGCTGGGCCGGGCGGGTGAAGGCTCGCTGCCGGACCTGTCCTACGGCAGGCAGGTGTACGCCTCGCTGTGCCACGTGGACAATATCGCCGAGGCCTGCGTGCTGGCCGCGCGCAGTGAGAACGCCGGCGGCAAGGCGTATTTCATCGCCGACGCCGAACGCACCGACGTGTGGGGCTTCCTCGGCGAGGTGGCCACCGGGCTCGGCTACCCGAAGCCGACCCGGCAGCCGAATCCGAAGGTCCTCGCCGCGATCGTGGCCGCCATCGAAACCGTCTGGCGCCTACCGTTCGTCGCCACCCGGTGGTCGCCGCCGCTGTCCCGGTACGTGGTCGCGCTGATGACCCGCACCGCGACCTACGACACCTCCGCCGCCGCCCGCGACCTCGGCTACCGGCCGATCGTGGATCGCGAGACCGGCCTCGCCGGCTTCCTGACCTGGCTCGAAAGCCAGGGCGGCGCGGTGGCATTGAACGCGCAGATCTAACGCCCGAGACGATCCAGGCAGGTAGGCCCATGTTCCGTCGTCCCATCTCCCCCACCGAACTCATCTACTTCCCGATGCGGGATCTGGCTCCGCCGTTCCTGATGCAGCTGGTGGTGGAGGGCACGGGCAGCATCGACCCGGAGACGCTGCGGCGCGCGGTCGCCACCGCCGCCGCCGCGAACCCGGGCGCGCGCCTGGTGCGCGAGGGCCGCCACTGGGTGGACAGCGGACGCGCGCCCGGCGTGCGCGTCGTCGAGCACGAGCTGCGATACCCGGCGCTGGAAGCGGATCCGGTGCTGACCAGCCCGATCGGGCCGACCCCGGACGCCACCGTGGAGGTGCTGCTGCTCACCGGCACGACCACCGCCCTGGTCTTCCGGGTGTTCCACGGCGTCATGGACGGCATGGGCATGGTCATGTGGACCACCGACGTGCTGCGGGCGCTGCGCGGTGAGGAGCCGGTGGGCGCGGCCGACCCGATCGCCGACGCCGAACTGGTGAAGCGGATCGGCGCGCCGGGGCGGCCCACCCTCATGCTGCCGCGCTTCCGGTCGGCGACCGGGCACGGCCGCCAGGAGCGGGGCGAGCACCGGCACCTGTTGCGCACCAGGACCATTCACGCGACCGGGCCGGGCACGCTGATGCGGGTGGCGGCCATGCTGGCCGATGAGGGCGGGCCGGTCTCGCGCATCATGATCCCCGTCGACATCCGGCGCCACGACCCGGAGCTGCGGTCCACCGCGAATCTCGCGCTGCCGCTGTTCCTGGACGCGCGGCCGGGCATGGACTGGCGGCAGCTCAACGAGATCAAGCGCGCGGGGCTCGCGGAGAACCGCGAACTGAACCAGATGGACAACGGCGGACTGAAGTACCTGCCGCAGGCCGCCGGACGCGGACTGCTGCGCGTCCTCAACGCCCTGGGCTCGCGGACCGGCCTGAACCTGGCCTCCGCCACCGTCTCCCACATGGGCCGCTACGACCTGGACGCCCTCGCCGTCCCCGGTTTCGCGCCCACCGCCATCAAGGTGATGCCCCAGCACAGCGTCGCCATGCCGCTGCTCGTCGGCATGACCGAATGCGGCGGCCGCACCGAGCTCACCGTCTCCGCGCGCAGCGGCCGCGGCGTGCCCGAGCGCCTGGACGCGCTGCTGGACCGCATCGTCCGGACGCTGGAAACCGAACTGGCTCCGGAGAATTCGGCCTCGACCCACTAGCACGCCCGGCTCGTGCACTACCGAACGGAGCGCCCATGACCGCCATCGACAGTTCCGGCGCGGCCGATTCCACCGAGGCCGCACCCGATTCCGCCGACGGTCCCCAGGATGAGGGTGCATCCGGCGGTCTGGTGGCCGCGTGGGCGCGGGTGGTGGTGGCGCGACCGAAGACCGTGCTGGTGGTGGCGGTGTTGTTCGCACTGGCCTGCGGGGCGTTCGCGACCGGACTGCAGCAGCGGGTGAGCTCGGCGGGATTCGTGGTGCCGCACAGTGAATCCACGGAGGTGGACGCCTGGGTGACCGAGCGGCTGGGGCCGCAGAATCCGGATGTCATCGCCGTGTACACCGCACCCGACGGGCAGTCGCTGGCGGATATCGGGCCGCGGGTGACGGCGGCGATCGCGTCCATCGACCCGGCTCTGTTGCGGCGTCCGGTCGAAAGCTATTGGAGCAGTGCGCGATCGCAGTATCTGCGGTCGGCGGACGGGCGGCAGGCGGTCGCCGTGGTGTTCTCGGCGGGCGACGACAACCATCGGGTGGCGGAGTATCCGAAAGTCGCTGCCGCGCTGCGGGTCGACGGGCTCGACACGAAGCTGACCGGGTACAGCGCCCTCGCCGACACGATCAGCACGCAATCACGGGACGATCTGGTACTGGCCGAATCCATTTCGATCCCCGTGACCGCCTTGGTGCTGGTCCTGGTGTTCGGCGGGGTGGTGGCCGCTTCGCTGCCGGTGGCGATCGGCACCCTGGCGGTGATCGGCGCGCTGGGCGCGGTCGGGCTGATCGCGCGGCTCACCGAGGTCAGCGTGTTCGCCATGAACGTGGTGTCGCTGCTGGGGCTCGGATTGGCCATCGACTACGGGCTTTTCATCGTCGGACGGTTCCGGGAGGAACTCGCGCGCGGAGCCACCGTGGAGACGGCGGTGACGCGCACGCTGGGCACGGCCGGACGCACGGTGCTGTTCTCGGCGCTGCTGCTCATGTGCGCGTTCGCGGGGACGTTCGTCTTCCCGCTGGCGGTGCTGCGTTCGCTCGGGATCGGGGCCATCGCGGCGGTGGGGCTGGCCGCCGCGCTGTCGGTGACCGCGCTGCCCGCCATGCTGGCGCTGATCGGTCCGCGGATCGGGAAATGGAGCTGGCGCTCGGACACCTTCGATCGTTCCGAGGCTCGGGCGCAACGGTTCTGGGGTGGCGTCGTCACCGCGGTCATGAAGCGGCCGGGCGTGATCGCCCTCGCCGTCGGCGCGATCCTGCTGGCGCTGGCCGCGCCGCTGACCGGTGTCCGGCTCGGCGACATCGACCACACCGCCCTGCCCGCCGGCAATGAAACCCGGGTCGCCGTCGAGGAATTGACGGCGCACTTCCCCGCCGCCAACAGCGGGGCCACCATCCTGGTTCGCGAAACCGGCGGCGGCACACCGACGCAGGCCGCGGTCAGCCGGGCGCTGCGGGAGATCGGCGGCGTGCCCGGGGTCCGGCAGGCGCTGGCCCTCGACACCCGCGACGACACCGTCATCGTGCACGCCGCGCTCGCCGCCCCGGACCGCTCACCGCGCGCCCAGGACATCGTGCGCGACCTGCGGGCCCTGCACCCGGACGGACTCGAACTGCGTGTCGGCGGCGAGAGCGCCACCACGGTCGACAGCATCGCGGCGGTGCTCGACCGGCTCCCGCTCATGATCGCGGTCATGGTGGCGGTCACCCTGCTCATGCTGGCGCTGGCATTCCGCTCGATCGTATTGCCGCTCAAGGCCGTCCTCATGGCCTTCCTCAGCCTGGCCGCCACCTTCGGCGTACTCACCTGGATCTTCGATCAGGGACATCTGGCAGGTGCGCTGCACGTCAGCGTCGGCCCGCTCTCGGCGGGGATGATGGTCCTCATCATCGCGGTCGTGTTCGGGCTCTCCACCGACTACGAGGTCTTCCTGCTGTCGCGCATGGTGGAAGCGCACGACGCCGGCGCGGACACCGAGACCTCGGTGCGCGTCGGGACCGTGCGGACCGCGCGCGTGATCACCGCCGCGGCGACCCTGCTCGTGCTCATCACCGGCGCGTTCACGCTGTCGCCGCTCACGCCCATGCGGTTCCTCGGCCTCGGCATGGTGATCGCGCTGATCATCGACGCCACCCTGGTCCGCATGCTGCTGGTCCCGGCGCTGGTGAAACTGATGGGTCCCGCCAACTGGTGGACCCCGGGTCAGGGACGGAGGCGGACCGGCAGCGCGGTGAGTCCGCGCACGATCAGCGACTTGCGCCAGGACAATTCGGCGTCGGCGGCGAGCACCAAGTCCGGATAGGCGGCGAGCAGGCGGGTCAGCGCGACCCCGCCCTCCATGCGCGCCAGCGGAGCGCCGACGCACCGGTGGATGCCGTAGCCGAAGGCGAGATGGTTCTTGTCGGCGCGGTCCAGGTCGATCCGGTGCGGGTCGTCGAAGCGGGACGGGTCACGGTCGGCGGCGGCCATGGACACCAGAACCCTGTGGCCGACAGGGATTTCGATATCGCCGACGGTCACCGGGGCCGTCGTGTAGCGGAACGTGCCCTCGCTGGCCGGGGATTCGAAGCGGAGCACTTCTTCCACGAAATCCCCCATCCGGCCCGGGTCGGCGGCCAGCGCGGCTCGGATTCCATTGTCGGTCAACAGGATCGCGACCGCGTTGGAGATCAGGTTGACGGTGGTCTCGAAACCCGCGATCAACAGCAGGAACACCATGCTGATCAGCTCGCGGTGGGACAGCCGGTCGCCGTCCTCGCTCGCCGAGATCAGTTCGGACAGCAGGTCATCGGCGGGCGCTTCCTGCTTGGCGCGGATCAATCCGTCGATGTAGCCGAGGAACTGGCCGACGGCGGCGCCACGCGCCTCGGGGGTCTCGTCATTGGAGACCAGGGTGGTGGACCAGGCGCGGAAGCTGTCGCGGTCCTCGATGGGCACACCCAGCAGCTCGCAGATCACCAGCATGGGCAGCGGGAACGCGTAGCGGTCCAGCAGATCCTGCTCGGCCGCCGCGTCCTCGGCCAGCCCGGCCAGCAGGCCATCGGCCAATTCGGTGATGCGCGGGGCCAATTCGCGCACCGCGCGGCCGCTGAACGCACGATTCACCAGCGCACGCAGTCGAGTGTGCTCCGGCGGGTCGTAGAACAGCATCATGTCGCCGAACATGGCCGCGCCCCCGGCATCACCGCCGAGCGCGGCCTGCGCGCCCGGCGATTTCAGTGCCTTGCTGACAGCCGGATCCAGGAAGACAGCCTTCGCCGCCTCGTAATCGGTGACCAGCCAACCGGTTCCACCGTCCGGGAAGCGGACGAAATGCGCGGCGCCACGCCCGCGCAACAGGTCGTACGCGTCGTGCGGCCGCTGATAGAAATCGTCGCTCAAATCGAACGGTTCCAGCACCAATTCATTTGCCGGAGCGGCCGTCTCATGCACCATGATCGGGCACTGTAACAGCGGCCGCGGGACCCGGCGCGACATCGGCCGACCCCCTTCAGTGGGCACACTGGCCAGACAATCCGGGCGCGGGCGAGTGCGAGATCCGCGACCGTTATTCGGCGGAACGGGCCGCGAGCACGGCGTCGTACAGCTCCCGGCGCGACGCCCCCGTGGCGGCGGACACCTCCGCGCACGCGTCCTTCAACCGCAGCCCCGACTCGATCAGGGCTTCGACCTGGCCGACCAGATCGGCGGGCTCGGCCGAAACGGGCTGTGCGCCTTCGAGAACCACGGTGATCTCACCACGAGCGCCCTCCACGGCCCACGCCGCCAGCTCCGCCAGCGTGCCGCGCACGACCTCCTCGTAGGTCTTGGTCAGCTCCCGGCAGACCGCGGCGCGCCGCGTCGGGCCGAGCACCTCGACCGCGTCGGCCAGGCAGTCGGCCAGCCGATGCGGGGCCTCGAAGAACACCACCGCCCGGGCTTCCGAGGTCAAGGTGCGCAGCCACTCCTTGCGCTGCCCGGACTTGCGGGGCGGGAATCCGTCGAAACAGAAGCGTTCGACGGGCAGTCCGGACAAGGCCAGCGCGGTCGTCACCGCCGACGGACCCGGCAGACAGGTGATCGGCAGACCGTGCTCCACGCACGCCGACACCATCCGATAACCGGGATCGCTCACCGACGGCATGCCCGCGTCGGTGACCAGCAGCACCGTCTTCCCGGACCGGATCTCCTCGAGCAGCATCGGGATGCGCGCGGTCTCCACATGGTCGTAGAAGCTCACCACCCGGCCGGAGATCTCGACGTCGAGGGCCTTGGCGAGCGACCGCGTCCGCCGCGTGTCCTCCGCGGCCACGATGTCCGCCGACGACAGCCCGTCCCGCAACCGCTGTGACGCGTCGCCGATATCCCCCATCGGTGTCGCCGCCAGGACCAGCCGACCGAGCACACCGGGCTCGCCGCTCATTCCATTCCGCCTCTCCGCGCCCGCAGCGCACGGCTGAGTGCCGTTCGCGGTCTGCACGCGGACCGTCGCGTCGGTGCCGACTCGATCCGGAACGTGCCGAACCGAACCTACCGGCGCGGGCGCGCGACCGAGTGCCGGGGGCACGGCCGAACCCGCGGCGGCTCACCGGAGGGCGACTCGGACGGCGCGACCGCTTACGATCGACGGCGTGACCCAGGTAACCGACGTGCGACCGTCAGCGGTTCAGGCGGAGACGGCGGCGCTGTCGAGTCCCGCTCCGCTGGTGCCCTCACCCGATTTCGGGCCCACGGACTGGGCGCGGGGCTGGGTGGTCACGCTGTTCCTCACCGCGATCGCCGGCATCACCCGGTTCCTGCTGCTGAACTATCCGACCGACCTGCACACACCGGTCTTCGACGAGAAGCACTACGCGCCGCAAGGGTGGCAGGTGCTCACCAACGGCGGCGTCGAGGACAACCCCGGCTACGGGCTGGTGGTGCACCCGCCGGTCGGCAAGCAGATGATCGCGCTCGGCGAGGCGATCTTCGGATACGGGCCGTGGGGCTGGCGGTTCATGGCCGCCGTCTCCGGAACCCTGCTGGTGCTGCTGGTGATCCGCATCGTGCGGCGGATGACGCGATCCACCCTGATCGGCGCGTTCGCCGGCATCCTGCTGATCTGCGACGGACTCACCTTCGTGTCCTCCCGCATCGGCATGCTCGACATCTTCCAGGCGCTGTTCGTCACCGCGGCCTTCGGCTGCCTGGTGGTGGACCGCGACGACATCCGCACCCGCATCGCGCTGGTCTCCGCCCAAGGACGCATCGACGACACCGAATACGGGCCGCGCTTCGGCGTGCGCTGGTGGCGGTTCGGCGCGGGCCTCATGCTCGGCCTGGCCTGCGGCACCAAATGGTCCGGCGCGTACTGGATCGTCGGATTCGCGGCGCTGTCACTGGCGTTCGACCTGTCCGCACGGCGCGGGTATCGGGTGAAGAAGCCGTGGGAGGGCGTCGCCCGACGCGACCTCGGGCCCACGATCTACGCGCTGATGGTCGTGCCGGTGTTCGTCTACCTCATGTCCTTCTGGGGCTGGTTCGCCGCCGAGACCAGCTACGACCGGTACGCGGTCGGCTCCAAGGTCGGTCGCGGCGGGGACTTCTCGTGGGTGCCGAGCGCGTTGCGCGGGCTCTGGTACTACGGCGGCGAGGTTCTGAACTTCCACAAGGAGCTCACCAACTCGGCGGGCAATCACCATCCGTGGGAATCCAAGCCGTGGACCTGGCCCATGGGCCTGCGGCCGATGCTCTACTACTACGCCGACACCAATGTGAGCGGCTGCGGGCAGGCCGCCTGCGTCAAGGCCGTCATGGCGATCGGCACGCCCGCCCTGTGGTGGTTGGCCTTCCCCATGCTGGGCTGGGCGCTGTGGCGCAGCATCGTGCGGCGCGACTGGCGCTACGCCGCCGTCCTGGTCGGCTACGGCGCGGGGATCCTGCCCTGGTTCCTGGACCTGGACCGGCAGATGTACTTCTTCTACGCGGTGCCGCTGGCCCCGTTCCTGGCCATGGGCGTGGCGCTGGCGCTCGGCGACATCCTCGGGCACGCGCCGCCCAGCGGACGGCGGCTCTCGGGCGCGCCGGGCTGGCAGATGTTCACCCCGCCCAGCGAACGACAGGGGCTGGGGCTGCTGCTGGTGTGCCTGTACCTGGCGCTGGTCATCGCCAACTTCATCTGGCTGTGGCCGATCCTGACCGGCATGCCGATCACACCCGGCAACTGGCACGACCACCTGTGGCTGCCCAGCTGGAGGTAGGACCGGCGTCAGGTCGCGGGGCCGAGGATCAAGGCGTGGTTTCGGTTTCGCCCAAGGCCGCGTGCAGGTAGCGCTCGGCGGCCTCGTCGTCCAGGCCCAATCGCCTGATCACCGCCACGTACTCGGTGGCCGCGCGGCCCGCCAGGTCGCGGGTCGGGTCACCCGAGGACGCGATGAAAGAGCCCAGCCGCCCGCGGGTTTCGAGCATGCCGTCCTGCTCCAGCTCGCGGTAGGCGCGCGCCACCGTATTGGGGGCCAGTTTCAGCGTCGCCGCCAGCGCCCGGACCGTGGGAATCTTGGTGCCGGCGGCGAGCTCACCGGAGCGCACCCGGGCGATGATGCCCTGGCGCAGTTGCTCATACGGCGGGACTGTCGAGTGGTGGTCGACCGGGATGTCCAGCATGGCTTCATCACACCTCGTCACGCGACAACGGGCAGGACAGGCAGCGCGGACCGCCACGGCCGGAACCCAGCTCGGAGCCGGGGATGCGCAGCACCTCGATTCCGGCGTCTTCGAGCCGCGCATTGGTGTTCTCGTTGCGTTCGTAGGCCACCACCACGCCGGGGGCCAGGGCCAGGGTGTTGTTGCCGTCGTCCCACTGCTCCCGTTCGGCGGTGACGCCGTCCAGGCCGGTGTCGACCACCCGCAGCTTGCCGATGCCCATGGCCTCGGCCGCCACCCGCAGGAAGGGGTCGGGGCCGGAGATGCTCACGCCACCCTCCTCCCTGCGAATAGTGAAGGCGCACAACTCGTCCTGGATCGCCGGATACATGACCACCGCGTCGACGTCGACCATGGTGCAGACCGTGTCGAGATGCATGGTCGCACGGGTCTGGGCGATCGGCACGACGAGCACGGTGTGGGCCAGATCATCCTCGAAGAGACTGCGCGCCAACGCTTCCGCGCCCGCGGCGGAGGTCCGTTCACCCACCCCGACCGCCACCACGCCCGGGGACAACAGCAGCACGTCGCCGCCCTCGATGGGGGCGGTATGCGATTCGTAGGCCCGGCGCACACCCAGGAAACGGGGGTGGAAGGCGTAAATCAGGTCGGTGAGCGAGGTTTCGCGGGCCCGGGCGGGCAGCGCCAGCGAGGTGATCGCCACGCGCGGGCCGATCCAGAACGACGAGTCCCGGGTGAACAGCAGGTTCGGCAGCGGATCGATGACGAAATCGTGGCCGTGATGCATGCGGCGCACCAGCGAGGTGGCGTCCTGAGCGAACGGCAGCTCGTCGAATGTCATGCCGGACATGAGGATCTGCGCCAGCTCCGGGGCGGGCACCCGGCGCAGGTGGGCGGCCAGCTCGTCGGCCAGCACGTGACCGAGCCGGCGGGCGTCCACGGCCCCGGAAATGCCCTGGATCCGGGCGGCGCCGCTGCCCTGGATGGTCTCGGTGAGCACATCGGCCAGCAGCAGCACCTCGACCCCTCGGCCGCGCAGCACGTCGGCGAAGATGTCGTGCTCCTGCTGGGCGCGCTCCACCCAGGGAATGGCGTCGAACAACAGCTGATCGTTGTTGCGCGGGGTGAGCCTGCGCAGCTCGTCGCCCGGGCGGTGCAACAGCACCGTGCGCAGTGCGCCGACCTCCGAGGTCACGGAAAACGGTCGCGCCGTGGGTGCGGCCTTTGTTCCCATGACACGACGGTAGTTGCCCGCGGCACGGATGGCATGCAATTCGCACCCGGGAAAACCTCGAGTCGCCCCGGTGAATCCTCCGGTCGCCGGGTCGCCACGGCCGGAAACCTGGAGTAATGTTCAGGAATGCAGACCGCGTCGTGGCAGGCGAAGGAGCTGACCCCCGGTCAGCTCGCCCAGCGAGCCGGAGTTTCGGTGTCCGCCTTGCACTTCTACGAACGAGAAGGGCTGATCAGCGCCCGCCGGACCAGCGGCAACCAGCGCCGCTACTCCCGCGAGACCCTGCGCCGGGTCGCCTTCATCCGCATCTCCCAGCGGGTCGGCATTCCGCTCGCCGAGATCCGCCACGCCCTCGACAACCTCCCCGACGGGCGCAATCCCAGCCGCCGCGACTGGGAGACCCTGTCCACCGCATGGCGCGCCGACCTCGACGACCGGATCGAACAGCTGGTGCGGCTGCGCGACAACCTCACCGGATGCATCGGCTGCGGATGCCTGTCGCTGGGCGTGTGCAAGATCTTCAACGCCCACGACCACCTGGGCGACGAGGGCCCGGGCGCACGGGTGCTCGACACGCACGCGGCCGAGAACTGCACCAAACCCGGAGTCTGCGAGCCGACCGCCGACCCCGCCTGACCCTGTCGTTCAGTCCGTCGCGCCCGCCCGCGGCCGATCGGCGACCCGCTCCCGCGGCAGGAACGTGGTGAACAGGTCGTTGGCGCGGTGCATGACGAACTCGTACGGCCAGGCGAACTTGCGGGCCCACCAGTAGCCGAAGCGGATGTCGAACTGGGTGTGGATCAGGTAGGTGCCCTTCTCCACGCCGCGCAGGATCGTCTGGGCCACCTCGTCCGGGGACTTGGCGTGGCGGCGGAAGCGCTTGATCCAGGCCTGGATTCGCGGGTCGTCGCGGTCGACGCCGACGATGTCCACGGTCTGCACCAGCGGGGTGTCGACCGCGCCCGGCACCACCAGGTGGA
The DNA here is from genome assembly GCF_040630175.1 of Nocardia sp. NPDC005825. Taxonomy (NCBI): domain Bacteria; kingdom Bacillati; phylum Actinomycetota; class Actinomycetes; order Mycobacteriales; family Nocardiaceae; genus Nocardia; species Nocardia sp. NPDC005825. The sequence continues at coordinate 335,244 of NZ_JBEXXC010000008.1, forward strand.
CATTGATGTCGTGGCGGGCCAGATCGAAGCGCAGCACCTCCGAGACGCCGCGCAGACCGAACTTGCTGGCGCTGTACGCGGCGTGCCATGGCAGCGCGAGCAGACCGGCCGCGGAGGACACGTTGACCAGCGCCCCGCCCCGCCCGGCCTCGACCATGGGCGGCACGAAGTTCTCGATCACGTGGATGGGACCCATGAGGTTCACATCCACCATGCGCTTCCAGTGCTTGTGCTCGAGGTTCTCGACGGTGCCCCAGGTGGAGACGCCCGCGATGTTCATCACCACGTCGAGCGAGCCGAGCTGCTCGTGCACCTTCTCCGCGAAGGCGGTGACGGCCTCGTAGTCGCTGATGTCGAGGGCGGTGGCGACCTCCACGGTGCCGCCGCCGGAACGGATGGATTCGACGGTGGCGTCCAGCCCCTCGACGTTCACGTCGGTGAGCACCAATCGGGCGCCCTTGCGGGCCGCCGCCAGCGCCGTGGCCCGGCCGATGCCGCTCGCCGCGCCGGTAATCAAAGTCTTCTTGCCGCTCAGGCCACGATCACGCACGCCGATCCATCCCTTACTTCGACAGCCCTGTCAGAACCGCACGCTACATCACGAACAATAGTGTTCGCGAGTCGGACGAGTACCGGTTTCGCCCCGATTTTCCGGGGGTTCGGATTATTTCCGGGCAGGTCAGGACGGTCCGGGCAGGACCGACCGGCTGGTACCGGGCAGATCCAGATCCAGCGCGATCCGGCCCGCCGCCAGATGCTCCTCGACCTCCTCGGCCGGCATCGGCCGCGCGATCAGGAAGCCCTGCGCCCGGTAACAACCCAGCGCCACCAGCGTGCGCGCCGCCACCGTGGTCTCCACCCCCTCGCCGACCACGCCGAGACCGAACGAACCCGCAAGCCCCACAATCGATTTCACGATCGCCAGATCGTCCGCGCTGGCGCCCAGCCGCTGCACGAACCCGCGGTCGATCTTCACCGCGTCCACCGGCAGCGCCTTCAGATGCGACAGCGACGAATACCCCGTTCCGAAGTCGTCGATCGCGATCTGCACGCCCATCCGCTTGAGCCCGCGCAATGTCACCTGTGTGCGCGCGAGATCCTGCACCACAACGTGTTCGGTGATCTCCAGGCACACCGACGACCCGTCGATCCCGTACCGCCGCAGAATCCCCTCCATGGTCTCCACGAAGTCCAGCGAAACCAGCTGCACCGGAGACACATTGATCCGGATCACCACATTCGACGCCAGACCCCGCCGCCGCCACAACGCGAACTGCTCACTGGCCGTGCGGATCACCCACCGCCCCAGCTCCCCCGCCAGATTCGTGGCCTCCGCGACCCCGACGAACGCCCCCGGCGGCAACAAACCCCTGGTCGGATGCTGCCACCGCACCAAAGCCTCCAGCGCGACAACCCGCCCGGTCCGCAGATCCACCTCGGGCTGATAGTGCAGCACCAGAGACCCGTCCGACACCGCACTGCGCAGATTCAGCTCGACATCGTCCTGCAACTCGAACTGCGCCCGCATGGCATCGGTGAAGACAGCCACGCCATTTCCACCGCTCGACTTCGCCGACAACAGGGCATGATCGGCCCGCCGCAGCACGTCGGAAACCGTCGTCTCCCCTGGAATCCCCAGCGCCACACCCACACTCGCCCCGCGACTGACAGTCTCCTCTCCGACCGTCACACGCCGCCCGATCAGCTGCTGAATCCGAGCCGCCTCCACCCCGGCCGACTCCGCGTCCATCGGCTTCGCGGGCACGATCACGAACTCGTCGCCACCGAGGCGGGCGATCATGTCGGCGGGGTCGAGGTTCTCGCGCAACCGGGTCGAGAGCGAGCGGATGAAATTGTCGCCCGCGGTGTGTCCGAGGAAGTCGTTGAGCGCCTTGAGCCGGTCCAAATCCAGGAAGAAGGTCGCCACCGGGCCGGCATTACCGGCCCGCAGCCGGTCCTCCATGTGCTCGAGCAGCGCGCGCCGGTTCACCAGACCGGTCAGATCGTCGTGCATGGCGATATAGCGGAGCCGTTCCTCCGCCACGACGCGGGCCTGCAACTGGGCGAACAGGGCGGCGATCGCCTTGAGCACATTGAGCTCGCGCGTGCTCCACTCGCGATCGCCCTCTTTCACGAAGCCCAGCACACCGGTCGGCTCGCCGCGCGAGACCAGCGGCACCGCCGCCACCGACACCGCCGCGACACCGGTCGACTGGCGAATCGTCTGCTGGTAGTCGTCATATTGCGGGCCAGGCCGCACCACCATCGGCTCGATGGCGTGCTCCAGGGCCGAGAAGACCGAATCGGAGCTGTCGAAGTAGGTGACCTGCAGCGGATCGGGGTCCGGCACCACCGGCCGCGGCGGCCATTCCGCGATCAGGATCGAGGCCCGCCGCTCCCGGTCGGTATGCCGCAGAAAGCTGGTATCGACATCGAAATGCTCGATCAGCCAGGACAGCACGCGCTCGCTGGCCGCCACCATGGTGGTGGCATCGACCCCCATCAACTCCGAGGCGACCTGGGTCACCAGTGAGTCGAGTGTCCGCCGAGGCACCTTGTCTCCGATCGCGTTCAGCTGTGGGCGTGCGCGCCCGGTATCGGCAGCCGCCTGCTACGAACCGAAGCTCTCGGCGCGTGACTCAAGCGAAGCACCAATGCCACCGTTTCTTGTTCAGGCACTCCCAACAGGTCCAGGAAGCTGCCCTGGAGTGAGGTCAGTGTATCGGCGAACCCCGGGGAAACCGCGTACAGTTCTGCGGACTGTCGAGCGAACAGGAACACCGGGGACACCGGCTGCACCGCCAGTCCGCGCCGTTCCGCCTCGATCCACACGCGTTGCAGCACCTCACCGGCCCGGGCGTAGGCGATCAGATCCGACGTCTCGGGGGCCGGAGTCGGGAAGGTCACCACCGCGATCGCCGCGCTCGCGAGCACGCGGTCCGAGGTGTATGCCCCGAGCCCTGTCCCCGCCGACCACTCGCGCAGCAGCCCGACGACGTCGGGCCGCCCGCCGACCTCGAACGCGATGTTCTCGTCGGGCCCCAACTCCATGCTCCGCAGGTCCAGACCGGTAAGCAGGTCGTCCGCTGGTCCGCGCAATTCCGCCAGCATCTCCTCGTGGATCCGCGGCGTCAGGAATCGCGCGCGGTCCGAACTCCCGAGGAGGTCAGCGGCGGACTCGATACCAGCCCGGGCTGTGACATAACGCAGCCCGCCACCGGCCGCGGCCGCCACCTCGGCCAGCGCGGACATGATCGCGGGATCGGCGGACTCCGATACCCCGGGCTTCCTATTGGTGTGCCGGATGGCCAAGGCGGCATAGTCGCGGGCCAGGACCGAATCGGTTGAATCGCCCAGACGCAGCGTCGCGGTCAGGACACCGGGGCCGTCCGCGCGGAGTTCGCTATCACCGAGCACACCGTGGTGTGCCGCGGCCACACGCGCGTTGTACAACGCCGCGCCGACTGCCAGCGCACTGCCGCGGAATCCGATGTCGATGGCCGAACTCCGGCCCGGATCCAAGGCGATCGTCACGATCCCGGCATCGGCGCCGAGCGTCCAGGGCTGGGCATTGCCGCCCGAAGGGGCGAGTTGGGCGTAATGGAGCACCACCGCGGCCACCTCGGCCGGAACCGGCTCGGGCGCCGGATCCGGCGGCCACACCGGGTGTCCGGCCGGAACAGGTTCGGCGATTTCGTCGAGCTGCCTTCCCACGTCGACCCGGGTACGGCCCGAGGGCAGTTTCACACCGAGCCCGATACGCCGGACGGCCGCCGCCACCGTAGCGCCGCCCAGCTGCACGTCACCCGCCAATTGCGGCCAGCTGGCCAGGGTTTCGCCGATCTCCACCATGCTGGCGGCGGTTCGGTCGGACAGCCCCGCGGCGTCCAGGATGCGAATGACGAACGGCGCCTTCTCCTTCGGCGACAGGCCGCGGAGTTGCGCCGCGCCGAAGTCGCCGAGCACGCCGTGGAAGGGGCGGCGATCCGGTTCCAGGTCGAAGCGCTCCACATCGAGCAGGCCGCGGTCGCTGGTCTCCATCAGCAGCGGCAGCCGGTGCCGCCGCGCGGCCTCACGGACGGCGAGTTTGACGTCCAGGGAATCGCACTCCTCGACGACGATCGACAGACCGTCGAGAAAGGCGTCCATATTGTCGTCGTGGACACCCTCCGCGAATACCTCGACCGGGAGGTAGGGGTCGAGTTCTGCGATACGCCGGGCCGCGACCACGGCCTTGTTGACGCCGAGATCGAACAGGCCGCCCGGCAGGCGATTCAGATTGGTGAGCTCGACGGCGTCGAAGTCGGCCAGCCTCAGACGCCCGCAGATGCCCTCCATGGCCAGGGTGTAGGCGATGGTGTGCCCGACGCTCTGTCCGACGATTCCAATTGTCTGCTGCGCCAGAATTTCCTGTTCGACGCGAGTGATCTTGTTTCGATTGCGATCCAATCGAACCGCTCGCATGATTTCCGCGCCCGGCAGCGCAATCACAGCGCTACGCCACGGATAATAGACCCAGCGATCAGCTTCCGGGCCTTCCGACAATTCCGGCGGTGACGGCAAATGGGCGAATTCGCCACGCAGTAGATCGCGCAAATCGGTGAATTCGATTCGATTATCGGCTCGGAGTTCCGAAATCCGCACGGCATCAGCCGGATCGGATTCATCCAACAGTAGCGGCCGGTACGCCCCGGTCGCGGATTCCTCGATGCTCATTCGTCAGGCCGACCCCTCGACCGGCCCTCGCTGGGCCGGGAAGATCGGTGGGAACCGGGCTAATTCCTCGTGCTCGACGTCAATCAGTTCACGCTGATTCACGTCGGCGAGGGAGCGGTAGCCCTTCATGTCCCACCAGAGCGACACCGTCCGGTACCGCTCGTCGGGGTACGGCGCCGAGGGGATCCACCAGGCCGGTTTACCTCCGCTGACCGCCCACTGCGGCGCCACATCGCGGTCTGCGGTCAGAAACCCGTAGCGCACGCCCATCAGGTTCGTGGCGTGCACGATGCAACGGGCGACGGCCTCGCGGACCGCTCTCCGATGTTCGGCATCGTGGGCCACCCAGCCCGCCTTCAGTTCCACCACACCGCCCCCGGATCGATCGGCGATCATCCTCCGCAGCGCGTGTTCACCACGCTGACCTCGCCATTCGGTCGCCACAGCGTGGGACTCGTCGGCGTGGGAGTACGGACCTTGAACCCGCAGACCACCGACCACGCGCCCACTCTCGTCGACTCCGGCGATGAACATCGCGGTCGACCTCCCATTGATCACCCGGTCGTACTCGAGGGCCACTTCCACGTCGTAACGACGGTAGGCCGCCAGTGCGCCGTCCATGAATCCCTGCCACAGAGCACCGTCAGCCTGAGGGGTGCCCACGACGAAGACGTGGCCGGACCGCGAGTCCCGAAAGCGCATCTGGCCCGCATCGGAGCCTTCCGCCGGGACGGCCGCGAGTGCTTCGACAGCCATACTGTTCCTACTCCGTTGCTTACTCCCGAGTGCCATCGGACACGGTTGTGTTTCCACCGCGCTCGGCGTTGGCACCTAGGGGAGTATCCGTCAGGGCGCAGAAATTGTCCAGGCGTCCGGCAAATCCTCCGAAACCCGAATGTGCGTAAAGAAATCCACCCAGGTCAAACCATTGCTATCAGTCATGAAAACTGTCGACAAGACCGGTTGGTTCTCAATCAGTTAATATTTGGCTATCACACCAGGATGGAGATGAAGAGCTCCAGTTCGGCCGGGCCGTGCCAGATCTCGATCTCCTCGCGGTAGGCGCGGGTGATCTCGGCGGAGGCGGTGGCGTCGTCGACCTGGGCCCAGACGTCCTCGGCCGGGTCGTGGTAGTCGCCGTTGGGGCTGAAGCGGGCGTAGACGCCCTTGGGGACGCGAATGAGGATGTCGCCGGTGGGGGCGTCGTCGGGGCCGGGGTATTCGTAGGAGACCAGGACGTTGTAGTTGCCGGCGGGGTCGGGGACGTAGACCGTGGCCAGGGGGCGCTGGGTGGCGTCGCGGTCACGCAGGCGGTCGCGCAGGAACTCGATGAGCTCGCTGTTGGAGACCTTGAAGCTGGGGCGCACCCGGGGAACCACCAGGCCGCCGTACACACCGCCGGGGCGGACCACGATCGAATAGGTCATGACGGCTCGACCGCCAGGTACAGATCGATCTTGTAGGCGTGCGGGTAGGTCTCGAAATCACCGGTGTGAATGCGCTTGATCTGGTTGTGCTCCTCGGCGTAGGCGATCTGCGTCCACAGGTCGGTCATCACCTGCGGGAAATTGCCGATCGAGGAGAAACGGGCGTAGGTGCCGCGCGGCAGGCGGGCCACCAGATGGCCACGGGTCACCTCGTCGAGGGAGGAGCACTGGTAGCCGACGATCTGGGTGTTGTAGGTGCCCAGCTCGGCCGCGTAGTCGGTGTAGGCGGAGGCCAGCGGGCCGCCCAGATCCTGGTGCAGGACCGCGGCCCAGGCCACCTCGAGGTCGTGATCACGCAGTTCACCGAGGGCGCGTTTGGGACTGCGCACCGGTAAACCGGCGACCCAGGTCTCGTCCCGCTCGACGATCTCGAACTGCATTGGAAGGAACTCTCTCGAGGTGTGATTCACAGCCGGTCGGCCAAGCCTTCGCCATGCTATCAATCGCCGGGGACCGTGCCGGGAGACACGACAGCGGCGCTCGTCTCACCGGGCGGTGGGGTCGTCCTCGCGACGGCGGTGCGGGCGGGCCATGGGCGCGTGCCAGTGCCGTTTCAGCGCGATCAGGCGCAGGGTGACGGCGCCCGCACCTGCCAAACCGCCTGTCCAGTAGGTGTATTGGCCGTAGTGCAGCAGGGTCGCCGTCACCGCGGATCCGAGCAGAGCGGGGACGGCATAGAGTTCTCCGTCACTCAGCACGCTCGGTGTGACCCCGGCCAGCACATCGCGGATCACACCGCCGCCGACCGCGGTCACCAGGCCGAGCGCGGCCGCCGAGGTGGCTGACATGCCGTGCTGGAATGCGGTGACCGTCCCGGTCACACAGAAGATGCCGAGGCCGATCGCGTCGGCCACGTACAGCGGGGTGCGGACCAGGCGGACCGGCGGATGCCAGAAGAAGATGAGCACCGCCGCGAGCAGCGCGGTCCCGGCGTACGAGATGTCGACGAAGGCCAGCGGCGGGGTGCGGCCGATCACCAGATCCCGGATGACGCCGCCGCCGGTCGCGGTGGCCACCGCCAGCGCTGCGATGCCGATCACATCGAAGCGGCGGCGCACCGCGAGCAGCGCGCCCGACACTCCGAATGCGAACACTCCCATCAGGTTTCCCGCGCTCTGCGCCGCGTCGGCGGCGGTGCCGAGTTCGACGAGATCACTCATTGCACGCCCGGTTCCCTTCCTGGGTCGCTAACTCTCGGCTAACGGCGCTCAGTATGCCCGGTCCGCCGTGCCGACGCCCAGCCGCACGGTACGGGCCGGAATGTGGTTGAGTCGCCTGGTGTGCCGCACAATTGCCCAGCTCGATGCGGAACTGACCGCCTGTCGCGCCTGCCCGCGACTGGTGGCCTGGCGCGAACAGGTCGCCCGCGAGAAACGGGCCGCGTTCAGTGACGAGAATTACTGGGGCAAGCCGGTTCCCGGGCTCGGTCCGGCCGATGCCCGGCTGCTGCTGGTGGGGCTGGCGCCCGCGGCGCACGGCGGCAATCGCACCGGCCGCATGTTCACCGGTGACCGCAGCGGCGATGTGCTCATCGCGGCCATGCACGCGGTCGGCCTGACCAATCAGCCGACCAGTGTCTCCGCCGACGACGGCCTGCGTTTGCTGGGAACTCGCGTGACCGCGCCGGTGCACTGCGCGCCGCCCGACAACAAGCCCACGCCGCTGGAACGCGATACCTGCCGCCGCTGGCTCACCACCGAATTGACGCTGCTCGCGCCGACCTTGCGCGCGATCGTGGTCCTCGGCGGCTGGGGCTGGCAGGCGCTGCTGCCCGCGCTGTCCGAATCCGGCTGGGCGGTGCCCAAACCCAAGCCGCGGTTCGGGCACGGCGCGCATGTCGAGCTGGACGGCGTGGCTCCCGGCCGGTCCCCGATCCACCTGTTCGGCGCCTATCACCCGTCCCAGCAGAACACCTTCACCGGCCGGCTCACCCCCGCGATGCTGGAGCAGGTGTTGCGGGATGCCGCCCGCGCCGCGGGTCTGCACTGAGCCGCCGACGGCGTCACGGTCGCCGGTCCAGTACGGCGGACCGGCTAGGATACGGTCGTGAGCAGGGCCGATGACGAATCCGGGCAGGGCAGCGCGACCGTCCGGGGTGGCGGGAACGGCGTCCGGCCGCGGCGGGCCGAGACCCGGCAGCGGCTGCTGGACGCGGCGTTCGAGGCGTTCGCCGAGGAGGGTTTCGGCCGGTGCTCGGTCGAGCAGGTGTGCGAGCGGGCCGGGTTCACCCGAGGCGCGTTCTACTCGAACTTCACCTCACTGGAGGAGCTGTTCCTCGCCATGTGGGAGCAGCGGTCGGCGCTGATGCTGGCCGAGGCCGCGGCGGTGCTGGACGCGCCCGGCTCGGTGGCGAACGATCCGCGGCGCGCGGTGGAACAGGTCCTCACCGCGGTTCCGGTGGACGACAAGTGGTTTCGGATCACCTCGGAGTTCACCGCGCACGCGCTGCGCAATCCCGATCTGCGGCAGGTGATGGTGGCGCGCGAGGAGGCGATCGCCGCGGCACTCACCCCCGTGGTCGTGGCGCTCATGCGACGCAATGGCCGGCGAGTGCCCGATCCGGCCGCACTGGGCCGCGCGCTGGTGGCCGTCCACGACGGCACCCTGGCCCAGTGCCTGCTGGAGCCGGACAACCCCGCGGTCCGCGAGTACCGGATCGACCTGTTCCTACGAGTCCTCGACTCCTACAGCGAACCGGCCTGACCGTTGACCCGAAATTCGGGCCGATCGCGGCCTATAGCGCGCAGTATGTCGAACGCCCGCCCGCAGTATTCCTGTACGCGTCGAACGAATTCCGCTCCCGCGCCCAACCCGAGCACATGATCAATGCTCATATCAGCATGAATCAACACCGCCCCGTATTCGAAATTCCGTTCGCCGGACAGGAATTCATCCCACAATCCAGCAACCGCCACCCGCCCACCCCCGGCAACCACGGAATCACCTGCGCCAGAACCACCTCCACCCCGCCGCGAATTCCACCGCACACCCTCACCAAGCCCTCCGCCGCCACCCGAGCCGCCTCCACCCCCAAACCGCACCCGCCCACCCCTGGCCAACGCCCCCCGCGCAGCCCCTCGCACCCCTCCCCCACCCCGGAACGCCCGCCCATACCCACACCACCACCCCAAGAAACCCCTCCTAACCAGCCGATTCGCCGACTCCCCACCCCACCTGCTAATGTTCTCCGAGCGCGGATCGGAAGATCTGGCGCGGGGCTATAGCGCAGTTGGTAGCGCGTCTCGTTCGCATCGAGAAGGTCAGGGGTTCGATTCCCCTTAGCTCCACAAAGCAAAGAGCCGCAGGTCATCGACCTGCGGCTCTTTTGCGTATGCGGCGATGCGTGGATCCGGAAGGTGACCTCCGAAACGAAACTGGGCATCTGCCCGATACGCTTCGGAACGTCCGCCCGCTGTTTGCGGACGTTTGGTTCCTCGAGTTGGGTAGCCCGATCGGGAGTCGGCTCCTGGCTCTTCATGCGACAGAACCGAGGGGATTCATGGGCAAGTCATTGGGTATCGCCGCGACGGTTGCGGCCATGAGTGTTTCGGGTTTGGGGTTCGTGGCGGTTGCCGGGTCGGGTAGCGCGCAGGCCGCGCCGCAGGACTGCACCGTGACGAAGGGGGTGTTCGACGCGTCCGCGGTCTGCGGGCCGGATGGCGGCGCCAACTATGTGCTGCATCTCGACTGTGTCGGCCTCTACGCCAGCGGGCCGTTCCCGCTGTATGCCGTCGGGGCCTACAAGGTGCTGAGCTATCCCTTCACACCGTCCGGTCAAACCATCTCGGCAGGTTGTACCGGTATGGGTCCCGGCGTGTTCGCGCTGGCGACAAATGCCTACGTCGAGATCTACAACCCTTAGGTCCGCAGGAAAGGCCCAGTCCGACAGGACCGGGCCTTTTTCGTGCAGCGGGTCAGAACATTCCGTGGGGGTGCGGTATGGGGGAAGGGACCGGTTGGACGACGTCCCAGTGTTCGGCGATGCGGCCGTTGTGGACTCGGAGGATATCGACGACGGCGGTTTCGGGGAGATGGGGGGACGTGAGGCGGGTGTGGACAGCTACCAGGGTGTCGTCGGCGATCACGCGGTGGACTTGTTGGGTGGCGGTGGCGAGGGCTTGGCCGGCAGGGGTGGCGAAGAAGTCGATGAAGGCTTGGCGGGCCGTGGTGGCGGGGTCGTGGGGGACCCGGGGGTTGTGGGAGACGAAGTCGTCGGCGAGGAGGGCGAAGGCGGCGGGGAGGTCTCCGGTGGCGAAGTGGTGGAGGAGTTCGAGGACCGCGGCGCGGCTGGATTCGGTGGTGGTCATGGTGGTGAGACGGATGGCGGAGGGGCCGCGTCACACGGGGATTCGTGGTTTCGTGTGACGAATCGAGGGGTTGGGACGTCGATAGGGCATGGACGTGGAGTTCGTGGATGTGCGGGCGGAGCTGTTCGGGGCGGCGTATCGGATGCTCGGCAGTCGGGCCGATGCGGAGGATGTGGTGCAGGAGGCCTGGCTGCGGTGGGATCGGGCGGATAGGGCGGGGGTCGAGGAGCCGCGGGCCTATCTGTTCCGGATGGTGAGCAGGCTGGCGATCGATCAGATGCGGAAGGTCACTGCGCGGCGGGAGAGCTATGTCGGGCCTTGGCTGCCGGACCCGCTGCTGACCGGGCCGGAGGTGGATTCGGAACTGGCGGAGTCGGTTTCGATGGCGCTGCTGGTGGTGTTGGAGTCACTGGATCCGGTGGAGCGGGCGGTGTTCGTGCTGCACGAGGCCTTCGGGTTCGAGCATGCGGAGATCGCGGGGATGATCGGCCGGACGGAGCGGGCGACACGGCAATTGGGTTATCGCGCACGGCGATACGTCGAGGCGCGGCGGCCGCGGCACCGGCCCTCGCTCGGGGAGCATCGGGAGGTGACGGAGCGGTTCCTCGCCGCGGCGCTCGGCGGCGATCTCACGGTGCTCACCCAGCTCCTGGCCCCGGATGTGGTGTTCTGGGCCGACGCCGACGGCACCGCGGAGACACCACGCGAGCCGATCCGCGGCATGCTCCCGGTCGCCGGCTACCTGTGCTCGGTCACCTGGGCCTGGCCGACCGACCTCACAGTGCGTCCCGCCCTCGTCAATGCGGGTCCGGGAGCGATCATCACATCCGATGGCAGACCGGCCATGGCCGTCTCCCTCGATATCGCGGGCGACCGCATCCACACGGTCCGATTCATCCTCAACAGCGTCAAGCTCGCCCACCTCGGCTGACGACGGACCGAAGGTGTACGTCGCTGCTAGGGTGGTCCCGTGCTCATCGAGGAAGTCGACAGAATCTAGCCGCCCGGTCGAAGGCGGCGCTTTCTCACCCACCTGTCGCTCGGCCCCACGGGCCGAGCGTTCCTGGCCTTCGCCCGGCTCCGAGACGTTCCCCAATCACGTCCGGCCGCTCGTTCGCGAGCAGGAAAGAGTCGACAACCCATGTCCACATCCATGTCTTCCGCCGTCACCCTGCGGAATCTGTCCTTCGAATGGCCCGACGGCAGCATCGCGCTGTCCGGGCTCAATGGCACCCTCGGCACCGGGCGCACCGGTTTGGTCGGCCGCAACGGCGCGGGGAAATCAACGCTGTTGCGGCTGATCGCCGGAATCCTGACCCCGACGGCGGGGCGGGTCGAAACCACCGGCGCGGTCGGGTATCTCCCCCAGAGTCTCACCCTCGGCCGTGACGCGACGATCGCCCAATTGCTCGGTATCGCGGGCACACTCGCGGCATTGCGCGCGATCGAGTCCGGCGAGACGAGCGACGAGCATTTCGAGACGATCGGCGACGACTGGGACATCGAAGCCCGCGCCGACGAGGCCCTCCACGAAATCGGTTTCAGCGCGGCCGATCTGAACAGAAGGGTCGGCGAGATCTCGGGCGGCGAGGCCGTCCTGGTCGCGATCACCGGCCTGCGGGTCCAGCGCACCCCCATCACCCTGCTCGACGAACCGACCAACAACCTCGATCGCGAAACCCGCTCCAAGCTGGCCGAATTCGTGGATTCCTGGCCCGGAACCCTGATCGTGGTCAGTCATGACCTCGAACTGCTCGAACGGATGGACGCCACCGCGGAGCTGCGCGGCGCGGAACTGGACGTCTTCGGCGGGCCGTACAGCGCCTGGAAAGCGTACGTCGAACAGGAGCAGGCCGCGGCCGTCCAGGCCGCCCGCACCGCCGAACAGGCCGTGAAGGTCGAGAAGCGGCAGCGGATCGAGGCCGAGACCAAGCTCGCCCGCCGCGAGCGCACCGCCCGCGCGACCCAGCGGGACGGAGGAATTCCACGGATTCTCGCGGGCAACCGGGCCAGCCGGGCCCAAGGTTCGGCGGGAGCCATGCGCACCACACTGGACGCGAAACTCCAAGCCGCGCAACAGCTACTGGACGACGCCTCGTCCCGGGTCCGCCGTGAGGAGCACATCCACCTCGACCTTCCGGATCCGGATGTGCCGCGCAGCCGCCGGATCGCGGAACTGAGCGACGGTGATCGGCGGGTCGTCATTCAGGGCCCGGAACGCGTAGCGCTGGTCGGCCCCAATGGCTCCGGTAAATCGACGCTGATCGAGAGCCTGCTCACGGGCCGCGATCCGGACCGGGGCACTCTGTTCACCGAGCGGGTGGGGTATCTGCCGCAGCGTTTGGACAACCTCGACGAGGAGGCCAGCGCGCTCGACAACGTGCACGCCGCGGCGCCCACGGCGACCCCGGCGGTGATCCGTAATCATCTGGCTCGCTTGCTGTTACGCGGCAGCAGTGTGGAACGTCCGGTCTCGACGCTGTCGGGCGGTGAACGCTTCCGGGTGTCGCTGGCCCGCCTGTTGTTCGCCGATCCGCCGGCTCAGCTGCTGATTCTGGACGAGCCGACCAACAATCTCGATATCACCAGCGTCGAGCAGCTGACCGAAGCGCTGGCCGACTATCGCGGCGCGATCCTGGTGGTCAGCCACGACTACCCGTTCCTGCGCGGGATCGGGATCGACACCGTGGTGGAACTCGAACCGGGCGGCCTCATCCAGCAACGCAGCACCCTGTGAATACCTCCGGCTCCGGGCGCCTTCGGGTGCTCGGAGCCGGTTGTCGGTTCGGGAAGATCCGGCGACGTCGCGCGCTTGTACCGTCCATGACGACAACCGGCTCGGAGGACCTCGTGAACCAGCAGCACCCGAACGGCTCGACCGTACTGTCGGTCGGATTGCATCCCAGCGCTGTGGATTACAGCAACTATCCACAGCTGACCGAGGAGATGCTGACCGCGCGGATCGCGGCCGGGGAGGCCGCATTGCGCGAGGCCGGGTTCGATCTGGTGTCGTGTCAGCTGCCCGCCGACCCCGACGCGGCGGAAGCGGCGCTGCGCGAGCGCATTGCGGGGCAGAAGTTCCGGGCGGCCATGATCGGCGCGGGGGTCCGGATGGCGGGCGAGCACACGCTGCTGTTCGAGCGGCTGGTGAACACCCTGGCCGATGAGGTGCCCGGAATTCGGTTCTGCTTCAACACGTCACCGGAGACCACCATCGACGCGCTGCGCCGCTGGGTGGAGCCCAGCGTGCGCTGACGCGTCAGTCCACGTCGTCCAGGATCTGCCACATCGCCTGGCCGATCGCCACCACACCGCGGGCGGGCAGGGTGACGTCCCCGATCTGAGGGTTGGCCTCCAGGTGGGCGGGCCGACCGAGGTCGTGACCGTCGAGGACCGCGGTGGAGTCGGTGACCAGGTACATGCGTTCGGGCATGAGGAGACCGGTGTGGCCGCTGGGCATGGTGCCCGCCATCTCCAGATGCCCCAGACCCAGTGCCGTGGCCATCATTTCGCGTGAGCGAACGAGGGCGCGGGAGCGCCAGGTGGCGAGGGGCATATGGCCGCCGACGGCGTTGAGGGCGCGCAGGGCCGGGGTCTCCGTCACGGTCAGCGTCCAGTCCAGGGCCGGGTTGTCGACGGTGACGTGCAGGGAGGTCGGGCCCGTCCAGTCGGCGCAGACCGACGCGAGTCCGGTGCGTTCGCAGGCGGGACCGTAGTAGCGCGGGCACGCGTGATCCAGGCGGTCGCCGTCCACGAAGATCGACCAGCGGCCTTCGGGGTCGCGATGCCAGACGGATTTGTACGGGCCGAAGTCGTTTTCGGGGAAGACGCGCAGCGCCAGCACATGGCCGCTGTCGAAGGGGAGGCCGAAAACGCCCCAGCCCTTGACGTATTCGTGGCCGGGCCAGGGCGCCTGGCCGGTGTGTTCGGGCAGGCCGGTGAGTCGCGAGGCCAGGTCGAGCATGGGGATCACCTCCGGTGTGGGTTCTGACCTGACGGTAGGCGCGGTGAAGCCGGGTGTCGTCGGGCGTTCTCCCTACGAATCGGCGGTCAGGGTGTCGAGCAGACCGTGCTGGACGGCGTAGAGGGTGACGGTCGAGCGGGTCGACGAGCCGGTTTTGGTGTAGATGCGTTCGATGTGGGTGCCCGCCGTTTTCGGAGCGATGCCCAGGGTGCGGGCGACCTGACGGGTGGACGCGCCGCGGGCGATGAGGGCCAGGACCTCGAGTTCGCGCGGGGTGAGGCCGTCCGGACCGGTGCGGCGGCGCTGACGGGGCTGACCGGCCGCCTCGAGGACGGCGTCGACCGCGCCCGCGTCGAGTCGTCCGCGGCGCACCTCGGTGCGGAGTTCGGTGAGAATTCGCTTGGGCGGCAGGGCATCCCGGTAGGCGCGCGGTTCGCTCATCGCGCGGTAGGTGTCGGCGGCGGCCAGCAGCCGCGCCGAGACCGGGATCGACGGGCCGGTCAGGCCGCGATGCGCGCCCGAGCCGTCGAGTCGCTCGTAGGCCATGGCGGCGATGGCGCCGATCCGGGCCAGTCCGGCGGGGCGGGCGAGGACCCGCTCGGTGTAGTACGAGTTCATGCGCAGCCGCTCGAGCTCGGTGACGCTCAAGGGGCCGGGCTTGTCGAGAATCGTCGCGGGAACGCCGTGCAGTCCGATGTCGTGGAGCAGGGCCGCGCGGCGCAGCACCGTGACGTCGGGTTCGGCGAGCCCGGCGGCGGCCCCGGCGCGGGCCGCGAGATCGGCCACGCCGCGGGAGTGCCCGGCCCGATAGGGCGAGCGCAGATCGGTGAAGTCGGCGATCACCTCCAGGGCCGTATCCAGTTCGGCCCCGGTGAGATTGCGGCGCAGGGCGGGATCGGCGGCGATGAGCTCCCCGTAGTCCGGCTCGGAATCATTGTCGGCCAGCAGATCCCGCGCGGAGGCGCAGAATTCGTCCACCACGGCCGGGTCGAATTGGGTGCCCCGCCGGGCCCGGGCGACCTCGACGGCGGCCTCGATGCCGGCGGTCCGATGCAGCACCTCGGCCACGTCCGCGAGATGGAACAGCCGCATCCCCAATCCGATTCGATCCCCGCCGACCCCGACCGGCACCCCCTTGCCGTCCCACCGCGCGAAGAACTGCCGCAACGAGTCCCCGACCGCGGGGTCCAGCCCGAGCCGGTCGGCCATGGTCGACGTCGTCAGGCAGTGCGACATCAGCCCGCGCTCGATATCGCGCCCGCCCTTCGCCGCGATCGCCACCGTCTTCCGCACCCGCTGCGCGAACGGCCCGGAGGCCCCCGCGTGCGAGAGGAAGAAGCGCGCCCCGCCCATCCCCCGCAGGTCGGTCCCGTAGCTGTCGGCCCGGAAGGCGATATCGTCCCCGAACCAGGCCGCCACCTCGGGTGCGTCGGCCACACACCCGGCCCAGGCCAGGACCGCGGTGTAGTACAGGTCGGACCGCTCCCCCTCGCTCAGCCCGACCCGCTCCCCCAGTCGTGTGGCGAGCCGCCAGGACCTCAGCACATGAGCCATCGGCTGGCCCAGGCCGAGGTCCATCGCGAAGGAGAACGCGGCCAACAGCGCTGCCAGCGAAACACCCGGATCCCGAGCGTCACGCGTCATGCTGCGAGCATAGGCGCGCGCCGAGCCGTTCGATCTCGGATCGGCCCGCGACCTCGGCCGACGAGTACGGCATGCCCGTCAGTCGGCGGCGATCGCCGCGAAGGTACCCGCCTGGTAGGAGCCGCCCTTGGTCTTGGTGATGACCGCGAGCCGGTTGGCGGCATTGATCATGGCGACCACGTAGACGAGCGCGACGGTCTGGTCCTCGTCGAAGTGCTTGCGCACCAGCTCCCACGTGTCATCGGAGACGCCGTGACTCGCGTCGGCGAGGCGGCTGCCCTCCTCGGCCAGCGCCAGTGCGGCCTGCTCGGCCTCGGTGAAGACGGTGGATTCGCGCCACGCCGCCACCAGGTTGATCCGAACGCCGGGTTCGCCCGCGGCGGCCAGCTCCTTGGTGTGGGCGTCGACGCAGAAACCGCAGCCGTTGATCTGGCTCGCACGCAGCTCCACCAGTTCGATCAGCGATTTCGGCAGACCCGACTGCATGATCGCCCCGCTGGTGGCGGCGAGGCGCTTGCCCAGCTTGGCGCCGAGGGCGTTGGCGTTCAGGTCGATACGGGGTTCCATCATGTGATCCTCACGTGCGGTGGTGAATTGGACGACCACAAGACGCCGGAACCGGTCTCCGCGTGACAGCCTCGATCATGTGAAGTGGACCACGGGCACCCGCGCACGACTACATCGGTTCGGGTTGTCGTCTTACCCGGCGGCTAGTCCACGCTGAAGGAATCGCTGGCAGGAGCGGATGGCCGCGGGCAGGTCCACGGCGTCGGGGGCGATCTGATACTGGGCCGCCACGCCGCGCAGCATGCCGGTCAGCACGGTCGCGGTGGACGCCGGATCGACCGCGGCGGCCACGGAGCCGTCGCGCTGGCCGGCGCGCAGCATTTGTTCGACGCCGGACCGGAATCTCTCGTCGTCGGTGGCGAAGACCGGCCGCAGCGCAGCCTCGGAAGGCATTGCGGCGCCCCACATCACGAAGAACGCACGGGTGGTCCGCGGGTAGCCGATCATGGCCCGCAAGTAGTCCTCGGTCAGCTGCGAGAGCACCGCGACGGCATCGAATCCGGGCTCGTCGAGCTTGGCCGCGGACCCGCCGACGAACTGCGCCTGGATGCGCTGCGCCAGTTGATCGACCAGCGCCGCCTTGGTGCCGAAGTGGTGGTTGGCCAAGCCGCGGCTGTAGCCCGCGAGTTGTCCGACATCAGCCAGCGAGGTCTGGTCGACGCCACGTTCGGCGAACAGCGTCTCGGCCGCGTCCAGCAGCGCCTGACCGGCCTGAGCAGCGCGTTCGCGCTGGGTGCGGCGTGGGGGCGGGGCCGCGTCGCTCCCCTCCGCCGTTCGGGCCACCGGCTTCCCGGTGGCCTCCGCCATGGACCTCTCCGTGCGACCCGCCATGGCGTCACCCTAACTAGCCCAGTCGTGAACCACCGTTGACGGGCACCACTTGCCCGGTCACATAGTTCGACAGCGGCGAGCACAGCCAGAGGATGACATCGGCCGCCTCCCCGACGGTGCCGGTGCGGCCCAGCGACACGAACGGCATGGGCCGCGCCGCGTAGATCTCGGCCTCCGTGGGCGGGACGTCCGGGTCCACCGTGATACCCATCCGCCGCGCCTGCTTGGCGGGCATGCCCACCCGGATCTCGCGGCCCCCGGTGTGGATGACCTCGCGATCGGATTGCGGCTGCCCGAACCGGGTTTGGATGATCCCGAACGCCACGGCATTGACGTTCACGTGCATCGAACCCCACTCCTGCGCGAGGCTGCGGGCCAGCCCGAGCACACCGGCCTTGGCCGAGGCGTAGTTGGCCGCGCCGTCGAGTCCGAGCAGCCCGGCCATGGAGGAGACCATCACGGTCTTGCGATGCCGGGTGATCCCCTCGGCGGCATCGGCCTGGTCGGCCGCGCGGAACACCGGGGCGCAGGCCCGGGCCAGGCGGAACGGCACCACCAGATGGATGTCGAGCATGGCCTGGAACTGGTCGTCGGTCATGGCGTGGACGCGGGCGTCCCAGGCGTATCCGGCATTGTTGACCACGATGTCGAGGCCGCCGTACTCGGTTGTCGCGTAGGCGACGAGGTCGTCGCACGCGCCCGGAGCCACCAGGTCGGCGACGAAGGCGGCGGCCGTGCCCGCACCATGGGCGGCGTCGATCGCGGCCACCGCCTCCTCCGCCTTCTCCTTGTCGACATCGGCGATGACGACCTTGGCCCCGTTGGCGGCGAGCAAGGCCGACGTGGCGCCGCCGATCCCGCGGGAACCTCCCGTCACGATCGCGACCTGCCCGGCCAGCAGGTTGCTCTCGAAGCTGGGCTTCATCACCATGTCAGCGTCCCTTCCAGACCGGCGGCCGCTTCTCGGCGAAGGCGCGCAGGCCCTCGCGCAGATCCTCCGACTGCTGCACGGCCGCCACGTATTTCATTTGATTGGCCCAGGATTCGGCATCGGTCCAGTCCTGGGAGTCGACCACGATCTGTTTGCTCGCCCGCACGGCCAGCGGCCCGGCGGCGCAGATGTCGCGGGCCAGATCGAGTGCGCCTTCGACCGCCCCGCCCGGTTCGGTGAGCCGGTTGATCAGACCGAGTTCGGCGAACAGAGTTGCGGGCCACGGCTTTCCGGTCAGGATCAACTCCATCGCGAGGTGATACGGAATCCGTTTGGGCAGCCGGAAGCACCCGCCGCCCATGGCCACCAGCGACCGCGCGGCCTCCGGCAGACCCAGGCTCGCGGTGCGCGAGGAGACGATCAGATCGCAGGCCAGGCACAGTTCGAGGCCGCCCGCGAGGGCGTGGCCCTCCACCGCGGCGATGACGGGTTTGACCGGCGGCCGGGCCATGATGCCGAAGGCGCCGCGGCGCTCGGTGACGCCCATATCGCCGGTCGCGGCGGCGATCAGGTCCTGTCCGGCGGAGAACACCAGGTCGGAGCCGGTGAGGATCGCGCAGCGCAGTGCGTCGTCGGCCTCGTAGCGGTCGATGGCGGCCTCCAGGGCGCGGGCGGTCGCGCCGTCGAAGGCATTGCGGCGTTCGGGCCGATTGATCCGGACGAGCAGGATTCGCTCGTCGATCACCTCGGTCACGATGAGATCGGACCGGTCAGACATTGCGCTCACGTCCTTCCCAATATGGCTGGCGCAGTTCGTGTTTCATGACTTTGCCCACGGGGTTGCGGGGCAGGTCGGTGACGAAGTCGAAGCGGCGGGGCCGCTTGTAGCCGGCCAGCCGTCCTTCCAGGTGGGCCAGCAGTTCGGCCTCGGTCGGCGCGGATCCCGGTGTCGCGACGATGTAGGCCAGCGGCTTCTCGCCGAAATCCGCGTCGGGAATACCGATCACGGCGGCATCGATCACCCGCGGATGGGTGACCAGGGCCTTCTCGATCTCGGCCGGATAGATGTTGACCCCGCCCGCGACGATCATGTCCTTGATCCGGTCGGTGATGAACAGGAAGCCGTCGGCGTCGAGGTAGCCGACGTCGCCGGTGCGGTAGAAGCCGTCCTTGATCACGTCCTCGCCGAGCGGAGGACCGCCGAGATAATTGCGCAGCACGATCGGCGTGCTGACCGCGATCTCCCCGGATGCCCCGGCGGGCAGCCGATTCCAGCCTCCGTCGACGATGGCGATCTCCACCCCGTCGAACGGCAGGCCGCTGGTGCCGGGTTTGGCGAGCTGATGCTCGGGCGCGGTGTAGCTGATCATGCCGGGTTCGCTGGCGCCGTAGCTCTCCCACAGCACGTCGTCGCCGAAGCGCTCCACCACCCATTCCTTCAGCGACTGCGGGACCGGCGCGGCCCCGGTTCCGATGTGCCGCAGGGAGGACAGGTCGTAGCGGTCGAGCACCGCGGCCGGGAGCTTCTGAATGCGCAGCAGCATGGTGGGCACGGCGATCCAGGACTGGATGCGATGCTCGTCGATGAGCCGCAGCGCGGTCTCCGCGTCGAACGGGTCCAGTGTCACCACGGTTCCGCCGCCACCGCAGGCCCGCGTCGCGACCGCCGGTCCGGCACCGTGATGGATCGGCATCGTCAGCAGGGACCGAACCGCGTCGGGTAAGGGCGGTATGGACGCCACCGAGCGGAGATACCGCTGCAGGCGTTCCCAGTCGGTGACGGTGGCCGGATCGGTCGGTGGGACACCGCGCGGGTGGCCGGTGGTGCCGGAGGTGTACAGCACCAGCGCGGGCCGGGCCGGGCCGAAACGCGCCGGGGCCTCCTGGGTTTCGAGCAGGTCCTCGTAGCGCCGCCCGGGGGCGTCCTCGGTCTGGCCGACGGTGATCAGCAGGCCGACCGCGTCCGGATCCCATCCGGTGGCGTCGATGTCATTGCACGCCAGCCCTTTCGCGCCGCTGTCGCGCAGGATGTACAGCGCTTCGTCGGGGGTCAGCCGCCAGTTCACCGCCACCTGGGCCACGCCGAGCTTCTGCAGGGCGCGCTGGAGGACGAAGTACTCCGGCGCGAGCCGGAACCTGGTGCCGATCCGGTCGCCGCCGGTCAGCCCGTGCCGGGCCAGACCCTCCGCGACCCGGTCGGCGGCGTCGTTCCATTCCCGGTAGGTCAGCGTGACGCCGCGGCTGACCACCGCGGGCGCGTCGGGTCGATGGATGGCCCAGAACTCCGGGGATCCGTGGTCGGGTTGGTTCACAATTCCTCCTCGCGTGAGAGCACGTGCACGGCGCAGACCGCGCCGACGCCGACCATGTGCGCCAAGCCGATTCGGGCGGCGGGATGTTGCCGCGCCCCGGCCTCGCCGCGCAGTTGGGCGGTCAGTTCCGCGATCTGGCCGATACCGGTCGGCCCGATCGGATGGCCCATGGAGAGCAGTCCGCCGGAGGCGTTGACCGCGACCTTGCCGCCGATGTCGAAGTCGCCGCGGGCCAGGGCGGCCGCGGCCCGGCCCGGCTTGCACGCCTCCATCGCCTCCAGATAGACGAGCTCCTCCACCGTGAAGGCGTCGTGCAGCTCGATCAGATCCACGTCGTCGATGCTCACGTCCGCGGCCCGCAACGCCTCGGCCGTGGTTTCGGCGGTCAGGGCGGCATCGAAATTCTCGGTGCCGTAATAGGTTTCCGACCGCAGCGCCGAGGCGCGCACCCGGACCGCGCGCGTCCGGTCGAGGCCGAGGTCGGTGATCGCCCGGTCGGAGACGACGATGGCGGCGGCCGCGCCCTCCCCGATCGGACAGCACTGCAGGCGGGTGAGCACGCCGCTGAGGGTCGGCGGGGCCAGCACCTCCTCGAGCGTTCTGGCCTTGGGGCGTTGCGCGTTCGGGTTCAGCGCGGCATTGCGACTGTTCTTCACCGCCACCCGCGCGATCTGTTCCGGCGTCGCGCCCGTCTCGTACATGTAGCGCGAGGCCAGCAGCGCGAAATGCGAGACCGGCAGCAGCCGACTCCCGACCAGGTCCTCCAGCCCGGCCGCACGGGCGGGCATGGTGAGGTTCAGCGGCTTGTCGACCCCGACCGCGATGGCCACATCGTGCAGGCCCGCGGCGACATCGAGGTACGCCTGCCGGAAAGCGCTCGACCCCGACGCGGAGGCGTTCTCGACCTGCACCATGGGGATGCCGGTCGCGCCCAGGTGCCGATACATCAAGCGCGACATCGCCATCGATGTGGTCGCGGTGCCGGTGAAGGCGGTTTGCACCTGGTTCCAGTTCAATCCCGCGTCGGCTAGCGCCGCGCGGACGGCGGTGACACCGAGCTCCGGATACGGCGTGCGACCGGGCTTCCGGTAAGGATGCAGGCCGACGCCGATGACCCACGCGGGCCGCAGGTCCGCACTCATGCCCGTACCTCGCTCCCGGCCGGGACGGTCGCGAAGGCGGGCTCGACCAGCTCGGCGTCATCGCGTCGCACGACATGCCAGCGCGCGGCGACCCGATCACCGATCCGCGGCGCGGGCGACTCGGGGTGCGTCAGCGCACGGATCAGCGGCCCCTCGTCGAGCACGATCTCCGCGACGGTGAAGGGAGCCGCGCCGAGCGGATCGGCCACCACCTCCGCGACCGCGAACACCACGCCTTCCGCGCGCAGGGTCCGCGGCCGCAGCCGTCCCTCCCCCGCGCCGCACATCTCGCAGCCGAGTCCGATCGGCGGGAAGTACACCCGGCCGCACGCCTCGCATGCGCAGCCGAGCAGCACCGGATCGTCCGGCAGGGGGTCATAGAGCCTGGGGTTGACGGCAACGCGCATCGCGACCTCGCAAACTTACTTGTTGAGCGTTCAGTAAGTGTGAACGTAGCAGTGATCCCCGCCACCCGGAAGGGCCTTCCCGAATTCACCCCGCGGACCTCACCCCCGGCCCGTCGCACCACGCCACCGGTGCCGATAGGCCGAATCCGCCCAATCCCCATTTCCGGCGCTCGCGGATATTGCGAGCCCGGTCACAGCTGTGGCAAAGTGATGCCCGCAATATTGAGACTAGGCAGTCTCACAACTTGGGGATTCAGGGTGAGGAAGTGGGTCGATGAAGACCAGGCGACTGACCGGGCGGCTCGTACGCTTCGGGACGGTGTCCATCACGACGCTGGTGGCGGCGGCATTCACGGTGGGTCCGGCGCACGCCGATCCGGCCGCGCCGACGCTGCCCTCGATCGCGCCGGCGCAGGTGCTGCCACTGCCGCCGGAACTCGATCCCGGCTTCTACAACCCGCCCGCCGACGTGATCGCCGCCGCCGCGCCCGGCGAGATCATCGCGGCCCGGCAGGTCAATCTCGGCAACTTCGGGCTGATCCCGCTGAACGTGGACGCCTGGCAGGTCTCCTACCGCTCCAACAACAGTCGCGATGAGGCCATCCCGGCGGTCGCCACCCTGATCAAGCCGCGCGGCACCGCGCCCGCGCCGCGCAAGCTGCTCTCGGTGCAGATCGCCGAGGACTCGACGCAGGGCTACTGCAGTCCCTCCTATGCGCTGCAACACCTTTCGGCCGCGCCGTTCCTCGGGCAGATCGTCGCGCCCGCCGAGTTCCTCTTCGCGCAGGCCGCGCTGCAGAAGGGGTTCGCGGTGGTGATCCCCGATCACGAGGGCCCGAATTCGGCGTACGCGGCCGGGCCGCTGGCCGGACGCATCACCCTCGACGGCATTCGCGCCGCCACCTCGTTCGCGCCGCTCGGCGTCGGCGCCGGCGCGCCGACCGCGCTGTACGGCTACTCGGGTGGGTCGATGCCCACCATGCACGCCGCCGAGTTGCGCAAAACCTATGCGCCGGAACTGAATATCGTGGGCGCGGCCTCCGGCGGCACTGGCGCGGATCTGGGCGCGGCACTGCTCATGGCCAACAATCAGGCCACCGCGGGCCTGGTGCTGGGAGCGGTCCTGGGGCTGTCCCGGGAGTACCCGGAATTCAGCGCGCTGCTGGACCAGAAGCTCAACCCGCTCGGCCAGCTGCTGCGCACGGTGAAGGCGCCGTTCTGCGTGCAGTATCAGACCGCGCTGCTGCCGTTCCTCAATATCACCGGCATGATCAACTCCCCCGACCCGCTCGGCGAACCCGCTGTTCAGGCCATGCTCGAGGACACCCGCCTGGGCAAGAGCCTGCCGGACATGCCGCTGTTCGTGTGGCACTCGCGCTGGGACGAGATCCTGCCGCTACCCGCGGCCGACAAGCTGGTCGACACCTACTGCGCGCAGCCCGGAGCGCAGGTCACCTACACCCGGGACTGGGCCAGCGAGCACGTCATCGGCGAGGTCTCCGGCGGACCGGCCGCACTACTGTGGCTGTTCGATCGCTTGAACGGTATTGGCGCGCAACCGGGCTGCTCCACCACCGACATGCCGTCCATGCTCGGCACCCCCGGTGAGCTGCAGTCCCTGGGCGAGACGCTGGGTGAGACCTTCGCCTCATTCTTCGGCAAACCGATCGGGGCCTGATCAGCGGGTTCGGGTCATGGTGCGGTAACGACTCATTCGCATAAGTAACACTCGGATCTCCGGTTACGACGTCTCCCTGTGTAGACGGCCCGCTCAGTCGCTGGGCCTGACAGTTCACTTGTCGGGGTGAAATGGGGATTCGGGCATGGATATTCGCGGGTTCGCGAAACGACATAAGATCGCATCGGCGGTCGCCGCTCCCGCGGTGCTGGGTGTGGCGGCCGCGATAGCGGCCACCTACGCGCTGACGGGGCCGGATTCGAAGCAGGCCGATCCGGCGCTGACTTCGTCGGTTACCGAATGCCATGACATGGTGACCATCTCGGTGGCCGGGCGCAACGACTCGCCGCAGTCCGGCACCACCAAGATGCTGGTCGACGCGAACGGCAACGAACTGCCCGCCGCCCTGTCCGACGATTACCAGAGCCACTGGGTGGACCCGGTGGTGAACGCCCCGGGCGGCTCGGTCGACTCCAATTCGTATTCGGCCGTCTACATCTCCTATCCCGCGAACCTGAACAGCTACGAGGACGCCGTCAATACCGGTGTCGCCAATACCGAGCAGGTCATGCGGGATATCTCCGCGGCCTGCCCGAACACCAAGTACGCGATCGTCGGCTATTCCGAGGGCGCGGACGTGGTGCGGCGGGTGGCCATGCAGATCGGCCACCAGAGCGCGGGCGCGGACGGCAAGTACGGGATCGTGGATCCCGGCAATGTCGCGGGCGTGGTGATCCTCGCCGACGCGGGCCGCACCGCCGGAGAAGGTCCGTTCCCCGGCGCGAAGGACCCGAGCCGTCCGGACAACTTCGATCAGAGCTACCAGACCGGTAAGCAGGTCGCGGGCGGGCAGGGCGCGCTGCCCGACCAGGCCGGTGACTTCGGCGCGCTGAACGGCCGCATCGCGTCCTTCTGCTCCGACGGCGACCTCACCTGCGCGGCGCCGAAGAACATCTCGCTGCTGCAGCTCGCCATCAATGTCGGCCGCCAGATCAATGCCGACCAGATGCAGAACGAGGGCCTCAACCCGACCACCGGCATCGACGTCGCCGTCGTGCTGGGCAAGATCGCGGGCGACGCCTTCGCCGACATCGCGCACAATCCGGGCTGGTGGACCAGCAAGGAGACCTTCCTCGACGTGCTGCTGAAGGTGTCGCAGCCCGGCTACCAGGCGAACCAGCAGAACGCGACCCCGGTGGCCGCGGACAATATCGCCGCCGAGAACATGTCGCCGCTGGCCTACCTGCCGCAGAAGGTCTTCAACGAGGTCATCGGGCTGATCACCACCAACCAGAACACCATCCCGGTGATCATGAACGACCCGTACAACCTGACCCTGGGCCCGAACGGCACCGGCCACCACTTCGACTACTGGCACGACTCCAACCCGGACAACGGCAAGCCCGTCAGCTCCGCCGAGTACGCCGCCGCCTGGCTCACCGAACTGGCGAAGCAGGCCCAGGCCCACCAGCTCGACCCGAAGACGCTGACCACCACGCCGACCCCGACCACCACGTCGAAGGCCCCGGCCGTGCTGGCCGCCGCCCCGAAGTCCGGCGAGGCCGCCACCACCACTCCGGCGACCGGAACCACGACGACCACCACCACCCCGGCCCCGGCCGTCACCACCACGACGCCGCCTGCCACCACGACGGTCGCCCCGGATACCACCACCGCGCCGGTCACGACCACTCCCCCGGTGACCACCACCGTCCCGACGACGACCCCCGTCGTCACCACCACCACAGCGGCGCCCACCACCACGCCCACGAACTGATCTCGCAGCAACGCGCCCCGGCATCCCTCGGATGCCGGGGCGCGTTCTGGTTCGGTCGCCCGCAGAGACGGGTCAGCGAATAGTGAACCAGACCAGGCTGCCCAGGCCCGCGATCAGGCAGTAGACGGCGAAGGGGGTCAGGGTCTTGGTCTCGAAGTACGCGGTCAGGAACTTGACCGAGATATAGGACAGCACGCCCGCGACCACGCTGCCCGCGACGGCGGGACCGAGGATGGCATGGTTCTCGGGCTTGAACAGCTCCGGCGTCTTCAGCACGCCGGCCGCCAGGATGACCGGGGTGGCCAGCAGGAACGCGAAGCGGGCGGCGTCCTCGTGGCGCATGCCCTTGAACAGGCCCGCCACGATGGTGCTGCCGGAACGGCTGATGCCCGGGAAGAGCGCGGCGATCTGCGCCGATCCGATCAGGGTGGCGTCGCGCATGGTCAGGCGGGACAGCCGCACATCCGAGGCGCGGTCCGGGGCGGTCGTCGGCAGCACGATGGTGTCCTGCATGGACACGTCCCGGCGGCCCGTCGGACTGGCGAGCACGAAATCGGCTTCGGGCTCACGCTTGCGCATGATCTCCGCGGACAACAGCACGAAACCGTTGATCGCCAGGAAGATCGAGGTGGGCACGGGCGTGCCGAGATAGTTGCGGACGATCTTCTCCAACAGCAGTCCGGCGAGGCCGACGGGAATCGTCGCCACCACCAGTAGTACGCCCAATCGTGCTTCGGGAGTGCGGATCTCGCGGGTCAGCGCCACTTCCCACAGGCCGCGCAGGATGCGCACCCACTCCCGCCGGAAGAAGATCACCAGGGCCAGCGCGGTGGCGACGTGCATGGCCACCAGCAAGGCCAGGTACGGGGAATCCTTGGCGGACATGCTCAGATCGTCGCCCCACTGCCCGCCCACCCAGGCCGGGAGCAGGATGCTATGGCCCAGACTGGAGACCGGGAAGAGCTCGCTCACCCCTTGCAGCGCGCCGACGACGATCGACTCCAGGTAACTGATGGCCATTCGAATTCCTGTCGGGCGGCGGTGCGGGGATCCGAACACCCCGATGGCGGTGGGGCAGCTCGCCTGGCGAGGCTACCGGAAGCAATCCAATTGCGCGGCGCGGCGTCCGGCAGCGTGGAATACTTCGGCGATATGCAGTACAGGGGATTCGGTAATCCCGATGTCGGCGAGGATCCCGAGTTAGCTCAGGCCCGCATCTTCCTGGATGAATTGGAAAGGCATGTAGTCAAACTGACGCGGCGATTACAAACCGCGCCCACCGCAGAAGCCCGGCAAACGATCTCGGCCGAACTTTCCGCGGTGCGCAAGTATGTCGATCGCATTCACCGCAGATTTCCGGGCATCGCCGTCGCTCATTGATCGAGTCGCGGCCGCCAGCGTTCGGCGGAGCGGACCATGTCCAGGCCCACCCGCTCGAGATAGTCCCCCATGCCCAGCAGCCGCAGCCCGGCGGGCGTGGCCACACCGAGCGCGTCCGCGCCGTGCCGCGCCTGGGCCGCCAGCCGCTCGTTGACCAGCGCCCCGGCGAGAGTGGCTCGGTACCAGGCGGATTCGTCGATCACATAGCGGTCGCGGCGGGTGCCCGGGTCCCGGTCGCGGCGGATCAGCGCCCGCTCCTCGAGCCGGCCCACCGCCGCGGAGACCGTCGCCGGACTCACCCGCAACTGGGCCACCAGCTCGGCGGCGGTGAGACTGCCCGAGTCCGCGGCGTACAGCCGGGCCAGCACCGCGGCGGCCATGCGCGGCATCCCGAACTGCGCGAACAGCAGCGCGAAGCGGTCGCTGACCTCGGTCAGCAGCATCGGATCGCGGCCGTATTCGTCGACGCCGGAAGGCTTCTCGACGGGTTTGGGGCGCGGCGTGCGGCGGCGCGAACGCACCGCGGTGGCGGCCTGCGCCAGCTCCGCGCGGTAGCGGCCCGGACCGCCGTTGCGGGTCACCTCACGGCTCACGGTGGAGGTCGGCCGGGACAGGCGGCGGGCGATCTCGGCGTAGCCGAGGCCCCGGGCCAGACCGGCCGCGATGAGGCGGCGATCATCGGGGCTGAGTCTTCCTCCGGGCACGGAGCGGCTCCTTCATCAGATGCCGCCGAGGCGGCGCGGCACCACCCTATTGCAACACGAAAACCGTACGGTGGGCGCCGCAAATGATCATCGCGACAATCGAAAACCCTTGGCACACTTGCATTATCCGATTCGTGACGGCATTCGGTCGTCACCCCGGTTGGGAACGCAACGTAGCGTTCGCCATCAGTCGAACAACCCGCGCTTCACAATCCGGTCAGGTCGGCCAGCACCGTGAAGTCCATGATGTCCGCGCCCGCCAGGAACACCGGCTGCGTGGTGTGCGCCCCGCGCACCCGCACCTCACCGCGCGGGCCGCCGTAGCTCACCTTCGCCGCGCCGCGCTCGATGAGCCGCACGTCCAGACTGTGCGCCGCCTCCGCCAGCGAGGCGAACAACAGCAGGCCCTCGTAGCAGGACTCGCCGATATTGTTCAGCGCCGGGGCCAGCTGGCCGTAGCGGGCGGTGTAGCGGCTGCCGAAGGCCATCGCTTCCCGCGACACCAGGCTCTCGAAATATCCGCTGGCGGTGAACAATCCGCGCGCGCTGTCCGGGCCACCCGCGTAGAGCACGTCCTCGCCGATCATCATGCTCAGCCGCAGGCGGCTCTCGTCCAGCCCGGCCGCCGCGAAGGCCTGATTGAAGGCCGCGCAATCCGCGCCGACCATGAACAGCAGCACGCCCTCGGCGGGCGAACTGCGGATCAGGTCCAGCGCCGCGGTGAAATCCCGGCTGCCCAACGGCACGAAGACCTCACCGACCACGTCGATATCGCTGGTGTCAGCGAATTCCCAAGTCACCCTTGCTGTTTCACGTGGCCAGACGTAGTCGTTGCCGACGATGCACCAGCGGCGCACGCCCAGCTCGGCGCGGAACCAGCGCAGCGCGGGGAACAACTGCTGATCCGGGGTCTCCCCCACCATGTAGACGCCGTCGGAGTCCTCGCCACCCTCGTAGAAGGTGGTGTAGATGTAGGGCACCCGGCCCGCGGTGTACGGGGTGATGGCCTTGCGCGCGTTCGACAGGTGCCAGCCGACCACGCCGTCGATCATGCCGCGGCTCACCATCCGGTCGATCCGCGCGGCCAGCATCGGCAGCGGCGCGCCCGCGTCCACCGGATGCAGCCGGACCGGGCGGCCCAGGATCCCGCCCATCGCATTGATGTCCTCGACGGCCAGCGCGGCGCACGCCTCGCACGAGGGCCCGAAGATGCCGGCCGAACCACTCATCGGGACGACCAGGGCCAGGTCCACCGTCGCCCGGCGCGACCGGGCCTCACGTGGCGTCATCGATCATCACCGCCGTCCGAATGCCCACGATCCGCCCGCGCGTCCACCCGGGACCGCGCGGTGCGAGACGAAGGGGCACGATAGCACCGTGAACAGTCCTGACGCGCGCGAGCTCATGTTGCTCGCCGGTGAGCGCACCATCGCCGAACGCGGGCCGGACGTGGCCCTGCGCGATATCGCGGTGGCGGCGGGACAGCGCAACAACTCCGCGGTCCACTATCACTTCGGTTCCCGGGACGGACTCATCGCCGCCATTATCGAACGCCATCAGCCCGCATTGGAATCCCGCCGGACCGAACTGCTCGCCGAACACGAGTCCTCGGGCGCCCCGGACAGTGTCGCCGCACTGGTGGCCATTCTGGTGCGGCCCATGTTCGACGTGCCCTACGCCGAGGGCTCGACGCACTACGCACGATTCCTGGAGCAGGCCCGCGCCCATCCCGCGGTCACCGGGCCCAATCTCAACGAAAAGCGTTGGCAGACAACCAGAGTGCTCGTCGCCAGGCTGTATCACGCACTGGCGGAACTGACTCCGGCGCAACGCCGGTACCGACTACAAGCCATGACCACTGTCATGTTCGCCCTGCTCGCCGACTACGAGCGCTCCGTGCTGCCCACCGAGGTCGAACGCGACGACGTCCGCGACAGCATCATCGCCATGATCGTCGGACTGCTCAGTGAACCGGTGAACCACCCGGGCCAGGACGCCGCGGTCCGGACCTCCGGACCGAAACCGCCCGGCACCTCGTAGACCCTGAAATCATCGGTGGCATAGATGGTTCCGTCCGCCACGATGTCCGTGCGCTCAGTTCCGGCCTCGTATTGCCGGTCGTTCACGAGATCGCGGGAATCAGGTCCGATGGTCTCGCGCGGGCTCATTGGAAACGCCGCGCTCCGGTGACCGGCATATTCGACAGCGGAGAGACCTTCACACCGGAACCGTAGTCACTGGCGTGGATCACCTTCCCGTCGCCGAGATACATCGCCGAGTGGCCGCCGCCGTAGTAGGAGACCAGATCGCCCGGCTCCAATTCGTCGATCGTGACCGGGGTTCCGGCGGCGAGCTGTGAATAGCTCGTGCGCGGCACTTCCACACCGGCCTCCCGATACGACCACTGCACGAAACCGGAGCAGTCGAAGGAGTCCGGGCCGTTGCCGCCGGTGCGGTAGTCCGCGCCGAGTTTGGTGCGGGCCGCCTCCACCGCGCGCTCGCCCGCCGTCTTCGGCATCGCCGCCGGCACCGGGGTGCGGGTGACCGCGGAATCGGTCACGCCGGGGATTCCGGTCAGCGGGGGCAGGGCGGCGGGCACCGCGAAGGTGCCGAGACCGGCGACCGACACCGTGCGCGATTCCGGCACGGGGACCTGGATCGCGGCGGTCGGGGCGGCGACCGTCGGGGTGGCGATGGCTGGGGTGCCGATCGCCGGGGTCACGATGGCCGAGCGCAGTGACTCCGGGAACAGTGACTGCACCGGTGCCGGGTCGGGCATCGTATCGGCCGGGGCGATGACGATGTGCTGCGGCGCCACCGTCATACGGGAGGCGTCCGGCTCGCCGATCGCCGATTCCGGCGTGGGGGAAGTGGTTCCGGCCGCGGGGGGCAGCACGCCGATCGCGGGAGTCACCTGGCTGAGCGAGGCGGCGATCTCGTCCGGGATGTCGATCGCCCCGATACCGGGGATCGTCACCGGCGCCGCCTGCGCCTGGCCGGCCGCGAAGAACAGGGCGGCTCCTATGGCTGCAGCACCGAGGACTCCTGTCACCAGGGTCCGCAGGCTCAGCCGCGGAAGTAATCGAACCTTCTGTCTATCACCGTTGGTTTCCATGATTGTCGTCCTCCGATCAAGCCGTGAAAGCTATTCGGTATCCGTCCATCACGCGAAATTTCGGTCCTGCCAGCAGATCCGAGAATGCATATTTCGCCGGAACGTCGGAGGTGGCAACGAATGACATGCGTGTTATTCATTACGAAACGGTAACCATTGACGGCTGTGTCCAATTGGACACAGTTGGACACAGCCGGTTTTCAACCAATTCGACACCTCCGAGCGAGCCTTCACGGGCGCGTCCCGCGCGCGTGTGAGACTGATCGAGGAAGCTGCCCTCCCCATCAACAGGAGGTTGATCGATGACCAAATCCCCTGCGCTAGGCAACCTTCCCGAGCCGCTGGTGATCACGCTCGGGAATCTCAAAGGAGGCGTGGGCAAGACGACCTCCGCCTTCTTCATCGCCTCGTATTTCGCTACCGCGCACGAACTTCGAGTACTGGTGATCGACGCCGACCCGCTGAGCCAGACCGGGTACTCCTGGTATCGGCGACTACAGAAGGCCGAGATCGACATTCCCTTCGAATTGCTCGCCTTCCCCTCGCGGCACGTGAACGACTGCATCACCGACAATGCCGCGAACTACGACGTGATCATCGTCGACGCCGGCGGTGAATCGGCCGACATCTTCAAGGCCGCCGTCCCCGTCAGCGACGAACTCATCCTTGTCACCAGCGTCAGCCCCTCGGAAGTCAAACGCGTCCCCAGTACCTACCGCGCCGCCGAGGAAGCGGCCGCCGAACACGAGAAGGCCATTCGCGTGCGTGTGCTCATGACCAAGGTTCCGGTCACCATGAAGAACGGCGTCAACGTGTCCACCGAATACCGCACGCAACGCGGGAATCTCGAGGACGCGGGCTACGAGGTCTTCGACTCCTACGTCAGCGCCTGGAAGTGGTATCGGGAGGCCGCCGACGGCGAAGTCGGCGACGGCGCCGAGAACCCGATCGAGGATCTCGGCGAATACCGGGCCGTCGGCGACGAACTGGTGCGCGACTACATCGAGTCCCGCGTCCCGGCGGAGGTGTCGGCCTGATGCCGCCCCAGCGCAGAAAGACCTCCATCGGGGGCGGCCTGGGCCGCAACCCGCTCTCCGATGAGGCCGAGCACACTCCCCCGGTGTCCCCGCTGCGCGACGCCAAATGGCCGCGCACACCGAAACTCTCACCGGCCGCCACCACCGTCCTCATGGCCCCGCCCGCGCCCGCGGCGGCCCCGGCGGACACGGCGGCCGCCGCCACCGCGACCGCCACCCTGGCGCCCGAGACGGTGGCGGCCGAACCGGTGACCACGCAACCGGTCACGCCCGCTCCGAAGATCCCCGCCGCACCGAAGATCCCGGCCGCACCGCAGGCTCCGGCGCCGAAGCCGGTGGCGCCCGAGGTCACCCCCGCGGCGGCCGAGAGCGCGCCCAGCGTGCTGGACCTTCCGCTGCCCGCCACGGGCGGCGACGGGCCGCTCAGCCGCAGCGAGTCCGATCAGCTCGAAGTGTGCGAGTCCTCCATCGACGCGCTGCGGGTGGCCTTCTGGACCGCCGGGCGCGCGCTGCAGATCGTGCGCGACGGCCGGCTCTACCGCGCCGACCACGCCACCTTCGACGAGTACGTGGAGAAGCGCTGGGACATGCAGCGGTCCTACGCGCACAAGCTGATCCGGGCCTGGCCGCTCGCCGCGCGCCTGCACCCGGTCGCACCCGCCCTCAACGAGGGTCAGATCCGCGAGCTGCTGCCGGTGGCCGCGGCCTACGGCGAGGACGCGGCGGTCACCGTGTACACCACGCTGGCCGCCGACGTGAAGGTCACAGCCGGCAAACTCCGCGAAGCCGTCGCGGTGCTGCCCGACGATTACGAGGAGGGCGCGGTGGTGCAGCGGCTGCGCGCCTGGCTGCGCGGCGACCTCTCCGAGGAGCAGCCCGCCACCGCCGACGTGTTCAGCGCCGTCGAGTCCCGGCTCACCGCGCTCACCCAGAAAGTGGTGAAGGGGTCCGGGGAGCATCCGGTGGCGGCCCGCGAATTCGCGGCCAAACTCCGGACGCTGGCCGAACTCATCGAGCGGCAGATTCCGGTAACCGGGCGAATGCCTGACGTCGAATAGCTCGCGACAGCACCCGTCGAAAGGGCCCGGCCGAAAGCCGGGCCCTTTCGCTGTAATAGCAAAAGCCTATTCAAACCGGCAGTCATCGGCCCGCGTCTGCCTCGCCCCCACTGCCTATTCGACCCGAATACGCGAGAAGGGCTCCCCGTTGGACGGGGAGCCCTTCTCGGTGCCTTGTGGGCTATTCGCCTACCGCGCGGCGTTCGCGGGCGCCTGCGGCCCGCTGGCGGGTGGCGCGGGCCTCGGCGGCGTCGAAGAGGTCGAGGTGCTCGAAGAACGGGTCCTCGTCGTCGGATTCGACCAGGACAGCGCGGCGCAGCTGGGTGCGGGTCTCGTCGCGGTCGGGGCGGGGGCGTTCGCGGGTGCGGCGCTCCTCCTCGGTGTCGGCATCGGACTCGGTCTGCGTGCGGGACGCGCGGGCGGCGCGGCGGCGGCGGATGTCCTCCTCGAGTCGGACCTGCTTGCGTAGGTAGGCGAGGTAGGCGACCAGCACGGTGCCGGACAGCGCCGAGAGCCACCACAGGATCGAGGAGATCGCCAGGCCGGAGGCGGCGAACAGCAGGACGGCGAGCACCAGGCCCAGGACCGCGCGCTGGCGGAAGGTGTAGCGGGCCGCGCGGGCGGCGGCGTCGGCCTCGGGGTCGAATCCGCCGCGCCCGCGCCGGGACGGCACGAAATCCTCGTCCTCGTCGTCGGATTCGGGTTCCGGCTCCGGTTCCGGGTCACGCAGGGCGGGGGCGCGGGAGGCCCGCTTGCGGGGCTCGGCCGGTGCCGCGTCGGCCACGGCGGCTTCTGGCTCAGCGTCGTCGGTCTCTGCCGCGGCATCCACGGTCTCGGATTCTGTCTCATCCGTGGCGGTTTCGGGGTCGGTCTCGGATTCCGCTGCGGCGGGCTCGGATTCGGCGGCGTCCTCGTCCGCGTCGTCGGCGGCCTCCGGGTCGGTCGAATCCGTCTCGGGCTCCGGCAGTTCGGCGCTCACCGCGGCGACGACCTCGTCCTTCTCGGCTACGGTTGCTGCCGTCTCGGCCGCGACGGCGGCGGTGAGGGCTTCCGGTTCGGCGGGGCTGTCGTCCGATCTGGTCATCCGATCCTCCGGATCCTCGCTCGGGTGAAGCTTTCTGCGAACCGGCACGTAGTCCGGGTCGGTGTCATGTCCGGTCGCCGGACCTTTCCTGGTGCTTCGCTTGGCACCACCGCGATGCAACACTCGTGTCGAGAGGGCGGCATCGGTGTGCTGCCGGATGCGGGGATGGCGATTGGCCAGCATCGGGAAGAGCACGAAGACCCAGAGCACCACCAACCCGATCCACAAGATCGAATTCGGCATTGGCCCTTACACCTCCGTCCCGCCCTGTTGTCTGTCCCTTCTGATCGGAAAACAGACGCACCACCGACGTGCGTACGTTAATTCCACGCCGAGGGTATTCCCCTCAGGCGCGCCGACCACACACGCAACACTAGTCACACGAATTCGGTCGCGAAAACTCTCACACGCCGCGCTCAGCGAGTTATCAGGCTTTGCTGGCGCGCCCCGCGCGAATCAGCCTGTCCACCACGGTCCCCGAAACCTCCTCGACCGTCATGCCGACCAGCAGGTGATCCCGCCACGCGCCGTCCACGTCGAGGTAGCGCTGCAGCATGCCCTCCTCGCGGAAACCGACATTGCGCAGAACCGCCTGACTGGCAAGGTTTTCCGGCCGCACCGTGGCCTCCACCCGATGCAGGCCCACCTCGCCGAAGCAGTGGTCCAGGCCCAGGGCCAGCGCCGCGGTGGCCACGCCCTGCCCGGCCAGCTCGCTCGACACCCAGTAGCCGATCCACGCCGACCGCAGCGCGCCGCGCACGATATTGCCCACCGTGAGCTGACCGCTGAACTGGCCGTCCACCTCGATGACGAGCGGAATCATGGCGCCGCGCCGGGCCTCGGCCTTCAACGCCGACCACAGCGCGGGCCAATTGCTGGAGTGGTTACGCGCCTCCCACGGACCACGGCCGGTGGGTTCCCACTTCTCCAGATAATCCTTGTCCCGGACCCGGATCCGGCCCCACGCGGACGCGTCCCGCAGGCGGATCGGCCGCAGCGTGACCGTGCCCGCCGCGACCCGCACCGGACCCAGATGCGCCGGCCAGCCCGGATGCTGGGCCGAACGGAAGACGTTCATCTCCACGCCTCACCCACGCTGAGCCAGGAACGCGACCTGGACCTCGTCACCGGTACGCACCTCGGTGGTCTCGGGGTCGATCACGATGAGGCTGTTGGCCTCGGCCATGGTGGCCAGCAGATGCGAGGACGCGCCGTTCGGGCCGCCCAGCGGCTGCACCAGGTAGTCGCCGGTCTGCTCGTCGCGCATGAGCTGCGCGCGCAGATAGCCGCGGCGGCCCGGGATCGAGGCGATCGGCAGGATGGTGCGCGCCCGCACCATGCGCCGCATGGGGTGACGGCGGCCCAGCGCGATCCGGATCAACGGTCGCACCATGACCTCGAAAACCACCAGCGCGCCAACCGGATTCGCGGGTAGCAGGAAGGTCGGCACCTCGTCGCGGCCGAGCAGGCCGAAACCCTGCACCGACCCGGGATGCATGCCGACCCTGGTGATCTCCAGCTCGCCGAGCCCCTCCAGGGCCTCGCGCACCTGCTCCGATGCCCAGCCGCCGACCGCGCCCGCGATCACGACCACCTCGGAGCGGACCAGCTGGCCCTCCACCACGTCCCGCAGCCGCTTGGGATCGGCGCTCACGATGCCGACCCGGTTCACGTCCGCGCCCGCGTCGCGCGCGGCGGCGGCCAGGGCGTAGGAGTTCACGTCGTAGACCTGGCCGGGTCCGGGCGTGCGGTCGATGTCGACCAGCTCGCCGCCCACCGACAGCACCGACAGCCGGGGCCGCGGATGCACCAGCACCTTGTCCTTGCCGACCGCGGCCAGCAGGCCCACCTGGGCCGGGCCGATGATGGTGCCGGCGCGCACGGCCAGGTCGCCGGGTTGCACGTCGTCGCCGATGCGGCGCACGTAGTCGCCGGAGCGGACCGCCTCGTA
Organism: Nocardia sp. NPDC005825; assembly: GCF_040630175.1. NCBI lineage: Bacteria > Bacillati > Actinomycetota > Actinomycetes > Mycobacteriales > Nocardiaceae > Nocardia > Nocardia sp. NPDC005825. The sequence continues at coordinate 371,336 of NZ_JBEXXC010000008.1, forward strand.
GACCTTGACCCGGGCGCGGCCGCCGTCGGTGTTCTCCAGCGGCAGCACGGCGTCGGCGAGGGTGGGCAGCGGCGCGCCGGTGTCGACCCGCACGGTCTGGCGGGGCTGCAGGCGGATCGGCTGACGGGAACCGGCCGCCACCTCGCCCACCACCGGCAGGCTCAGGTGCACCGAATTGCCGTCCTCGTCACGGATATTCGCGCCGGCGCCGGCCACATCCACACTGCGCACGGCGTATCCGTCGATGGCGGCCTGGTCGAAGCCCGGAAGCGGGCGCTCGGTGACCACATCCTCGGCGCACAGCAAACCCTGTGCCTCGCTGATCGCGACCCGGACCGGCCGTGGGGCCACGGCCGCGGCGGTCACCTTGATCTGCTGATCCTCAACCGAGCGCATGCCGCCCTTCCGTAGTCGCTCCCGTCCGTCGCCTCATTCGCATGTGGTCAGCTGCGGATTCCAGTCCGGACCGAGCCGCTGCTCGAGCCACTCGCGCAGGGCGGGACCGTATTCCTCGCGTTCCAGAGCGAAATCGACCGCAGCTCGAAGATAGCCGCCAGGGTTGCCCAGATCGTGCCGCGACCCACGATGCACTACGACATGAACCGGGTGGTCTTCGGCGATCAGCAGCGCGATGGCGTCGGTCAGCTGCAGTTCGCCGCCCGCGCCGGGGGTGATGCGGCGCAGCGCGTCGAAGATGGCGCGGTCCAACAGGTATCGACCGGCCGCGGTGAAGGTGGAGGGCGCCTCGTGCACGGCGGGCTTCTCCACCATGCCGTTGACCTTGAGCACGTCGCACGGGCCGTCGGGCAGTTCCTCGACGTCGAAGACGCCGTAGGCGCTGACCTCTTCCTTGGGCACGTCGATGGCGCACAGCACCGAACCGCCGTAGGTGTTCCGCACGTTCGCCATCAGCTCCAGCACGCCGCCGGGCAGCACCAGGTCATCGGGCAGCAGCACCGCGATGGCGGTCTCGTCGGCGTCGAGCACCGATTCCGCCTGCGCCACCGCGTGACCCAGGCCCAGCGGCTCCTCCTGCACCACCGAGGTGACGTCGAGCAGGGCGGGGGCCTTGCGCACCTTCTCCAGCAGATGGAACTTGCCGCGCTCGGCGAGGGTGCTCTCCAGCACCAGGTCCTCGACGAAATGCGCGACCACACCGTCTTTTCCGGGCGAGGTCACGATCACCAGCCGATTGGCGCCGGACTCCGCGGCCTCGGCGGCGACCAATTCGATGCCCGGGGTGTCGACCACCGGCAGCAACTCCTTGGGAACCGTCTTGGTCGCGGGCAGGAACCTGGTGCCGAGCCCGGCCGCGGGGACCACCGCGGTGCGGAAGCACGACTCGGTTCCGCCGCCAGTAGCTGTCATGAATTTCACCCTATCCATCCGTCATATGCCCGAGAACGGCTCGTGGCCGCCTCGATATCCCCGAGAGCCTAAGGGGCGAGGACGGCGGGAGCGCACCGAACGCCGGACCGCGGGCGTTCTCACCGACCGACCCGTTCTTTTCATTTGGCGTTCGTCGCACTGTGACCTCCCTCGTACCCACTGGTTGTTGACTGACACCCATGACCGATCGTGAGGATTCCCACAACCCCGATTCCACGCCGGACAACCCCGACACACCTACTGTCAGCACCCCTGACACCAGCCGCGCGGTCAGCCGCCGCCGTTTGTTCGGCGCCTCCGCCGTCGCGGGCCTGGCCGGACTGGCCGCCGGCGCGGGCGGCGCGGTGGCACTGAAGAGCTCCGGATCCACCACCGCCTGGCCCCGCTCCGCCGAACTCGTCACCACCCCCGACCGCGCCGCCGCGCCCCGCGTCTCCGGCCTGCACCTCCAGTTCGGGGCCGACGCGGCCCGCGAGGTCGTGGTCACCTGGCACACCCTCGGATCGGTCACCGCGCCCACCGTGCGCTACGGCGCCGCCGACTCCGGATTCGGCACCGCCGTCTCCGCGCAGACCCGCACCTACCGGGATGCCAAGTCCGGCATCGAGATCCAGGCCCATCACGCCCGGCTCACCGGCCTGTCCCCCGACACCGACTACGTCTACGCCGCCGGGCACGACGGCGCGCCGCCGGAACTGGGCACCATCCGCACCGCGCCCGCCGGGCGCGCCAAGTTCCGGTTCACCAGCTTCGGCGACCAGGGCACGCCCACCGTCGGCAAGATCGTCGACGGCAAGGCCGTCAACGACAATCTCGGCTCCCAGTACGCCGGCGACATCACCTCCGCGGTGGAATCGCTGGCCCCGCTGTTCAACCTCGTCAACGGCGACCTCTGCTACGCCAACCTGTCCACCGACCGCATCCGCACCTGGAACGACTGGTGGGCCAACAACTCTCGCTCGGCCCGCTACCGGCCCTGGATGCCCGCCCCCGGCAACCACGAGAACGAACTCGGCAACGGACCCATCGGCTACCAGGCGTTCCAGACCTACTTCACCGTCCCCGACGCCGGCAGCGAGGAACACTCCCGCGGCCTGTGGTACTCGTTCACCGTCGGCGGCATGCGGGTGATCGCGGTCGCCAACGACGACGTCTGCCTGCAGGACGGCGGCAACAGCTACGTGAAGGGCTACTCGGGCGGAGCCCAGAAGCGCTGGCTGGAAAGCGAACTGGCCAAGGCGCGCGCCGACAAGGGCATCGACTGGGTGGTGGTGTTCATGCACCAGGTCGCCATCTCCTCGGCCGACAAGGCCAACGGCGCGGACCTGGGCATCCGCACCGAATGGCTGCCGCTGTTCGACAAATACCAGGTCGACCTGGTGCTGTGCGGGCACGAACACCATTACGAGCGTTCGCATCCCGTGCGCGGGACGACCGGGTCCGAGACCCTCACGCCCAAGCCCGCCGACACCCGCAAGGACCTCGTCGACACCGGTCAGGGCACCGTGCACCTGGTGATCGGCGGCGGCGGCACCTCGGTGCCGTCCAACCACCTGTTCTTCCCGGGCGACAAATGCCGGGTCATCACCGCGGTCGGGAACGCGGATCCGGCGACCGGCAAGAAGGTTCCGGTGTACGTGCTCGAGGACGCGCCCTGGTCGGCGTTCAAGGACGCCGAACATCCTTACGGCTTCTGCGCTTTCGACGTCGACCCCGGCACGCCCGGCGGGAACACCACCATCAAGGGCACCTACTACGCCCTCACCGGGCCGACCAGCGAGCTGAAGGCCGTCGACACGTTCACCCTGACCCGGGCGCGCTCGGATCGCTGAGCCCGGCGGGCGCGGATCGTCCGGGACGGCCGCCCTAGGGTGGAAGCGTGACGGACGAGCGGGACAAGACGGCGTGGCGCGCGGAGATCCTCGCGCGCCGCACAGCCCTGCCCGCCGAGGTCCGCGAGCGCGAGGCCGCGGCGCTGGCCGCCGCGGCCGGCGGGCTCGCGGACAGCGGCTGGGTCTGCGCCTACGTGCCCGTGGGCGGCGAACCCGGCTCGGTGGCCCTGCTCGACACGCTGCGGGCCGCCGGCGCCCGGGTGCTGCTGCCGGTCACCGGCGAACCCGGGCCGCTCGCCTGGGCCGAATACACCGGGCCCGACGGGCTGCGCCGCGGCCGGTTCGGGCTGCGCGAACCGGACGGCGACCCGGTCACGGACGGAATCTCGACGGCGTCGACGATTCTGGTTCCGGCGCTCGCGGTGGATCGTCGCGGGGTGCGATTGGGACGCGGGGCCGGTTATTACGATCGAAGTCTGAACGCCGCGCGCGCCGACGCGCGATTGATCGCCGTGGTGCGCGACGACGAACTCGTGGACCGTTTGCCGGAGGAGCCGCACGACCATCGAATGGGGTGGGCGCTGACCCCGTTCGGCGGGCTGCGCCGCCTCGGAGATCGGGCCGGGAATTGACACCCGATTGGCAGCGTTGGCACTGCCAGCTGTAGAGTGCTAATTCGACGAAGAGCGTGGAGGTTTCCCGATGCCTACTTACTCGTATGCATGCACCGAGTGCGACAACAAGTTCGACATCGTGCAGTCCTTCTCCGATGACGCACTGACCACGTGTGACCGTTGCAACGGCAAGCTGCGCAAGCTGTTCAACTCGGTCGGCATCGTCTTCAAGGGCAGCGGCTTCTACCGCACCGACAGCCGCAACGGCTCCACCTCGTCCGAACCGGCCAAGCCGTCGTCCTCTTCGTCGGACAATGGCGGCTCCAGCTCCACCGCGTCGAGCGCTTCCACGTCGAGCACCTCGACCTCGTCGTCCAGCGGTTCCAGCACCTCCGCGGCCTGATCCCCGCTTTCTCCACAGGCTCTTCGTTGTCCACAGCCCGGGTTCGACCCGGGCGTGCCGGTGTCGGGGCGACCGTACGCTGCCCCCATGACGCGACCGTATCGAGCGTTCCTGCACGCCTTCCGTAGCCGCCTGACCTGGGCGGACTCGGTGCTATTGCGGCGGGCCGGGGCGGTCGCGCTGCTCATGGCGGCGGCCTTCCTGGCTGTGCGCCCGGATCCATCCACAGATCGCACACCCGTCCTGGTCGCCGCGCGGGAGCTGCCGCCCGGGCAGGTGCTCGGCGACGGCGATCTGCGCACCGCCGACCGGGAGACCGCGACTCTGCCGGCCGGAGCCGTGCGCGACGCCGCACGGGTACGCGGGGCCACCCTCGCCGCCGCGCTGACGGCCGGGGAGATCATCACCGAGGTGCGGGTGCTGGGCCCGCGACTGGCCGCTGTGGCGGGTGGCTCCCCCGATGCACGCATCGTCCCGATTCGCCTGGCGGACAACGCTGTTGCCGAGATCCTGCGCTCCGGCGACCGGGTCGACGTGGTGGCGGGCGAGGACACCGCCGGGACCGGCCGTCCCGCACGGCTATTGGCCGCCGACGCGGCCGTGGTGCTGGTGCCGCAGGCCGACGGCGCCCGCGGGCGCACCGACCGGGTGGTGCTGGTCGCCTTGGATTCCAGACGCGCCACCGCGGTGGCCGCCGCCTCGCTGCGAACGGCGCTCACGGTCGTGTTCCACTGAACCGGCGCATCGGTGAACTAGCATCGCCTCACATCCCCATAACTCTGCGTTCGATCCCTCAGGTAGAGGAGTTTCGGCAATGCTCAAGGGTTTCAAAGATTTCCTGATGCGCGGCAATATCGTCGACCTGGCCGTGGCGGTCGTCATGGGCACGGCCTTCGTCGCGGTCGTCACCGCCTTCACCGACGGCATCGTGACACCGCTGCTCGCGGTGTTCGGCGGCACCAATCAGCTCGGGCTGGGCGTCCAGCTGGTGGCCGACAAGCCCGCCACCTTCATCGCGATCGGGCCGATCATCACCGCGGGCATCGATTTCGTCATCATCGCGGCGCTGCTCTACTTCATCGTCGTCGTCCCGGCCAACAAGGCCAAGAAGAGGTGGGGCGCCAAGGAGGACGACGCGCTCACCGACAACGAACTGCTGCGCGAGATTCGGGACCTGCTCGCGGATCGCACCGCGGGCGGGCGGCACGAGCTCTGACCCGCGGCGCGAAATCCACTGCGCCACAAAGCAGAACGGGCCCGGCGCGAAAAGCGCCGGGCCCGTTCGGATTACACCGAGGTGTGGATCAGCCGAGGCTGAAGGGCTGACCCCACAGGGTGACCCAGCTGATCACGTTGTCGGTCTCGACCTCGACGCTCACGAAGGCGCGCGCCTGGGCGTAACCGCCACAGCCGTTCAGGCCGATGGTCTCGTCGGACCAGGTGACCGAGCCGCTGGTGCCGTTGAAAGCGTTGCGCTTCTTGTGGATTTCGCGACCGAAGTCGTCCGGCATCTCGAGGTCGAGGATGTAGAACGACTTGGCCTGCCCCGGACCCAGGGTCAGGTTGGCGCCGGAGTTCACGCCGCCGGTCGGAGTGGCGTTGCCACTGCTGTCCCAGCTCGCACCGCCGGTCGCGCCACCGCTGACGTTGCCGCCGTCGATGGTGACCTGGCAGCCGACCACGTAACCCGGGTAGATCTTGCCGCCGGTGGCGGTGGTGTCACCGGAGATGTTGACCTGCGCCGACGCCGAGACCCAGGCGTTGCGGTGCACGGGGGTGGCGCCCATCGACGGGCTGATGTTGGCGGACTCGCCGACCAGCTTCACCGTGACCACGGTGCCGTCGGACAGAGTCTGGGTGAGCTCGCCGCCGGGCAGCGGCACGAAGGTGTCGGCATTGGCCGCACCGGTGGAGAACAGGCCAAGGGCCGCGGTGGCGACGGCACCGACACCGGCCACCCGCGCCATTGTCTTACGGATGTTCATATCTGGTTGTCCCTCAGATTTTGTTCGCTTGCGCGAGAAAGGATTTGGCGGGCGGAGACCACTTAGCCGATGCTGAACGGCTGGCCGTAGAGAGTGGTCTTGGAGTAGTGATCGCCGATGACCTCGACGACCGTGTACGCACGCGCCTGGGCGTAGCCCGCGCAGCCCTGGATCTCGATCTCGGCGTCCCGGTACTCGACCGAGTAGGTGCCCGCCTTGGTGATGTCCTTGTAGTCGATCTGGACGAACGCCACCTGGCCGGGGCCGAGGTTGACACCGATCGAACCACCAATGTTCGCGCTGTCGAGGTTGATGCTGCCGGAGATGCCGGCAGAGATCGCGTCCTCACCGATGGAGATCTGGCAGCCGACGATGTAGCCGGTGTTGATCTGCGAGGTGCCGTGGGTGGACGAGTTGTTGCTGCCGGGGATACCGACCGGGCCGTTGTTCGGACCGACTGTGCCCTCGGGGGTTTCGGTGACCACCGCGGAGGCGGCGCCGCTCACCCACACCACACGGCCGGCACCGTTGGCAGCGAGCGACGGCGACACGATGGCGTGCTCACCCGTCCGGGTAATGGTGACGGTGCCCGCCGGGTTCACCTTCTGGCCGTCCGGCAACGGCACGAAGGTGTCAGCGTTAGCGGCACCGGTGGAAAAAAGGCCGATGGCCACGGCCGAAGCCGCGCCGATGCCCGCGAAACGGGCTGCGGTGCGCAGTCCGTGGGAGCGCTTCTCGCTCATGCTTCCCCTCATCAGGTTTCTTGCGTCAACCTCGACCACCGAGGTTGAAATGGGACTCTTGCGAATCCCTGGTTGAGTTTGTCGCCACATTGTTGCCACCGTGTTACTGGTTTCAAATTCTTTACGCGTAGCGACGCAGGGCACTTTACATCACAAGAGTGACCCTTGAGACGTGAGCGAACAGGATCCCCCACTCGTCAACACAAACCCGCAGGTATGCAGAGAAAGTCATGGATAGCAAAAGGGGCCCGGTGCTAATCGCACCGGGCCCCTTGACATTCCGCTGAGCGGAAACTGATCAGCCGAGACTGAAGGGCTGACCCCACAGCGTGTAGGCGGTGATCACATGGTCGGTCTCGACCTGAACCGCGATGAACGAGCGCGCCTGCGCGTAGCCGCCGCAGCCGTTCAGGTTGATGGTCTCGTCCGACCACGTCACCGAACCGGAGTTACCCCCGAACTTGTTGCGCTTGTAGTGCGCCTCACTGCCGTAATCGTCGGGCGCTTCCTGATCCAGGATGTAAAACGCCTGCGACTGGCCGGGGCCCAGGGTCAGGTTGCCGCCGACATTCGCCCCGACCGACGGGCTCGAGCCGTCGTAGCCGGCGCCCGCGCTCGGGCCGCCGTTGGCGCCGCCGCCGGAGATATTGACCTGGCAGCCGACCACGTAACCGGGGACGATCTTGCCGCCGACATTGCCGTTGGTGCCCGACAGCTCGACGCGCGCGCTGCCCGAGACCCAGGCGTTGCGGTGCAACGGGGTCGCGCCCAGCGACGGGTTGATATTGGCCGACTCGCCGGTCATGGAGATGGTCACGACCGTGCCGTCATCCATGGTCTCGGTGATGGAGCCGCCCGGTAGCGGCACGAAGGTGTCGGCATTGGCCGCACCGGTGGAGAACAGGCCCAGGGCGGCGGTGGCGACGGCGCCGATCCCGGCGGCCCGCGCCATGGTCTTGCGAACGTTCATGATGGTTTTCCCTCTAGGGTCGAATTCGCTTGCGCGAGAGATGAATCGGGTGTCTGACCACACGTCAGCCGAGGCTGAACGGCTGCCCGTAGAGGGTGGTCTTCGAGTAGTGGTCACCGATGATCTCGACCACGGTGTAGGCGCGCGCCTGGGCGTAGCCCGCGCAGCCCTGCACGTCGACCGGCACATCCTTGTAGTCGATGGAGTAGCGACCCGCGTCGAGGATGTCCTTGGAGTTGATCTGGAGGAAGGTCACCTGGCCGGGGCCGAGGTTCAGACCGATGGAACCGCCGGCGTTCGCGCCGGTCAGGCTCACGCCGCCGGAGATGCCGGCGGAGATGGCGTTGTCGGCGATGTTCACCTGGCAGCCGATGATGTAACCGGTGTTGACCTGCGACGCGCCATGGGTGGAGGAGTTGTTGGTGCCCGGGCCGTTGGTGGGGCCGTTGTTCGGGCCGACCGTGCCCGCGGGGGTCTCGGTGACGTCGGCGACGACCTTGCCCGAGAGCCAGGCGGTGCGGCCCGCGCCGTTCGCCGACAGCGACGGCGAGATGACGGCGTGCTCGCCGAGACGGTTGATGGTCACGCCCGCTCCGACCTTCTGACCGTCCGGCAACGGTACGAAGGTGTCGGCGTTGGCGGCGCCGGTCGACAGCAGGCCGAAAGCCACGGAGGCGGCTGCGCCGATACCCGCGGCACGCGCGGTCCAACGCAAACCGGCAGTCCGGTTCTCGCTCATTGTTCCCTCATCAGTTTTCTTGCGGACAACCCCGACCACCGGGGCTGAAGAGGGCCACTACGGCGCAGAACTCGGCAAGAGCAACTATCAAGCGCGCTGCTCATATTCTTGAGACCCGTAGCTTTGTTGACCCGGAAGAGACTTTAGCCACAACAGCTACCAAATGGCAACAATCAAATAACGGGCGCGTCAAATTACAGCGTCCGAGAGAGGGCTAATTCTCGGCAGCCGTGATGTAAACGAGATCTCAACCGTGATGGGGCGGCTTCTGCGCGCGCAGCCAATCATCGGAGGACTGAACGGAATCCGGCTCGGGTGTGCGCTCGTCCTTGGTCGTGGACGGCAGCTCGTCGCCGAAGACGCGCGCGAGCCGGGCGCGTTCGGCGGGTGTCAAACGACGAGACCCCGCCCGGCGCTCGGCCGGACGGGGCGACTCGGGTGAATCAGGTTTGTCGGCGTCGGTCATTCCGACAGACCGGACAGTTCATCGATGACTTTGCTCGCCAGCGGGCCCAGGGTCGCCATGCCGTCCCGGACCGCGACGCGCGAACCCGGCAGGTTCACCACCAGCGTGCTGCCCGACACCCCGGCCAGACCGCGCGACAGGCCCGCGTCCAGCGAACCCGAGGCCAGGCCCGAGGCCCGCAGCGCCTCGCTGATCCCGGGCAGCACCCGGTCCAGCACCTCCTCGGTGGCCTCCGGCGTCACGTCACGCGGGGACATGCCGGTGCCGCCGACCGAGATGACCAGGTCGACACCGCCGATCACCGCGGTATTGAGGGCATTGCGGATCTCCACCTCATCGGCCGACACCGACACCGAGGCGTCCACCAGGAACCCGGCCTCGGTGAGTAGCTCGGTGACCAGCGGCCCCAGCGAGTCCACTCCGCCATGGGCGGTTCGATCGTCGACGACCACGACAAGAGCACGGCCCGCCACAGCGGCATCGATTTCCATGGTGCTCACCGTAGCGCCCTTGTCCGACAACAGCTCCCATCCCCCGTCGGAGGTGACACGGATCGCCGGTACCGGTTCCCTGCCATTGACACGGTTGCTCATCGTCCGCCCTCCGCGGCTGCTTCGCCGAGGGTGACCTCGACGGTCTTGGGGTTCTTGCCCTGGTCGTCGGTGTAGGTCACCTTGACCTTGTCGCCGGGCCGGTGCGAGCGCACCCCGGCGATCAGTGAATTGCCCGAGTCCACGATCTGGTCGTCGATCTTGGTGATGATCGCGTTCTTCGGGATGCCCGCCTTGGCGGCCGGGCCGTCGGGCGACACGTCCATCACGCGCGCGCCGTTCACATCGTCCTGCGCCCGCACGGTCACACCGATCTGGGCGTAGGTGGCCTTGCCGTTCTTGATCAGCTCGTCGGCGACGCGGCGCGCGGTGTCCACCGGGATCGCGAAGCCCAGGCCGATCGAGCCGCTCTGCGCGCCCGCCGACTCGGCGGTGCCCATGGTGGCGATGGCGGTGTTGATGCCGACCAGCTTGCCGTTCATATCGACCAGCGCACCGCCGGAATTGCCCGGGTTGATGGCCGCGTCGGTCTGGATGGCGTCGATGACCGTGCCCTGCGATCCCGGCTCGCCGCTGGTCGAGACCGGGCGGTTCAGCGAGGAGACGATACCGCTGGTCACCGTGCCGGCCAGGCCCAGCGGCGAACCGATCGCCACCACGCCCTGACCCACCTGCAGATTGCCGGACTGGCCCAGCTCGATCGGCTTCAGATCCGACTTACCGGTCACCCGGATGACCGCGATGTCGGAGACCGGGTCCGCGCCCACCACGGTGGCCGGAGCGGTCGAGCCGTCATTGAACGCCACATCCATCTTGGCGTTCTGGCCCGCGCCGCTGACCACGTGATTGTTGGTGAGGATCAGCCCGTCCGAGGACAGCACCACCCCGGAGCCCTCGCCTTCGGCCCGCGCGCCCGCGACCCGGATCATGACCACACTCGCGAGCACCTTCTGCGCCACCGCCTGCACCGAACCCTCCGGCGCGGGCGCGGCCTTGCCATTGCCCGCGGGCTGATCGAGCGCATTGCTGACCGTGCCGTGATCGCTGCCGTGCGTGGCCAGCGCGCCCACCGCGCCACCGATACCGCCGCTGAGCAGCGCCAGCACGACCGCGCCCGCGACCAGACCGGTGCGGCCGGACCGCTTCGGCCCCGGCGCGCCGCCGTACGCGAGACCCGGCTCACCCGGCACCCCGGGCCCACCCGGACCCCCGGGCACGGCCGGAATCACCTGCGTCGGATACGGACCCGCCGCGTAGGCCGGAAGCTGTCCCGTCGAATACGCCGACTGCTGCCCCGTCACGTACGCGGGCTGCTGACCCGTGGCATAAGGCGAGGGCCCCGCCCCGGCGGCAGGCGGCTGCCCCGTGGCGGGCGTGGGCTGCTGCCCCGCGTACCCGGCCCCCGACGCCGCGTACGCCTGCCCGTAACCCCCGCCCGGAATCTCCCCGGTCGGCGGATTCCCACCGCCGTACTGCTGCGAATAAGGCTGTGCGCCACCGAAAGCCGACCCATAGGCGGGGCCACCCTGCGGCGCGCCGAAGCCCGCCGGCGCGGCGCCGGGCAGCACCTGGGTGGCCGGATCGACCGCACCCGAACCCGGTTGCCCCGCAACGCCGTACGCCGTTCCGCCCGGACCACCGAAGGCCGGTGCCGAACCGGCGGGCGGCTGTGCGCCCGCGGCGGGCTGATCGGCCCGGGGCTCGCCGCCCTGAACCGGGGACGCTCCGCCGGAGAACGATTGCGCCGCACCGAAACCGGGCGCGCCGGGAGTGCTCGACGCGGGACCCGCCGCGGGCGCTCCGGGATGGCCGGGCTGCGCCGGGGGCGGGACGGCGCCGGAAGCCGGAGCCGAGCCCGGTGTGGCGGCCGCGAAACCGTTGAAGGAGTCGGCGGCGGGAGCGCCCGCGGGATCGCGCTTCGGCAGGCCGGACGCGGTGGTGTCGGACCCGGCGGGCTGCGCGCCGGCGGGCCCGGAGGGTGCGCCGGCCGCGGCGGCGTTGTCGGCGGCCTGGCCTTCGGGCTCGGTGCCCCGCTGGTTCGAATCCTCGGTCATTTCTCGTTTTCTCCTCGAGTCTCGTCGCCAAGCCTGGCGGGAACGACTGAGAGTGGACTGAGACCGTGCTTGCTTTTCGCCGAGCTTTCCGGGTTCAGTTGTCCGCCTCGGCGAGCAGGGGCGGTGCGCTTTCTCCAGGCAGAACGATACGGATCAACGCGCCCCCTCGGTCGGAAGTATCGATGTTGATGGTGCCACCGTGTTTGGTCACCACCTGCTTGACGATGGCCAGGCCGAGCCCGGAACCGGGCATGGAGCGCGAGGCCGTGGTGCGGTAGAAGCGCTCGAACACCAGCTCGCGTTCGGCGGGCGGGATGCCGGGCCCGGCGTCGTCGACGGCGAACTCGAGCAGTCCGCGCCCGTTCTCGCGCATGGTGACGAACACCTGCGCGCCCTCCGGACTCCACTTGGCGGCATTGTCGAGGACATTGAGCAGGGCGCGCTCCAGGCCGGGTTCGTCGCCGTAGACGAACCAGGGCCGCAGCTGGGCCTCGAAGTCGATTCCGGTGCGCCGCCGCCGGACTCGCTCCAGCGCGCGTTCGGCGATCTCGCCGAGGTCGATGCGCTCGTACACGGTTTCCGGGGCGTCCTCGCGGGCCAGGTCGACCAGATCGCCGACCAGTGTGGACAACTCCTCGATCTGGGCCATCACGTCCGAGCGCAGTTCGGCCATGTCCTCGTCGGGGATGCGGGGCGCACCCGGCCGGGAGGAGGCGATGAGCAGTTCCATATTGGTGCGCAAAGAGGTCAGTGGCGTCTTCAGCTCATGGCCGGCGTCGGCCACCAGGCGGCGCTGCCGTTCCCGGGATTCGCCCAGGGCGCGCAGCATGGTGTTGAAACTCTCGGTGAGCCGGGCCAGTTCGTCGTCACCGGTCACCGGAATGGGGGTCAGGTCGTCGGTGCGGGCGATGCGTTCGGTGGCGGCGGTGAGCCGGGCGATGGGCCGCAACCCGGTGCGGCCCACGGTGGTTCCGGCCGCCGCGGCCACGATGACCCCGCAGCCGCCGACCACGAACAACAGCCAGGCCAGCCGGTCGAGGACTTCCTTGGTGGGTTGCAGCCGCTGCGATACCACCAGCGTGGACCCGGAGTGGGTGCGGCGGGCCAGCACCCGCTGATCGTCGACGGTGCGCAGCGAGAACCCGATCTCGCCGCGGGCCACCTGCCGTTCCTGATTGCCGATCGGCGGAATCGTGGTCTGCGGCGGCACGTACTGCGACTGGTCCGCGAACACCAGCGCCACCCCGACATCGCTGGAGTACAGCCCCGCGAACACCAGCGACTGGAAGCCGAGGCTGTCGAGGTTGTTGTCGATCATCACCGAGGCGCGGGCCCGCAGCTGCGAGTCCACGTCGGCGTACAGCGACCGGGCCACCATGGCGTAGGCGGCGATGGAGGTGAAGGCGACGGCCACCGCGACCACCGAGGCGGCCAGCAGCGTCACCCGCCAGCGCAGCGACACCGAACGGGTCAGCGGCATCGGCGGCCGTAGTCCGGCGTTCTCCGTCCGCGATCCGAGTCCGGCGACCACCGTCCGCCGGGGAACGGTTCTACCCACGAGCGCCCTGCCTACGGAGGAGTCTCGCGCAGCACGTAGCCGACGCCGCGCACGGTGTGGATGAGCCGCGGCTCACCGTCGGCCTCGGTCTTGCGGCGCAGGTAGCCGATGTACACCTCGAGCGCGTTGCCGGAGGTGGGGAAGTCGTAGCCCCACACCTCCTCCAGGATGCGGCTGCGGGTGAGCACCCGGCGCGGATTGGCCATCAGCATTTCCAGCAGCGAGAACTCGGTGCGGGTGAGGCTGATCGGGCGTTCGCCGCGGGTGACCTCACGGGTGACGGGGTCGAGCGAGAGGTCGGCGAACGACATGGCCTCGGAGGAGGCGTCGACCGGATCGCCGGCGGTGCGGCGCAGCAGGGCGCGCAGCCGGGCCAGCAGTTCCTCCAGCGCGAAGGGCTTGGGTAGGTAGTCGTCGGCGCCGGCGTCCAGACCGGCGACCCGCTCGGACACCGAATCCCGTGCGGTGAGTACCAGAATCGGCAGATCGTCGCCGGTGCTGCGCAGCCGGCGGCACACCTCGAGCCCGTCCAGCCGGGGCATCATGACGTCCAGGACCAGGGCGTCGGGTCGCTGACTGGCGGTCTTCTCCAAGGCGTCCAGACCGTCGACGGCGAGGTCGACGGTGTACCCGTTGAAGGTCAGCGAGCGACGCAGCGATTCACGAACCGCGCGGTCGTCGTCGACTACCAGAATGCGCATGGCCACCAGTCTGCCCACAACGACTGAGAGTCCACTGAGAAGGGCCCCTCCGACACGCCGGGTGGGTGAGGCAGATGACCTGCGTGTTTTACGAACGGCCGATGCCGAGTGGTTGCAGTGTCACCCAATTCGACGCGAAAGCCGTTGTGGCAAGCCCGCATTCGGAGGCTTATACACTACGCCCTCCGAATTGCCGTTACTCAGCTCACGCGGTATGTTGCAGGCCGGAAAAGAAGACCCTTAGTTGGTTCTGCGCGGGCTCGACCCCAAAGCCGTACAACCGCATACGTACCCGGGGGTCAATCGTGAAAGCGGAGGCGACGGAAGCGGGATGGAAGCAGCACCCCGGTCGTGGCAATTCAGCCTGTCCAACTGGCCCGTTACCCGCAAGGTCGGCATCGTGCTGGTGCTCCCGGTGCTTCTCGCCGCGACCTTCGCGGTACTGCGCATCAACAGCGAATTGCAGACCATCTCCAAACTGAGCGCGGCCTCGGAGCAGATGGACGTGCTCCGCCCCACGGTCAAATTCCTCACCAGCACCAATGAACTCGCGGTCGCCGCCATCGTCGGCGGCAACCAGGACGTGGACGCCGACCTCGACGCCGCCACCGCCAAGTTCGACCAGGCCCAGGCCGAACTGGAGACCGCGCTCAAGTCCTCCAACGCCGACCCCAACGTCGTGAAGGAACTGGGCACCGCCATCGCGGTCGCGAAGACCATGCGCAACAGCCTGCGCACCAGCTCCCCCCAGACCATCGGCGATCAGGCCGACGAGGTGCAGACCCGGGCGCAGAACTCGCTCGCGGGCGCGCCCACCGTCGGCGACCTCCGGGTGCAGCAGTCCTTCCTGCAGTTCGGCGCCGCCCTGACCGCCTCGCGCCTGCTCACCCAGGAGCGCGTCATGCTCGCGGTGCCGGGCGCGGGCGCCAACCCCGCGCTGCGGACCAAGCTGCTGACCGCCATCGGCGCCGAGATCACCATGATCGAGGTGTACCGCGGCATGGCGCCGGAATCGGCGGCGAACGCGAACACGCTGAAGGACAATGCCGGCGCCCGCGTCGGCATCCTGATGCAGAACGTGCCCGACCCGGGCACCCTGCCCGCCATGCAGGACTCGCTACGCGGCAGCGCGGACGCCTACGCCTCCGAGGTCGCCACCGTCGCGAGCACCATGGGTTCCAAGCTCGGCGAGCTCACCACCGAGGCGCGCAACAACGTGCTGCGTGACACCTCCATCGTGATCGGCATGCTGCTGGCCGGTCTCGCGCTGGCGCTGGTGGTGGCCCGCTCGCTGGTCGTCCCGGTCCGCCGCCTGCGGCGAGACGCCTTGCAGGTGGCCCACATCGACCTGCCGCAGGAGCTCGAGGTGGTGCGCGCCGGCGGCGCGACCCCGGAGATCTCGCCGGTCGACGTGCACACCACCGAGGAGATCGGGCAGCTGGCCCGAGCCGTCGACGACATCCACTCCCAGGCCCTCCACCTGGCCGCCGAACAGGCGCGACTGCGCCTGCAGATCGGCAACATGTTCGAAACCCTCTCGCGCCGCAGCCAATCCCTCGTGGAGCAGCAGCTGTCGCTGATCGAGGAACTCGAGCGCGACGAGGACGACTCCGAGCGCCTGCAGTCGCTGTTCCGCCTCGACCACCTCGCCACCCGTATGCGCCGCAACGGCGACAACCTGCTGGTGCTGGCCGGAACCGCGCTGCGCCGTGGCCATCTCGCGCCGGTGCCGCTGTCGGACATGCTGTGGTCCTCGGTCTCCCAGGTGGAGGACTACCAGCGCGTCGAGATCGGCACCGTGCCCGACGGCATCGTGGCCGGTGAGCCGGCCGTCGACATCGAGCACCTGCTGGCCGAGCTGATCGACAACGCGCTGCGCTACTCCCCGCCCACCACCCCGGTCGCGGTGTCGGTGGCGCGCGCGGTGGACGGCGGCTACCTGATCGAGATCACCGACCGCGGTCTCGGCATGAACGCCGACGACCTGCAGGGCATCAACGACCGCCTGGCCTCCGGTGGCGAGGTCAATGTCGAGACCGCGCGCCGCATGGGTCTTTTCGTCGTCGGCCGCCTGGCCAAGCGGCACCACATCACGGTGAGCCTGCGCCGCACCTCCGCCATGGTGCAGCAGCCGGGCATCACCGCCAGCGTGCACCTGCCGGGCAGCCTGGTCTCGCCCGCGCCGGAACGCGTCGGCGACCCGACCGGTCAGTACCCGGTGGCCACGGCGCTGCCCATGCCCCCGTCGGCCCTGGCCTCCGGGCCGATCCCGGCCGCGGCCCTCGCCTCGGGCCCGATTCCGGCCGCCTCCGGGCCGATTCCGCTGGCGCCGGGACAGATTCCGCCGCCCGTCGGCCCGATCACCGGACCGAACCCCGTGGTCAACCCGCCGCGGCTGACCCCGGTGCCGAATCTGCCCGAACCGCCCACCGGCCGCTTCCCGACCACCAGTTCCGGCCTGCCGCAGCGCAAGCCGGGCACCGATACCGGTGAGCACCCGATCGTCCCCGCGTTCCCGGAACCGCCGCAGCAGCCGGCCGATCGCTTCTCCGACGGATTCACCGACGCCTTCTCCCCCGACGACGCCCGGGCCTACGGTGCGAGCGCCGTCCGGCCCGAACCCGCGGCGCCGCAGGGGTCCGCCCCCATGAGCTTCTGGGGCGAGGCCGCCGAGTCCACGGAATCGGCCGAGTACAGCACGGTTTCCGAGCAGACCGCCGGGCCCGAGCCGGATCCGGAGGAACCGGCGGTTTACGCGCCGGAGCCGATCGCCCCGGCCGCGGAAACGGTCGCCCCGCTCCCCCAGCGGGTCGCGCCCCAGCAGGTCACGCCGATGCCGCAGCGGGTCGCCCAGGTGCCCGAGCGCCTCGTTCCGGCGCCCGAGCCGGTCGCGCAAGCGCCCGAGCCCTTCGCCCCGGCGCAGGAGACCTTCACACCGCCGGCCCGGGAGCCCTTCGTCCCGGCGGCCGGGTCCTTCGCACCGGCGCCCGGTCCGATCGCGCCGATCACCAACGCCCGCAACGGCGGCAACGGCTACGTCGAGAACCCCAACGGCCCGGACACCGGCAGCTACTTCGGCAACGGTTTCAGCGCCTTCGGCGACAATGACCGCCCCACGCTCCCGCCCACCGCCGGCCCCGGCAGCGTGAGCGTCGGCGACATCGGCGAAGCCGCTGTTCGAGGCGGCGACAACGCTATTCGCGGCAACGAGGCCGCACCCGCCGGATCTCGTCCGGCCGCGCCGCAGACCGGCCTGCGTCCGGTCGAGGGTGCTCCGACCCCGATCTACCAGCGCATGGTCTCCGAGTGGCTGGTGGAACCGGCCGACGGGCAGCAGACCGGCGCCGCCTGGTCGTCGACTTCGGACGTCGGCTGGGCCGCGGCCGAGGACGCGGCCAACCCGACCACAACCAGTCGTACCGAAGGCGGCCTGCCGATTCGGCGGCCCGGCGCCCAGCTGGTGCCGGGCGCGGTCGCCCAGGAGGACGACGGTACCGGCCGCGACCCGGAAGAGATCCGCACCAGCCTCAGCAGGCATCTCAGCGGCGTCCACTCCGGGCGGGCCGACTCCCAGTACAACGACGGAGGGCATGCATGACCGACACCCAGAGCACCACTACGGATGAGAATCTGAACTGGCTGGTCACCCGCTTCACCAAGGAGGTGCCCGGGGTCTCGCACGCCGTGCTGGTCTCCGCGGACGGTCTGCTGCAGGCCACCAGCCCGCACCTGCCGTCCGACCGCGGTGAGCAGCTGGCCGCGGTGACGGCCGGTCTGGCCAGCCTGTCCGCCGGCGCCGCACAACTTTTCGAGGGCGGCAAGGTGATGCAGTCCATCGTGGAGATGCAGCGCGGCTACCTGCTGGTCATGAGTGTCGGCAATGGCTCGCACCTGGCGGTGCTGGCCAACAAGCAGCACGACATCGGCCGCATCGGCTACGAGATGGCCCTCCTGGTCGACCGGGTCGGCTCCGTCGTCTCGGCCACCGCCCGCACTGCCTAGATGAGTCGAACACTGCCTAGATGAGCCGCAAATGACCAATCCTCATGGCGGTGGCGGTAACCGGCCACCGACCACCCGAGTTCGCCCCTACGCGTTGACCTCCGGCCGTACCGAGCCGGCGGTCGAGCTACCGCTGGAAGCGGTCGTCGAAACCCTGTCCTACACCGCCCACTTCGACTGGCCCGCCGGCGACGTGCGCACCGAGATCCTGCGGCTGGGCACGGCCCGGCTCTCGGTCGCCGAGATCGCGGCGCACCTGGGCCGTCCGCTGGGCATGGTCCGGGTCGTCATCGGCGATCTGGTGGTCGCCGGAACCCTGCGTGTGCATTCGACTTTGAGCGATCAGGCGACCTTCGACGAGCGCCGCTCCCTGATGGAGAGGACCCTGCATGGACTCCGCGCCCTATAACGGCGGAGGCTACCCCGCCGGCCCGCACGGGGGGCCGGCGTACACGACCGGGCAGTTCCCGAACCCGGGGCTGCAGTACCCGCCGCGGCAGGGCGAGGAGTCGCGCACCGCGTCGACCAAGATCGTCGTGGCGGGCGGATTCGGCGCGGGCAAGACCACCTTCGTCGGCGCGGTCTCCGAGATCGTGCCGCTGCGCACCGAGGCCATGGTGACCGGCTACTCGGACGGGGTCGACGACCTCGCCGCCACGCCCGGCAAGGAAACCACCACCGTGGCCATGGATTTCGGGCGCATCATCCTGCCCGGCAACCTGGTGCTGTACCTGTTCGGCACGCCCGGGCAGCGGCGGTTCTGGTTCATGTGGGACGACCTGATCAAGGGCGCCATCGGCGCGGTCGTGCTGGTCGACACCCGCCGCATCGAGGACAGCTTCGCGGCCGTGGACTTCTTCGAGGCCAAGTCGCTGCCGTTCCTGATCGCGGTCAACCGCTTCCCGGACGCGCCGCGCTTCCCGGTCGCCGAACTGCGTGAGGCGCTCAGCGTCCGCGAGGGCGTGCCGATCGTGGACATCGACGCGCGCGACCCGGTCGAGGTACGGCGGTCGCTGGCCGCGGTCACCGAATACGCGATCGAACGGCTGATGACGGCGCAGCGCGAAACCGCGCAGCGCGGCTGACGTTCGCCCATCCGGGTTCGGGCTTACGAAGGACAGGGGTGTCTGGATGATCTACTTCTCGATGGGCTACTGGGTGCTCGCGCTGGCGGTGATCGTGTCGTTCGCGGGGGCGGCCTGCGGGCTGGCGTGCATTCGGCAGTCCACCAAGTCGGTGACCCAGAAGTTCCGGATCGTATGGCTTTTCGTGGCGGCGGTGTCGATCGGCGGCGTCGGGGTCGCGATGCCGGTGTTCGTCTCCATGCTCGGTTTCGACGTGCGCGGCACCCAGCTGCGCTACGACAACCTGTCGATCACGTTGTTCTCGGTGCTGTCGGCGGTCGCCGTGTTCCTGGCGCTGCTGATCACCGGCAAGACGCTGGTGTGGTGGCGGCTGCTGGTCGCGGCGGCCGTGATGGCCTTCGGGATCGGCGACGTGCACCAACTGCTGCTGGGCGCCATCCGGATCCAGGGCACCGCGGACCGCGGCCTGGTGTCCACCGTCGCCGTCTACGCGATCGCGTTCGTGCTCTCGGCGCTGACCCTGTGGTTCAGCCTGTGGGTCGGTTCGGTGCCGATGGTGCTGGCCGGCGCGGTGGTGTACGCGGTCCTGGTGACCAGCATGCATTACGCCGGACTGACCGGTCTGCAGGTGCACGTGGACCCGAACGCGCCCGCGCCGCAGGGGAACGTGCTGTTCACCTTCTTCGTGCCGTTCTTCATCATCGGCACGCTGTCGCTGGCGATTCCGATCACCGCCATCCTGGTCGCTCCGGACCGGCGCGAGGCCCGCGCCCCGATGGCGACCCCCGATCCGGCGGTCGCGCACAGCACGTCGCTGCAGGCGGCCTCGCAGCACGCCGCGTCGCAGCAGCAGGGTGCGCGCCGGCCGGAATCGGTGCTCTGACCCGCACTAGCGCGGCACGTCCCGGGGATCCAGCAGACCGAACAGCTCGCCCTGGGGCGCGGCCATGATGGCCATCCGGCCGAACGGTCCGTCGGTGGCGGACATGAGCACGGTCGCGCCCAGTTCCACGGCGCGGGTGAGGCCGGAATCGATGTCCTCGGACTGGAACCAGGTCAGCCAGTAGGGCTGGGCGGGGGCGACGCCGTTCACGCTGTCGTCGTTGATGCCGCCGACCGAGCCGGTCCCGCCGGGCGGGGTGAAGGTGGCGTATCGCGTTGTCTCGTCGTCGAATTCGGCGAAGGCGAAGCCGAAGACCGCCGCGTAGAAGGACTTCGCGGCCTCGAAATCGCCGGTGTGCAAGTCGTTCCAGACGTAGGCGCCGTGCTCGTTGTACACCGCGGCGCCGTCGTGGGCGCGGGCCTCCCACACCGCGAACGGCGCGCCGGAGGCGTCGGCGGCGACGAACATGCGGCCGAACTCCATCACGTCGAAAGCGGGCACCAGCAGGCGGCCGCCCGCCGCGGTCACCTGCCGCGCGCAGGCGTCGGCGTCGGCCACCGCGAAGTACGTGGTCCACACCGAGGGCACCCCGGCCTCGGGTTTGGGCCCGATGCCGGCCACCGCGCGGCCGTCCCGCAGCGCCATCAGGTAGCCGCCCGACTCCTCCCCGCCGCCTTGCATGTCCCAGCCGAACAGTCCGGCGTAGAACTCGCCGGCCTTGGCCGGATCGTCGACCTGACAGTCGACCCAGCACGGTGTTCCGGGCGGCCACGCCTCGTCGCGTACAGGCATTTACGAATCTCCGTTCTCACTCATCAGTGACGCACCTCACAAAGCGCCCCCAGTCAACCACTCTCGATCGATCGCCGCGATGGTTCGGATTCGGCTCCCGGCGGCGCCGCCGTCGAATTACAGTGGGAGTCATGCGTTTCGGGCTGGACTACGCCGCAGGTCGGCCCGCGCCGAGTGCCATCACGGCCGACGGCTACGACTTCGTGGTTCGCTACCTGTCCGAGGGCGGCCCCTCGCTGCCGGGCAAGCTGCTCACCCCCGCCGAGGCGGATGACCTGCGCGCACACGGGATTTCCATCGTCGCCAACTGGGAGACCACCGCCGCCCGCATGCTGGACGGCTACGGCGCGGGTGTCACCGACGCCCGCGCCGCGCTGGCGCAGATGCTGCGCTGCGGCGGGCGGGCGGATCGGCCGATCTACTTCTCCGCGGACTTCGACGCCACCCCGCAGCAGCAGGTGCCGATCGACGCCTATCTGGACGGCGCGGCGAGTGTCCTCGGACGCTCGAATGTCGGTATCTACGGCGGGTATTGGCCGGTGAGCCGGGCGCTGGACGCCGGGACGGCGACCTGGGCGTGGCAGACGGTGGCCTGGTCGGGCGGGCGGGTGGATCCGCGGATCGCGATCTACCAGAACGGCGAGCAGGTGATCGTCGACGGCGTGGAATGCGATGTGAATCAAACCGACCGAATCGATTTCGGCCAGTGGGATGTGGAAACGGAGGAACCCGACTTGACACCCGAACAGGACGCGGCATTGCACGACATCCAGATCCAGCTGCGCGGACCCGGCCTCAATGGCTGGCCGCAGCTGGGCACCGATGCCCAGGGCCGCAACCGGACGGTGGTGGACGGGCTGGCGGCCGCGCTCACGCGGATCGACGAACTGCGCACCGAGATCAGCGAACTCGAAGCCACGACCGCCGAGTTGAAGGAGGAACTGGCGCGGGTGGCGGGCAAGGGGCACTGGCCCTTCCCGTTCTCGCTCGTCGAGGGTCCGGCCACCGCGTTCGCCGATCAGCTGGCAAAGCTCGAGCAGTTGCTGCCGGATGTGCCGTTGCCGGGCTGGGGAACCGGACCGAACGGACATTCCGGTGACAAGGCCGCGAATGGATCGGACTCGGCGAGTGCGGCGCCGAAAGCCGTATCCGACAGTTAGATTGGGTGAATTGTCGGATTCTCTCCGTCGGTGGAAGAACCCGAAACGGCCTCTGAAGTGGCGATGAGCGGGTTCTCCTGTAATCAGAAGAACCCGCCCTCAAGGCACGAGAATACCGTCACCAGGCCACGACTTCACAACTTTAGGAAGACTTTTTCGCACCCTCGCGAAAAGTCCACCCGTGACCGGGGCCTCCGCAACACCCGAGCAGATCACTGGTGGGACAGCAACTTCAACGCTATTGTCGGGCTCGTCCGTTCTCTTGTTCCAGTTCCAGACGAAGGAGGCTCTCGTGGCCGTCAACGTGGTACTCGACAAAGCTCTCGACAAGGCCTACGAATCCAAGTCTCTCGACGACATCCTGGCCGCGCCGCCGTCGGCGCTCGCCGGACTCACCGAGAAGCACGACGCCCAGCTGCTCGAGGCGCTCGGTGTGAAGACCATCGCCGAACTCGGCAAGAACAAGTACTTCCGTCTCGCCGCCACCCTGGTGGACCTGGCCGCCAAGGAGGGCTGACGGGCCCCGGGGAAACCCGTACCCGCAGCAGTGGGGAGGTTCGGGGGGCCAAGCCCCCGAACCCCCACGACCCGCGGATTCCCTCGGGCTCAGAGCTTCCCGGGATCGATCAGCCCGCGTTCGACGGCTCGCAGCAGCCTCCGCGGCACCATACGCACCACTCCCCCGACCGTGACCGGCACCAGATCCGGCGGACTTGCCTTCCACTGCGAGCGGCGGCTGTGGGTGTTCGCGCGGGACATCCTGCGCTTCGGAACGGCCATTATCGGTTCTCCTCACCTGTTGTCGAAGTCTGATTGCGCACGCGCGCATCGTCGGGCCGGGTGTCGCACGGCTCCTCGTGCCGGTCGCCGAACGGGTCGGCCCACAGCGCGACCCGCTCCGGGGCGAACCGCACCTGACGCAGTTCGTCCTCGTCCACCAGCGCCCAGTGCAGCGCGTGCCGGATCTCCTCGGGATCGGCGTCGGCGACCAGGATCACCAGCGAGGTGTGGCGGTCGCCGAAGTGCTCGTGCCAGCGCAGCGACGCCAGCGCGCGGCGTTCCGGATCCACCTGGTCCAGCTCGCGGGACGTCATGGCCGCCAGCCACTTTCCCGCGCCGCCGACCCGCAGCCCGCCGCCGGCCGATTCCAGCCACACCACCTCGTCGGGCTGGGTGGCCAGCCAGGCCCGGCCGCGCGCGCTCACCACCCCGTCCAGCAGCACGTCGATGGCCGAATGCAGTCGATCGGGATGAAAGGGCCGGTCTGTGGCGAATTCGACCAGTGCCACACCGCAATCCGGCTCCAGCGGAGGCGCACCGGCCAGCAGCGAGGCGTGCGGATCGAACGGCGCGCCGCGGCGCGCGTCGACCGGCACCCGCCGCAGCAGCCAGGTCAGATCGTCGACATCCAGCGCGGCGGGTTCGGCCACCCAGCCGATCGGTGCGCGCGGGGCCAGCCTGGCCAGCACCGCGCTGGTGCGCTCGCGGTCCGCCAGGTCGGCTCCGGAATCGAAAACCAGGAGGGCATCGGCGAATTCGGCCTGGCCGACGGCCAGTTGGGCCACCGTGCGCTCGTCCTCGACGGTGACGTGGCCGCGCTCGGCGAGCGTCTCGTCGCCGGTCGCGTCGGCGAGCCAGTCGCGCGCGTCGACGCAGGTGAGCACGGAATCAATCCGCACCGAACCGCCGGCCGGTCCGTCGACGCGACCGACCACACCGGTGACCACCACATCATCGATGGCCTGGCACACCGCTTCGGCCTCGAAGGCCGGGTCCAGCGCGAGGACGATGCGCCGCACCGAATCCCGTTCGGCCAGCAGGCACAGGTAGGGCAGCAGATCGGCGCGCAGGGTGCAGGAGACGCAGCCGTGCGCGAGTTCCAGCACGGTGACGGTCTCGTGGCCGTCGATGCGGACGGTCCGGCGCACCACACCCTGGCGCAGCTCGCTCAGATCGTGCCGCACCACGACGGTGCCCGGCTTCTCGCCCAGCAGGCGGGCCGCCCGTTCGACGCCGTCGGCCGCGCGTCCGGGGAGTCCCGCGAGGACGAGCACAGGCTTGCGTTGGGACGCCACCGGTCCCCCTTTCGACAATGATTTTCAATTACCGAGGAGTGACGGTACCGTGGAATACGCTCGTTGTCGAAAACGGTTGTCATAACCATTGAACTCTGGAAGGGAGTGCTCATGTCGGCCATCTGCCAGGTCACCGGCCGCAAGCCGGGCTTCGGCAAGTCCGTGTCGCACTCGCACAAGCGGACCAACCGGCGCTGGGACCCCAATATCCAGCGCAAGACCTACTACCTGCCCAGCGAGGACCGGCGCATCACGCTGACCGTCTCCGCCAAGGGCATCAAGACCATCGACCGCGACGGCATCGAGGCGGTCGTCGCCCGGCTGCGCGCGAGCGGCCAGAAGATCTGAGAGGGAGAAGATGGCATCGAAGTCGACCGATATCCGGCCCGTCATCAAACTGAAGTCCACGGCCGGGACCGGCTACACCTACGTCACCCGCAAGAACCGGCGCAACGACCCCGACCGGATGGTCCTGAAGAAGTACGACCCGGTCGTCCGCAAGCACGTCGACTTCCGCGAGGACCGGTGACATGGCGAAGAAGTCCAAGATCGCCAAGAACGAGCAGCGCAAACTGATCGTGGAACGCTGGGCCGAGCGGCGTGCGGAACTGAAGGAGATCATCCGCAAACCGACCACCGGCCACGCCGAGCGGGCGGCCGCACAGACCGCCTTACAGAAACTGCCGCGCGATGCCAGTCCGGTACGATTGCGCAATCGGGACGCCGCGGACGGACGCCCGCGTGGCCATCTCCGCAAGTTCGGTCTCTCGCGCGTGCGCGTTCGCGCGATGGCCCATCGAGGAGAGCTGCCCGGTGTGCACAAATCGAGCTGGTAAGCATCCACCATTCGTGAATCGCGTGAGTGAGGAACCGCTGACATGGCAGTGAAGCGAGCACCGTCGAAGAAGATGCGGGCCGAGCAAGCCCGCCGTCCGAAGAAGAACCCCCTCATCGCGGCCGGCGTCGAGACCGTCGACTACAAGGACGTGAACCTGCTCCGCACGTTCATCTCCGACCGCGGCAAGATCCGCAGCCGCCGCGTCACGGGACTGACCCCGCAGCAGCAGCGCCAGGTGGCGGTGGCCGTGAAGAACGCGCGCGAAATGGCTTTGCTGCCTTTCACGAGCCGCTAGCTCGCGAGGCGAGAACCCCAGGGTCGGAACACCTCTCGGACCGGCTGGGCCGGGTAATCCGCGAAGATCGCGCCACGTCGTCCCCTAATCATGAGGCCCCCGAGTGCTTTTGCACTCGGGGGCCTCATTTCACGTATGCGTGGCGGAGCCGCGGATTACGGGATGGTCAGCACCTGGCCGGGCTGAATCAGGTCCGGGTTGTCCACACCGGAGGCGTTGGCGATCTCCTGGTAGCGGTTGCCGTCGCCGTAGAAGCGCTCGGCGATGGCCCACAGGGTGTCACCCGGCTCGACGGTGTAGGTCTGGGCGGCGGGCGGCGGCGGGGGGACCTCCTCGACCGCGGCGGCCTGGGTCTGGACCGGCTCCGGAGCCGGGAGCGGGTTGTCGGTGTTGGTGCCCGACGACCACAGCGAGCCGCCGTCGGAGCCGTACAGCACGACATTGCGGTCGGCCTGCACGACCAAGCGGTCCGCGCTCTTGCCATTGGTCTCGGTGGACCAGGCGGCGCCGTCCTCCTTGTAGAGGACGAAGTTGCCGTCATCCTGCAGGGTCGCCTTCACGACGCCCTGACCGTTGGTGCCGGAAGCCCATTCGACCTTGCCGCTCGGGTCGGACAGCACCAGGTTGCCATCATCTTGCAGAGTCAGGGTGTACGCGCCGCCTTGCAGCGACTGACCACGACCGAGTTCTTCGCCAACCTTCAACGAGTCGCCCACGGTGCGTCCTTTCGGGAGGGGGGAACATGAGATAAGACGATGTCGCGGAACTGCATTCGCACATCTGGGGACGACAGTACCGACTCCGCCCCCGTCACCGCATCGTTACGCGCCGGTTCTGCGAAGATTTCGGCGTGTCTTCGCCAGAAATTCGCCAGATGGGCTTAGACGGCGCTCCGGACCGGTCGCGCGATCGCGGGACATTAGGGTGTCAGCCATGTACGGGACACGGGCACGCCGCCTGATCGCTGCCGCCGCAGCCACTCTCATCGGGATCGGCCTCACCGCCTGCGGGAACTCCGGCGACAGCGGCGGCACCACCTCCAGCAGCACCGGCGCGACCACCACCGCCGCCACGCCCACCGAAGCCACGAACGGACAAACCGGACGTGAGTTCACCGCCGACCCGACCATCGTGAGCCCGCACGGCATTCCGTTCGACAGCTGGACCCGCGTCGCCCCCGACAAGATCGCTGTCAACTTCCAGACCGGCTCCCCCGAATGCTACGGCGTGGACGCCAGCGTCAAGGAGACGTCGTCCACCGTCACCGTGGACCTGCGCTCGGGCACCCGCGCCGACGCGGTCGGCAAGATGTGCACCATGATCGCGGTCTTCGGCACCCTCGAGGTACAGCTGAAATCGCCGCTCGGCGACCGGAAAGTATTGAGCGCCACGTAAATCCCGCATACGCGACAGGGCCCGGACCGCATGTGCGATCCGGGCCCTGTCCCGATCTCGTGGTACCGCTACCGCGTCACCGCCGACTCACGCTCAGTGCGCGAAGTGGCGAGACCCGGTGAGGTACAAGGTGACTCCGGCCTCACGGCACAGGTCGATGGTGTCCTTGTCGCGGATGGAACCGCCCGGGTGCACGATGGCGCGCACGCCCGCCGCCACCAGGATCTGCGGGCCGTCCGAGAACGGGAAGAACGCGTCGGACGCGGCCACCGAACCCTTGGCCCGCTCCCCGGCCCGCTCCACCGCCAGCTTGCAGGAGTCGACCCGGTTGACCTGACCCATGCCGACGCCCACGGCCGCGCCGTCGTCGGCCAGCAGGATGGCATTGGACTTCACGGCACGGCAAGCGCGCCAAGCGAATTCGAGGTCACGCAGGGTGGCCCCGTCGGCCGCCTCGCCCGCCGCGAGGGTCCAGTTCGCGGCGCTGTCACCCTCGGCGTCGAGGATGTCGCGGTCCTGCAGCAGCACGCCGCCGCTGACCGGACGCAGCTCCGCGCCCTTGCGCTGGGCCGGATCGGCCACCAGCACGCGCACGTTCTTCTTGCGGGCCAGCACCTCCACCGCGCCGTCGGCGTAGGACGGGGCCACCACGACCTCGGTGAAGATCTCGGCGACCTGCTCGGCCATCTCGACCGAGACCTCACGGTTGGCCGCGATCACGCCGCCGTACGCGGAGACCGGGTCGGTGGCGTGCGCCTTGCGGTGCGCCTCGGCGATATCCGCGCCGACCGCGATGCCGCACGGGTTGGCGTGCTTGATGACCGCCACGGCCGGGGCGTCGAAGTCGTAGGCGGCGCGCCAGGCGGCGTCCGCGTCGGTGTAGTTGTTGTACGACATCTCCTTGCCGTGCAACTGCTGCGCCTGCGCCAGCCCGCGCGGGCCGCCCTGGCTGGTGTACAGCGCGGCCGCCTGATGCGGGTTCTCGCCGTAGCGCAGCACGTCCTCGCGCTCCCAGGTGCCGCCGATCCACGCCGGGAACTGCTGCGCGGCAGCGGATTCCGGCGCCACGGCCGGAACCGCGACACTGGTCATCCAGCTGGCGACCGCCACGTCGTAGGTGGCGGTGTGCTGGAAAGCCTTGGCGGCCAGGGCGGTCCGCTCGGCGAGGGTGAAACCACCCTGCGCCACGGCCGCGATCACCTCGGCGTAGTCACCGGTGTTGACGACCACCGCGACCGACGGGTGGTTCTTGGCGGCGGCGCGCACCATGGACGGACCGCCGATGTCGATCTGCTCCACACACTCGTCGACGCTCGCGCCCGAGGCCACGGTCTGGGTGAACGGGTACAGGTTCACCACGACGAGCTGGAAAGCCTCGACACCGAGCTCGACCAGCTGGTCGACGTGCTCCGCCTTACGGGTGTCGGCCAGGATGCCGGCGTGCACGCGGGGGTGCAGCGTCTTGACCCGGCCGTCCAGGGTCTCCGGGAAACCGGTCAGGTCTTCGACTTTGGTGACCGGAATGCCGGCGTCGGCGATCTTGCCGGCGGTCGAACCGGTGGAGACCAGCTCCACGCCCGCCTGGTGCAGACCGGTGGCCAGTTCGATCAGCCCGGTCTTGTCGTAGACGCTTACCAGGGCCCGCTTGATCGGCTTGCGTTCACTCACCGGAGAACTCGCTCATCTGGGATAACTGCCTTTCGTCCATCGGAGACAATGCCTCGGGTAGCGACGGCGGCGACGGTCTCCGCCAGCAGCCGACGCTCCACGACCTTGATGCGCTCGTGCAGGGTCGCCTCGTCGTCATCGGGCAGCACGGTGACCGCCTCCTGCGCCAGGATCGGCCCGGTGTCGACGCCCGAATCGACCAGGTGCACGGTCGAACCGGTCACCCGCACGCCGTAGGCGAGCGCGTCCCGCACCCCGTGCGCACCAGGGAACGCGGGCAGCAGCGCGGGATGGGTATTGATGATGCGACCGCCGAAACGGTCCATGAAAGCCGGGCCCAGGATCTTCATGAAGCCCGCCGACACCACCAGATCGGGCGCGAAGGCGGCCACGATCTCGGTCAGCGCCCGATCCCATTCGGCACGATCGGCGAACTCGCCCAGCGCGACCTTGAACGAGGAGACGTCGAACGCCTCGGCGTGCTCCAGGGCGGCACAGTCGCGATCCACGCCCACGGCGACCACCTGCGCCGGGTAGCCCGGCTGCCGGGTCGCTTCCAGCAGGGAACGCAGCAGGGACCCGGTGCCGGAGGCGAGCACCACGACGGACGCGGGTGCGGTCGGCGGCAACATCGGGGCGGGCGTGGACGTCAGCGCACTACTCCCTGTCGATCGGGGCGGAGAAGGGACAGCGGGGGAACTATCCGCCGCCAACAGCCTAACGACCGTGCACCGGCTACTTGTCCGGCAGGTCTCCCTCTACCACTTCCGCGTCGACGATGTCGGGGTTGTCGGCGGATTTCACACCGGCGCCGGACCCGTCGTCGTCCTGGTCGTCGACCAGTTCGGCCTCCAGGGCGCCGTCGAGATCCTCGTCGTCGTACCAGCCGCTCTCGGCCTGGTGGCCGGCGTCGGACGCGGCGGCGGGGGCGGGGTCGCCCTCGCCGGGTTCGTCGTCGTAGTCGTCGTACTCGTCGTCGTAGTCGTCGTCGGCATACTCGCCTTCGGCGTAGTCGTCGTCGGCGTAGTCGTCCTCGTACTCGTCCGCGTACTCGTAGCCGTCGTCCGCGTAGTCGTCGTACTCGCCGTCCGCGTACTCGTCGTTCGCCACGGCGGGCGCCGCGGCCGGGCCGCCGAACCAGCGCGCGCCGAGCAGGCCCACGTATCCGGCGACCGCGAACCACACGAACACCAGCACCGCGCTCAGCGCGGTCGGGCCGATCCGGCCGAAGGTCCCGAGCTCGCCACCGGCCAGCGCGCCGAGCAGCGCCATGGCCACGGCCGCGACCCCGGCGGCGGTCAACGTCGCCCACGGCGCGGTCGCCCGATCCCGGGAGGTGCGACCGCATTCCAGCCCCGACAGCACGCCGATCGCCGCGGGCGCCAGCAAGAGCACCAGCCACCACAACGCCACCGGACCCGACGGCACCGCGGCTGCCACCGGCACCGCGGGCACCGGCGCGCCGTCGATCGCGAACAGGCTCAACGATCCCGGGCCGATCCGGACCTGCCCGCCGACCAGCAGGCTCACCCCGTCGACCGCGATATTCGGCAGGTAGGCCAGCGACAGCACCGTCAAACCCAGTGCGCCGGAGACGGTTCCGGCGGCCGCGCGATAGGTGTCGCCGATCCGGGACCAGTGCGCCAGGAACGACACCACGGTCAGCACGGCCGCGGCGGCCAGCAGCCGGCCCGCGGCCAGCGCACCCGCCCGGGCGCCGGGAACCACCCAGTCCGGCAGCGGCATCGGCAGCAGCTCCGCGAACTCGCGCCAACGGCGCGCACCGATACCGGCCATGGCGGCCAGCAGGTTCAGCCAGGCGACCCAGGCGAACGCGGCCAGGGTGTCCGGCGGCTGCAGCGGCACCAGGGCCGCCGCGTCCTCGGCCACCGCCAGGCAGACCGCGGTGATCAGCAGCGGGCCGCCCACGGCCGCGCCCAGCACCCAGCCCAGATCACGGATCTCACAGTCGGAATCGGCGGCCTGGGCACTGTCGCGGGCCACCAGCCACAGCATCAGGAAGGTCGGCAGCAGCGGCCACAGGCCGATCCCGGTCTTGCCGATGACCAGCGGAACCTGATGCACCGCAAGCCAGCTCGCGGCGATCGCCCCGGACGAGCCGCCCATGCCGCCGCCCGCCGCGAACAACGTGGCGTACACCAGAATGAAGATGATCAGCAGGGTGATGGCCGACGCCCGCGCCGCCACCAGCATCAGGACCCGCGCGAATTCCGGGGTGAGCGAACCGAATCCCCCGCCGTCGCCCCCGCTCCGCTGCGCCTGCGGCCGCCGCGGCGCCCGCAGGTCGGGGTCGCTCAGGCGAGCCAGGGCAGTTCTCGGGGCACTCATGGACAACCAGCGTGGCAGCATCTCGGAAACCGTAGGGTCAGGCGCGCCGGGAAGCGGCGCGCGGGCAAAGAGAACGGCCCCCGGTCGGATACCGGAGGCCGCACCTTTGACGCGGGAACTACTTGTCGTCCTGGCCCGGACGGAAGGCGCGGGTGGCGTCCGCGGCCGGATCGGCCGCCTGCTCACCACCGAACGGCTGCGCCGGGCGCTGCTGCTGACCGCCGAAGTGCTGGGTCGCGTCCGCGCTGCCCGCGGGCTGCTGCTGCGCGCCGTAAGACGGCTGCTGACCGAAGGACTGCTGCGGCTGCTGACCGTACCCGGGCTGCTGCTGACCGTAGGTCGGCTGCGAACCGGTGCCGTAGCCCGCGGGCTGCTGACCGTACCCGGCCTGCTGGCCATACGACGGCTGCTGACCGTAGGCGGGCTGGGCGGGCTGACCGAACGACTGCTGCGGCTGCTGGCCGTAACCGCCCTGCTGGCCGAACGACGGCTGCTGGTAGGACTGCGGACCGGTCTGGCTGAACGGCTGCTGCTGACCGAAACCACCCTGCGGCGCGGCCGGTTTCGGCTCCGGCGCCTTCACGATGCCGGCCTCGAACAGCAGCGCCAGCACCGCCACCACGGCCTGCACGAACGACAGGAACAGGATCACCCAGCCGCCCCACTTCAGCGTCATGCTGTCGCCGAGGTTGAAGGAGCCGAACAGGATTCCCAGGAACGCGCCCAGCGAGGCCGCCGCCACCAGGCCGGTGTTGCCGGTCTGCTTGGGCAGCAGGGACAGCCCGGCCACCAGGCCCGCGATCAGCAGGATCGTCACCAGCGCCGCGGAGCCCGCGCTCTCGAACAGGCTGAACGTGGTGTCACCGCCGACCCGGGTGTTGCCGATCTCGACGGCCTTGGTGCCGACATAGGGCGCGAAGCCCAGCAGGAAGTTGAGGACGCCGAGCGCGGCGACGCCGACGGTCAGGAAGAAGGGCAGGCCCTTGCCCGCGCCGGGCGTGCCGCCTGCGACAGGCGCTGCACCCGAACCGGCCGCGGGAACGCCCGCGCCGAATCCGGATCCGGAGGAAGGCGTCGGCTGGGGCGCGTTGTATCCCGAGCCCCCGGTCGGGTAAGCCATGTCGTCGTCTCCTATCGAGTCGTTCACGAACCTCCACCGACGCTACTGCACGCAGCGGCCGGTGGCAGCATCTACCACCACCCGTGCCTCTACCGCAATAGCCGATTCGGCGGGGTACCCGACCGCTGTACCCGCCCCCGCCCGCGCCCAAACGCCCGGCGGCAGGGGCATTGCTCACACCCCCGTGAATCACGAAGGCCGCCTGTCCAGGCACACGGGGCACACCTGGGTGTTGGGCTCGGCGCCGAATTCGGTCGGGCAGCCGCAGAACATCTTGGTCGCGGTG
>NZ_JBEXXC010000009.1:0-369570 GCF_040630175.1 Nocardia sp. NPDC005825
GCCCCCGCCGCATTCGAACCCCCGTGCGGCGCCCCCCCACCCGTTCCGGTTCGCGTCGGTCCCGCCCCCCGCACCGCGTCGGCGGGCAGCACGAGGGCGACGTCCCCTCGTCCTCGTGCTGCCCGCCGTGTGCGCGCTGGCCTTCCTGATCGCACCGCTGATCGGGCTGCTGGTGCGCGCCCCCTGGCCGACGCTGACCACACGGCTCTTCAGCGCCGAAGTCGCTCGGGCACTACGACTCTCACTGCTGTGCGCGAGCCTGGCGACGGTGATCTGTCTCGTGCTGGGGATTCCGCTGGCCTGGCTGCTGGCCCGCGCGAACGTGCCGGGACGCGGGTTGATCCGGGCACTGGTGACCGTTCCGCTGGTACTGCCCCCGGTGGTCGGCGGTGTCGCGCTACTGCTGGTCTTCGGCCGTCGAGGGCTGTTCGGGCAATACCTGTACGACTGGTTCGGGGTGTCGCTGCCGTTCACCACCCCGGGGGTCGTCGTCGCGGAGGCGTTCGTGGCCATGCCCTTTCTGGTGATCTCGGTCGAAGGCGCGCTGCGCGCCGCCGACACCCGGTACGAGGAGGCGGCCGCCACGCTCGGTGCTTCCCCCTGGTACACCTTCCGCCGCGTCACCTTGCCCGCGGTGCTGCCGGGGGTGATCGCGGGCGGTGTCCTGTGCTGGGCGCGGGCGCTCGGTGAGTTCGGCGCCACCATCACCTTCGCGGGCAACTTCCCCGGGAAGACGACGACCATGCCGCTGGCGGTCTATCTCGCACTGGAGACGGATCCGGACGCCGCGATCGTGCTCAGCCTGGTGCTGCTCGTGGTGTCGGTCGCCGTGCTGGTCGCGCTGCGGGAACGCTGGATTCGAGGTGCGGTGTGACACTGCGCGCCGAACTCCGTGTCGAGCGGGACCGATTCCGCCTCGACGTCGACCTGACCGTCGAGCCCGGTGAGGTCGTCGCGCTGCTGGGTCCCAACGGGGCCGGGAAGACCACCGCGCTGCGGGCACTGGCCGGTCTGCTGCCGCTCACCGGCGGCCGGATCGCGGTGGCCGACCGGGTCTGGGATGCGCCGCCCGCGATCTTCCTGCCCGCCGAACGCCGCGCAGTGGGCGTGGTCTTCCAGGATTATCTACTGTTCCAGCATCTTTCGGCGCGGGAGAACGTGGCATTCGGTCTGCGCGCGCGGGGTGTGCGTCGTTCCGAGGCCCGCGCTCGCGCCGAGACATGGCTGGACCGGGTCGGCCTCGCCGACCACGCGCACAGCACGCCCCGAGCGCTCTCGGGCGGTCAGGCCCAACGGGTGGCGCTGGCCCGCGCGTTGGCCACCGACCCCCAACTGCTGCTGCTCGACGAGCCGCTCGCGGCCCTGGACGCCAGTACCCGGCTGCAGGTACGCAGCGATCTCGCCCACCATCTGCGTGACTATCCTGGGCACACCGTGCTGGTCACCCACGATCCGCTCGATGCCATGGTGCTGGCCGATCGGCTCGTGATCCTCGAGCGCGGTGCGGTGGTCCAGCAGGGCGCGCCCGTCGAGATCGCCCGCCGTCCCCGTTCGGACTATGTCGCGAACCTGGTCGGCCTCAATCTGTTTCGCGGCACCGCCGACCATGGTTCGGTGGCTGTCGAGGGCGGGGGCGTGCTCGCCGTCGCCGACCCGGCCTCGGGCCCGGTATTCCTGGCCTTCCCGCCGACCGCGGTCAGCCTGCACCTCGAGCAGCCGTCCGGCAGTCCCCGCAATACGTGGCCGGTCACCGTGGCGGGCGTGGAACAACACGCCAACACGACCCGCGTCCGACTCGACGGAACCCCGTCCGTGCTGGCCGACGTCACCCCCGCGGCCGTCGCCGAGCTGCGCCTGCAACCCGGTCTGCGGCTGTGGGCCGCGGTGAAAGCCACCGAGATCCACAGCTATCCGGCCTGACCGTCCCCGGTGCGCCGGTCCGGCCCAAGCGGTCGCGAAACCGTAGCTGACCAGGTGTATCCGCTGTGCGAAGGTTGGGGTGGGCGTGGGTGGCACCCTGGAATGCGGTAGCGTGCGGCCATGGCTGGAGCACTGTGCCCCGGGTCCTTCGACCCGGTGACCAACGGACATCTCGACGTGATCGCCCGCGCCGCCGAGCAATTCGACGAGGTGGTCGTGACCGTGGTGGTGAACCCCAACAAGCAGGGGATGTTCACCGTCGAGGAACGCATGGAGCTCATCCGCGAGGTGACCGCCCACCTGCCCAACGTGCGCGTGGAATCCTGGCGCGGGCTGCTGGTGGACTTCGCCAAGCAGGAGGGCATCACCGCGATCGTCAAGGGCCTGCGCGACGCCACCGACTACGGTTACGAAGTCCAGATGGCGCAGATGAACCGCAAGCTCACCGGCGTCGACACCTACTTCATCGCCACCAACCCCGCCTACAGCTTCGTCTCCAGCTCCCTGGTCAAGGAAGTGGCGACGCTCGGCGGCGACAT
The DNA here is from genome assembly GCF_040630175.1 of Nocardia sp. NPDC005825. Classification (NCBI taxonomy): domain Bacteria; kingdom Bacillati; phylum Actinomycetota; class Actinomycetes; order Mycobacteriales; family Nocardiaceae; genus Nocardia; species Nocardia sp. NPDC005825. The sequence goes on from NZ_JBEXXC010000009.1 coordinate 2,460, forward strand.
CGCCGACCTGCTGCCCCCGGCCGTCCACAAGCGGCTCATGGCCCGCATCGCCGAACGCAAAGCCGACGCCTGACGAACCCCGCATCCCGCTGGGCCGCAACCCCATACGGCCCAGCGGGTGCGCGGATTCGAGCCTTCCGCTCAACCCAGCGCGGCTGTTCGGCGACGCCGTGTCGTGCGCGGCCGTCCCGAGCATCTCGGCCGCCGCGTTGTGTCACAACACGCGGATCGAGGCCGGATGGGCAGGTACCGCGGCGGCGGGCTCGATTCGGCCGTCGGGTCGGGGCCGGGAGCGGGACAGCGCGGCGCGCAGGCGGCGGGCCGCGCGGTCGCGGACGAGATCGTCCCACGTCCAGCGGACCACCTCGAAACCCAGGGCGCGCAGGTAGGTTTCGCGGATTCGCTCGCGGCGGATGGCGGCGGCGAAGTCCTGGCCCGGGCGGAGCAGGCGGCCGTATTCGGTGGGCCCGTCGAACTCGCACAGCACGCCCGCGGACTCGTAGTAGAAGTCGACGCGCGCCACGAAACGGCCGTCCGGGGTCAGCACATTGCCCTGGGAGCTCGGCCGCGGCAGCGCGTGCCGCTCGATCATGGTGCGGCTGACCGATTCCCCGATGCTCTGGCTGCGGCCGTCGAGCAGGGCGATCACCTCCTTCGCCTGGCCGATGCCGTAGCGGCCCTTGGCCTTCGCGATCTCCTCGCCGAGTTCGGCCGTGCTCAGTCCGAACCTGCCGGCCAGCGCGTCACCGGCGACCACCGCCGCCTCGAACGGCAGCGTCAGCGCCAGATCCACCACGGTCCGCGCCGGGGTGGTGACCGGCAGTCCGTCGACCTCGACCGCGCGATCCACCGGCGAGCCATGGACTTTCGCGAACGGCCGGGTCCGCCCGCCGCCCTTGCGATTGCGGGTCACGCACACCCGATCCAGCGGCGCCCGCCACAAGGTGGTCCCGTACAGCACGGCGGCCGACTGATGACTCACCACGCTGCCCGCGGCCATCTCCGGCAGCAAGGCTCCGATCAATTGCCGATGCTGCTCGCGCCGGTCCGGCGCGGTCGGCATCGGCTCGTGCGCCCGCTGCCCGGATCTGCCCCGCGGTCCGGTGCCCGAGTGACGTCCCGGGCCCCGCTGCGCGCCACACCCCGCGAGCAGCGCCTTCCGGGATTCCCGTGCCCCGCAATGTCGTCCACCATCGACCCTCGCCGGTACCCGGCTGGTGGTCCGGGCCGAGCCGGTCACCGGGAATTCGGCCGAGCCGGTCGCCGTGGCGTCCCCGACAGTCGCATCGGTGGCGGAGTTCGTCGTAGCGGTCATCAGCCCTCCTGCCGGGGCGGCCGCGGACGCCGGTGCCGCACGCACGATCCGCACCGCCGTCCCGGGGGCCGCTGGGGCCGTGGTCCGCTCGTATCCCGCCGTCCCCCAAGGCATCCGCGCCCACGGTCCATGTCGGAACCCCTTTCGTCGTCGATACTGGCTTGGACGTCGACGCGCCGAAAGGGGTTCCCGCGTTCGCGGAGAACATGTGGGGGTGTGGGGCTCAGAACACCCAGAGCCGCAGGGTGAGGAACCGGATGGTGCCGACTGCGGCGGTAATCGCCAGTACCGCAAGGGCTTCGGCGATATCGCCCATGCCGGGGGCGGTGACCTCGAGGACGGCCAGCGCGCCGGAGGTGATGGCGAGACCGGCCAGGGCGAGCGCCCCGCCCTCCAATTGCGCGGTGTGCCAGCGCACCCGGTCGGCCGCCTGGAAGGTCAGCCGCCGGTGCATCTCGTTGGCCAGTGCGGTGCTCACCACGGATCCGGCGAGGTTCGCCACCTGCGGGCCGCCGCCGTAGAGGGCGAGGAACAGCAGGATGTAACCGACATTGCTGAGACCGCCGACGAGGGCGAAGCGAATCAACTGGGCGAAAGCGGCGTCGCCGCGCAGCCAGGCCCCGATCCGGGCCGACCAGCGCACGCCGGTCGCGCGCAGGGCGTCGGTGCTCTGGGCGAGCGCCTCGGAACCGTAGGCGATGGCCTCCGAGCCCAACGTATAGGTGTGCACCAGCCCGGGGACGGGCATCGTCGCCCGCTCCGGAATCTCGTGGACAGCCATCGTCTACCCCATCCGAACACGCCGTTATCTGTCTTGCTCCTCAACGGTAAACCAAGTGGAGCTATTTCCTCCACTTGTTTTTCCTGCCGGATCTGTGAAACAGGCCATGTTGCGGAAAACCCGCGACACGCCGTGTCGGACCTTGTTGACAGCGCGGAGATTGGCAGACTGGCGGAAGCGGAGAGTCTCGCCGTGAGTCCTGGCAGGAGAGTGGGGTAGCACATGTACCGGGTATTCGAAGCGCTCGACGAACTGGTGGCCATCATCGAAGAGGCCCGCGGCATCCCGCCGACCCGAAACTGCATCGTGCCGCGCGGCGAGGTGCTGGAGCTACTCGACGACGTCCGCGAGGCGCTGCCCGGCGAGCTCGACGACGCCCAGGACGTGCTCGATCACCGCGACAAGATCGTCACCGACGCCCGCACCGGCGCCGAGACCACGGTCAAGACCGCCAACGACCAGGCCCACCACACCGTGTCCTCCGCCCGCGAGGAGGCCGACCGCATCCTGGCCGACGCCAAGGCGCACGCCGACCGCATGGTCGCCGAGGCCCGCGCCCACGCCGACCACCTGGTCGCCTCGGCCGAGGAGGAGGCCGAGCGCACGGTGTCCGACGGTCAGAAGGAGTACGACTCCCTCACCGGCCGCGCCCGAGCCGAGGCCGACCGTCTCGCCGCCGCCGGTCAGGCCTCCTACGACCGCTCGGTCGCCGAGGGCAAGGCCGAACAGGATCGCCTGGTCTCCCAGACCGAGGTGGTCCGCGCCGCCCACACCGAATCGGCCCGGCTCATCGACACCGCCCAGGCCGACTCCGACCGCCTGCGCTCCGAATGCGACGACTACGTCGACGGCAAGCTCGCCGACTTCGAGGAGACCCTGCACAACACCCTGCGCATCATCGGCCGGGGCCGCCACCAGGTGCGTTCGGGCTCGCCCGTGCCGGACTACGCCGCCGAGTTCCGCACCGAGTCGCCCGGCTTCCGCCGCTGATAGACGGCCCGATTGCCCCGCTTCGGCCCATTTGGGTCGCGAGCGGGGCTTTCGGTATTGTGGGGTGGTTGCCCATCCCCAGCCGATCGTGAAGGTGAGTGTCAGAGATGTCCGCCGATTCCGGTAATGGTTCGCGCCATCGTCACAAGCTGACGGACGCGGACTTCGTGCTGGACGTACGCAGTCTCGGACGCAAGCCCGGCTCGATGAAGCAGCTGCAGCGCACCTTCGCCACCCCCGATCGGATCGGCCTGGAAATGGTCGGCATCCCGGTAGGCGCGCAGGTCGAGCTGGATCTCACGCTGCAGTCCGTCTCCGAGGGCGTGCTCGTCACCGGTACGGTCACCGCTCCCATCGAGGGCGAATGCTCGCGATGCCTCGACGCGTTCACCGACACGCTCGAATTGCAGCTGACCGAGCTGTTCGCCTACCCGGACAGCGCGACCGAGCAGACCACCGAGGAAGACGAGATCCCGCGTCTGGTGGACGATTTCATCGACCTCGAGCCGGTGATCGTCGACGGCGTCGGCATGGAGCTGCCGCTGCAGCCGCTGTGCGAGCCGGACTGCGCGGGTTTGTGCCCGGAATGCGGCGTCAAGATGGCGATTGCGGGTTCCGGCCACGGTCATGAGATACTTGACCCTCGCTGGGCCGGGCTCGCGAATTTCACCGCTGAGTCCACCGATGCAGACACTGCGTCGGACCCATCAACCGATTCCACCCTTGCGGGACACAACGGTGCCGCAAGTAAGACAGAGGAGAGCTAGTCGTGGCCGTTCCGAAGCGCCGGATGTCCCGTGCCAACACCCACGCGCGTCGCAGCCAGTGGAAGGCCACCGCGCCGACCCTGATCACCTGCCCGAACCGCGCCTGCGGTCAGCAGACCCTGCCGCACATCGCGTGCCCCAGCTGCGGCACCTACAAGGGCCGTCAGGTCACCTCCGCGATCTGATTCGCGTATAGCCCACCGTGACCGCCAGCAAGGACGCGGCGGATATTCCCGCCGTAGGTGACGCCGCCGACCATGCCAGCCTGCTCGAGGCGCTCGGCGTAGACGTACAGCCGGAGCTGTTGCGCCTCGCGCTCACGCACCGGTCGTACGCCTATGAGAACGGTGGCCTGCCGACCAACGAGCGCCTGGAGTTCCTGGGCGATTCGGTGCTCGGCCTGAGCATTACCGAGCGCCTGTATCTGGAGCACCCGGACAAGTCCGAGGGCGAACTGGCGAAGCTGCGTGCGAGCGTTGTCAACATGCACGCGCTCGCCGAGGTCGCTCGCGGGCTGGGCGCCGGCGGTCTCGGCCGCCACCTGCTGCTCGGTAAGGGCGAGGAGCTCACCGGCGGCCGGGACAAGCCCAGCATTCTCGCCGATGGCATGGAGTCGTTGCTGGGTGCGGTGCACCTGCAGCACGGCATCGATGTCGCGCGGGAAGTGGTGCTGCGCCTGTTCGCCGCTCTGCTCGAGCGCGGTCCCCGCATGGGGGCCGGGCTCGACTGGAAGACGAGCCTGCAGGAGCTGACCGCCGAGCGCGGTATCGGCGTGCCCAGTTACGAGATCACCTCCACCGGACCCGACCACGACAAGGAGTTCACCGCCACCGCGGTGATCGGCGGGAAGGGTTACGGCCAGGGGGTGGGCCGCTCCAAGAAGGAAGCGGAACAGAAGGCAGCGGGCGCGGCCTACAAGGCGTTGAACGCCGAGAACGCGCCCGAGGGTTCGGCCGACGGCTCGCTGAGCTAGATGCCCGAACTTCCCGAGGTCGAAGTCGTCCGGCGCGGACTCACCGAGCATGTGGTGGGCCGCGTCCTGGACAGCGTCACCGTCAAGCACCCGCGTTCGGTGCGGCGGCACGCGTTCGGCGGGGACGACCTCGCCGCCCGGTTGACCGGTCTGCGCGTCGACGCCGCGCATCGGCGGGGCAAATTCCTGTGGCTCACCTTCGACGAGCCCGATACCTCCCTGGTCGTGCACCTCGGCATGTCCGGGCAGATGCTGGTCCAGCCCGCCTCCGCGCCGCTCGAGAAGCACGCGCACATCATCGCCACCCTCGACGACGGCCAGGAACTCCGTTTCGTCGACCAGCGCACCTTCGGCGGCTGGCAGCTCTCCGACCTGGTCGAGGTGGACGGCACCTGGGTGCCGGAATCCGCGGCCCACATCGCCCGTGACCCCCTGGACGAGCGTTTCGACGCCGATTCCGTGGTGAAGACCTTGCGCGGCAAGCAATCCGAGATCAAGCGCCTCCTGCTCGACCAGACCGTGGTCTCCGGCGTCGGCAATATCTACGCCGACGAGGCGCTGTGGCGAGCCAGGATCCATGGCGAGCGTCCCGCGGCCAAGCTGACCCGCCCCGCGCTGCACACCCTGCTCGCCGAGACCCGCACCGTCATGGACGAGGCCCTGCGCGCGGGCGGCACTTCCTTCGACGCCCTCTACGTCAACGTGAACGGCCAATCGGGCTACTTCGAACGCTCCCTCAACGCCTACGGCCGCGAGGACGAGCCCTGCCGCCGCTGCGGCGCGATCATGCGCCGGGAGAAGTTCATGAATCGTTCGTCTTTCTCGTGCCCGCGCTGTCAGCCTCGGCCGCGAGGCTGAGACCAGCAGGTTTTCTTCGGGGTCGGGCGATCTGATCTTGCGGACCCGGCAAATCCCTCGGGTTCAGGCGCTACCTTTTCAGTAGCGGCACACGTGGTGCCGGCTGGAGGAACACATGCGCAAACTGACTTACTACGTCGCGGCCACCATCGACGGATTCATCGCCACCGATGACGGCTCGGTCGACTTCTTCCCGGTCGGGGGTGATCACGGGCCCGCGATCATGGCGCAGTATCCCGAGACGCTGCCGACCAAGGTTCGTCAGGTGCTCGGCGTCGACAAACCGTGCCAGAACTTCGACACCGTGATCATGGGCCGCAAGACCCACGACTTCGGCGTGCGGACCGGCACGTCCAGCCCGTACTCGCATCTGCGGCAGTTCGTGGTGTCCACGACGCTGCCCGAGAGCCCCGCGGCCGGGGTGGACCTGATCTCGGAGGATCCGCTCACGCGGGTGCGGGAGCTCAAGCGGGAGAAGGGACTCGGCATCTGGCTGTGCGGTGGCGGCGAGCTCGCCCAGACCCTGCTGCCGGAGATCGATCAGGTGTTCCTGAAGCTGTACCCGATCGTGCTGGGGCACGGGCGGCCGCTGTTCGGAGCCGCCGGACGGCTGCCCGAACCGGCCAAGTTCCGGGTGCTCACCAGCCGGATCTTCGAGGACGGCGTGGCCTTCATCAAGTACAGCCGGGTCCGCTGACGGGTCAGAGGATCGCGAACGCGACCACCAGGCCGATCGCGAACTGAGCGGCCGCAACCACCAGGGACTCGGTGCTGAATTCCGGCTTCTTCAGCAGTTCGCCGATATCGATGCCGATCACGAATTCGAGCACGCGCACCGAGATCACCTGGGCCACAATGCCGACCAGGCCGTAGACGGTGGCGGCCAGCAGCCCCTCGGACAGCTTGCCCGCCTGCGCGTAGATGGCCAGCACCACGATCAGCGCCATGCTGATCATGGCCGACGCGCTGATCACGACGGCGTTGGGCAGGCCGCGCGACACCATGGCGCGCAGCGGGCCCGGAGTGGTCACGTCCACGGCCTGGAAGCCGATCAGCATGAGCACCAGGCCGAGCAGGGCATAGGCCAGGATGGCGCCTACGCCGCGGCCGAGTGAATGCCAGTACCCGGCTTCGAGGGCGAGAGCGGTGGTCATCGGTGGTCCTCCGAGGTGTGGTTACTGCGGGATGCGGTGCGGGACGAAGGTGGAGCTGTCATCGGTGATGAGGCCGACGGTCTCCCGGATGCCCAGCCCCGCGGACGTGTCGCCCACGATCCAAGCACCGAGTACCGGTCGCATACCGTCGAATTCGGGCAGCGGGTCCAGCAATTGGTAGACGTAGCCCTCGTCGCCGTAGACGCCGCCGGTGGCGGTTTCCAGGCCCGCGCCGACGATGGTCATGTTCGCGCCCTCGCGGCCCAGTTTGGGCTTGCGAATGTACTCGGTGAGCTCGTGCGGATCGTCGAGGTAGGTGGGCAGCAGATTGGGGTGGCCGGGGTACATCTCCCACAGCACCGCCAGGATCGCCTTGTTCGACAGCAGTGTCTTCCACAGCGGTTCGATCCACATGGTTTCGGGCAGCGACTCCACCACGCGGCGGCCGAAGTCGTCGTCCAGCGCCCACTCCCACGGGTACAGCTTGAAGATCGCCTCGATCGGGGCCTCGGCCAGATCCACGAAACGGTCCAGCTCCGTGTCGAATCCGACCTCCTCGATGGGCAGGGCGATGGTGTCGAATCCGGCCTCCGCGGCGGTCTCCTGCATGTACGCGGTGGTGACGTTGTCCTCGCCGGAACCGTCCGAACCCGACCAGGTGAAGTGCAGCTGACTGCCCGGCAGGTTCCCGCGCAGCTCACCCCAGCGCTCGACCAGCTTCTCGTGCAGGGAATTCCACTGATCGTCGTCGGGGTGGGTGTCGGTCAGCCAGTGCCACTGCACGATCGCCGCCTCCAGCAGGGAGGTGGGCGTATCGGCGTTGTACTCCAGCAGTTTCGCCGGGCCGCGGCCGTCGTAGCGCAGGTCGAAGCGCCCGTAGACGTGCGGGTCGGAGCGGTGCCAGGACTTGGTGATGTGCTCCCAGCTCCATTGCGGCAGACCGAAATCGGCGAAACGCTCCATGAGGACGACCTGTTCGACCGCGTGCAGGCACATCGAGTGCAGCACTTCGACCTGCGCCTCCATGGCGAGGATCTCATCCATGTCGAACTCGTAGTGCACCGATTCGTCCCAGTAGGGCCGCGGCTGACCGTCGGCGTACTGCCCCGGAGAGCCGTAGACCAGACCCTGACCCTCGATGATCCGCTGCCAGCCCGGCCGCGGAGTGCTGCGAACCCGCCGCACTAGGAACCTCCACCGATCTTCGCTCCGAGGCCGCCGCGCTGAATCGTGCTGCCGCTCTTGGTCTTCACTGTCGCGCCCTTGGGGGCGACAGTCGTGCCACCGGTGGGCGCGTGCCCGATGGTGGTGTTGCCGCCGTAGTAGTAGCGGTAGGAATGGCCCAGGTAGATGAAGGTGCTCGTGTGCGTTCCGGGGTTCCCGCTGGACGTGGCGCTCGAGCAGTAGTTGTCCGGGACCACGATCTCCTGGTTGTCGCGGTCGGCGGTCACGGACTGCCCGTTGCCGATCGGCACGATCTCGCCCTTGTCGGCGACCACCGTGCAGGACGCGGTCACGTCGGGTCCGCTCCAGGCCGAGGCCACCAGGTAGCCGCCGCCGACCAGTGCCGCGATGCCCGCCACGGCGGCGCCGCCGATCAGGACCCGCTTCTTCTTGCGCTGCTTGGCTTCCGCGGCCTCCGCCTCGGCCTGCTGCTGCTCCTCGGCCCGTTTGCGGGCCTTCTCCCGCGCTCGCACCTCGGCCACCGTCGGCGGACGCGGCTGCGTGATCCCCGCTTGCTGGGAGATGATGCTCCCGCGCCGCGGGGGTTCCGGAACCGCGGGCACCGGCGGGACGTCGGGTTCCAGCGACGGCATCGGCAGGGTGAACGGCGGCTCGACGCCGGGCGGCGGGGTGACCGCGCCGAGCGGTGCGGCGCCGGGACTGCCGAAAGCGCCTGCGCCGCCATGTGATTCACCGGCGAGCGGATGGGGCGGGTGCTGTTCGCTCGCATCGGGCGGGGTCGCGGATGCGCCGGATAGTGGCAGTGTGGGCTGATTCCCGCCGGGCTCCTGAGCGGGAAACCGGAGCGTCGGCGTGGGACCCGAAGGCTCGGAACCGGACTCACCGGGCGAATCTGGCGTGGCTGCGGGCTCGTCGCCGGGCGGCGGAATGGTCGGGTCGGACGCCCGGCTCGCGCGGATGGTCGGCGCGTTGCGGTCGCTGCGCGGCGGGGTGGGGGCGTCCGGCGTCGGCTCGGCCGGATTGCCGGAATCGGCGGATTCGCTTGGCGGACCGGGTCGTTCGGACGGGTGCGCGGGGTCGGGGGTGGGACGATCCGGGTTGTCCGGACCGCCGGGACGATCAGTGGCCATTCGTCGACTCCGTGGGCTCGCCGCGCGTTAGCGTTCTTCGAATCCTGTCATTCCGCCCGCGGCGGGACCCCAGTCTTCCACCACCAGATTTACCCGACCTGGTGTCGTACCGGAACGTAGCAGGCCGAGCAGCGATTCGCAGGCATCACGGGGACCTTCGGCGATGACGTGCACGCGGCCGTCGCGGTGATTGCGGGCGTATCCGGTCAGGCCCAGCTCCAGCGCGCGGGACCGGGTCCACCAGCGGAAGCCGACGCCCTGGACCATGCCGTGCACCCAGGCGCTGAGCCGGACCGGAGCATCGCTCATGAATCGACGCGGAAGGTCAGGTTGACCGTGGTGCCGGCCTTCAGGGTGCGGCCGACGGTGCACACCTTGTCGATGGCGCGCTGCGCGGCGACCAGCAGCCGCTGGCGCGACTCCTCGTCGAGCTCGCTGAGATCCAGCTCGACCTCTTCGGTCAGCTCGGGGTAGAGCTCGTTCTCGCGGTCGGCGTCGCCGGAGACGTGGACGGTGGCGTCGAAGGTGTCGCCCAGCCGGCGCGCGAGGGTGAAGTCGGCGCTCAGACCGGTGCACCCGGCGAGCGCGATCTTCAGCAGCTCACCCGGGGTGAACGCGCCGGGCACGCCCGCGGACGCGATGAGCACCTCGCCGCCGCGGTTGTTGCGGCCGGTGTAGGCGCGGGTGCCGGTGCGTTCGGCCCACAGCTTGACCGGCTCGGCCGCCGGGTCGAGGGCGGGCGTTTGCGGTGCGGCGGTCTGTTCGGACATAGGACAAATCCTCCCATTGGGTCACCCGGGACAACCATCCGGTTGCCGATCGTTCGGAACACCGAGGTGGTCAGCGGAATTCCGCGATCAATTCCGGTGTGACCTGCGTCAGGTCGTCGGCGACGTACGCGACCGCGGCGAGGGCGTCGGCGGCGGGCGGGTATTTGGGGTGCGGGACGGCGATCACCGTCATCCCGGCGGCGTGCGCGGCGCGCAGGCCGTTGCTGGAATCCTCGATCGCCACGCAGCGGCCCGGGTCCAGGCCGAGGCGGGCGGCGGCCTCGAGGTAGCCGTCGGGGGCTGGCTTGCCGCGCTCGACCTCCTCGGTGGACACCGTGGCCGCGAACAGGTCGGTGACGCCCATGTGGTCGAGCACCACGTCGATGAGCCGGCGCGGGGAGGAGCTGGCCAGGCCGAGGGTGTAGCTCGCGGCCAGGCGGCGCACGGATGCGACGGCGTCGGGCATGAGCGGGAGGTGGTCGGCGTAGCGGGCGGCCATGCGGGAGATGACGTCCTCGGCGACCTCGTCGGGGGTGCGACGGCCGTCGAGCAGGTCCTCGCTCAGGTACCGCGACCATTCCGCGGTGCTCATCCCCATGAACCGGTCCTGGGTGTCGGGCAGCCAGCGCCCGCGCATCTCGTCGATGTACTCGCGCCGCACCTCCTCCCAGATGGGTTCGGTGTCGATGAGCACACCGTCCATGTCGAACACGATCGCGGCAACAGACATGGCGTCCATGGTGGTTCATGGCGGTCCACTGACTGGGACCGCCCTCCGGAACCGCGCCGCCGGGTCGCGTCCGGGATTAGCGTCCGAAGCGGAACAGGCATACCCGCAAGTGAATACCGAGGTGGACCGTGGGCACGGTCAGCGACATCTATGACCCCGAGCTGTATGTGGCCGGACCGATCCACGAGATCTTCGCCGAGCTGCGGCGCACCGATCCCGTGCACTGGCAGGAGATGCCCGGCGAGCCCGGGTACTGGGCGATCCTCAAGCACGCGGACGTGGCGCACGTGGCCCGCAATCCGGAGCTGTTCTCCGCCGAGGTCGAGGGCGTGATCCTGGAGAACCAGCCGCCCGAACGGCTCGAGCAGACCCGCAACATGCTGCTCATGATGGATCCGCCGCGGCACACCGAGTACCGCAAGCCGCTGGCCGAGCATTTCAAGGCGCGGGTGGTCGGCGATATGGAGGACCGCGTCCGCGAGCTCACCGTCGCCCTGCTCGACAGTGTCGACGGCGATGTGGAATTCGTGCACGACGTGGCGGGCGTGCTGCCCAGCCAGGTGGTGGGCGGGCTGTTCGGGATTCCGGCCGAGGACTGGCCGAGCCTGCGTCGCTGGGCCGAACAGTCGGTCAGCCAACAGGATCCGGATCTGGTCGGCGATTTCGACGTCACCGCCGAGCTCACCAATATGGCCATCTACGCCATCCAGTTCTCCATGGCGCGGCGCACCGAGCCGCCGAAGGAGGACCTGACCTCGCTCATCCTGGCCGGCTCCTTCGGCGGGAACGCCATGTCGGACCTGGAGTTCGGCAGCTTCTTCACCCAGCTGGTGACCGCGGGCAACGACACCACCAAGACCATGCTGTCCTCCGGGCTGCAACTGCTGATGCAGCACCCCGAGCAGCTGGCGGCGCTGCGCGAGGATCCGTCGCTGATTCCCGGTGCGGTGGAGGAGATCCTGCGTTTCGCCAACCCGCTGCACTACTTCCGCCGCACCGCGACCGCCGACACCGAGATCCGCGGCGTCCCGATCAAGGCGGGCGACAAGGTGGCCATGTGGTACACCTCGGCCAATCGCGACGAGGACGTGTTCGCCGATTCCGGCCGCTTCGACATCCGCCGCAACCCCAACCCGCACCTGTCCTTCGGTCTGGCGCAGCACTTCTGCCTGGGCGTGCACCTGGCGCGGCTGGAGGGCCGGGTGTTCTTCGAGGAACTGCTGGCCCGCTTCCCGAAGCTGGAGCAGACCGGCGACGCTCGCCGCATCCGCTCGAACCTCAACAATGGCCTCAAGTCGTTGCCGGTGCGCATGACCCGGTGAGCGCCACGCCACCGACGCGCAGAACACGCGGCGAATCCCCGGCCACTGTTCGCGCGCCCATCACCGTGCGGACGCCCGGCCGTCACCCGGTCCGGCAAATCTGGCCACACCCCGGGGAATTCGCCGCCGTGACCCGAACCCACGCCGGCCCTGCCGATCCTCGGGGCTGCGAACAGGATCAGGGAGCTCCCGGGGAGCTCCCTGATCTGCTTACGGCTGGAAGCGGTAGCCCATGCCCGCCTCGGTGAGCAGGTGCTTGGGCTGTGAGGGGTCGTCCTCGAGTTTGCGCCGGAGCTGGGCGAGATAGACGCGCAGGTAATGGGTTTCGGTGGCGTAGGACGGTCCCCAGACCTCGCGCAGCAGTTCCCGGCGGCCGACCAGTTTGCCCTGGTGGCGGACCAGCATCTCCAGGACGCCCCACTCGGTGGGGGTCAGATGGACGTCGCGGCCGTGGCGGGTGACCTTCTTGGCCGCCAGATCGACGGTGAAGGAGGCGGTTTCGATGACCGGTTCCGGGGTGTCGGCGGTGACGGCCGAGCGGCGCACGGCCGCCCGCAGGCGGGCCAGCAGTTCGTCCATGCCGAAGGGTTTGGTGACGTAGTCGTCGGCGCCCGCGTCCAGCGCCTCCACTTTGTCGGAGGAGTCGGTGCGGGCCGACAGCACGATGACCGGGGTGGTGGTCCAGCCGCGCAGGCCGCCCAGCACCTCGATGCCGTCCATATCGGGCAGGCCGAGGTCGAGAATGATGACCTCGGGGTGCTTCTCGGCGGCGGCGCGCAGGGCGGCGGCGCCGGTGGAGGCGGTGGTCACCTCGTATCCGCGGACCGACAAATTGATGCGCAGGGCGCGCAGGATCTGTGGTTCGTCGTCGACCACCAGCACTTTGATCGGCGCTGCCGCCGCGTTGGTCACCTGTTCTCCTCGGTCGTGTCCGCGGGTTCGTGGCCCCCGGGCAGGTCTATCACCATGGTCAGTCCGCCGCCCGGGGTGGGCTCGGCGTGCACCGTGCCGCCCATGGCGTCGACGAATCCGCGCACCACCGACAGGCCCAGGCCGACGCCGGTGGAGGTGTCGCGATCGCCGAGGCGCTGGAAGGGCTCGAAAAGCTGATCCTCCAAGCCGGTCGGCACGCCGGGCCCGGTGTCCACCACCGTGATCGCGACCCGCTTGCCGACCTGCTCGGCCGCGACCCGCACCATCGAATCCCTGGGGGAGTAGCGGGCGGCGTTGTCGATCAGGTTGGCCAGGACACGTTCCAGCAGACCGGAATCCGCGTGCACCGCGATGGCGCCGACGTCCACCTTCACCCGGTCCATGGTGGTGCGGCGCATGCCGCGGGTACCCATGCCCATGAGCGCGTGATGCACCACCTCGTCGAGGTACACCTTGCGCATCTGCGGCTTGATCACCCCGACCGCGAGGCGTGAGGAGTCCAGCAGATTGCCGACCAGGGCGGTCAGCTGATCCACCGATTCCTCGATGGTCTCCAGCAATTCGGCGGTGTCCTCGGGGGAGAACTCCACATCGTCGCTGCGCAGACTCGATACCGCCGCCTTGGCCGCGGCCAGCGGGGTGCGCAGGTCGTGGCTGACCGCCGATAACAGCGCACGGCGCAGCTTGTCGGCCTCCATGACCGCCTGGGCGGCGCTGGCCTCGGCGCGCAGCTGTTTCTGCTGCACCAGTCCCGCCGCCTGATTTGCGACCGCGCCCAGCACCAAGCGGTCCCCGGACGTCACAGCTCGTCCTCGCAAGAGCAGCCAATGCATGTCATCGCCCGCCTCCACAGCGGTCTCGGCGTCGCCGACCTTGGTCGGCGGCTGATCTCCCACCGACGCGAGCACCTCGTCGTCGGTGACGAGGCTGACCGCGTCCTGGCCGTACGTCTCCCGTGCGCGTTCCAGCAGCGCCTGCAGATCCGCGCCGTGCAGCACCGAGCCCGCGAACAGGGTCAGCAGTTCGGCCTGACGAGAAGCCTTGCGCGCCTCGAAGGTTCGCTTGGCCGCCACATCCACCAGCGCTGCCACCGCGACCGCTACCAGCAGCAGCACCACGATGGTGAGGAAGTTGTCGAGCTGGTCGATGGTGAGGCTGTAGCGGGGCTGGGTGAAGAACCAGTTCAACAGCACCCCGGACAGCAAGGCGGACAACGCCGCCGGGGCGACACCGCCCAGCAGCGCCACCGCGATGACGCCGATGAAGAACAGGGCGCTCTCGCCGCTGAGGTCCAGCAGCTGGTCGAACCAGAAGTAGATGACCGCGCAGATCAGCGACGGCACGAGGACCGCCGCCGACCAGGAGCCCAGTTTGCGTTCGCCCCGGGTCAGTGCGGACCAGCGGAAGCCGCCTTTGTTGGATTCCTCGTGGGTCACCATGTGGACGTCGATCTTGCCGGACTCCTGCACCACGGTGGCGCCGATACCCTCGTCGATCATGCGCGCCCAGCGCGACCGCCGGGAGGTGCCCAGCACCAGCTGGGTGGCATTGACCTGCCGAGCGAAATCCAGCAGCGCGGTGGGGACGTCCTCGCCGGTGACGGTGTGCAATTCGGCGTCGAGTCCGGTGGCCAGGTCGCGCAGGCGGTGGAGACGCTGCGTCGAGACTCCGGCCAGGCCGTCGCCGCGCACGATGTGCAGCACGATCAGCTCGGCGCTGGATTTGGCGGCGATGCGGCTGGCGCGCCGCACGATGGTCTCCGATTCCGGGCCGCCGGTCACCGCCACCACGACGCGTTCGCGCGCCTCCCAGGTGGTCGTGATGTGGTGGTCGGCGCGGTATTTCGCGAGTGCCGCGTCGACCTGGTCGGCCAGCCACAGCAGCGCGAGTTCGCGTAGCGCGGTCAGATTGCCGGGCCGGAAGTAGTTGCGCAGCGCGGCGTCGACCTTCTCGGCGGCGTACACGTTGCCGTGGGACATTCTGCGCCGCAGCGCTTCCGGCGTGATGTCGACCAACTCGACCTGGTCGGCGGCGCGAACCACCCAGTCCGGCACGGTTTCCCGCTGCACCACGCCGGTGATCTGCTCGACCACGTCGTTGAGGCTCTCGAGGTGCTGCACATTGACCGTGGACACCACGTCGATGCCCGCGTCCAGCAGGTCCTGCACGTCCTGCCAGCGCTTCTCGTGCTTGCCGCCGGGAATGTTGGTGTGCGCCAGCTCGTCCACCAGCACCACCGCGGGCCGACGGCGCAGTACGGCTTCCACGTCGAGCTCGGGCAGGGTCGCGCCGCGGTACTCGACCAGCTTGGGTGGGATGCGCTCGATTCCGGCGAGCAGTTCGGCGGTCTTGCTGCGGCCGTGGGTCTCCACGACGGCGGCCACGACGTCGCGACCGCGCTCGAGTCGCCGATGGGCTTCGGCGAGCATCGAGTAGGTCTTGCCTACGCCGGGGGCGGCACCGAGATAGATCCGTAGTTGACCGCGCTTCACTCGTCCATCATCGCGCGAGGTGCGCGGATGCCCTGCTGTGCCATGCGGACGGGTTCACGGCGGGCTTCGGCGTTGGCCATGGCGCGCAGTATGAGCGCGCAGCCGATGAACCCGAAGATCACCATCAGGGTGACGGCGACGTGCGGCACGGTTTCTCCTTGGATGTGTACGGCGATCGCCCCGGCCGTGGCCGGGCTCCCCACTTCATACCTCCGATGCTGGTCAAGTCACCGATCCTGACGGTTTCTTTACGGGGGTGTGTCGGGTTGTTGACGTCATCCGAGCGAGTACGTCTGCCGCGGCCGCTCCCTACTCGTGCCGCCCATGCGCTCGTTTCGGAGCGATACCCTTGAACAGGAGGTCTGGTGGAAAGGAGACGATGTGGGGCGACTCCGGTACGAGGTCGCATCGCGCGGTAGCCGCCGTGCAATCGCCTGGGGCTGATCTCGAGCCGCCGATGCACGAGCCGATCGATCTGGTCGATTCAGCTGAACGAACCCGCACAGCGCTCGCCACTGTCGTGGCACTGTTCTCAGAGGCTTGGGCAACCGGGTTCCCACCCGACCTGTCGGCATATCTACCCCGTGAACCGGTCGATCGGCGGACGATATTGATCGAACTGATCAAGATCGACCTCGAATACCGCTGGCTTCGTCATCACTTTCCCAAACGACTGACCGAATATCGTGCGGAATTCGCGGAGCTGCAGAATGGTCCGCTGCCGGCCGAGCTGGTCTACGAGGAGTTCCACGCCATGCGCCGCGGTTCCGCCGCCGCCGATGGGGCTGCCCCGCGTGTCGAGGCCACTGCCATGGCCGGCCCTGAACCGGCATGGCTCACGAGTGATTACCGCAGCACGATGATTGCTCGTCCCCGTGCCCAAGTAGTTCTCGACGCCATCGATGTCGGCGAGCGTATCGACGATTTCGACCTCCTGATGAGGATCGGATCCGGTGCCTTCGCCCAGGTGTATCTCGCTCGGCAGCAATCGATGCAGCGACTGGTCGCGGTCAAGATTTCCCACAATCACGGCATCGAGCCGCAGACCCTCGCCCAACTGGACCACGACTACATCGTGCGCATCTACGACCAGCGGCTGATCGCCGATGGCGAGCTGAAGCTGCTCTACATGCAGTACCTACCCGGAGGAACTCTGCTCGATGTGCTGCGCTTTCAGCGCGCGAGACCCGCGGAACACCGCAGTGGGCAGCTGCTGCTCGATGCCATCGACGAGGTACTCGCGGCGAAGGGCGAGGTTCGGCCCACCGAATCCGCCGTTCGGACCCGGACCGCGGCACTGACGTGGCCGGAGACCGTCGCCTGGCTGGGCCGCCGACTTGCGGACGCGTTGCAGCATGCGGCCGAACGAGGGGTGTTGCATCGAGACATCAAACCCGCGAACGTGCTGCTGAGTGCCGAGGGGATCCCCAAGTTGGCCGACTTCAATGTCAGCTCCAGCAACCGGATCAAGGGCACGAGCCCCCTGGCGTACTTCGGCGGTTCGCTGGCGTACATGTCGCCCGAACAGCTCGAGGCCTGCCATCCGGACCTGCCGGCGACCGCCGCCGACCTCGACACTCGAAGCGACATCTTCGCGCTGGGTGTCATGCTGTGGGAGCTTCTCACCGGCCGCCGCCCATTCGCGGACGAAGCAGCGGCCGGCGAGTCGGAGACGTCGCTGGCCCGCATGCTCGAGCTGCGGCGCAGACCCGTCGAGCCGGAGTTCCTGTCGGAGCTGCCGCCGGATTGCCCGATGGCGCTGCGCCGAGTGCTGTTGAAGTGTCTGTCGCCCGAGCGCGAAGACCGCTACTCGTGCGGCACGGAATTGGCTCAGCAGCTCGACTTGTGCCTCGAGGACAGGGCCCGTGACCTGGTCTACCCGCCGCCGAACAGTTGGCGGGCACGACTTTCCCGACAGCCCACCCTCGTCCTGTGGTCATCTTCGCTGGTCGGCGTCAGCCTGGCTCATATCTATGGGGGCTTGCACATGCGGGGACTGCTCGCCGACCACCTGACCGATGCCACCATGGCGCAGCTCCTCAGGGGCGTCATCGTTTTCGAGCTCTGTGCCCTGCCCTTCTCCGTCCTCGTCTACGTGTACATGTCGCGTGATTTGCTCGCGGTTCCGCGCGGCTTGCGCCATGGCAGACGCTATGACGAGGTAATGCTCGCGCGGGTGCGGTCGCGAACACTGTTCTGGGGCGACCTGTGTGCGATGAACACTCTCCTGTTCGCGGTTCTCGGCACCGCGATGGGGGTGGCGCTGCTCATCCGGTTCACCGACCTCCCGGCGCGGATGGTGGTCCATGCGGTGACGACCGTTCTGGTGATGGGCACCGTCTCGGTTGCCTACACCTTCTTCCTTTCGACGTTCTACGTCGTCCGCTGTGTTTATCCCATCTACTTGCACCGCGGCCGCACCACGGCGGATGACTCCGCCGATCTTCGCGCGCTGCGTCGCAGAACCACGGCCTATCTCGCGGTAACGGCATCAGTGCCGCTGGTCGGGGTGCTGGCCGGATTCACCACCCTCGAACCCGAGGAGCTTCCGATCGTGCGTGATTCGGTTCTGGGATTGTGCGCGGCCTCCGGGCTCGCATTCGTCGCCGTCTACTGGTTGTTCCGCAAGCTGCACGCAGACTTGCGCGCGCTCGAGCGGGTGGTCTAGCAACTCAGCCGGGGCCTGCCCGAGATACGGCCGTGTCCCGTCTTGTTGGCAGGATCCACGCACGGGATTCGAGACAGGCCATGGCGTTCGGCCGGAAACAGCTATCGGTCAGCTATCGTTCGAAACGCACATGCCCATCACCGGTAGTCAGGGGAGCGTTTCCAAGTCGAATCCAGCGAGAGGGTGGTCGATCGAATGGCTCGTCGGTATGGAGGATCCCGGACCAGCGCGTCGCGACGCGCTCTGTTGCCGATCGTCGGCGCGATACCACTGGCCGCCGCCGTGACCTGCTCCATCGCCACCGCTGAGGCCGCTGCGCAACCCGGCGACCCGGCCCCCGCGCTCGTCGAGCAGCTTCAGCTCGTCCCGATGCCGCCCGGCGTGCCGCCGATTCCCGCCGCCATCCTCGATCAGGCGAAGAACGCCGCGGCCCCCATCGGCTACTCGGAAAACGCGACCAACCTGAACGTGAATAGTGGCGCCGCCGGTCTCATCATCGGCGCGGTCGCGGGGACCGCGTCGGGTGCGGTGATCGGGGCCGTGCCGGGAGCGCTCGTCGGGGCCGCGGTCGGTGCGGCCATCGGCGGGGTCGCGGGTGGTCTCGCCATGGGTGTTCCGACCCTGGGAATGGGTGCGCCCATCGGTATCGGGGGCGGCGCTCTCGCGGGGGCCGGCGTCGGTGCCGTGGTGGGCGCCGTGCTCAGTGCGATCGTGGCCGGTGTCACCATCGGCGCCATCTGCGCGGCCGTCGGTTACGAGCTCGGCGCCGCCACCGGGATCGGCAACGCTTTGCAGGGCGGCTGAGCGAGCGGGCCGGAAAAGACCAACCGGTACCAGATCTCGCGTCGGCAGTGTGGGAACCCTAAGCTGACGTCCGTGAATTCCGGGCGGTCAATGGTCGACGGGCGTTTCGAGTTGATCGAACCACTCGGCAGCGGTGGCATGGGCACGGTGTGGCGCGCGTACGACGTGGCCCTGCACCGTGAGGTGGCGCTGAAGGAAGTGAAGGCGGAGGGCGAGGCGACCGCCGCCGAGGTCCAGCGTGAGCGCGTGCTGCGCGAAGCCCGCGCCCTGGCCCGCATCGCCCACCCCAATGTGGTTGCCATCCACCACATCGTGGACACGCCCGCCGAGCAGCATCCGTGGATCGTCATGGAACTGGTCGCGGGCGGCTCGCTCGCCGACCGGCTCGGCGACGGGCCCATGACGCCCGCGCACGCCGCTCTGGTCGGGCGCGGCATCCTCGCCGGTCTACGCGCCGCCCACGCCGTGGGCGTCCTGCACCGCGACGTGAAACCGCCGAACGTGTTGCTGCGCACCGACGGTTCGCCCGTCCTCACCGATTTCGGCATCGCCGCCGTCAACGACCTGACGGGGCTCACCTCCACCGGCAGCGTCGTCGGGTCGCTGCCCTACGTCGCCCCCGAACGCCTCCAGGGCCACGAGGGCAACCCCGCCTCCGACCTCTGGTCGCTGGGCCTGGTGCTGTTCGCCGCCGTCGAGGGCTACCAGCCCATGCGTCGCGACACCGACGTCGCGACCCTCGCCGCCGTCCTGATGGGCTCGGTCCCGGCGCCGCGTCAGGCCGGACCGCTCACCCCGGTCCTGCAAGCCCTCCTGGTCCCCAACCCGGGCCACCGCCCACCCGCCGACCAGATCGACCGCATGCTCTCCCAGGTGATCGCCACCGGCGACACCGCCCCGGAACAGCTTGCGCACCACCAGTTCTCGGGCCCGCACGGTACGGTCACCTCCCCGCAGGACCTGACCCCGCCGCCCCAGGCGTTTCAGACATTTCCGGTGACCCCGCAGCCCCAGGCGTACGCGACGGTGGCGCAGCCTCAGCCGTTCGCGACAGCGGCCCAGCCGCAGCCGTTTCCGACGACGCCCCCGCCGGGATTCGCGCCGACCATCCCGCACCCGGGCGGCTTCACCGCTCCGCAGGCGTTCGTGCCGATGCCGCCGAACCCCACACCCGTTACGCCGCAACGCAATGCGCGCCCGTGGATCTTCGCGGGTGTCGCCGTGGGCCTGGCGGTCGCCGTGGCCGCCGCCATCGCCCTGTGGCCCTCGTCCGACAGCCAGGGCGGGTCGAGCCTGCCGACCGGCCAGACCGATCCCACCGGCATCATCCTGAGCAGCGGGGCTGTGCCGCCGACGATCATCGCGCCCACCACCGTCAAGGGCGCGCCCGCCGTCGATCTACTGACTCCTGACGGAGTCCGTAAGGCAATCGCGGCATTGGAGAAAGTCTCCGGCGGAAAGCAATTCACCGAAACCACGATCTATCCCGAACACGTGTCCTCCGGCGCCCCCGTCGCGAACCAGCCCAATCACTACGACAACTTCAGCTACCGCGACGGTGCAGCCAAGCGTGATGGCGTAGGCGGCCAACTGACCGGCAAAACCATCGATCTGAGTTCCATCAACTGGGATATTCTCCCGGGCCTCCTGGCCGAGGCTGCCCAGCAATTGAAAGTCCCCAACCCGACGACTCGCTACATCATCGTCGACACCGACGGGACGTTCAGTGATGGTCGGCCGGTCCTTCGCGTCTACATCTCCAACGAGTACAGCGACGGCGGATACGTATCCGCAGGCCTGGACGGCACCATCCTCAGAGTGCTGGGACGCTAGCTCCCGGGTCTGCCTGGTGGCCTGAGACCGCAGGTCCTGACGGTTTTTTGATGGAATCGGGCGACTTGTCGACGACATCTGTGCGACGCGCGGGGCGACGCTGTAAGCGGAGCGTCAATGCGACCCCATGGGACGCTAAGAAGGCGTAAAGGTCCTCGAATATCCCCTTATCGGGCGCTTGACTCACTCCGGCGCGTCTTGGGACGTGCCGTTCAGAGAGAGGTTCGAGAGATGTCCGTCGTGGTGTTCACGGTGCTGACGGTGGCGATTTTCGCCCTGTTCGGCTTGATCCAACGCGGGGTGGAACGGCTGTGACTCAGAACATTGTCGGTCTGGTTCTGGCCGTCGGTATCGCCATCTATCTGGTGGTGGCACTGCTGTATCCGGAGAGGTTCTGAGTGAGCACGACAACAGCGGGGATCCTGTTCGCGGTATCCCTGATCATCGCGCTGGCCGCGGTGCATGTGCCGCTGGGCGATTACATGTACCGGGTCTACAGCAGCGAGAAGCACAACAAGGCCGAGCGGGGCATCTATCGACTGATCGGCGTGCAGCCGGGCGTCGAGATGACCTGGGCCGTCTACGCGCGCAGCGCGCTCGCCTTCTCGGCCATCAGCGTGCTGTTCCTGTTCTTCCTGCAATTGATCCAGGGCAAACTGCCGTGGCACCTGAATGATCCGGGCACGAAGATGACCCCGGATCTGGCGTGGAACACCGCCATCAGCTTCGTCACGAATACGAACTGGCAGAACTATGCCGGTGAATCGACCATGGGTCATGTGGTTCAGGCTGTCGGCCTGAGCGTGCAGAACTTCGTGTCGGCGGCGGTCGGCATGGCCGTGGCGGTCGCGCTGGTGCGCGGTTTCGCCCGGCACCGGACCGGCGAGCTCGGCAACTTCTGGGTGGATCTGGTGAGGGGAACCACCCGAATTCTGTTTCCGCTGGCCGTGTTCTTCGCCATCGTGCTGGTCGCGGGCGGCGTGATCCAGAACCTGCACGTGTACGACCAGATCGCTCAGACGGTGGGCAACACCGGTTCGCAAACCCTGCCGGGCGGACCCGTTGCCGGCCAGGAGGCGATCAAGCTGCTGGGTACGAACGGCGGCGGGTTCTTCAACGCGAACTCCGCGCACCCGTTCGAGAACCCGACGGCGTGGACCAACTGGGTCGAGATCTTCATGCTGCTGGTGATCAGCTTCTCGCTGCCGCGCACCTTCGGGCGCATGGTCGGATCGCCGAAGCAGGGTGTGGCCATCGCCGCCGTCATGGCGACCCTGGCGGTGCTCAGCCTGACCGTGATGAACCTCTTCCAGCTCCAGCACCACGGCACCGTCCCCAGTGCCATCGGCGCGTCCATGGAGGGCGTGGAAACCCGGTTCGGCGTCTCGAATTCGGCGACCTTCGCCACCGCGACCACGCTCACCTCGACCGGTGCGGTGGACTCCGCGCACGACTCGTACACCAGCCTCGGCGGCATGATGACCATGTTCAACATGCAGCTCGGTGAGGTCGCGCCCGGCGGTACCGGGTCGGGTCTGTACGGCATGCTGATCCTGGCGGTCATCACCGTGTTCGTGGCGGGCCTGATGGTCGGCCGCACCCCGGAGTACCTGGGCAAGAAGATCACTCCGAAGGAGATCAAGCTCGCCGCCGCCTACTTCCTGGTGACGCCGTTGATCGTGCTGACCGGAACCGCCGTCGCGATGGCCCTGCCGGGGGAACGCGCGAGTATGGCGAACTCGGGTCCGCACGGGCTCTCGGAAGTGCTGTACGCCTTCACCTCCGCGGCCAACAACAATGGCTCGGCCTTCGCCGGTCTGTCCGGCAATACCGTGTGGTGGAACACCGCACTCGGCCTGGCCATGGTCTTCGGCCGCTTCATCCCCATGATCTTCGTGCTGGCGCTGGCCGGTTCGCTGGCGGCGCAGGGACACACCCCGGCTTCCGAGGGCACGCTGCCGACGCATCGGCCGCAGTTCGTCGGCATGGTCGCGGGCGTCACCGTCATCCTGGTCGCGCTCACCTTCCTGCCGATGCTGGCGCTCGGCCCGCTCGCTGAAGGAATCCACTCATGAGCACTCCCACTATCGATTCCGCGCCGGTGAAGACCGCGCACAGCAACCCGAAACGCGGTGTGTCAGCGGGGTTGTTCGACCCGAAGATGCTGATCAAGTCGTTGCCGGACGCCTTGAAGAAGCTGGATCCGCGCATCATGTGGCGCAACCCGGTGATGCTGATCGTCGAGATCGGCGCGGTCTGGACCACCATCCTGGCCATCGCCAGCCCGACGTTCTTCGCCTGGGCGATCGTCGTCTGGCTGTGGCTGACGGTCATTTTCGCCAACCTGGCCGAAGCGGTGGCCGAGGGTCGCGGCAAGGCACAGGCGGACACGCTGCGAAAGGCCAAGACCGACACGGTCGCTCGCCGTCTGGCGAACTGGTCGCCGGGTGCGCGCGTCGTCGAGGAGCGGGTGGCCGCTCCGGAACTGCGGCGTGGCGACTACGTGGTGGTCGAGGCGGGCCAGGTCATCCCCGGTGACGGTGACGTCGTGGAAGGCATTGCCTCCGTGGACGAATCGGCCATCACCGGTGAGTCCGCCCCTGTCATCCGCGAATCCGGCGGTGACCGGTCGGCCGTGACCGGCGGCACCACGGTGCTGTCGGACCGCATCGTCGTCCAGATCACCCAGGAGCCGGGCGGCTCGTTCATCGACAAGATGATCGCGCTGGTCGAGGGTGCGTCACGGCAGAAGACGCCGAACGAGATCGCGCTCAATATCCTGCTGGCCGCCCTGACGATCATCTTCGTGTTCGCGGTGGCGACGTTGCAGCCGCCGGCCATCTTCTCCAAGGCCAACAACCCTGGCGTGCTGGACAATCTGGCGCTGGACGGCAATGGCGTCACCGGCATCGTGCTGGTCTCGCTGCTCGTCTGCCTGATCCCGACGACCATCGGCGCGCTGCTGTCGGCCATCGGCATCGCGGGCATGGACCGTCTGGTGCAGCGCAATGTGCTGGCCATGTCCGGTCGCGCCGTGGAGGCGGCGGGCGATGTGAACACCTTGCTGCTGGACAAGACCGGCACCATCACCCTGGGCAACCGCCAGGCCTCGGACTTCGTGCCGATGCCGGGCGTCAGCGCTGACGAATTGGCCGATGCCGCACAGCTTTCCAGCCTCGCGGACGAGACCCCCGAGGGCCGCTCCATCGTGGTGTACGCCAAGCAGGCGTTCAACAAACGTGAGCGCACCGCCGGTGAGCTCACCGGCGCGACCTGGGTGGAGTTCACCGCCCAGACCCGCATGTCGGGTGTGGACCTGTCCGACGGGCATCAGCTGCGCAAGGGCGCGGCCAGCGCGGTCACCGAATGGGTGCGCGCGCACGGCGGCGAGATCCCGAGTCAGGTCGGTGAGACCGTCGACGGCATCTCCGCGTCCGGCGGCACCCCGCTGGTGGTCGCGGAGATCAAGAAGGACACCGCCAAGCTGCTCGGCGTCATCCACCTCAAGGATGTGGTGAAGCAGGGCATGCGGGAGCGGTTCGACGAGATGCGCCGCATGGGCATCCGCACCGTCATGATCACCGGCGACAACCCGTTGACCGCCAAAGCCATCGCGGACGAGGCGGGCGTGGACGACTTCCTCGCGGAGGCGACTCCGGAGGACAAGCTCGCGCTCATCAAGAAGGAACAGGCCGGCGGCCGCATGGTCGCCATGACCGGTGACGGCACCAATGACGCGCCCGCGCTCGCGCAGGCCGACGTGGGCGTCGCCATGAACACCGGAACGTCCGCCGCGAAAGAGGCGGGCAATATGGTGGACCTGGATTCCGACCCGACCAAGCTGATCGAGATCGTCGAGATCGGCAAACAGTTGCTGATCACGCGTGGCGCGCTGACCACGTTCTCGATCGCCAACGACATCGCCAAGTACTTCGCGATCATTCCCGCGTTGTTCGTGTCGATGTTCCCGGGCCTGGATCTGCTGAACGTGATGCGGCTGCATTCGCCGCAGTCGGCGATCCTGTCGGCGGTCATCTTCAACGCTCTGGTCATCGTGGCGCTGATCCCGCTGTCGCTGCGCGGCGTGAACTACCGGCCGTCCAGCGCGTCGAAACTGTTGAGCCGCAACCTGTCCCTGTACGGCCTCGGCGGCATCGTCGCGCCGTTCATCGGGATCAAGCTCATCGACCTTGTCATTCAATTCTTCCCCGGGATGTCCTAATGCGTATGTCGGCCTGGATCAGGCAACACATCGCGGCGCTGCGAGCGCTGCTGGTGCTCACGGTGATCACCGGAATCGTCTATCCCGCCGTGGTTCTGGGTGTCGCGCAGATTCCCGGGCTGAAGGACAAGGCGGACGGGTCGCTGATCACCAAGGACGGAAAGGTGGTGGGCTCCAGCCTGATCGGGCAGGCGTTCACCGACGGTAAGGGCAATGCGCTGGCGCAGTACTTCCAGACCCGCCCCTCCAACGCGGCCTGGTCCGGCGACGACGCGAGCCCGGACGGCTACAACGCGCTGAACTCCGCCTTCGGGAACATGGGCCCGGAGTCCACCGTGGACACCCTGGACGCGGCGGACCCCAGCAAGGACAAGCTCAGCCTGCTGAGCACGGTGTGCTCGCGCAGCATGGCCGTCGGCAAGCTGGAGGGCGTGGACGGCAGCCGCCCGTACTGCACCTCCGGCGGCGTCGGCTCGGTGCTCGCGGTCATGGGCGATCGTGACGCGCACGGCCTGGTCACCCACCCGACCCGGGTGATCAGCGTCAACGAGGCGTGCTCGACCGACCCGAAGAACGAGACCACCCCGTTCCAGCAGGCGTACGAGGGCGTGAAGGTGGAGTGCGCCAAGCGTGGCGAGGACTACTCCGCCGGTCAGATCGTCCCGATCCGGGGCGACGCCTCGGCCGACACCCCGGTGCCGACCGACGCCGTCGCCGCCTCGGCCTCCGGCCTGGACCCGCAGATCTCCCCGGAGTACGCGGCCATCCAGGTGGCGCGGGTCGCCAAGGCGCGCAATGTGTCCGCCGACCAGATCAAGTCGCTGGTGGATGCCCACCGCAGCGGCCGGGCCCTGGGCTTCCTGGGGGAGCCCACGGTCAATGTCGTCGAGCTGAACTACGACCTGGACAGTAAGTTCCCGTTCAAGGGTTGATCAGCCGATTCCTGGGGTCCGGTCGCTTCGCTCACGAAGGTGACCGGGCCCCTTGGTCTTTCCTACGGCGAGCACGTGGTCGGGTTCGGCAACTCGCCGCACGGTGTATTGCCCCTCGAGCGCAGCACGTCCTTGCCGGTCCCGCCGGTGAGGAAGCGCAGGAACGCCGCGGCCGGTGAATCGGCCGGGAGTTCGCCATTGCTGTAGGCGTATTCGACGCTCCAGAACGGGTAGGCGTGGGCGAGTACCTGTTCCCGGGTAGGCGTGTGCCCATCGATGGTCACCGGCTTGACGCCGGTGGCCTTCGCGGCGTCGGAGAATTCGCTGTAGCCGATGGAACCCGGCAGGTCGGCAATGGTTTTCAGCATGTCATTGGTCACCGGGACCTCGCAGAACGCGGGACCGGGCGGCTTGGTGGCGGCGATGGCGCGGCAGCTGGTGGCGGCCGGCGCGGGGGGCTGGTCGTCGCCGAGCACATGCTGGCGGAACGCTTCCCGGGAGCCGGAGCCGAGCATTCGATTCACCACGCGCACCGGCAGATCCGGGCCGCCGACCAGCTGCCAGTTGTCGATCCGGCCCGCGTAGAGGTCGCGGATCTGCTGGGTGGTCAGACCGTGAACGCCCACACCGGGATTGACGATCATGGTGAACAGCGACAGCGCGAGCGGGCGGGGGAGCAGCGTCGGGTAGCCGACACCCTTGGGGCCGTCGGTGATCGCGAGCAGCCCGGGTTCGTTCCTGCCCTGTTCGTCCAGTCGGCTCAAACCCCGGTCGCTGCTGTCGAATTCGAAGTCGAACGCCGCCGTCGAACACTGTGTGGCATACGCGGCCGCGGCATCACGGATGGTCGGCTCGAAGGCCGTGGATCCGACCAGGGTGAGCTTCCCCGCCACGCAGTCCGCGGCGTTCTTCGTCTTCGGGTCGTCGAGCCCGATCGCGAACTGCACCGCGATGACCGCCACCAGGAACCCGATGAGCGCCAGCAGTTTCGGTGACGCGCCGATCCGGCTGCGGGTCTCCGACACCCGCCCGCCCTTGAGCTTGGCCCGCACCACCGGCGGCGGATACTCCCCGGCCCCGGCGGTCCGTTGCAGGATGGCGAGGATCTTGTAGTGATCGCCGCGATCCATCGGCACCTTGGGCAGATCGATGATCCCGACCCGATGCTGCGTGTCCTCCCGGCTCCCGATCCCGGTGTCCGGCTTCAGGCTGTCACCCATCGCGTCATCGGACAGCTCGGTCACGGCCATGCCGATCACCCGCCGATGCGGGAAATGGATGTGCATCCCGACCCGATCGCTCTCGGGCGACGCGTAGTCGGTGCTGTCGACATCGGTGAGCCCGTTGTTCTCGATCCGTACCAGGACCACCGAGAGGTCCTGCAGATCGGGCGCGGCCCCGTCGCCCTCGGGCCGCAATTGCGGTAGCACGCCCGGAAAGACCGACTCGATCTCGCCCGTGACCGGGGTGTCCATCTGCACCCGATATCCGAGCCGCTTGCGCCCCACCAGTACGAATTCCCAGACGAAGGCCATGATCGGCACCGCGATACCGATGACCGCCAGCACGATCTCGAGGGGAAAACCGTTCACCGAAAACCCCGAATTCTGTTGTCCTCCAGCCCTGCCGCTCGAGCCTAGAGCTGTATGGATCGGGTTAAGAAGGCGGGGCGCGGTGAACAGGGGGCGTCAAGATAGGGCTTCCAGACCGGTCGGTCGGCCTAGCGTCGATGGCAGCAGTATTCCGCTGTCGAAAGGCGAGGCGTCGGTTCGATGAACAACCCGGCGGATGAATTGTCCGCATTGCGTGAGCTGGTGAATCACCGCGGCGTGGTGGAGGTCCTCGACCAGCTGGCCTGCGCACCGCGCACGGTGCGAGAGCTGTGCGCGGCACTGGGCATGCGCCGGCCCGGGGTGTCGCGGGTGGTGCGACTGCTGGCCGCGTACGGCGTGGTCACCGCGGATTCGGTCGGCAGCTGGGACGAGCCACTGGAGCTGACCGGACCCGTGCGATTGACCGGGAGCGGCTGGCGCATCGCCGAATTGCTGTCCAGCTTCACCGTGTGGGAAGCGCTCTACCAGCAGCCGGACTCGGTCCGCGACCGCTGAGCCAACCGACCGCCCGGCACGCCCCCGGGAAAAGCGCGCGACCGGCCGGTAACCTCCGGTGCGATGGCGCGGACCTCCGACCGAAATCCGCGCGGAGGAGGATGGCGTGACGGTTTCCCCGAGCACCCCGGTGGGAGACGCATCCGCGGCGCCGGCGACCGGTGCGCACACCGGATCGCGGCTCGCCCTGACGGTCGGCGCGCTGGGGGTGGTGTTCGGCGATATCGGCACCAGCCCGATCTACACCCTGCAAACGGTATTCAATCCCGAAGACCCGCACCCGGTTCCGGTCAGTCGCGACAATATCTTCGGCGTGGTATCGCTGGTGTTCTGGTCGGTGATGATCATCGTGACCGTCACCTACGTGCTGCTGGCCATGCGCGCCGACAACGAGGGCGAGGGCGGGATCATGGCGCTCATCACCCTGCTCCGGCGGTGGACCATTCCGGGTGGGCGGCGGACCGCCATGATGCTGGCTGCCCTGGGCATCTTCGGCGCGTCATTGTTCCTGGGCGACAGCATGATCACACCCGCGATCTCGGTGCTGTCGGCGGTCGAGGGCATGAAGACGGTGTCGTCCGGGATGGACGATTTCATCGTGCCGATCACCGCGGTGATCATTCTCGCGCTGTTCCTGGTGCAGCGGCGCGGCACGGCGGCGGTCGGGCGGGTGTTCGGTCCGGTGATGATCGCGTGGTTCCTCGTGATCGGCGCGTGCGGGATCTCGGGAATCACCCGGCATCCGGAGATTCTGAAAGCCTTGTCGCCGACCTACGCGCTCGGATTCCTGTTCGGGCACTTCGGCATCGCGTTCTTCGCACTCGCGGCCATCGTGCTGGCGGTCACCGGAGCGGAGGCGCTCTACGCCGATATGGGGCATTTCGGGCGCAGTGCGATCACGCGCAGCTGGCTGCTCCTCGTGTTCCCCGCCTGCGTGCTCAGCTACATGGGCCAGGGCGCGCTCATCCTGGACGATCCCGCCAATCTCAGTGCACCCTTCTTCCTGCTCGCGCCCGGCTGGGGGCGGCTTCCCATCGTGCTGCTCGCCACCGCGGCCACCGTCATCGCGTCACAGGCCGTGATCACCGGGGCGTTCTCGGTGGCCGCGCAGGCCGCGCAACTCGGCTACCTGCCCCGGCTGCGCGTCGCGCACACCTCCGAGTCCACCATCGGCCAGATCTACGTGCCGTGGATCAACTGGCTGCTGCTGGTCTCGGTGCTGACGCTGGTGTTCGCGTTCCGCACCTCGGCGGCGCTGGCTTACGCCTTCGGTATGGCGGTCACCGGCACGATCACCATCACCACCCTGCTGTTCTTCTATGTGGCGCGGGCGAAATGGAAGACGCCGCTGTGGCTGATACTGCTCGGCGCGATCCCGCTGCTGACCGTCGATCTGCTGTTCTTCGCCGCGAACCTGACCAAGCTCGTGCACGGCGCCTGGCTGCCGCTGCTGATCGCCGTCATCGCGTTCACCATCATGACCACCTGGCAGCGCGGGCGGGTGATCGTCACCGCCGAACGCGAACGTCGCGAGGGCTCGCTGCGGGAGTTCGTCGACCAGGTCCGCGCCGACCGCTCGACCGTGGTCACCGTTCCCGGCACCGCGATCTTCCTCAACCGCGGCAAGGAGACCGCGCCCCTGGCCATGCGCGCCAATGTCGAACACAACCATGTGCGCCATCAGCAGGTCGTCATCCTGACGCTCCAGACCGACCTGGTGCCGCGGGTGGCCGCGCCGCAACGCATCTCGGTCGACCACCTCGGCTATGCCGACGACGGCATCATCCACGTCACCGCGACCTACGGATACATGGACGCGCCCGACGTTCCGGCGGCGTTGCGGCTCCTCGACCCCGCCGACACCGAGGGCGTGCTCGACCTGGATCAGGCGTCGTACTTCCTGTCCAAGATCGAGTTGCGCCGCGGCGACGAGCCCACCATGGCGCCGTGGCGGAAACGCCTGTTCATCGCCACGTCCCACATCACCGCCGACGCCGCCGAGTACTTCGCCCTGCCCCGCGACCGCACGGTCACCATGGGCTCGCACATCGAGGTCTAGGCGGCCGGCCGGCCGAACGATCCTGCCGCCGTTGCTGTTCGATGTGGTCGATCAGATCGATCAGCTCGTCGACGGCGGCCAGGGAGGAGAACTCGTTGCGGACGACCACGCCGGGATATCGATCGGACAGCGCGACGAAGGCGCCGTCCGGCGATTGCGACACCTGGAAAGACGACAGGCAGACATCCATATCGATGATGCCCATGATGATGGCCTCTTCTACTGGTCCTTGACTGAGACCTTCGATTCAACCGCCGCCGCGGGGGACATCGGGCGGCCTTGATGCATCCATTACCGCCGCCCACACCGGATTTCCGATTTCCTTACGCTGGGGGCAGTCGGAGCGTCACCAACCGGATTCGCGGAACATCGCGCCCGGGTCGCGGTAGCCGGTCTCCTCTTCTTCCGACGGCCGCGAATCCTGCTGGGGCGGAAGCTCCCCGGTCAGTGGCGGCAGCACCGAGCGGATGTCCGGAGCACCCGGGATGAGATCGCTGAGCGCGGCCAGACCCGACCGCTGGTGCTGGAACCCGGCCATCAGCTCACGGACCTGGCGGGCCGCGTCCGCGGCGGCCGCCGACGCCGCCCGC
This sequence comes from Nocardia sp. NPDC005825, assembly GCF_040630175.1. Lineage (NCBI taxonomy): Bacteria > Bacillati > Actinomycetota > Actinomycetes > Mycobacteriales > Nocardiaceae > Nocardia > Nocardia sp. NPDC005825. Next base: position 33,076 of record NZ_JBEXXC010000009.1, read on the forward strand.
GAGCACGCGTCCGCGATCTCCGGATAGCTCAAATCGGCTATCTCCGAACCGAATCGGACCTCGGTCACCATCCCGTTCGCGTCGGTCGTCACGGTCACCCGCTTACGCACCGTCGCCCGCCCGGTGATCCGCGCCCGCTCCCCTTGAATCCGCGCCACCTCCCGCACCTGCTCACGCATTTCGTCCAGCAATCGCGCCATATCCGCTTTGGCGTGTTCGTTCGACATGAACTTCGTCCTTCCTAGGTCTGGCAATCGGTGACGGAACGGCTCTCCGTCCAACTCATCCCGCGCCCACCGGTCCTGGCGGGTAGGGGGCCGGAGGGTCCGGCTCGGGCGTGGGTGTGGGGTCAGGTATCGGGGTCGGCGTGGGGTCCGGGGTTGGCGGCGTGGGCGTCGGCGGTTCGGGCGTGGGTGTAGGGGTGGGTGGTTCGGGTGTGGGTGTGGGGGTAGGCGGTTCTGGTGTGGGAGTGGGCGGTTCAGGGGTTGGTGAAGGTGGATCCGGCGTTGGCGCTGGGGGCTCGGGAGTTGGCGGCGGCGGTGTCGGTGTGGGTGGCTCGGGTGTCGGCGTCGGCGTGGGTGGTGTGGGCGTGGGTGGATGTGGCGCAGGTGTGGGTACAGGCTTGGGCGATGGGATCGGGTCGGGCCTTGGGCTGGGTACGGGTTCCGGCGTCGGGTCCGGCGTGGGTTCCGGCTCGGGGGCCGTGGGCGGCTCCCAGATGGCGTCGGGTGGTGGTGCGGCGGCGGAGAATTGAGGAATCGGGGGTAGGCCGAAGTACCTCGGCGTGTAGGGGATCTTCGAGGTGGTGTCGGGGAACTCGTCCGGTTCGGGTGCGATGCGTGGGGACGGCCCGGGCCCGCCGACCCCGGATTCTGGCTCTGGTCCCGCAGGAGGCGGTTCGACCGGCAGCGGCGTCCTCGGTTCGACCGGCGGCGGCGCCGTCGGCTCGGGGGCCGGTTGTGGGGTTGGTGCGGGCTCGGCCACGGTGTTCGCGGGTGTGCCCGGGGTGTTCCCGGCATCGGGTAGCCCGGCCCGAATCTCGCGCCGTAGGCCGAGGAACTCGTCGATCTGCTTCTGCAACTCCATCCTCTGCACGCGGAACTCCCCGGGCCGCAGTCCGGCTCCCTCCAGCGCGGCGGTTCGGTCCGCGAACTCATCGGCCTTCTGCCCGAACGCGGCCTCCGCGGCCGCGCGCATCTGCTCCGGGCTCATTCCGTCCGGGTCGACGCCGAGTCGCCGCATCTTCTCCCGGGCGGCATCGAGTCCTTCTCCCGTGGAACGGATCTCGGTTCTCGGCTCGATCTGCGGCGCGCTCGGGGCAGCGGGTTTGGGAGCGGTGTGCGGCTGCAGCGTGGGGTGATGCGCGGGATTCGGCGAGGCGGCCGGGGCCGCCGGGCCGGTTCCCGCGTGATGCTGCTCGAACAGCGAACGCAGCTGTCCCCGTAGCGCCATGGTGTCGGCGATCTGCAGCTGAATCGCGTCGCGCCGCGCGAAATACTCCGCCGGACCCAGGTTCTGGTTGGGGAGGTCGTCGGCGGCCGCGGTGAGTTCCCCGACCCGCCGCATGATCGCGTCGGTCGACGCCCGCTCCAATTCGCGCGGACTCATGCCGTCGGGGTCCACGCCCATCGAGCGCAGCGAATCCCGCACCTGGACAAGTGGATCCGACGCATGCGCGTTCGAAAGGACGCTCTGCTGCCCTGGCGGGGTTCCTGCCGAGGCCGGCCCCGCTTCGCCCTGGGGCACAGGGCCCTCTCCCGTGTCCGCCCGATGGTTCGATTCGGCCCCTGGCGCGCTGCGATTCTCGCCGCCCGCATGGCCTTCCGGACCACTGGCCGAACTCTGCGGGCGCGGCGTTGTTCCGTCCGGGCCGCCCGACCGGGGAGTGGACTGCGGTGCAGGCTCCTCCGCGCCGTGTGAGCCGGTTCGTGGCTGTTCTGCGCCCGGGTTCGCGGCGTTCGCCGGGTGGGATTCGCCCGCGCCGGGGTTCGCCGGGTCGCCCGCGCGCGGCTCAGCGCCATGGGTGTTGGATGGTTCGCCGGTTCGCGGACCCTCGCCGTTGTCTCCGGCGGTTCGTGGGGGCGGCGTACTGCCGTCGCCGCCGTGAACGGGTGCGTGCGAGGCTTCGCCGCCGTGCAGGGCGGGGTCCGCGGCGTTGAACGGACGCGTTCCCGGGCCGTGCACGGCGGGGGAGTGGCGGAATCCCTTGCTGCCGCCGACGGTGATGCCGTAGGCGCCGGCGCTGGTGAGGATGCGGGGGTCCCAGGTCCAGCCATTGGCGAAGCCGCCGATGCCCCAGGCGCCGAGGCCGCCCGCGATGCCGGAGCCCGCGCCGACCGCCGCGCCCTTGACGGCGTCGCCGAATCGACCGCCGGGCGGGTGAATTCGGTTCGCCGCTTTGCCGAGCAGGGAACCCGCGGGCCCGCCGACCGCGCCTGCCGCGGCGGCGGTGTAGGCGGTGGTGCCGACGCGTTCCCAGTCGATGCCGTCGCGGTGGCCCGCGCCGACCTGGTAGGCCTGGATGGCCAGGTCCTGTCCCGCACCGAGCACGGTGCTGAAGACCACGTGCTTGGCGGCGAACTTGGTCAGGGCCGCGAGGCCGGTCTTGGCGGCGAAGCGGGCGATCGCGCTCACCGCGCGCTCGCCCAGCACTCGCACCGCCACCCGGGTGGCCCCGATCGCGAGGGCCTCCGACAGGGGCGCGGTGGGCGGGAACAGCCAGGCGGCGGCGATCTCCACCGCCAGCATGGCCAGCGAGGAGATGACCAGGATCTTGGTGTACTCGATCTCGGTGCCCAGGCCGTCGGCGGATTCGGCTACGGCATCGAGGATCTCGGCGAGATGTTCGAGGGACTCCGGGCCGTGGTCGAGCGCGTCGAGCGCCTTGGTCATGGCCTCGAGACCGTCACCCCACGGGTAGGCGTCGATCGTCGCCGTCTTGGCGGCCCGCAGGTCGGGGAGGAGCTTGCGCAGCTCGGCGGCGGCGGTGCGCCAGTCGCTGCCGATACCCCACATATCGTCTTCGTCGCCGTCGGGCCAATCGGATCCAGCGACCCAGCCGAGCCATTCCAGCTCGCCGGGAATATCGATCGACACGGGTTACCGGAAGCCGTCGCCGTTGCGTTTGTCGGTGTGAGCCAGCAGATCTGCGGCCTTGTTCTGGCCGTCGGCGTAGGAATCCAAGGTGTCGGCGGTATTGGACAGCCCCTCGGCGAGGTTCGTGTGCGCGGCGAGATACCCCTGCTCACCGTCCGCGAACGTGCTGCCGTAACCATCGCCGCCCCACGCGGATCCCTTGGCCGCCAGCGACTTCTCCAACGCGGCGCGGATCTCGTCGACCCGATCCCGCAGATCCGCCATCTTCCCGGCCGCGCCCCGCAACTGCCCCGGCGTCACACCGACTTTCGCCGCCACCCACGCACCTCTTCCACTCCTCGACCGGATTCCGAGGTTGGCAGCCCGATTCCGCTTCGAGAAGGGCTCGGGTGGCGAATTAACGTGCCCCTGACGGTATTCGTGCGGTCTCTTGACGAAATCGGTGCGGTGGAAGGGATCTCACTTCGACCGCAGTTCCCGTGACAGAGCCCGGAGCAGGTCGATGTCGTTCACCAGTTCGGTCGGATATGCCTGGAGCAGAACATCTTTACCTCCCCGGTTCACCCACACGCCGATCAGCCCTTCATGCACGGCATCCCGGAGGGGATCGTCGCCGCGTCACCGGCCGAAGTCCCGACCCGGTAGGTCAGTGACATCGGTGTCAGCGCAGTGCCTTCCACGGCTTCGGTGACCCGCCGCCACACCCGCATCTCGTCGAAGCGGACGGCCCGGGCGTGGTGCCGCGCGGTGATGACGATCCCATGCTCGAACCAGTAACCCATGCGGGGGAGTGGGGTCGAGGGGGTGGCCCGGTAATTTTTCGTCAAGGTGGCCGCCGGATCTTGTCCCGGGTGCCGAGCTGCGGTTCTGATGGAGGCATGGCAGACATGCGTCCGGAGCCCGCGCCCACCGCGCTGGAACGCTTCGGCTTCGGCGGCGAGGACGAACCGCCGTCGCGTGGTCTCCGCCTGTTCTGACGGTCGAATCCGGCCGCACCTTCTTCGGTGATCCCACCGAATCTCACTCGTGAGGCGGGCTTTCGCGTGCCCTCACGCATTCTCCGAATGGATGGTCGATGTCTCCGTTTGCTTCCCGTACCGCGCTCGTCACCGGCGCCACCAGTGGTCTCGGGCTGGAACTGGCCCGCCGCCTGGTCGAGGGCGGCGCCACCGTGATCCTGCACGCCCCCGACCAGGACAGCGGTGATGCCGCGCTGGAACACTTGGTCAAAGGCGGCGCCGAACCGCTGCGGCTACGGCTGATGACGGCTGATTTCTCGCGGATGGACGAGATCGTGGCGTTGGCCGGAGAGCTGGCTCGCACCCGGACCGGTCTGGATCTGCTGGTGAACAATGCCGCGATCCGCGGGCCCGAGCGCCGCACCCTGACCCTGGACGGCACCGAGATCACCTTCCAGGTCAACTATCTCGCGCCTTATGTGCTCACCAAGGCTCTCGCGCCCGCCCTGTCCGCATCCCGCGGGCGGGTCGTGAACGTCTCCTCGACCATGCACAAGGCCGGCGCGATCGGCTGGTCCGACCTGGACCGGAAGAAGGGCTACTACCTGTCGCTGCCGGTCTACGCCCAATCCAAACTTGCCCTGACCATCTTCAGCCGCACCTTCGCCGAGGCGTTCTCCGGCTCGGTGACTGCTATCAGCGTGGATCCGGGGAACATGAAAACCGGCATGCTCCCGTTCTATGGTCACGTCGGCCGGCCGGCCGCCGAAGTCGCCGCCGAGATCATCCGGCTCTGTGATCCGGCAACCGAACTGGTCTCCGGCGCGCACTATGTTCGCTTGGAACCGGCGGCGCCCGCCGCCCTGGTCGACAACCCGACCGTCCGCGCCCGCCTGGCCCGGTTCACCGCCCGGCTCACCGATATCGACTGACCGGAGCACCCGGAGCGCGGCTACCGCGGTCGAATGGCGTTGACACGCCCGATGTTCGTGTGGCTGGCTGACCGTATGGGCCGTGCTCACGGGAAAGAACGCGCCGCGGAAACCGGCCGCGGCGATCTCGGATCCGGCCGTGTCCGGGTAGCGGCGGTCGGTGATCTGCACCTGCGCGAAACCCTGCGCGGCCGCTTCCGCCCCGCCCTGCTGGAACTGGGTGAACGCGCCGACGTGCTGCTGCTGGCCGGTGACCTGACCAACAGCGGCACGCTGCGCGACACCGAGGTGCTGTGCGGGGAGATCGCCGACCTGCCGGTGCCGGTGGTCGCGGTCCTCGGTAATCACGATCACGACCGACGTCTCGGGTTCCGGATCGCGGTGCGGCTCGGCGAGATCGGTGTCCACATACTTGACGGCACTGCGATCACCCTGTCCGTCAACGATATTCGGCTCGGCATCGCCGGTGTGATGGGCGGCAGTGGCGGATTCCCCGGCCACCCGGGCAATCCCGGCGAGGGCAGCGCCGAGCACCGGGCGCGCTTTCGCCGCGGCCCCGCCGACGCCGCCCGCCTGCGTGCCGCCCTGGAATCCCTCGATTGCGATCTGCGCATCGCCCTGATGCACTTCGCCCCGTGCGTGGACACCCTGGTCGGCGAACCGCCGAAGATCTATCCGGGACTGGGCTGCTCCGAGCTCGCCGACGCCGTGGAAGCGGGCGGCGCGCGCCTCGCGATCCACGGACACGCCCACGGCGGCACCGAGTTCGGTCGCACGCCCGCCGGGGTCGAGGTCCGCAATGTCTCCCACCCGGTCATCCGCGCGGCCTATCGGGTGTACGAGCTGCCCGTCGTCGGCGACCGGTAAACCCGCTACGGGTATCCTTTTACGCAATCTGTACTCACGGTGCGCCGGGAAGTCTGGTCGGCCGGTCCGAAACCTCGGGCTGTACGTTCCGACCTGGGAGTTTCGATGCGGCGTCCATTTTCGATCTTGACGTATATTGCTGCCGTGAATGCCCGGCCCATCGTCGTATCCTGCAGTTATGCATGCCGCTCAGATGGCCGAGGACTACCCGGTGATCGATTTGGACTCCGACGCCATCGACGCCGCGAGGCTGCTGGCCGAGCATCGGCTGCCGGGAATTCTGGTGACCGACGCCGACGGGGCGCCGCATTCGGTGCTGCCCGCCTCGCAGGTGGTGTTGTTCATCGTGCCGACCTACGTCCAGGACGACCCGTCGCTGGCGGGGGTGCTGAACGAGTCCATGTGCGGGCAGGTGGTGAAACGGTTGCGGGGCAAGAAGGTCCGCGACGTCATCCCCGAACGGCTCACCAAGATCCCGGCGGCCAAGGCCGACGACAATATCGTCGAAGTCGCGGCGCTCATGGCGAAGTACAAGTCGCCGCTGGTGGCGGTGCAGGAGGGCGAGCGGCTGCTCGGCGTGATCACCTCGTCGCGGCTGCTCGAGGTGGCGCTGGCGAACTGAGTCCGCCGGGGCGGCGACCGTGAACGTCGCCTTCGCCCTCGCGGTCTTCGCGGTCGCCTACGTGCTGATCGCCTCCGAACGCGTCCACAAGACGACCGCGGCCCTGGTCGGTGGCGGCGCCGTGGTGGCGGTCGGCATCGTCGACGCCGACGACGTCTTCTACTCGCACGAGACGGGCATCGACTGGAATGTCATCTACCTGCTGCTCGGGATGATGATCATCGTCGGCGTGCTGCGGCACACCGGCATCTTCGAATACGTCGCGATCTGGGCGGCCAAGCGGGCCAAGGGCTCCGCGCTGCGGGTGATGATCCTGCTGGTCCTGATCACCGCCACCGCGTCGGGATTTCTCGACAATGTCACCACCGTGCTGTTGATCGCCCCGGTGACCCTGCTGGTGTGCGAGCGACTCGAGGTGTCGCCGACGCCGTTCCTCATCGCCGAGGTGCTGGCCTCCAATATCGGCGGCGCGGCCACCCTGATCGGCGATCCGCCCAACATCATCATCGGCAGCCGGGCGGGGTTGTCGTTCAACGATTTCTTCCTGAATCTGACCCCGATCGTGCTGATCGAACTGGCGGTGTTCACGCTGCTGCTGCCGCGGCTGTTCCGGGGCTCGTTCGACGTCGATCCCGAGCGGGCGGCAGACATCATGGGGCTGAACGAGCGTGAGGCCATTCGCGATCCGAAACTGTTGATCAAGTGCGGAATTGTGCTGGCGGCGGTTTTCGCGGGATTCTTCGGCCATCCGATCTTCCACCTCGAGCCGTCCCTGGTGGCATTACTCGGCGCGGGTGCGCTGGTGTTGATTTCCGGTCTGCCGCAACGTGATTACCTGGGCGCGGTGGAATGGGAGACCCTGCTGTTCTTCGCGGGCTTGTTCGTGATGATCGGGGCGCTGGTGAAAACCGGTGTGATCGGCCGGGCGGCGAAATTCGCGACCGAACTCACCGGCGGAAACGCGCTCGTGGCAACCATGCTGATACTGGTGGTGTCGGCGGTGCTGTCGGGGGTCATCGACAACATCCCGTACGTGGCGACCATGAGCCCACTGGTGGCGGAGCTGGCCGCGCACGTCGACCAGCCGGGCCGGGCGGACGCGCTGTGGTGGGCACTGGCACTGGGTGCGGATTTCGGTGGCAATCTCACAGCAGTCGGGGCCAGCGCGAACGTGGTGATGCTCGGTATCGCGCGCCGTTCGGGCCATCCGATCTCGTTCTGGGAATTCACGCGGAAGGGCATTCTGGTGACCGCTGTCACTATTGCGGTGGCCGCTCCCTATCTGTGGCTGCGCTATTTCGCATTCGCCTGACCAGTGCAAACTGGTGCATTCCGGACATCTTCTGTGTGGCGATTGGGGTTTTTCGCGGACCCTGACCGACAATGGCAGCCGCCATGTCCATATCCAGTACCGATCACCCGACCGCGCCCGACCGCGACCGCCAGCCGGTCTCGGGCGCCCCCGTCCGGCCCGGCTCCTACCGACACGATCTGGACGGCCTGCGCGGCGTAGCTATCGCCCTCGTGGTCGCCTTCCATATCTGGGCGGGACGGGTCTCGGGCGGCGTGGACGTGTTCCTCGTGCTGTCGGGCTTCTTCTTCACCGGCATGCTCGTGCGGCGCGCCGACACCGGCTCGGTGGGCGTGCTACGGACCGTGCGGCGCACCCTGCGCAGACTGCTGCCCGCCATGGTGGTGGTGCTGGCCGCGGTGGTGGTGGCCGCGGTCGTGCTGCTCCCCCACACCCGTTGGTCCGACATCGCGGGGCAGACGCTGGCTTCGCTGTTCTACTACCAGAACTGGTATCTGGCGACGTCCTGGTCGGACTATCTGGCCGCGGATCCGTCGGTGAGCCCGTTGCAGCATCTGTGGTCGATGTCGGTGCAGGGGCAGATGTATCTGGCACTGCTGCTGGTGGTGGCGCTGGTGGCGACCGCACTGCGGCTCGCGCACAGCTGGAAACGAGCTGCCGCGCATCCGATCGTGCGGCGGCTGGGCCGGGACGGGATGCTGCGGTTGGCACTCGCGACGGTGTTCGCGATCGCCGTGGTGATCTCGTTCAGCTATGCCGCCGAGGGTGTTTCGACCCAGCAGGGCTGGAACTACTACGACACCTTCGCGCGCGCCTGGGAACCGCTGGCGGGCGCATTGCTCGCGCTCTGCGCGCCCCTGATCCGGCTGCCCACCCCCGCGCGGGAAGCGCTGGCCTGGATGGGAATCGCGGTGATCGCCTGCTGCGGCTGGGTCGTCAACGGCGTCCTGGTGTTCCCCGGTCCCGCCGCCCTGATCCCCGTGCTGGCCACCGCCGCGCTGATTCTCGCGGGCGCGGGCCGCGACACCGCCGATCAGCCGGTGGTGAACCGGCTGCTGGCCACCGGCCCGATCGTGCAACTGGGTGGTTTCGCGTACGCGCTGTACCTGTGGCACTGGCCGATTCTGATCTTCTATTTGGGTGAACAGCATCAGCGCCGGGCCGGAGCGCTGGACGGTCTGGTCATCATCGTGGTCTCGCTGCTGCTCGCCTACGGCACCCACCATCTGGTGGAGGAGCCGCTGCGGGAGCGTTCCAAACCCGCGGCCGCCCCGGAGCGCGGTCGCGTGGCCACCGTACTGGCCCGTCTGTTGGACGGCCGATTCGCCGGTCGCGCGCTGGCGGTCCCGTTCCGTCTGCTCGCCGGGCGGGGCAGTCTGCTCACCGGTATCGCGGTCACGACTGTCGGTGTGCTGCTGCTGGGTTCCACGGTGGCGTGGCAATGGAACAACGGCGCGAAGGCGCACGCGGTCGGCCAGCTGGATCCCGCGAAGTACCCGGGCGCGGCGGCGCTCACCGATCACGCCCTGGTGCCGCGCGCACCCATGCGCCCCACCACGGAGGAAGCCCCCGCCGATATCGCGTACCCCACGCGCGACGGCTGCATCTCCGACTTCGACACCCGCGCGGTGATCACCTGCACCTACGGTGACCAGAACGCCCACCGCACCATCGCGGTGGTCGGCAATTCCCATGCCGAGCACTGGATTCCGGCGCTGGAACTGCTCGGCGAGCAGCATCGCTTCCGTGTCGTCGTCTATCTGAAGATGGGCTGTCCGCTGACGGTGGCCGAGGAGCCCATGTACAAGGGCCAGCACAACCCGGACTGCCGGGACTGGTCCGCGGAGGTCATCGACCGCCTCGGCATCGAGCGCCCCGACTACGTCTTCACCACCGCCACCCGTCCCAGCGACAATGGCGGCGACGAGACCCCGCAGGACTACATCGACGTCTGGTCGGCCCTGTCCGATCGCGGCCTCGAGGTCATCGGCATCCGCGACACCCCGTGGTTGCGCCGCAACGGCATCCGCTACCGCGCCATCGACTGCCTGGCCAGCGGCGGCGACCGGGTCAGTTGCGGTCTGAAGCGCTCCGAGGCCCTCTCGCCCCTGAACCCCGCCGAGGGTCCCGCCTCCGCGTTCCCGAACATGCATCTGATCGACCCCAACGACGCGGTCTGCGAGCCCACCGTCTGCGCGGTCGTCGAGGGCAACATCCTCGTCTACCACGACGAACACCATTTGACCGCAAGCTATTCACGCTCGTTGGCCCCCGAGATCGGGCGCGAACTGCGCCCGATCCTAGGCTGGTGGTGACCCCGTCCGGCGCTACTCGCCCAGGGGTTCCAGTCGCAACGGGACGCCGATGCGGTTCCACAGGTTGATCTGCGCGGTCACCGCGACCAGACCGGCCCGCTGGCCGTCGTCGAAGTGCTTCTCGACGTCCGCCCAGATCTCGTCGCTCACCCCGTGCGGGCCGAGCTGCGTTGCGGCCTCGGCGTATTCGAGCGCGGCCCGCTCGACCGGGGTGAACAGCGCCGACTCGCGCCAGGCGTTGAGGTGCCAGAGCCTGCGCTCGGTCTCACCCTCCTTGCGGGCCTCGGTGGAGTGCATGTCGATGCAGAAGAGGCAGCCGTTGATCTGCGAGACCCGGATCTTCACCAGCTCGCGCACGGTGGCGTCGAGCGGGCCCCGCCGGATCGCGGTCTCGGCGGCGAGCCAGGCCTGGTAGACCTCGGGAGCCGCCTCGTGCATGGTCAATCGCGACATGGTGTCGTCCTTCCTGGGATCGTGTGTACCCCTTGGACGAGACAGGCCCCGCGGACGTGACGGGCATGCGGCTATGGCCTCGATCACAGTGACGGGCCGAAGTGCGTCCGGAGATGACGGGCCGCGTCGGTCACGGCGCGCCTCGCCTTGCCGATCGCGGCCGGTTCGGTGAAAAAGCCATGGGGCACGCCGTCGTACTGGTGAAGCTCCACCTCGGCGCCGGCGCACAACGCCATGGCGGCGAACTCCTCGTAGTCCGAACGCAATACGTCGACCTCGGCGGCTATGAGGAAGGTCGGCGGAAGAGCGTGGAGCGTCGTCGACAGGATCGGCACGGCCCGGGGATCCAGGTCCGCTCCGCTGCCCTCGGTGTAGTTCGACCAGAACCACAGGGCGTCGGCCTTGCCGAGGATCGGCGCGTGCTCGAAGGCTTCCCAGGAAGGGCCCGTGTGGGCGTTCGAGGTCGGCGGGTAGGCGAGGACGAGCGACCTGGGCAGGTCGCGGCGGGCTTCGGCCAAGGCGGTGCAGACCGACAGCGCGATGTTGGCGCCCGCGCTGTCACCGGCCAGCGCGATGCGATGCGGGTCGATGCCCAGTGCGATGGCCTCTCGCCGGACCCATTCGTAGGTCCAGAGGCAATCGTCCGCGGCCGCGGGGAAGACGTGTTCGGGGGCGCGCCGGTAGTCGACGGAGATGACGACACAATCCGCCTCGACGCACAGCGACCTGCAGACGTCATCGACGCCGTTGAGTGTCCCCACGACGAAGCCGCCGCCGTGGAAATAGATCACAGCGGGTCGCTCGGCCGCGAAAGACGGTCGGTAACAACGCATTCGGAGCGAGCCCCCAGGGCCCTGGATGGTCCGCTCTTCCACGCTGTGCACGGGCCGTATCGGTGGTCGAGTGGAATCGGCTGTGTCGAAGATCGACCGCACGCCATCCACTCCGTATCGGGCATACGGCGGTGCCGGCGCCCCCTCGAGTAGCGCTTGTGCGAACGACCGTGCGTCCTCATCGAGCATGTCGAGCATTGCGGTCACGGACAAACCCATCCGATGTTTCCTTCCGGATCACCTGCCGCTTTGTGCGATCAGCGCGTCGCAGGTATTGACAGATCATGCGATTGAATCACATGATTGAGTCAAATGACCAAGCTCACAGAGAGGCCGACATGTCTGGTTCAACACGTCACGAGGTGACTGGCAACGTGGCGGCGATAGAACGCCCCACCCCGATGGTCCTGTCGGTGGCGCGTCGTCTGCGCGACGCGTTCGAGCGCGGTGCGACGTTCACCGCGACCGACGCCGCCAGGACGATCCGGCTGTCGTCGACCACCGACGCTCAGCAGGCCTTCGTCACTTTCGCCGGACCGGAGATCACCGTCTCCGCGGACAGCGCCGAGGAGCCGGACCTCACCTGGGACGTGCGCTGGCCCGACCCGGCGCCGGCCGAGATCGACAGCGAGGCGCTGGGCGGTTTCGCGAAAGAGGTCCAGGTATTGCTGGCCGGTCCCGACATCGACTGGCGCACCGCGGCGGAGACGTTCTGGGCTCGGGTGAGCGAACTCCGGGGCATGCCGGGAGGTCTGAATATCTACTGCTTCGACGAGAACGAATTCGCCTCCTTCGGCGACGGCGAGAACAACGCCTATTCGTTCCTCGGCTCGTCGGCTGCGTTGTCGCGCATGTTCGGGGGCCGTTCGCTGGTCATGGAAGAACTCGAGGGCGGCGAGCTCGCACTCCATGGCTCTATTTCCGACCTCTCGGCGCTCATCGGCGCCAATCTGAAAGTGGTGTGCGGTGAGCTCTGACCGTTTCGATGCAATGACCTCCGTTTCGCGCGTACGCGTCGAGGCGACCAACCATGACGGCGTCCTGATCGGCAAGACGCTCTCCCCGGCGAAATACCGATCGTGTCGGGAGAAGGGCATCGCGCTGCCCGATCTGGCCCTGGGGTTGGACCTCAACAACCATTCCGCCCTCGGTTTCGGTTTTCCGGAATGGCGGCGCAATGGTCTGATGACCGATATCGAACTCCGTCCGGACGAGAACACTCTGATCGAGTGGAAGCCCGGCATGGCCTCGGTGATCGGTGACCTGTGGACCCTGCAGGGCGAGCCCGTGCAGGCGGACCCCCGGCAGGCGCTCAAGCGGATCGTGGCCGCGTACGCCAAGCGCGGGCTGAACATCCTGGCGTGTGTCGAGATCGAGGCGACCGTCTTCCAGGAGTCCATCGAGCAGGCTCGCGCCCAGCAGTACCAGAACCTGACGCCGCTCGGCGGCAGCTCCGGCGCCGCGCTGGTGCACGCGAAGTCTCCGGATTACGTGGAGTACGTGGAGGCCGTCGCCGCTCGTTTCGACGAGATCGGGATTCCCTGGGAGGCCTACTCCGACGAGGCCGCGAGCGGTCAGATCGAATTCAATATCGCCCCCGCCGATCCGGTCACGGCCGCGGACCGCTGGGCGCGCGCCCGGCAGGTCATGCGTGAGGTCGCCTACTCCCTGGGCCGATCGGTCACCTTCATGGCGAAGTGGTCCGCGGCGTACGGGCAGGGCGCGCACCTCAACGTCTCGGTCAGCGACGAGAACGGCAATATCTTCTTCGACGCGAACAAGCCGGGCGAGCCGAGTGAGCGCATGCTGCACTTCCTCGGTGGCGTGATGGCGACCCTCGAGGCGTCGACCAGCTTCGCCCTGCCGACCATCACCTCCTACCGGCGGCTGCTGGAGCTCGAAGGCCCCCCGACCACCCAGACGTGGGGCGTCGCGAACAAGTCGTGTGCCGTGCGCGCGGTGCTGGCGGGCGCCTCCGCCACCCGGCTGGAATATCGGCTGCCGTCCGCCGATTCCAACATGTACTCCACGCTGGCCGCGTTCCTGGCCGGCGGCCTGCTCGGACTCGACGAGAAGTCCACGCCGCCTCCGCCTTTCGAGCAGATGGCCTGGGCGCTGGCGCCGGGCGTCGTTCCGCCGGTCCCGAAGAACCTCTACAACGCCATCGTCGCGCTGGAAGCCGACGATCAGCTGCGCTGGTATCTCGGGGACGAATTCATCGACTACTGGATCGGCCTGCGCCGGTGGGAATGGCTCTCCTTCCACACCGAGACCGAGCGCGACGATGCCCAGATCTCCGTCTGGGAGTCCCTGCGCTACTTCGAGCTCGCATGACCGGCGGCGAACCCTTCCGGGCGCCGGCCGCCGCCGTCCCCGCGTCCTTCGGGATGTGGGAGGGCGGCGAGTGGACCCAGGCGACCAGCTCCGAGACGCTCCCGCTGCGTGATCCGTGGACTGGCGAACAGTTCACCACCGTGCCCGCGGGCGGACCCGTTGATGTCGATCGCATGGTCAAGACCGCGCGATCGGTGTTCGAAGGCGGTGTGTGGTCGCGGATGGCGCCGGCGGCACGCGGCCGGGTCCTGATCGCCTGGGCCGACCTGATCGAGCGGGATGCCGATCGGCTGGCGGTCCTGGTCTCCCGCGAGATGGGCAAGCCGGCCCGCGAGGCCCGCGACTTCGATGTCGCCTCCGTCGTGCGAAACCTGCGCTGGTACGGCGAATTGGCCGACAAGCTGATGGACGACTCCCCGCGCGGCCTGCAGGACGCCGTGGCTCTGGTGACGCGCGAGCCGCTGGGCGTGGTCGCGGCCATCACCCCGTGGAACTTCCCGATCAGCCTCGCCATGCTCAAGCTCGCGCCGGCGCTGATGGCCGGAAACAGCGTCGTCCTCAAGCCCGCCCTGCAGACCTCGGTGTCCTCGCTGCGCTTGGCCGAGTTGGGCAGTCTCGCCGGGCTTCCCGACGGGGTGCTTCAGGTCGTCACAGGACGCGGCTCGACCGTCGGCACGGCACTCAGCCGGCACAATTCCGTTGCCTGCGTGACGTTCACCGGTTCGACCGAGGTCGGCTTGCGGCTGCTCGGCGACTCGGCGGTGTCCAACGGGAAGGCGGTGTCGCTCGAGCTCGGCGGGAAGTCGCCGAACATCATCTTCGCCGACGCACCCGATCTCGAGCAGGCCATCAGCACCGCGGCCTGGGCGTTCACCTACAACACCGGGCAGATGTGCACCGCCGGATCGCGGCTGTTCGCGGAGCAGTCGGTGTATGACGAAGTGGTTCAAGGCGTTTGCGATCAGGTCTCGGCGCTGACGATCGGCGATCCCCTCGACCCGGACACCGTGCTCGGCCCACTGAGCAGCCGTAACCAGTGCGACACCGTGCTCGAATACATCAAATCCGGTGTGCGCGAGGGAGCCACGCTGCTGACGGGCAGCGAACAGGCGCTCGACGAGCAGCGCTGCCTGATCGCGCCGGCGGTCTTCGTCGACACCAACGCCTCCATGCAGATCACCCGCGCGGAGATCTTCGGACCGGTCGTCTGCATCCAGCCGTTCCGGGACGAGAGCGAAGCGCTCCGTCTCGCCAATGACACCGACTACGGCCTGGGCGCGTCGGTGTGGACCCGCGACGTGTCGCGGATCCACCGGATGGCACGCGGCCTCGATGTCGGGAACGTCTGGGTCAACTCGTACGAGGGTGGCGTTCCGGCAACGCCTTTCGCGGGTCGGAAGCTGTCCGGCAATGGCGCCGACAAGGGCGCCTACGCCCTCGACAAGTACACCCAGCTGAAGACGACCTGGATCGCTCTCTAGGAGATCTACATGCCAGTGAATATCACCGCCGCGGTGCTGAACCGGGCACCGGGCAAGCTCGAACTGGAACCGCTCGTCCTGGACGACCCCGGTCCGGACGAAGTGCTCATCGACGTGCAGTACGCGGGCTTGTGCCGCTCGGATCTCCACGAGATCGAAGGCGTCTGGCCGGCCACCTGCCCGACCGTCCTGGGGCACGAGGCTTCCGGAGTGGTTCGGCGCGTGGGCGATCGGGTCCGCACCCTGCGCCCGGGGGATCACGTCGTGACCTGCCTGAGCATTTATTGCGGGGAATGCCGGTTCTGCCTGTCCGGCCGGATGACCTTGTGTCCTCACCGTGGCTCTCTGGGGAGCCGGTCGCGGCCTGTGCTGGTCAACGCGCGCGGACAGTCCGTCCATCCGACCGCGCGGCTCGGAGCGTTCGCCGAAGCCATGGTGGTGCACGAACACTCGGCGGTGCGCATTCCCGACAGCATGCCCCTGGCCGCCGCCTCGGTGCTCGGATGCGCCGTCGTGACCGGCTTGAGCTCGGTGTTCCGCAGTGCTCGGGTGGAGCCCGGGTCGACGGTCGCGGTCCTCGGCTGCGGCGGCGTCGGGATCGCGGCGATCCAGGGCGCTCGTCTCGCCGGTGCTCGCGAGATCATCGCCATCGACGCCGTCGAGGCCCGGTTGACCGATGCCGTGAAGTTCGGCGCGACCGCCACCGTGCAGGCCGGGCTGGTCGACAGCGTGGAGGCGGTGCGCGAGCTCACTCAGGGCGGCGTCGACTATTCCTTCGAGGCAGTCGGTTTCGCCGCCACCGTGGAGCAGGCGTTCGCGATGCTGGGCCCCGGTGGCACCGCCACCGTGGTCGGCCTGGTGCCCGACAGCCAGCCGATATCGATCCGTGCCTCGGAGCTGTTCCTGCTCGAGAAGCGGCTCCAGGGAGCGCTGATGGGCTCGAATCAGTTCCCGACCGACATCCCAGGCTACGTCCGGTATTACGAGCAAGGCCGGCTCGAGCTCGACGACATGCTGTCGGCGATCGTGAGCCTGGATCAGATCAACGAGGGGTTCGAACTCATGAAGAACGCCGGAGGCACGCGGGTGCTGGTGCGCATCGGGGGTGACGCGTGAAACCGGTTATCGCCATCACCGGCAGGCGGATCTCCGCCGAAACGCTCGTCGGCGTCGACAGCCGTTGGGCGGCATGCACAGTCGACATGTTCTGGGCGGAGTTCGGCATGTGGATCGCCGAGGCCGGCGGGATTCCCGTCCAGCTGCCCTACGAGAGCGCGGGGCCCGAGGTCATCGCCCGCGTCGACGCGCTCGTGGTGACCGGTGGCCAGGACGTCGACCCCGAGATCTGGGGCGGCCCGCCGCCGCTCCCCAATGCGACCGGCGGACAGACGCTGGCCATCGACCGGCGGCGCGACGACTATGAGATCGCCTTGGTACGCAACGCGATCGAGCGCGGGATACCGGTGCTGGGCGTGTGCCGTGGCCTGCAGGTCCTCAATGTCGCGCTCGGCGGCACGCTGATTCCGCATCTGAGCGACCGGGGGATCCGGCACTACTCGCTCGAGAATTTCCCGGACCGGCGTCCGGACCGCGAGCATTCGGTCGACTTCGCCGAGGGCACCCTGGCCGCGGCGCTGTACGGATCACGCAGCCGGGTGAACTCCTGGCACCACCAGGCGGTCGATCGCCCCGGTGACGGCGTGCTGGTCTCCGGTCAGGCTCCCGACGGCGTGGTCGAGTCCATCGAGCTGGCCGGTCACGCGGTCCTCGGCGTCCAGTGGCATCCCGAGGCCAATGCCGCGCTCGACCCGTGCTTTCCCTGGCTCGTCGAGCAGGCACGGCTGCGATCGGCGAGCGCAATGATGAGGAGTTGGAATTGAACGGCCCGGCTGAGATCGACGTCGTCATCGTCGGCGCAGGTATTTCCGGAATCGCCGCGGCTGTCGCACTGCAGCAGAACTGTCCCGGCAAGAGCTTCGCGGTGCTGGAGATGCGCGAATCCCTCGGCGGCACTTGGGATCTGTTCAAATACCCGGGCATCCGCTCCGACAGCGACATGTTCACGCTGGGCTACGGCTTCAAGCCGTGGACCGAACGCGAGGCGATCGCGGCCGGGGGAGCGATCAAGAACTACCTCCAGGAGACCGCCGATCAGTTCGGGATCACCGAGCAGATCCGATTCGGAACGCGGCTGGTCTCCGCCTCCTGGAGCAGCGCGGACAACGCCTGGACCCTCGGCCTGCGCGACGCGGAGGGCGACACCCAGCTGCGCTGCCGGTTCGTGCACCTGGCCACCGGCTACTACAGCTATCGCGGTGGCTTCAATCCCGCGCTGCCTGGCGAGGAGTCGTTCGAGGGGCGAGTGGTGCACCCGCAGGAGTGGCCGGACGACCTCGACTACCGGGACCGGAAGGTCGCGGTGATCGGTTCGGGAGCCACCGCCGTGACCCTCGTTCCCAGCCTCGCGGGGGAGACGTCGAAGGTGACCATGATCCAGCGGTCGCCCACCTACGTCTACATCGCGCCGACCGTCGATCCCGAAGCCGAGCGTTTGCGCGAGGAGGTGGGCGCCGAGGCCGCGTTCCACCAGATCCGCCTGCGCAATCTGCACGCCCAGCAGGAGACGTACCGCAACGCGCGGCAGTATCCGCAGGAGTTCAAGAAGGCCATCTTCGACGCCATCGACGAGGTGGTCGGCGTCGAGGTCCGTGAAGCCCACTTCACTCCGACCTACGAGCCGTGGGATCAGCGCGTGTGCGTGGTGCCCGGCGCCGATCTCTTCGAGGCCATCCGCGACGGATCGGCGGACGTGGTGACCGGCCATATCGACCGTCTCACCCCGACCGGCGTGGTGATGGCGGACGGCACGCGGGTCGACGCCGACATCATCGTGAAGGCGACCGGGCTCAATGTCGTCATGGGCGGCGAGGCGGAATTCGAGGTGGACGGGGAGCCCGTCGACTTCGGAAGCCGTTGGACCTACAAGGGTTTGGCGTTCTCCGGCGTGCCCAACCTGACCTACGCCTTCGGGTTCGTGAACTCGTCCTGGACGCTGCGGATCGAAGCGGTCAACGACTTCTGGTGCCGGGTCCTCGACCATATGGACGCAGTCGGCGCGGCACGAGTGACGCCCACACCGGCGTCGGGTGGCGACCCGATGCCGCGGCTGCCCTATACCGCGGGTGTGACCTCGGGGTACATGCAGAGAGCCGCCCGGCACATGCCCGTTCAGGGGGACCACGCGCCCTGGCTCAACCCGCAGAACTACGCCGACACCATCCGACTGCTGGAATCGGTCGACGATGGCGTGCTCCGCTATGTCTGATGGAACGATGAACGACGGAACACACGCGTGGGCCGCGATGACGCCCACGGCCTTCCTCGATCGGGCAGCGGCCGCGCACGGATCGCGCATCGCGGTCGTCGACGGCGATGCGCGGTGGACCTACACCGAATTCCGCGACCGGTGCCGCCGCCTCGCGGGCGGACTGCGAGAGATCGCCGACGGCCGGCCCGTGGCGGTCCTGGCGCCCAATACCCATGTGCTGCTGGAAGCGCACTACGGGGTGCCGTGGGCCGGGGTTCCCCTGGTGGCCCTCAATACCCGGCTCGGGGTACGGGAGCTGACCTACATCCTGGAGCATTCGGGCAGCGGCGTGATCATCTGCGACGCCCGCCACGCCGACCTGGTCGGTGAGGTCTGCGCGGTCCTGGAGCGGCCCCCGGTGGTGATCAGCTCAGGCGGTGCCGGGTCCGGCTACGAGGACCTGATCGCGGGCGCGGCACCCTTCCGGCGCGAGATCACCGACGAAAGATCGCTGCTGGCAATCAATTACACCTCCGGCACCACGGGAGCGCCGAAGGGGGTGATGTATCACCATCGGGGCGCCTACCTGCAGTCGCTGGCGATGGCGAGTCACTTCGCGCTCGGCCCGGACTCGGTCCACCTGTGGACGCTGCCCATGTTCCATTGCAACGGTTGGTGTTTCACCTGGGCCGTCACGGCGGCCGGAGGTACGCACGTGTGCCTGCCCAAGGTCGAGCCCGCCGAGATCTGGCGACTGATCCAGCAGGAGCGGGTCACCAGCCTCAACGGCGCTCCGGCGGTGCTCGACATGATCGCCCACTTCGACGACGCGTCAGCGCTGTCCCACGCCGTGTCGGTGGGTACCGGCGGCGCGCCGCCCGCCCCCGCGGTGCTGCGCCGCATGACGCGCCTCGGCTTCGACGTCACCCATCTCTACGGGCTGACCGAGAGTTTCGGGCCCGCACTCATCTGCGAGCCGGTGCCCGAGTGGCGGGATCTCGACGACGAGACCGTGATTCGACTGAAGGCGCGCCAAGGCGTCGGCAATATGGTGTCGCTGCCGCCGCGGGTGGTCGATGCCGCCGGTGATGACGTGCCCGCCGACGGCACGACGGTCGGTGAGATCGCGTTACGGGGCAACAACGTCATGCTCGGATACCTCGATGACGATGTCGCCACCCGGGAGGCGATACCGGACGGCTGGTTCCGCACCGGCGATCTCGCCGTGCGCCATCCCGACGGGTACGTCGAACTCCGTGATCGGAGCAAGGACATCATCATCAGCGGGGGCGAGAACATCGCCAGCGTGGAGGTGGAGCACGTCCTCGCCGAGCACCCCGCCGTGCTCGAGGCGGCGGTGGTCGGAACCGCGGATCCCCGCTGGGGTGAGATCCCGGTCGCGTTCGTACACCTCGTACCCGGCGCCGACGCCACGGCCGAGGAGCTCGTGGAGCACGTCAAACAGCGCTTGGCGCGCTACAAGGCTCCCCGCAGGGTGCTCTTCGGTCCGCTGCCCAAGACGTCGACGGGCAAGACCCAGAAGTATCTGCTGCGCACCCGAGCCGCTGCGGAGCACCATCCGTCCTGATGACCGGACCGGCCCCGAAGCTCGCGACCGGAGCTTCGGGAGTCGCCGGAGATCTACCCCGTGATCCGGCGGCACATCGCCGGAATTCCCGCGCAGAAGGCCTCGACATAGGCCTCGACCCGCCCCTGATCCCGGTGCGAGGCCCATTGCATGACAAGGCCATCGGTGGCGCCGGCCAGCACCGAGGCGAGATCCTCGATGGCTTCCGCCGGCGCGGACGGCCCGGCCGCGCGCCGCAGGACGTCCGCTACCGCCCGCAGGTAGATGGCATTCGCCTGCGCCGCCAGATCCGGCCGCTGCCGGACCATCCACATGTACAGGTCCACCTGAGCCAACGCGTAGTCCGGATGCTCCGTGGCCCAGCGCACCGACAGCCGGAGGATCTCCGCCGCGGTCGCGTCGAGTTCGGCCGGTTCGATGGCCGTGGCCTGCTCGGTGACCTCGGCGGCGAGATGTTCGAAGACCGCGCGGAAGAGGCCGTCCTTGTCCCGGAAGCAGTAGTGCAGCGCTGCCAGCGGAGCCTCGGCCGCGTCGGCGATCTTGCGGGTCGTCGCGCTCGCCACCCCGTGCTCGGCGATGACCCGGACCGCCGCGTCGATGAACTGTACTGACCGGTCCTCTGTCGACACATGGGCCAACTCGTCCACCTCATTCGCTCGTTCACGCACGTGGGCGTCTTGATTGTTTGATCAAGTCAAGCGTACAAGTTGTCGCTTCACGCCAGCGCGCCCCCCGTCGCCGGGGCTGACCTTTTCGGCAATCCTCGGCTCCTCTCTTGACACGACGTGTGCTCCACAACACAATCAGATCATCCGATCGAATCAAATGATCAGATCAAATGACCAAGACGGTTGGTCAATCGTGGAAACGAGGAGCTATGAATACCGAAGCCAAGGCCACCCTGCGATCGGTGGCGGTGACGACCCCCCTCGCCGAGATCCTCGAGATCGTCGCGGAAGACGGCGGCGTGATCATCAAGGACTTCCTGTCGGCGGACCAGATCGCACGGTTCAACGCCGAGATCGAGCAGCCCATGGAGGCGCTGGCTCCCGGCTCGACCCACGAGAACGAGATTGTCGCCGAGTTCCACGGGCGCAATACCAAGCGGCTGACGAACCTGGTGACGCACAGCAAGACCTTCCGCGAGGAGATCCTCGAGCAGGACCTGGTCCACTCCCTCTGTGACGCCACGTTCCTCGAGGAGTCCGGTACCTACTGGATGACCACGGCGCAGGTCATCGAGATCGGCCCCGGGAACCGGGCTCAGTTCCTGCACCGGGACCTCGAAAACTGGTACCCGTTCGTCGGCATGGGTCCGCAGGGGCCCGAGGTGACCGTCAACTTCATCATCGCGTTCACGGACTTCACCGAGGAGAACGGCGCGACGCGGGTCATCCCGGGGAGCCACAAGTGGGATGACTTCGAGGATCGCGGTACCCCGGAAGGCACCATTCCCGCCGCCATGAAGGCGGGAGACGCGTTCTTCTACAGCGGGAAGACCGTGCACGGCGGCGGCGCGAACGTAACGACCGACCAGTACCGACGAGGAGTGGCCTTCGCTTTCAACGTCGGCTTCCTCACCGGCGAGGAGGCGTACCCGTTCCTCGTCGACCGGGAGATCGCGAAGCAGCTCTCGCCGCGGGTGCAGCGGATTCTCGGCTTCCGTTCCCAGTACCCCATCGGATCGCCCGGCCTCTGGCAGGTGGATTACAGCGAGCTCGGGGACTACCTCGATCTCTGAGACGCCGGTCGGCGTGTCTGTCCACCCCCGCAGCCAGCAAGGACCAAGTATGGCAATCGATTCCTCCAGAACCGCGTTCGAGCGCACCCGTCGAAGTCTCGGCGGCGGCGTCAGCTCGGGCCTTCGTGCCGCGATGCGGCCGGTTCCACTCTTCGTCGAGGGCGCCCGCGGCGCGCATCTCTGGGACCTCGACGGTGACCGCTACCTCGATTACGTGATGGCGTGGGGACCGCTGGTCCACGGTCACAGCCACCCGCACATCATCGACTCGGTAGCGCGGGTCATGAGATCGATGCAGGTCGTGGGGATGGGCCACCGCCTCGAGTACGAAGCCGCGGAGGCGGTGCTCGAATCGGTGCCGGGCGCACAGCGTCTGGTGTGGACGAACTCGGGAACCGAAGCGGTGCAGGTCGCCCTGCGGTTGGCCCGAGCGGCGACCGGGCGGCACCGCATCGTGAAATTCGCGAAGGCGTACCACGGTTGGCAGGACAGTGTGTACGCCGGCATGAGCGCCGACGACACCGGTGAGGTCGCCGCCCCCGCCAGCCGCGGGCAGAGCCCCCAGGCCTACGCCGATCTGATCATCAGCCGGTTCAACGACACCGCAGCCATCGCGGCGCTGCTCGCCCAGGCCGAGGAACGTCGGATAGCCGCCGTGCTCATCGATCCGATCATGAGCAATGCGGGTGTGCTGGCGCCGGAGCCCGGCTTCCTCGAATCGCTGCGCAATCTGTGCGACCAGCATGGCGTCGTGCTGATCTTCGACGAGGTCATCACCGGGTTCCGGATCGCGCGCGGCGGCGCCGCCGAGAAGTTCGGCGTACGACCGGATCTCTCGGTGTTCGGCAAGGCGATCGCGGGCGGGTTCACCCAGAGCGCGGTCGTGGGACGCGCGGACATCATCGATCTCGTGGAGCACGGCGTCACCCACGCCGGAACGTTCAACGGCAATCCCGTGGCGCTCGCGGCGGTGAAAGCCGCGATGGAGTTGTCCGCGGCGCCCGGCGTATTCGACGAGCTCGATGATCTGGGAGCCGCTTTCGAGCAGGCGGTGACGGACGTGCTGATCTCGGCCGGTGCGCCCGGCAGCGTCCGGCGCGTCGGGTCGCTGCTGCAGTTCGTTCCGCGCGATGAGACGACGAGTCTGCATGGCACCGACGGGCTCTGGACCGAGATCGCCGCCGGCATGGTCGAGGCGGGCGCCGTCTTCATGCCGTCCGGAAAGATCTTCCTCAGCACCGCGCACACGCCGGCCGACATCCAGGAAACGGCGGTGCTCCTGGAACGAGTCCTGCAGCAGATCTCCGCACGTTCCGCCTAGCGACACCCCGACGGGCGGGCGGGACTGCCGCCCGGCAGCGCCCGCCGCCCGTGGGCCCGACAATGCAGCACGCCGCTGTCTGTGCCGCGTGCTGCGAACTCATCGATTGCCGAATCTCGGCAGTACTCCGCGCATTCGCGATTCACGAAAGCTCTGAAGTCTTATGACAGTTCCAGATTCGCCGACCCCTGCGGTAGAGACGGACAGCGATTCCGGCGAATTCGACGACGCCGCACCGGTGGCCGTCACGCTCAATCGCACCGGCACCGCATTCATCTGGGCGTACATACTCGCGATCTTCGGTGTATGGACGGCCGTTCTGACCCCCACGATGATCACCCTGGCGCTGCGGGTCGCGCAGGCGGTCCCGGAGAACGCCTCCGTGGCCTATTCGGCGATCGCGGCCATCGGTGCGCTCGTATCACTGCCCGCTGGACCGTTTTTCGGGCGCTTGGCCGATATCACCATGTCGCGCTTCGGCCGACGCCGACCGTGGCTGGTGGTCGCCGCCACCTCGATCATCGTGGGCAACCTGATCGTGGCCATGTCCGGCAGCATGGCGGGGCTGATCGCCGGATGGATCATCGTATCGGTGTCCGGCACCATCGGATTGACGGTGCTGTGGTCCATGCTCGCCGATTCCATTCCGCCCGAACGCGCGGGTTTCGTGGCGGGTCTGGCCGGTGCGGCTCAAGGTGTGGGGCTCATCGCGGGCACCTTCATCGTCCGCATCACACCCGGAATGACCGCGGAACTCCTCATTCCGGCGGTGCTGGGCGCCGCGCTCGTGCTGATATTCGTTGCCGTCCTTCGGGAAACCGACTTCGCGGGGCAGGTTCGACCCGCGTTCGGTTTCCGCGATTTCGTCCGGACCCTGTACTTCGATCCGCGAAAGGCGCCCGATTTCGCCTGGTGCCTGGCCTCCATCTTCGGTGTGACGGTCGGCGCCGCGGTGGTGGCGACCTTCCTGGTCTACTTCATGCAGAACGAGCTGAAGCTCGACGAGGCGTCGCTGCTTCCCACGGTCTTCCAGGCCACCCTGATCATCAATGGCACGGCGTCGATCATCAGCCCGCTGGGCGGCCGCATCGCCGACCGGATCGGCAAGCGTAAACCGGTGTTCGCCACCGCCGGCCTGCTCGTCGCCGGCGGCTGCGCGGTGATGGACATCGTCACCGGGGTGCCCGAATTCCTCATGGGCTGCTTCATTTTCGGTATTGGATACGGCCTGCTGATCGGGCAGATGCTGGCCTTGGCGGCGTCGACGATGACCTCGTGGGAGAACGCGTCGCGCGATCTCGGACTGGTGGTGCTGACCCAGTCGGCGGCCCTGATGGTCGCGCCGCTGGTGGCGCCCGTTCTCCTCGGCGTAGACGGCCCGAACAACTACCACTTGCTGTTCGCGTTCGGAGCGGCCGCCGCCCTGCTGGCGGTGCCGGCGCTGCTCGGCATCCGCCGCCGGTGCTGAGCCCATAGATCCCCGAAAAATCAATCCACACAACAGAAATCGGGTCCCATGAAGATCAAAAAGCTGGTCGCGACCACGTGTCTGTCGGCACTCACCGTCGGCCTCACTACCGCTGTCGCGTGCGCCGACCCCGCACCCGCGAACCCCACGATTCCGCCGGACGCGAGCATCCACACATCGGTCCTGTCCGGCATCAACTACACCTCGAGCATTGTCGACGGCTCGGTTCGGATCAGCACCGACAGCGGCTCGCTCACGGTGCGGGGCAACCAGTTCCAGGTCCTCGACGCCCAGGGCAATCTCGCCGCCGGGTTCCCGCTCACCTACCGCAAGGACGAACGGGACTGGCCCATCGCCGCGCGGATCGACGGCAATACGGCGATTCTGACTCCGGCCACCGACCCCGCGTCGGCCCGCCCGGCCACCCCGGTGGACTTTCCCCGGCCGGTCGCGTCCCAGGCGGACTGGCAGAACGCGATGGCCATGGCCGCCACCGAATTCGGTTTGGCCATCAGCGTCGGAACCTTGATCGGCACCCTCATCGGCGTCCCGCTGGGTTGTGTCGCGGGGGCGCTGACCGTGGGAACTGTCACCTTCCCCGTCTTCTTCGCGGGCGCGCTGGGCGGGTGCCTGGCGGGCGCCGCGATCGGCGCCGCTCTGGGGTCCGCCGCGGGCATCATCCTGGTCGGCGTGCCGGTCGGCATCGCGGCCCTGATCGACTTCACCAACCAGGTCACCGCCCCCGACCCGGCCCCTGTGGCCTCGGGCCGATAGGCGCGAAAGAGCAGTAGCCCGAACAGATATGGCTGGACCGGCTGGTTCGCACGGCCGGTCCAGTCGTCGTGCGTCGTCGCCTTGGGTAGTCCCATCCGAACCTTTCTCCCCGAGGTCTTGACATGACAGCATCACTATCCGTGTAATCAAATGACTAAGTCAAGTGATTCAGACGCGAGGTATGTCATGTCACAACCAACAACCCCGGAACATGGGGTCGGCGCGCACTGGCGCGCACTGGCCGCCGCCATTCCCACCTCCTACGGACTGTGGGAAGGCGGCGATTGGGCCGATGCGCTTGACTCCGAGACTCTTCCGCTGCGGGACCCGTGGACGGGGGAGCAGTTCACCAGCGTCGCCGCCGCCTCGGGGGCCGATGTCGATCGCATCGTCAAGAAGGCGCGGGCCGCGTTCGACAGCGGCAGTTGGTCGCGCCTGGCGCCCGCCGCGCGTGGTCGAGTCCTCATCGCCTGGGCGGATCTGATCGACGAGCACGCGGACGAATTGGCCGTGCTGGTTTCGCGCGAGATGGGTAAACCCGCCCGCGAGGCCCACGATGTCGAAACCGCCTCCGCCACCAGACTGCTGCGCTGGTACGGCGAGCTGGCCGACAAGCTCATGGACGAGTCGCCGCGCGGGCTGCCCGACGCCGTGGCGCTGGTGACCCGCGAACCGGTGGGCGTGGTGGCGGCCATCACCCCGTGGAACTTCCCGCTCGGCCTGGCCATGTTCAAGATCGCGCCCGCGCTGCTGGCGGGTAACAGCCTGGTGCTCAAGCCGGCGCTGCAGACCTCGGCGTCCTCGCTGCGGCTGGCCGAACTCGGCAGTCTCGCAGGCCTTCCCGACGGAGTCTTCCATGTGGTCTCCGGGCGCGGTTCCACGGTCGGCACGGCATTGAGCCGGCACCATTCCGTCGCGTGCGTGACCTTCACCGGTTCGACCGAGGTCGGTCTGGGGCTGCTCGGCGACGCCGCGGCGTCGAACGGAAAGCCGGTATCGCTCGAACTCGGCGGCAAGTCGCCCAACATCATCTTCGCCGACGCGCCCGATCTCGACGCGGCGATCCGCACCGCGGTCTGGGCTTTCACCTACAACACCGGCCAGATGTGCACGGCGGGCACCCGCTTGTTCGTGCAGCGTTCCGTGTACGACCAGGTGGTCGACGGAGTCTGCGCGGGCGCGCGAGCGCTCCGGATCGGCGACCCCTTGGACCCCGCGACGACGTTGGGGCCGTTGAGCAGCCACGCCCAGTTCGACACCGTGCTCGAGTACATCGAGTCGGGCCTGCGCGAGGGCGCCGAATTGGTTGTCGGCAGTGACAGGGCGGTCGACGCGGAATGCTGCGCGATCGCTCCCGCGGTCTTCGTCGGAACCGACCCGTCGATGCGGATCGCTCGCGAGGAGATCTTCGGTCCCGTCGTCTGCATCCAGCCGTTCGAGGACGAGAGCGACGCCCTCCGACTGGCGAACGACACCGATTTCGGTCTGGCCGCGTCGATCTGGACCCGGGACGTGTCGCGCGTGCACCGGATGTCGCGGGGCCTCGATGTGGGGACGGTCTGGGTCAACTCGTACGAGGAGGGTGTGCCCGCGACACCGTTCCCGGGCCGGAAGCTGTCCGGGCACGGCGCCGACAAGGGCGCCTACGCGCTCGACAAGTACACCCAGCTCAAGACGACCTGGATCGCGCTGTGAACCACGAACCAGCGCACCCGACGCTCGCCCACGCGGTCTGGGCTCATGCCGCGAATAGTCCTTCCGATATCGCTCTCGTGCAAGGGAATTGGAGCTCGACCTACGCCGAACTGCGCGAGCGGTGCGAGCGGGTCGCCGCTCGGCTGGTCCAGCTCGGCGTCGAACCCGGGGACCGCGTCGTCATCGTCGGACACAACAGCGTCGGCTGGGTGCTCACCTACCTCGCCGGACTCCGTATCGGCGCTGTCGTGTCACCGGCCAACAACCGGATCGACCTCGACCAGTTCCGGCGGCAGTGCGATCTGCTGGACGCCCGGATCGTCGCCCACGACGCCGAGCACGCGCACCTGGCCGCCGCCTCGGGCAGGCCCGCGCACCTGCTCGACGACCTCGCTGCCGGCGGCGGGCCAGGGCTGAGCGGCGAGCATCCCTGGCCACAGCCCCACGATGACGCGGTCATCAGCTTCACCTCCGGAACGACCGGCGCGCCGAAGGGCGCGGTGCTGTCCCACGAGGCGATCGGCATTGCCGCCCAGATGATCTCGGATTGCGTGGAACTCGGGCCCGGTGACAGCACGCTCGTCCTGGTTCCGCTGTTCCACAACACCGGATTCAACGACCAGCTCGGCGCCCTGCTCGTCGCCGGAGGCAGTACCCATCTGCTGCCTCGCTTCCGGACGGCGGCGGCGCTGGCGGAGCTGCGCGAGCGTCCGGTCACCTACCTGACGGCCGTTCCCAGCATCCTGCGCCTGCTCATGGTCGCCGAGGACGCCGACGCCGCCTATGAGCGCGCACGGGTCGTCTTGTTCGCCGGCAGTCCGATGCCTGCGGCCTGGTCCGAGGAGCTGCTCGACCACTGGCCGCATCTGACATTGCTGCACGGCTACGGCATGACCGAATTCACCGCGGCGTGCACCGCGCTGCCTCCGGAGCTGATCGGGGCCAAGGGCGAGTCGGTCGGACTGCCGTTGCCGGGGGTGCGAATTCAGGTGACTCGCGACGACGAGACGCCCGCCGCCGAGGGCGAGATCGGCGAGGTGTGGGTCGAGGGCCCGACCCGGATGACCCGTTACTGGGAGCAGCCCGCACTGACCGCCGCCAAGATCCGCGGACAGTGGCTGCGCACCGGCGACCTCGGCTACACCGACGCCGACGGGCTGCTCTGGCTCACCGGCAGGGTGGACGACGTCATCAATCGCGGTGGCGAGAAAGTCCTGCCCAGCCATGTCGAATCCACCGTGGCGGCCCTGCCGGCGGTGGTCGAGGCGACCGTGTTCGCGATCGCCGATCCGGTTCTGCAGGAGCGGGTCGGCGTCGCCGTCGTCCTCAGGCCCGGCTGCGACCTCGACATCGACGGGGCGCGAGCCCAGCTGCTCACCCAATTGCCGGATTACGCGGTGCCCGAGCACTGGGTCGTCTACGACGAACTGCCCCGAACCGCATCGGGCAAATCAGACCGGCGTGCGATCGCGCGCGACTACCACGAGGAGAACAATCAGTGCGTACACACTCAGTAATCGTCATCGGCGCCGGGGGCGCCCAGGCGCAGGCCATGCTGCGGGCAGCCGCGCGCGGCGCCGACGTCTCGCGGTGGCTCGCCGTGGACCGGGCGTGGCGGACCGAGGCCCGGCAGGCGACCGAGGCATTGGGAATCGCCACCACGACGTGCGATCCCCTGTCCGACGGCAGTCGGCTCGACGAGCTGCTCCGCGAGACCGAAATCGTCGCCAACTTCGCCGGGCCGTACTACCGCACCGGGACCGTCGTGCTCGACGCTGCCATCGCCAATGGCACCGACTACTTCGACATCTGCGACGACTCCGACGTGACGCTGCCGATGCTCGAACGACGCCGCGCCGCGGCCGACGCGGGCATCACCGCCGTCGTCGGCATGGGATCCTCGCCGGGAACCAGCAATATCCTGATCCGGGCCGCCGTGGATCATCTGGGTCCCGTCGACAAGGTGGACATCAGCTGGACGGTCGACGTCGCGGACTGCACGGACGCCGCGACCCGCCACATCTTCCACTGTTTCAATGTCGTCGATCCGGACGGAACCATGCACCCGGTCCCGACGTGGGAGGACCTGGACTCGCGGGAAGTCACCTTCCCCGGCACGGTGGGGACGCAGACCGTCGTGCGGCTCGCGCATCCCGAACCCATCACCGTTCCGCTCGCGCTGCCGGTCGCTGAGGCGACGAACTACGGTGCGATCACTCCCATCGAGGCGATGCGGGTCAGCTGGGCACTGGCCTTCTCGGTGGACGCGCACCGCGAACCGGCCAACGCCCCGCGCATGGACGACGCGATCAAGGTGCTGGCCGCCTATCGGGACACCCGCCCGGATCGCACGCGCATCGGCAGCGGCCTGCAGATCGACGTGCACACCGACGGCAACGGGCTGCGGTTCACCTCCGGGGCCACGACGACGATGGAGGAGGCGACGGGCGTACCGGCCGCCGCAGGACTGGTGCTGCTGGCCGAGGGCCTGATCGACCGGACCGGGGTCCTGACGCCCGAAATGATCACTCCGGCAGACTTCTTCGCCACCCTGCGGCGCGTCAGCGTCGGCGGCGGCGGACTCGAGCTGTACCGGCTCGAGGGTGGCCGGCAAACCGAGCGCCTGCGTATCCGTGACCTGCTCGGGTCCGCGATTCCCGCGGATCGCTCGCCGGTACCCGCCACTGCCGGTGGCCTCACCCAGGAGTGATCGACGGCCGATCGATGACCGGCTGACCGGCTCGCGGCCGGCGCTCCCGCGATCATCGCGGGAGCGCTGCCGTGTCACCGAGTCCCAGCAGGCCGAGCGCGAATTCGGAGTAGACGCGAGCGATCTGCTCGGGGGTGTACGCACCGTGGGTGCGAAACCACTGCGGCAGTGACGTGCACATGGTGGCAATGGCACGACCGGCGACGCCCGGGTGCGGGGTGCGCAGCTGGCCGTCTGCTGCCGCGGCGGCAATCTCTTCGTCGAGAAGGTGCTGGATACCGTTGCGGGAAGCGGTGATTCGGCGAAGATTCTCGCCGGTCAGGCTGCGCATCTCGCTCGCGCCGATGAAAGCCAGGTCCTGCCGGTGGGTGTGGAAGAGCGCGAGCGCCTCGACGATCAGGGCGACCCGCGCGACGGCGGTGTCGCCCTCGGTGCGCGCCGCGCCCACACGCCAATGCAATTCGTCCATGGTGAGGTCGAGGATTCGGACCAGCAGGGTCTGCTTGTCGCGGTAGTGGTGATACACCCCGGGGACGCTCATCCCGGCGCGATGCGCGAGCGAGCGCATGGTGGCGCCGTGATAGCCGGTGGCGACGAACAATTCGAGGGCGGCGCGCAGCACGGGGTCGATATCGAGGGGCGGAAAATCCCGCCAATCGGGCTGTCCGTCCGATCGGCTCGGCGGGGTCGCCCGGCTTCCGGGGTCGGCATCCCTCGCCGCTTCCTCTGTGGCGTCGAGCAATTCGCGCACGTCCATGTGCAGGGCCTGGGCGATCACCTGCAGCCGATCCACGCTGAGCCCGGTCGTCCCGCCCTCGATCGCGTTCATCGTGGCCGGGCTGACGCCGATCCGTCTCGCCAGTTCGCGCTGTGAGACTCCCGCCGCGCGGCGAGCGCGGCGAACCGCCTGGGGTACGGGTATCGGCATCTGAACGTGCTCCGATCTCGGCTGTTCGGCTGCGAGTGTTCAGCAATTCCGAACTCTTGGACTATTTGTCCTGAATATGTGAGTGTAGCCCTCAGTTCGGACCGAACGATCGTTCGGGGGAGTAGAGACTGTCACCTGTCGAGGAGTAGCGGATGTCCATCGATCTTTCTCATCCACCACTGGTGCTGGAGCTGGTCGAACGAACCAGCGCCTTCATCGCCGACGTGGTGCTGCCCCTCGAGGACCAGCACCTCGGCGACATCACCGCGGCCGGTGGCGACGCGACCCGCGTCGAGCTGCAGGAGCAGGCGCGGAAGGCGGGAATCTTCGCACCGCACGCGCCGGTCGAGTACGGCGGTCACGGGCTGACCATGGCCGAGCGTGCACCGGTTTTCGAGGCAGCAGGCTACTCGCTGTTCGGACCCACGGCCTTGAACATCGCCGCGCCGGACGAGGGCAATGTCCATCTGCTCGCCCATGTCGCGGACGCGGCGCAGCGGCAGCAGTTCCTCGAACCCCTCGCGCGGGGCGATGTGCGATCCGCCTTCGCGATGACCGAACCGGCACCGGGCGCGGGCTCGGATCCGGCGGCGCTGAACACCCGTGCCGAACGGGTCGACGGCGGCTGGCGGATCACCGGGCACAAATGGTTCATCACCGGCGCCGACGGGGCGGGCTTCTTCATCATCTTCGCCCGCACCTCCGGCGAACCCGGGCAGCGCGGCGGCGCCACCATGTTCCTGACCCCGGCCGACGCGCCGGGTCTGCACGTGGGCCGGCATATCGGAACGCTGGACAAATCGATGCTCGGCGGGCACTGCGAGGTGTTCTTCGAGGACCTGTTCGTGCCCGACTCCGGGGTGCTCGGTGAGGTCGATCGCGGGTTCGAGTACGTGCAGGTGCGCCTCGGGCCCGCCCGCATGACCCATGTCATGCGCTGGCTCGGCGCGGCCCGCCGCGGCCACGACATCGCCGTCGCCCAGGTCGCGAAACGGGAAGCGTTCGGATCCACCCTGGGCGATCTCGGCATGATCCAGAAGATGGTGGCGGACAACGAGATCGACATCGCGGCCACGCGGGCGTTGCTGACCAGGGCGTGCTGGGAACTGGATCAGGGGCAGGCCGCCTCGAACTCCACGTCGATCGCGAAAACCTTTGCCTCCGAGGCGATCTTCCGCATCGTGGACCGCAGCGTCCAGATGTGCGGCGGTCTCGGCGTCTCCGACGATCTGCCGCTGGCTCGGCTCGCACGCGAGGTGCGGCCGTTCCGGATCTACGACGGCCCCTCGGAAGTGCATCGCTGGGCCATCGCCAAACGAGTGATCGGTGCCGCGAAACGAGCCGCGAAGGAAGCCGAATGAGCTTGCCGGGAATGGATGTCGACGCACTGCGGGCACATCTCGAGGCCGCCGGCGTCGGAGTCGAGGGTGAGCTCAGGGTCGAGCTGATCAGTGGCGGCCGGTCGAACCTGACCTTCAAAGCCTACGACGACGTGTCCACCTGGGTGGTGCGCCGTCCGCCGACCAGCGGACTCACGCCCTCCGCGCACGATATGGCGCGGGAGTACACCGTGACCGCCGGGCTACAGGGCACCCGGGTGCCGGTCGCGCGCAACATCACCTTCGACGCCGAGGGCGTCGCGCTGGGCGCGCCGATGACTGTCGTCGAATACATCGAGGGCACGGTGTTCCGGGACCGGTCCGAGTTGGGGGCGCTCACCGACCCGCAGCTCGAATCCGCCGCCGACGCGCTGGTCGCGACGCTCGCCGAACTGCACGCGGTCGACTATCGGGCGGTCGGACTGGAGAACTTCGGTCGCCCGGAGGGCTTCGTCGCCCGTCAGGTCGCCCTGTGGGCGCGGCAGTGGGAACGGGTCAAGACCCGCGAACTGGCCGATGTCGCGGCGCTGGGGGCGGCGCTGTCCGACGCGATTCCGGGAACGTCCGAGTCGGCGATCGTGCACGGCGACTTCCGAATCGACAATGCGATCCTGGATTCCGGTGCGCCCCATATCGTTCGCGCCGTCATCGATTGGGAGATGTCGACGCTGGGCGACCCGCTCACCGATATCGCGCTGATGTGCGTCTACCGTTCGCCGATCTTCGATGTCGTCCTCGGTGTCGAAGCCGCGTGGACCAGTCCGCGATTGCCGTCTCCGGACGCGCTGGCCCAGCGGTACGCGACCCTGTCCGGCCGCGACCTCGGAAGCTGGAATTTCTATCTCGCGCTGGCCAATTTCAAACTCGGCGTCATCGCCGAAGGCATCACCCACCGCGCGCTGCGGGGTTCGGACGCGGGGGACGCGCTGCGCGCCGCGGACAGCACCCCGGAGTTCATGGCCGCGGGTCTGCGTGCGCTGCACGGGAAATCGGCATGAGCACGCGGTCCGAACCGCGGTCTGACACCTCGAAGGAACCGACCATGAACCATGTACTCGACCTCTTCCGCCTCGACGACAAGGTCGCGGTCGTGACCGGCGCCAGTTCCGGCCTGGGCGCGGGATTCGCGCGGGCACTGGCGCAGGCGGGCGCGGATGTCGTGCTCGCCGCACGCCGCGCCGACAAACTGGAGGAGGTCGCGCGCGGCGTGCGCGACCTCGGTGGACGCGCCCTGGTCGTCGAGGCCGACGTGAGCGATCCCGCGCAGTGCGACGATCTGGCCGCGGCCGCCATGGCCGAGTTCGGTCGCATCGACATCCTGGTCAACAACGCCGGTATCGGTACCGCCGTGCCCGCGTTGAAGGAGCGCCCCGAACAGTTCCGGCGCGTCATCGATCTCAATCTCAACGGGGCGTACTGGACCGCGCAGGCGTGCGGACGGCACATGACCCCGGGTTCGAGCATCGTCAATATCGCCAGCGTGCTGGGCCTCATCAAATCCTATGGCCCGCAAGCGGCCTACTCCGCGAGCAAGGCGGGTCTCATCGGGCTGACCCGCGACCTGGCCCAGCAGTGGTCGGGCCGCCGCGGTATTCGAGTGAACGCCATCGCGCCCGGCTACTTCGCCAGCGAGATGACCGCCACCGTTCCCGAGGACCTGCTCATGCCCTTCGTCCGGCAGCACAGCCCCCTGGGCCGGCTGGGTGAACAGCACGAACTGGACGCCGCCGTGGTGTTTCTCGCCAGCCCGGCCAGCTCGTACATCACCGGAACGACCCTCGCCGTCGACGGCGGTATGTCGGGGCACTGATCGACGTCGAACCTTCGGCCTAGCCGGACTTCTCGGCGACCCACGCCGCGATCTGCGCGCGTGAGGTGAAGCCGAGCTTGGTGAGGATGTGCTCGACATGGCCCTGCGCGGTGCGCTGGGAGATCACCAGCCGCGTCGCGATCTGCTTGTTCGTCAGCCCTTCGGCGACCAGGTCCGCGACCTCGCGTTCACGCTTGGTCAACGTCGCCGCTCCCGTGGAAGACGTTTCCGCCGCCGGTTCTTCCAGCGCGTAGGCGACCGCCGCATCGAATCCCATCGATCGACCACGGTGCCATGCGGCATCGAAACGCTTGTCGCCGAGGGTTTTCCGTACCAGCTGTTCGGTATCGAGGTGGTACTGATCCAATTCCGGATAGAAGAAGACGATGCCGCCGGAGGCCGACCACATCAGCTCGTCCGCCGCGCCCATCAGCACCGCGGCGCGCTCACCGTCGGAATCGGCCACGATCCACGCGAGCGCTTCGAGGCCGAGCGCCGCGTTGATCGGACCGCGCACCTGCCGACTGATCCGTACCGCTTCCCGTTGCAGTTCCTGTGCGCGTCGGCGATCACCCTGCTGCCACACCGCGAGCCCGAGCGCCGACACCGCGAGTGACCGGAACAACGACTCACCGTATGCCTCGGTGATGGACAACATCCGCTGATAGCACTCGATCGCCTGCTCGATGTCGCCCAGCCGGGCATGCGCGGCGCCGAGGTCCGACAACGCGGATACCGACAACCAGCTTCGACTGTCCGACCCGAACACCGCGATCGCACGACCCACGCACGACACCGCGCGCTCGGGCTCGTCGAGGTAGATGGCGAGGGTTCCTTCGGCATAACTGATCAGCGCCTCGTTCCAGGGCGTACGGTCCTGCTCGACGAGCGCGTGCCCCTGCTCCAGCAGGGCGACAGCTCGCGGCAGGTCCCGTTGCATCGCCGCCATGGAGATATCGGCGTACACGGCGCCGACCCGGTCGGATGTGGCAGCGGCACACGGGTGGGCCAGGAGCCGGTCGATCCAGCGCCGGCCCTCGCCGAATTGCCCCCGGACGCTCCAGAACACATAGAGGGCGGACGTCGTGCGGAGCCCGGCCGCCGCCGATTCCTCGGTGTGGTCGGACTCGCAGAACTCCAGCGCCGCACGCAGGTTCGGCTCTTCGTGCTGCACCCGGTTCAGCCAGGGGAGTTGTCTGTCGCTGATCAGGTCGGCCTCGGCGTCGAGCACCAGCCGCAGGCACCAATTCCGGTGCCGGCGAAGCAGGTCCGCTTCCTCACCGCTCTCCCGCAGCTTCGCCAGCCCGTAGTCCCGCACCGTCTCCAGCATTCGGAAGCGCACGGCGCCTTCGTGTTCCTCCCGGACGACGATCGATTTGTCCACCAATCCGGACAGCGCATCGAGCAGCTCCGCCGGAGCGGTCTCGGCGCCGCAGACGAATTCGACGGCGTCCAGTTCGAATCCACCGGCGAAGACCGACAGCCGGGCCCACAGCCGTTGCTCGGCCGGGGTGCACAGCTCGTAACTCCAGTCGGTGCACCAGCTCAGCGTCTGTTGCCGGGTGGGTGCCGTCCGGCTGCCGTGGGTGAGCAGGTCGAACCGATCGGTCAGCCGCTGCAGGATCTGTTCCGGTGACATGGTCCGCATCCGCGCGGCCGCCAGCTCGATCGCCAGCGGCAATCCGTCCAAGCGGGAACAGATCCCGACCACCGCGTCCTTGTTCCGCTCGTTCGGTACGAACCCGGGCACCACCGTCGCCGCGCGCTCGGAGAACAAGGTCACCGCATCGTATTTCGGCAGCTCTCGCAATGCTGGTTCGTGGCGCGCGGGCACGGCGAGCGGCGGCAGCCGTTGAGCGGTCTCGCCGCCGATGTCGAGCGGCTCGCGGCTGGTGGCGAGAATCTTGACCCTGGGGCACGCCCGTAGGAGCGATTCGGCCAACTCGGCCACCGAGTCGACGATCTGCTCGCAATTGTCCACGACGAGCAGGGTTTCGCGGGAACGCAGCGACTCCACCAGCAGATCCTGGGCCGGCCGGGACGAGTCCACCCGAACACCCACGGCGGCCGCGACGACGTCGGCCACCAATGACGGATCGTGTACCTCGGCCAGTTCGATCACCGATACCCCGTCGGCGAAGTCCCGCCGCGTCGCCGAGGCCGCCCGGAGGGCCAGCCGGGTCTTGCCCACGCCACCCGGACCGACCAGTGTCACCAACCGGCATGCGGTCAGCCGATTCTTGAGTTCGGTCAGCTCGGCGCGCCTGCCCACGAAACTGGTCAGCTCGCCGGGAAGGCCGTGGTCTCCGGCGGTTCGCGGCCCGCTCTCGAGCTCGCGCGCCGCGGCCGGACTGTTCCGAGATGCGGTCCGGCGCACGGGATATCCGCGTCGCAGTTGTATCTGCCCGATCGCCGTGCCCAGGTCGGCGGCCGAGGGTCGTTGTTCCGGATCGCGGTGCATCGCGGATTCCACGATGCCGGACACGTCGGCGGGGATGCCGTGTTCCCGCAGGTCGGGTACCGGCTGTGTGCTGATCCGCACGAACTGCGCGACGACCTGTTCGCCGCTGCGGCGCTCGTAGGCGGCATGTCCGGTCAGCGCGCAGAACAGGGTGGCGCCGAGCCCGTAGACATCCGCGGCCGGGGTCGGGGTCCGACCTTCGAGCACCTCCGGCGCGGTGAACGCCGGCGAGGCCGTCACGACACCCGTGGCGGTCTCGAATCCGCCTGCGATGCGGGCGATCCCGAAGTCGGTCAAGGCCGGTTCACCGGCATCGGTGAGCAGAATGTTGCCCGGCTTCACGTCGCGGTGCAGGATGCCGAGCCGATGGGCGAACTCGAGTGCCTCGGCGATTCCGGCCCCGATCCGCAGTACGTCATCAACCGCGAGTGGACCCGTTCGCCGGATCCGCGCGTCCAGCGAGTCCGGGTAGTACGGCATCACGAGATAGGGCCGCCCACCGCCGGTGACACCGGCCTCGAGCACCGTGACGATATTCGGATGACCGGTCAATCGGCCCATCGCCCGCTGCTCGCGCACGAACCGGGCGCGGTTCTCCTCGTCCAGTTCCCCGGCCGACACCTTCACCGCGACCGTGCGGTCCAGGCCCACCTGCCGACAGCGATAGACGGCGCCGAAACCACCGTGACCGATCTGCTCGGCGTCCTCGAATCCGGCCGCGCTCAAGTCCGACGCGACCACCGGGCCCGCGTCACGCTGAGTTTCGAGCGGATCATTGTCGACCATCAGCGACGCACTTTCGACAACTCCCACCCTAACGCCGAGTCGTGGAGAACATCCCGCTATCGAATCGAGGGGGCGGAGGCCGCGATATCGGGTGCGATCTCCAGCACCAGGAGCGCGGCGGCGACGTGTGCGGGGTTGTCCTCCACTTTGACCACGGAGAGTTCATTGGCACGCGAGACCCGGCGCTCGACGGTGTTCCGGTGGGCGTAGAGGGTGGCCGCCGCACGCGTGGTGTTGAAGCCGCACTGCACGTAGGTCAGGAGTGCCTGCCGCAACGTCTCATCGGCTTCGGCCAACGGACCGAGCGTCTTGGTGACGAAACGTCGTGCACTGGCGCGGTCCTTCGTGAGGTTGTCGATGAGCTCGACGTCCGCGTACGCGGTGCAGCGCCGGGCGGAGCCGAGCCGGATGACCATGGCCTGGGCGGCGAGGGCGTCCTGATGACTGGACCTGAACCCGTCGAGTCCGTCGCCCGGCCGGCCGACGGCCGCCCGGACGTCTTCCGCCGACGTCACGATCTTCTCGACGAGGGGAAGGTCCTGGCCGGTGTCGCCGGACAGCCAGATCCACCGTGCGGTCGCGCTCGCACGGGCCACCAGGGCACTCCGCCCCACCGCGGCCGAACGCACGGCCACGACCACCTCCTCCAACGCGCCGGCCCGCTGCGGATCGTCGGTCCACAGGACGAGGCTCACGTGCGAGCGGGCCATCCGGTACCGCAGGCGCTCCTCGGCGAAGTCCTCGGTCACGGGCGCGCCACTGGCGATCAGC
Source organism: Nocardia sp. NPDC005825 (assembly GCF_040630175.1). NCBI lineage: Bacteria > Bacillati > Actinomycetota > Actinomycetes > Mycobacteriales > Nocardiaceae > Nocardia > Nocardia sp. NPDC005825. The sequence continues at coordinate 71,019 of NZ_JBEXXC010000009.1, forward strand.
TGGATCAGGGCGATCGCGTCGGCATCCGCGTTGCCCATCGCCGCGGCGAGGCTCACCTCGCGCAGGACCGCGACCGAGTCGAGGGCGTACTGCACCAACGACTTCGCCGACACGTCGAGGACCTCCACCAGGAGGTCGGTGTTCGAACAGTACGCCGCAGATTCCTCGAGCCATCGGCGCCAGCCGACACCCAGCGCCACCCGCCACCCCGCGGCGAAATCGGGTGCGATGCCGCGGGAGACCAGGGTGCGGATGTACGCCGTGATCCTCGGGCCGACATAGGGTTCCACCCTTCGCCCCGGCTGCTGGATGTTCGAGGTGAGCCATTGGACCAGGTCGGAACGATTCAGATGCCGGTCCTCCTCGACCAGCGACGCGTCCGACAGCAGGGCGGGATCGTTGTGCGCCGTGACGGCGGGCGTCGCGATGGCGTCGGCCAAGGCGTCCGCGTCCGCCAGGAGCCGCTCGCACACCGACCGGATGGCGTCAGCGGCCTCGGCGGTCGGCAGGGGCCACAATTCCTCCATATCGAGCAGTCTGCCCCGATCCTCCGGAGGTGGTGAGCCTTCCGCCGGGCGGAGTGCACGGTGCACCGATTCCAGGCAAAGCAGGTGCACCGCGTCGTTGTGACCTGGCTCATAGGTGGCGACAGTAGGTCCGGTGAAAGACCTCTTCTTCATCGCGTCCGATATCTGGATGATCTTCGTCGGCTACTACTTCGGATGGCGGTTCATCCGGCGCTACGGCAACTACCTGCTCGGCCTGGAATGGATGGTGGTGGCGACGTCGGGCACCAACTTTCTGCTCTGGTCACTGTTCAGCGGTGACGAGGGCAGCGTCCTCTACGGCGTGGCGTATTTCTTCGACGCGTTCTCGCGCTCGGTCGGGATCACGCTCATTCTCGTGATGGGTCTGATGGCCGTCACGCATCGGTACAAGCCGACCGCGGCCGTCGACATCGGTGTGTTCGCGCTCGCCATCGCGGGCGGGCTGTACCTGCGGCAGTTCCACGACGAGACGCTCCACGTCGTTCCCGCGACGTTCTTCGTCGTGGTCAATCTGCTCACGGCGCTGTTCCTGGCGTACTTCGTCAAGCGGCTCTGGGGGATCGGAGCGAAACCGCTGGCCGTCTGGACCGCCGCGGTCACCGTGGCGGCGTCCACCATCGCGATCACCTACGACTTCTTCCCCTGGCCCTTCGACGACGAGAACCGCACGATCTTCTACACCGCCGCGCTGGCGACGTGGGGCACCCAGGGGTTCATCTACTTCCTCGCCTACCGCGCGATGCACGCCCACAATGTGGCGACGGGCGTGGAGCCCGCGAAGGAAGCGAGTGAAATCGTGTGAGTGGCGGCGCGCGTTGCCATTGCCTCACAGTTGCCGAATTGGCTGAAACGCCCGTTGGCAGACAATAATCCGCACGTGGGAACCGTTCTACTGATCGCTCTGAGTCTGTTGTGCTTCGTCACCGGACCCGCGATGGCATTGGTCATCGTGGCCGCGGTGCGGAGGTCCACCCGGCATGTCGCCGCCGAACTCCGGCGTGGCGCGGATGAATCGGGTTCCGGTGGATCGGTCACGCGATCCACCGGAACCCGATCCGGCACCGGTCACCCCTGAGCCGGTGCGCGGGAGCGCCCGCTACGGCCGCGTCAGTGAGGCGTAGCGGGCAATGTGCTGGTCGGTGGTGCCGAACTCGTACTGGACGGCGGTCAGGCGCTTGAAGAAGTGGCCGATGGCGAGTTCCTCGGTCATGCCCATGGCACCGTGCAACTGCACCGACTCCTGGCCGATCTTGCGGGCGGCGCGGCCCACGGTGGCCTTGGCGGCCGAGGCCGCGCGGGCCCGCTCGGCGGCGGGGGCGTCCAGCTTCAGGGTCACCAGATACGTTGCGGCCACGGCCTGTTCGAGCTCCAGCAGCATGTCCACCATGCGGTGCTGCAGGGCCTGGAAGCTGCCGATCGCGACGCCGAACTGGCGGCGCTGCTTGGCGTAGGCGACGGTGTCGTCGACCACCTTGCGCATGGCCCCGACCGTCTCCGCGCATACCGCCGCGATGGCCTCGTCCACGGTCGCGGCGATGGCCTCACCGGCGGACGCGAGCAGCAGGGCGTCGGCGGGGACGCGCACACCGTCGAAGGTCAGGTCGGCGGCCTGACGCTCGTCGATGGTGCGGTAGGCGCGGGCGGTCAGGCCCGCGGGCGGCGCGGCCGGATCGACATCGACGGCGAACAGCGCGATCTCGCCGTCCGCGACCGCGGTCACCAGCAGGTGGGTGGCCAGCGGGGCCGCGGTCACCACCGTCTTCTCGCCGGTGATCACCCAGTCGTCGCCGTCGCGCACGGCCGTGGCCGCCACCGCGGTGTAGTCGTAGCCGGATCGCGGTTCCAGCGCGGCGAATCCGGTCACCACCTCACCGGCGGCGATGCCCGCCAGCAGGTCCTCGGCGCGCTTGCCGGTGGCGCGGCGCAGCAGGCCGCCGCCCACCACCACGGTGTCCACGTACGGCTCCAGCACTAGGGCCGCGCCCAGCGCCTCGGCGATGATCATGGTCTCGACCGGTCCGCCCCCGATGCCGCCCGCCGACTCCGGCAGGCTGGCGCCGAGAATCCCGACCTCCTCGGCCAGGCCGCGCCAGATCTCCGGCTGCCACCCGGCCCCGGTGCGCGCCGCGGCCCGGCTCGCCTCCAGCGGGTAGCGGGCCGTCAGGAACTCGGTGACGGTGTCGCGCAGCAGTTCTTGTTCCGCGGTGAAAGAGAAGTCCATGTCACAGTCCCAGGGTGGCTTTGGCGATGATGTTGCGCTGAATCTCGTTGCTGCCGGCGTAGATCGAGCCGGCGCGGTCGTTGAAGTACCGCAGCGGGGCTACCGCCTGCCACTCCTCGCCCGCCACGAAACCGTCGGCGGGCGGGGTGAAGTCGGCGATCGGGCCGCCCGGCATGGTGGCGTGCGGCTGATAGGCGCGGCCACGCGGACCCGCCGCCTCCAGCGCCAGCTCGGTGAGCGCCTGGCTCAGCTCGGTGCCCAGGATCTTGAGCGTGGACGCCGCCGGACCCGGGTCCTTGCCGCTGGAAACCAGTGCGAGCGTGCGGTATTCGAGGATCTCCAGCACATCGGCGCGCAGCCGGGCATCGGCCAGCTTCGCGGCGAAAGCCGGATCGTCGATGAGCGCGCCGCCGCCGGGGGCGACCTGCTCGGTCGCGGCCTGCGCCAGCTCCTCGGCCATCACCTGCAGGGCCGGGGCCACCGCGCCGCCGCCGCGCTCGAAGTTGAGCAGGAACTTGGCCACGGTCCAGCCGTCGTCGATCTGTCCCAGCACGTTCGCCTGCGGCACCCGGACCTGGTCGAAGAACACCTGGTTCTGCACCTGCTCGCCGGAGGTCATGACCAGCGGACGGATCTCGATGCCCGGGGTGCGCATGTCGATGAGCAGGAAGGTGATGCCCTGCTGCTTCTTGGCCTGCTTGGAGGTGCGGACCAGGGCGAAGATCCAGTTCGCCTCGGTGGCGTGGGTGGTCCAGATCTTGGAGCCGGTGACCACCAGGTCCTCGCCGTCGGCGACCGCGGTCATCGACAGCGAGGCCAGGTCCGACCCGGCCTCGGGCTCGGAATAGCCCTGGCAGAAGAAGACCTCGCCGGTGAGGATGCCCGGCAGGAAGAAGTCCTTCTGTTCCTTCGTGCCGAACGCCATGATCGCGTGCGAGACCATGCGAATCCCCATGGGGGACAGGTTCGGCGCCCCGGCCAGGGTGCATTCGCGGCCGAAGATGTAGTGCTGGGTGAGGCTCCAGTCGCAGCCGCCGTACTTCACCGGCCAGGCCGGGGCGGCCCAGCCGCGCTCGTGCAGGATGTGCTGCCACTCCATGCTGGCCTCGTGGTCCGGGTAGACGCTGGTCGCCAACCGTCCCGCTCGGCGTAGATCGTCGGTTAACTTTTCGTCGAGAAAGCTGCGCACTTCATCACGAAACGCCAGATCAGCAGGCGACCAGTCAAGGTCCACGATGACTCCTTGTCCGAGAACTGGCACCAACCATCTCACCGCATCCCCCCTGCTGGCAAATGTGCTGGCACCCGCCCTCACTTGAATCCCTTGAACATTCCAATGTGGAGGTTTATCCTGGATAAACGTTCCACAATGGAATATCCGGCAGCGCCCGACCGTTAAGGATCGACATGGACATCACCACCGGCACCCGCGCCTCCGACGCCGAGCGCGCCCAGATCGCCGAGCTCCTGGGCCGCCACCTGTCCGAAGGCCGCCTGGACCTCGCCGAATACGACGACCGCCTGGCCCGCGTCTACGCCACCGCCACCCGCGAAGACCTCCAGCGGGTCCTGCAGGACCTGCCGAAGCTCTCGAAGACCGTTGCGCCGCAGTCCGCTTCGCGCACCCGCCTGCCCGTCTGGCAGCAGATCGAGGGCGGCGCCTGGCTCGGCGCGAGCCTGCTGTGCCTGTTCATCTGGGCCGCGATCTCGGTGGCCGCAGGCGAATTCACCTACCCCTGGCCCATCTGGGTCATCGGCCCCTGGGGCGCGGTGCTGATCTTCCGCGTCGTCATGGGCTGGGAATCCACCGCGTGGAACCGCTACCGCGCTCGCTGACCCGCGGTCCGGATCGCGTCGTGGCGCAGAAGGGACGCGGGGTCGGCATACTCGGGGCAATCTTCGGGGAACGGGTAGTCTGAGCCGCTGTGCACCTGAAGAGTCTGACGTTGAAGGGGTTCAAGTCCTTCGCGTCCGCGACGACGTTGCGATTAGAGCCGGGGATCACCTGTGTGGTGGGGCCCAACGGGTCGGGCAAGTCGAACGTCGTCGACGCGCTCACCTGGGTGATGGGTGAGCAGGGCGCGAAAGCGCTGCGGGGCGGGAAGATGCAGGACGTCATCTTCGCCGGTACCGCGGGCCGCGCCCCGCTCGGTCGTGCCGAAGTCACGCTGACCATCGACAACTCCGACGGGGTACTGCCCATCGAGTACTCGGAAGTGTCGATCACGCGCCGCATGTTCCGCGACGGCGCCGGCGAGTACGAGATCAACGGCAACTCCTGCCGGTTGATGGACGTGCAGGAACTGCTGTCGGACTCCGGCATCGGCCGGGAGATGCACGTCATCGTCGGTCAGGGGCAGCTCTCGGCCATCCTGGAATCGCGGCCGGAGGATCGGCGGGCCTTCATCGAGGAGGCCGCGGGCGTGCTCAAGCACCGGCGGCGCAAGGAGAAGGCGGTCCGCAAGCTGGACGCCATGCAGGCCAATCTGGCCCGCCTCACCGACCTCACCACCGAACTGCGCAGGCAGCTCAAGCCGCTGGGCCGGCAGGCCGAGGTGGCGCGTCGCGCCGCGACCGTCCAGTCCGAACTGCGGGACGCCCGATTGCGGCTCGCCGCCGACGATCTGGTCAGCCGCCGCCGCGAACTCGAGAGCCAGCAGAGCAAGGAGGCCTACGCGCGGGAGCAGCACGTCACCGTGCAGGCCGAACTCGACGCCGCCAATGCCGCACTGGCACAGCAGGAATTCGAGCTGTCCAAGCTGACGCCCAGCGCCGAGGCCGCTGCCCAGACCTGGTTCCAGCTGTCCGCGCTGACCGAACGCGTCAACGCCACTATCCGGATCGCGCGCGATCGCGCGCGCAACCTGACCATCGAGCAACCGACCGGCACCGGCCGCGACCCGGAACAGCTGGAGCGCGAAGCGGATCGGGTCGAGGCCGAAGAGGCCGAACTGCGCGAAGCCGTCGAAATCGCTACCGAGACGCTGGAAGCGGCCCGCGAGCAACTCTACGAACGCGAGCAGGCCGCCAAGGCCGCCGAGCAGGCCCACCTCGCCGCGGTCCGCGCCGTCGCCGACCGCCGCGAGGGCCTGGCCCGGCTCTCCGGCCAGGTCGACACCCTGCGCATCCGCGCCCAGTCCGTGGACGGCGAGGTGGCCCGCATGTCCACCGCCATCGCCGAGGCCCGCCGCCGCGGCGAGGACGCCAATGCCGAATTCGAGGCCGTGCAGGGCGAACTCAACGAACTCGACGCGGGCGAGGAAGGCCTCGACCACGCCTACGAGCACGCCGCCCAGGCCCTCGCCCTGGCCGACCAGCGCGTCACCGAACTGCGCGAACAGGACCGCGAGGCCGGTAAACGCGTCGCCTCCCTCACCGCCCGCATCGAAGCCCTCGCCATGGGCCTGCGCCGCAAGGACGGCGCGGCCTGGCTGCTCGAGCACCGCGCCGACGGACTGCTGGGCCCGCTGTCCGGCCTGATCCGCGTGCACGGCGGCTTCGAGTCCGCGGTCGCCGCGGCCCTGGGCCCGCTGGCCGACGCCGTGGCCGCCGACACCGGCCCCGCCGCGCACGCCGCGGTGCGCGCGCTCAAGGAGACCGACGGCGGTCGCGCCGCCCTGGTCTACGCCGACGCCGCGGCCCTCCCTGCGGCGCAGGCGAATTCACCGCTGCCCGGCTCGGCCCGCTGGCTTGCCGACGTGGTCGACTGCCCCGCCAACCTGCGCGGCGCGATCGCCGCCCTCACCGCGGGCATCGCCGTCGCCGACGACCTCGCCACCGCCGCGCAGGTCATCGCCGCGCGCCCGGAACTGCGGGTGGTCACACGCGACGGCGACATCACCGGCAGCGGCTGGCTGCTGGGCGGCTCCGACCGCGCCCCCAGCCAGCTCGAGGTGCAGGCCGACATCGATTCCGCCACCGCCGAATTGGCGTCCTGGCAGCGGCAGGCCGAGGAACTGGAAGCCGCGCTCGCCGGTGCGCTCGCCGAGCAGACCGACCGCAAGGAAGCCGTCGACCACGCCCTGCTCGCCCTGCACGAATCCGACCAGGCCCTGGTCGCCATCTACGACCGGCTCGGCCGCCTCGGTCACGCCGCCCGCGGCGCCCAGCGCGAATGCGATCGGCTGCTGGCCCAGCGCGCCGACGCCGAGACCGGCCGCGAGGAAACCCTCGCCAAGCTCGCCGAGCTCGAGGACCGGCTGCGTCACGCCGAGAACGAACAGGCCGACCTGGACCCGGAATCCGCGGGCACCGAGACCGCCGGGTACGCCCGCGAGGAGGCCGCCGCCGCCCTCGCCGAGGTCCGCTCCATGGAGGTCGAGGCCCGCCTGGCCGTGCGCACCGCCGAGGAACGCGCGGAATCGGTCCGCGGCAAGGCCGATTCGCTGCGCCGCGCCGCCCGCGCCGAACGCGAGAACCGGGCCCGCGCCGAACGCGCCCAGTCCGCCCGCCGCCAGGCCGCCGCGCTGGCCGCCGTGGTCGCCGCGTCGGCGGAGAAGATCGCCGCCGAACTCGAGCAGGTGGTGGCCCAGGCCTCCGCCCGCCGTGACGAATTGGTGCGCCGCCGTGGCGAATACGCCGCCCAGGTCGATCAGACCAAGGAGCGTTCGCGCGCCCTCACCACCCAGCTCGCCCAGCTCACCGACGCCGTGCACCGCGACGAGGTGGCTCGCGCCCAGGCCGCGCTGCGCATCGAGCAGGTCGAGACCACCATCTCCGAACAGTTCGGCGTCAGCCTCGACGACCTCATCGCCGAATACGGCCCCGACGTCCCCATGCCGCCCACCGCGCTGGAGATGATCGAGTACGAGCAGGCCCGCGAGCGCGGCGACACGGTCAGCGAACCGCAGCCCATGCCCTACGACCGCGCGACCCAGGAGCGCCGCGCCAAGCGCGCCGAGAAGGACCTGGTCACCCTCGGCAAGGTGAATCCCCTTGCGCTGGAGGAGTTCGCGGCCCTCGAGGAGCGCTACACCTTCCTCAACACCCAGCTCGAGGACGTCAAGAAGGCCCGCCAGGACCTGCTCGACGTGGTCGCCGAGGTCGACGAGCGCATCCTGCAGGTCTTCACCGAGGCCTACGAGGATGTGGAACGCGAGTTCACCGGCGTCTTCGGCCGCCTGTTCCCCGGCGGTGAGGGGCGGCTGCTGCTCACCAATCCCGCGGACATGCTCACCACCGGCGTCGAGGTCGAGGCCCGCCCGCCGGGCAAGAAGGTCAAGCGGCTGTCGCTGCTCTCCGGTGGCGAGAAGTCCTTGGCCGCAGTCGCTTTCCTGGTGTCGATCTTCCGCGCCCGGCCCTCGCCCTTCTATGTGATGGACGAGGTCGAGGCTGCGCTGGACGACACCAACCTGCGCCGGCTGATCGGACTGTTCGAGCAGCTGCGCGAGAAGAGCCAGCTGATCGTGATCACCCACCAGAAGCCGACCATGGAGATCGCCGACGCCCTCTACGGCGTCAGCATGCGCGGTGACGGCATCACGCAGGTGATCTCGCAGCGGATGCGCGGGGAGAACCTGGTCGGCGCGACACCATAGCTTCGCCGCTGTGTCCCGCTGAGCGGGAATTCATCCCGATGTCAGAGTGAAACACCTGCGCGTCCCATTGGGTTGCCGCTAGCGTCCGGCCCCATGAAGCGCTCCCTCGCCGTCCTGGCCGCCGGACTCTCCGTCGGCCTCGCCGCTCCGCTCCCGCTCGCCCTCGCCGACACCGGATCCGCCGGGTCCGGCTCGGGCACGGGATCCCTGTCGGGTTCCGGCGGCAGCAACGCCAACCTCCCGCCCTACAGCCAGTGGATCAGCGACGTCACCACCGTCGCCAACGCCGCCCAGGCCTACCTGACCACCGCGCTGCCGGGCGTCACCAAGCCGGCCGTCGTCCTCGACATCGACAACACCTCGCTGGAGACCAGCTACCACGCGGCACCCATCACCCCGGCCATCCCGCCCATGCTGGCGCTGGCCAAGTGGGCGAAAAGCCAAGGCGCGGCGATCATCTTCGTGACCGGCCGCCCCTCGGTGATGAACATCTACAGCCAGATCAACCTGACCACGGTCGGCTACCCGGTCGACGGCCTCTACGGCGGCGGCCTCACCACCGGCTCCTCCGGCGCGGGCGCGCTCGCCGACTACAAGACCGCCACCCGCGCCTCGATCGAGGCCCAGGGCTACACCATCGTGGCCAATATCGGCAACAGCGCCTCCGACCTGTCCGGCGGCCACGCCCAGCAGACCTTCAAGCTGCCCGACTACAACGGCGCGCTGAACTGATCCACCCGGACCCCGATCGAGCCCGAGCTCGTCAATCCAGCAGCGACTTCAGCCGCGCCGCACCGGATTCGGCGAGCCATGCCTCGAAAGTCCGCAGGCCGGGATGGATCTCGCGGACCGCCGGGATATCGGCGTGCCAGCCCCGGCCCTCCCGGGACAGCCGCCAGACCACACCGACCTCGGGGCCCATGGCCTCGGCGTCGGCCTGCGACGCCTCCACGTAGCGGACCCGGTGGCCGGTCGCGGCGGTGATGGCCGCCGCGGCCTCGGTCATGGTGAGAGCGTCACCGGCCAACTCCAGGACCTCGCCGTGGAAGCGGGCCGGATCGTCGAAGGCCAGTTGCGCGATCACCGCGATGTCCTCGATCGCGATGGACTGGATCGGCCTGTCCGCCGGGAACAGATGCCGGTGCACGCCGTCGTTGATGCCGTCCACGGGGAAACCCTGCATGAAGTAGTTCTCCATGAATCGGACCGGACGCAGGATCGTCCAGTGCAGGCCGCTCGCGCGCAGCGCCTCCTCCACACGGCGTTTGCCCTGCGCACCCCACTGGCCGTCCTCGGTCAGCGAGGCGACGGTCGTGAACACGATGTACTCGACCCCGGCCGCGACCGCCGCGTCGATGAAAGCGCTGCCGCGCGCGACCTCCAGGCCGACATCCCAGCCGTCCGGGCCGTAGGCGGCGGGCGGCACCAGGAACGCCGCACCCACGCCCACCAGCGCCGGGGCCAGGGTCTCCGGTCGGTCGAAGTCGCCCACGGCGAGCTCCGCGCCCGCCGCGGCGAGGGCCTGCGCCGCAGCCGATTCCGGATCGCGCACCAGGACGCGCACCGACCGGCCGGTGTCGAGCAGCCGGCGCGCGGTGACGCCACCCTGCTTGCCGGTCGCGCCGGTCACCAGGATCAGGTCATTACGAGAGGACATTGTCACCCGTTCGTTCGGTAGTATTCGGGTCGGTCGACCCGGATATGAACGCTAGGACCGCCGCGTTTCCATTGGCCAGCACCGGAAAGGACGCGCGTAACGAAATGTTCGCACCCACCACCAGCCTCGCCCCGAATGCCCGGGCCGACGCGCGCCGCAATCGCGCCCTGGTCCTGGCCGCCGCCCAGCGCGCTCTCGCCGAAGGCGGGCTCGCGGTCTCCCTGGCCGAGGTGGCCCGCCGCGCCGGGGTCGGCGCGGGCACCGTGTACCGCCATTTCCCCACCAAGACCGCGCTGCTGGAAGCCGTTATGCAGCAACGCATCGACCGGCTCACCGGTCTGGCCCACCGGCTGCGCGCCGCCCCCGACGCGGGGGCCGCCTTCTTCGGCTTCTGCGCCGAGGTGATCACCTCCAGCCATCGCAACCAGGCCGTGTGCGACATGGTCAACAATGACGGCTGGCCGCGTGAACTGGTGCGCGACGCCGGAGCCCGTTTCCACGCCGCCCTCGGCGACCTGCTCATCGCCGCCCAGCGGCAGGGCTCCGTCCGCGCCGACCTCACCGTTCCCGACGTCCTCGCCCTGTTCACGGGATGCGTTGCGATCCAACGCCTGTCCCCGGACCGCGAACTGTCCCGCCCCGCCGCCCTGGTCCTGGACGCCCTGCGTGCCCGGCCCTCGGTGCAGCCCGTAACGAAACGCCGGAACGCGATCGCCGCCCGTGACGAAACGGCCATCCGTGACGAAACCCCGGCCCCGCACTGCCCGATCTGCGCCACCCCGATCCAGCCGACCGGCACCGGCCGCCCCGCCCGCTATTGTTCGGCAGCCTGCCGGCAGAAGGCCCACCGCCGCCGCCACGCGGTACCCGCCTGACCCCGCCGCCCGGCCCCCGATGAAAGCCGTTGGGGCCCTTCGTGACCTGCGTGTGCCCAAACGGATGCGAAGGTGTGACGAGGGCGTCAAATCGGTGAAAAATACTGGTAGAAGGCCATATACGGCGTTGCGGTATGCCCCCGCGAACCGCCGGCGGGGCAGTACGCTCCCTGCGTGGTTTGGGTGTCGGCCGCGGCGTTCGGTGCCGCATGGTGGCTCGGTTTGTATCTACTGGCGCGGGATCCGCGAAAGCTGTTGTTACGCAGAGCGGCAATCGGATTGCTGGCGTTCGCCGCCGCGGTGGTGGCGGATCGGATGGCAGGGGGGAGTCCCTGGTTCGACGGTGTGCGCATCGTGCTGGTGTGCGCCCCCGTACTGGCTTTCAGCGGTGTCTTCGTGCGACTGCTGCCCGCCGGGGTGGAACGCGTCGACCGCTGGTGGCGGGTCGGGCTGGTGCCGCTGTGCGCGGTGCTGGCCATGCCGGCCGCGGGCGGTTTCCTGCCGGCGGGCTATCTGCTGGGCGCGGTCACCCTGCTGGCCCTGCTCGGCACCATGCTGGCCATGCTCGGCCAGCAGGCCGAATGGTCCGAGGACTCACGGCGTTCCGCGGCCGGGCTGCTCACCGTGGGCGCGCTGCTGCTCGGGATGAGCGCGGCGCTCATCCTGCTCGGGTTCAATGTGCTGCCCAGCACGGCCATGCTGTCGGTGACCGCCGCCGACCTGGTGGTGCTGGGCCTGGGCATCGCGGTGCTGGACGCCTACGACGAGGGTGAGGCGCTGCGCGCGGACATGACCCACTCGCTGGTCATCTCGGCGGCCACCGCGGCCGTGTTCGGCGGCCAGGCGGCGCTCACCCTGGCCCTGGCGGGGGAGCGGCCCGCGCTGGTGGCGCTGTTCTTCGGGGCCATCGCCGGTTCCATCACCCTGCAGGTGCTCAACGGCCCGCTGCACGCCGGCGCGGACCGGGTGGCCTTCGCCTCCGATCCGCGGCTGTTCGCGGCCCGTGTCGAATTGCGCAGCGCCACCGAGGCTTTGCTGCGCAAGGGCGTCGACGACTAGAGCAGGTCGCTGACGTCGTCGGGGACGTCGACGGCGTATTTGCGCAGCGTCTCCATGGGCACCACCTCGAGGGCGTTCTCATGGGTGGCGGCCAGCACCACGGGTGCGGCCACCCCGTCCTCGTGGGCGTGCAGCCAGCGCACGGCCACCACGCACCAGCGGTCGCCCGGTTGCAGGCCGGGGAAGTTGTTCTCCGGCCGCGGGGTGACGAGGTCGTTGCCGATCGACTTCTGGTGCTCCAGGAATTCCGCGGTCACCACCGTGCAGACGGTGTGGCTACCCAAATCCTCGGGACCGGTGCTGCAGCATCCGTCCCGGTAGAAGCCGGTGAGAGGATCGGTGCCACACTCCTCCAGCGGTCCCCCAAGCACATTTCGATCGGTCACGTCGCCGATCCTATTGTCTCGGTGTCGCATTCGCCGCTCCTTCCGCACTGTGGCACGTAGTCGAGCAAACCGGTTGGTAGATGGTCGGATTTTCGAACCAAACCCCGGCGTGTCGATGCATCACACGGCCCTGCCCTGTGATATCGGCCACGGCCCCCGACGCGACGGTAGGTGCGTGAATCCGACATGGCAACCACCTCTGAAAGGATGGGGACGTGACGACTGCAGAAGTTTGGATTCTCATCGCCGCCATCGCGGCGGTGCTGCTCGTGGCGCTGGTTGCCGGATATGCCCTGAACAAGCGCCGCCGGATCTCGCTGACCCCGGAGGTCACCGAGTCCAAGGAGCTGACCGACAGGTCCGGCGGATACCAGGCCGCGAGCGGATTCAGCTTCAGCCAGGGCACCTCCGCGCCCGAACGCGACCAGGTCCCGGCCACCAAGAACAAACCGGTGCCGCTCCCGCCCGAGCGCACCGACGACGAGGGTCAGCCGCACATCGGCGACGACGCGGCCATTCCGCGTGACTCCGGCAAGCGCAGCATCCACGAAGTGCGTCTCCCGGAACCTGTCCAGGGGCCCGAACCCGCCGCGGCCGCGGAGATCGTCACGCCCGCCGCGGACGACCCCGTGACCGCGGACGACACCACCGCCGAGACCGCTCCCACCGACGCGGCAGTCACGCCCGCCACCGATGTCCCCGCCGAGTCGGCCGACGACGCGGCCCGCGCCGCGGCGGTCGAGGCCGCCGAAGCCGCCGGGGAGATCGCCGCGGGCAAGGCCGCCGGTGATGTCGCCGAGCAGCCGCTCTCGCAGGAGGCCGCCGCCGAGGAGGCCGCCGAGGCCGCTGTCGCCGCCGCCGAGATCGCGGCGGGCGCCGAGGCCGCCGTCGCCGCCCACGCCGGTGCGCACGCCCCCGAGGCCACCGCCGCGGCCGAGCCCGCCGCCGCGGCTCCCGCGATCGCCGAGATCGAACCCACCGCGGGCCGTCTCACCAAGCTGCGCGGCCGCCTGTCCCGTTCCCAGAACGCCGTCGGCAAGTCCCTGCTGGGCCTGCTCGGCGGCGGCGATCTGGACGAGGACTCCTGGGAGGAGATCGAGGACACCCTCGTCATGGCCGACCTGGGCACCGCCAGCACCGCCGCCATCGTGGAGCGCCTGCGCGAGGAGATGGCCGGGCGCAGCATCCGCACCGCCGCCGACGCCCGCGCGCTGCTGCGCGAGGTGCTCGTCGACGCGCTACGTCCGGAGCTGGATCGCTCCATCCGCGCGCTGCCGCACGCCGACCACCCGTCGATCCTGCTGGTCGTGGGCGTGAACGGCACCGGAAAGACCACCACCACCGGCAAATTGGCGCGCGTGCTGGTCGCCGACGGCCGCCGCGTGCTGCTGGGCGCGGCCGACACCTTCCGGGCCGCGGCCGCCGATCAGCTGCAGACCTGGGGTGAGCGCGTGGGCGCGGACACCGTGCGCGGCAAGGAGGGCGCGGACCCCGCGGCCGTGGCGTTCGACGCGGTGTCGGCCGGTATCGATCGCGGCGTGGACGTGGTGCTCATCGACACCGCGGGCCGCCTGCACACCAAGACCGGCCTGATGGACGAGCTGGGCAAGGTCAAGCGCGTGGTCGAGAAGAAGGCCGCCGTCGACGAGGTCATCCTGGTGCTGGATTCCACGGTCGGCCAGAACGGTCTGATGCAGGCGCGGGTCTTCGCCGACGTCGTCGACATCACCGGTGTGGCGCTGACCAAGCTGGACGGAACCGCCAAGGGCGGCATCGTGTTCCAGGTGCAGCATGAGCTGGGCGTACCGGTCAAACTGGTCGGTTTGGGTGAGGGCGCGGATGATCTTGCTCCCTTCGAACCCGGCGCCTTCGTCGACGCTCTGCTGGGTTAACCCCCACTGAACTGCGTCGATATCGAGATCAACATCATCCTCACAATGTCGTCGTAACAGTGGTGCGGGACCGGAAACGTGACCGCAACACTGCAATCTCATCCGTTCACCTACGCGAAACGCCGCAGGATCACGGAGGAAACACCGACTGACGAATCTCATTGCAGGCTTATGCGCAGGTTGCTGCGGGGCCAGAGATGAGGAGGACAAAAGGTGGCGTTTCCCGTAATCGGTGCAGCCGACACCGGCGATACCGCATGGATGCTGGCGAGTTCAGCACTCGTGCTTCTGATGACACCCGGACTGGCGTTTTTCTATGGCGGTATGGTCCGCTCGAAGAACGTCCTGAACATGATCATGATGAGCATCGCCTCGATGGGCGTGGTCACTGTTCTATGGGTGCTGTACGGCTTCTCCGTCGCCTTCGGTGACGACAAGGGCAGCCTGATCGGCAACCCGACCCAGTACTTCGGGCTCAAGTCGCTGTTCGGTGGCACCTACCTGGCCAGCAGCACCGACCAGACGATCAAGTCGGCCATCCCCCTGGCGGGTACCGTGCCGGCGACGGTCTTCGTGGCCTTCCAGCTCATGTTCGCGATCATCACCGTCGCCCTGATCTCCGGTGCGGTTGCCGACCGCCTGAAGTTCGGGTCGTGGGTGCTGTTCTCGGCCGTGTGGGCCACCGTGGTCTACTTCCCGGTCGCGCACTGGGTCTTCGCCTTCGACGGCGTCACCGGTGAGCACGGCGGCTGGATCGCCAACAAGCTCAAGGCGATCGACTTCGCCGGCGGTACCGCGGTCCACATCAACGCCGGTGTCGCGGGCCTCGTCCTGGCGATCGTGCTCGGCAAGCGCAAGGGCTGGCCGAAGACCCCGATGCGTCCGCACAACCTGCCCTTCGTGATGCTCGGCGCCGGTCTGCTGTGGTTCGGCTGGTACGGCTTCAACGCCGGTTCGGCCGTCGGCTCCAACGGCATCGCGGGCGCCACCTTCGTCACCACCACCGTCGCCACCGGCGCGGCCATGCTGGCCTGGCTGCTCGTGGAGAAGATCCGCGACGGTCACGCCACCTCCCTGGGCGCCGCCTCGGGCATCGTGGCCGGTCTGGTCGCCATCACCCCCTCCTGCTCCTCGGTCAACGTGATCGGCGCGCTCGCCATCGGCGTGGTCGCCGGTGCGCTCTGCGCTCTCGCGGTGGGCCTGAAGTTCAAGTTCGGCTTCGACGACTCGCTCGACGTGGTGGGCGTCCACCTGGTCGGCGGTATCGCCGGCACCCTGATGGTCGGCCTGGTCGCCGCCCCCGAGGCTCCGGCCGCGGTCAAGGGTCTGTTCTACGGCGGCGGCTTCGATCAGCTGATCAAGCAGGCCGTGGGAGCCGGTGCGGTGCTTGCCTTCTCGGCCGTCGGCACCCTGATCATCGCGCTCGCCATCAAGTACACCATCGGTCTCCGGGCGAGCGAAGAAGCCGAGTTCCAGGGCTTGGATGAGTCCGAGCACGCAGAATCGGCATACGATTTCGCTGCTGTGAGTGGTGCGGCGCGCACCGCCGCCGTCAAGGAGGCATGACGAACATGAAACTGATCACTGCGATCGTGAAGCCGTTCACCCTGGAGGACGTGAAGACCGGCCTGGAGCAGGCGGGCGTGCTCGGCATGACCGTCAGCGAGGTGCAGGGCTACGGCCGCCAGAAGGGCCACACCGAGGTCTACCGCGGCGCCGAGTACTCGGTGGATTTCGTCCCGAAGGTCCGGGTCGAGGTTGTGGTGGACGACGCCTCCGTCGACAAGGTCGTCGAGGTCATCGTCGAAGCCGCCCGCACCGGCAAGATCGGCGACGGCAAGGTCTGGGTCACCCCGGTCGACGCCATCGTCCGGGTGCGCACCGGCGAACGCGGTTCCGACGCTCTGTAATTCGAGCGGGATCCTCGTGGCGGCCCCGGCCCCGTCGGTGTCGAAACCGGCGGTGACGGGGCCGTCCCCGTGCCGGGGCGGCGAAGTGAATTGAATCGAGAGGGGCGGGTTGTGGGTTTCCAGCAGGAACGCGATGACAAGGCCGAGGACACCAAGGTCTCCGGCGGCGCCTCGGACCTGGTCCGGGCCCGCAACCAGTTGCTGGCCGAGCACGGCTCGAACGGCCGCGTCGCCCGGCTCGACGCCGAGGCCCTGCGTGAGGCCCTGGTGGACCTCTACGACCTGTGGCTGACCACCAAGGGCCATGAGGTCGGCATCACCGCCGACAGCGGGCTCGCCCTGGTCGCGGTGGGCGGACTGGGCCGCCGGGAGATGCTGCCCTACTCCGATCTGGATCTGGTGCTGCTCTACGACGACGTCGACCCCGCCCGGGTCGCCGAGGTCGCCGATCAGCTCTGGTATCCGCTGTGGGACGCCCACATCAAGCTCGATCACAGCGTGCGCACCGTCCCGCAGGCGCTGCGCGTGGCCGCCGACGATCTCACCGCCGGCCTCGGCATGCTCGAGGCCCGGCACATCGTCGGCGACGACGGATTGAGCAACCTGCTCATCGGCGGGGTGCGCCGGGACTGGCGGGCCGGGATCCGGTCTCGTTTCGACGCCCTGATCGAGCAGGCCCACACCCGCTGGCGCCGGAGCGGAGACGTCGCCCACCGCGCCGAACCCGATCTCAAGAACGGGCGCGGCGGACTGCGGGACATCCAGTTGCTGGACGCCCTCGCCATCGCACAACTGACCGACGCCATGCCGGGGCTCGGTCCGGAAGTGCCGGGCGGCGGGCTGAAGCAGGCGCACCGCCGCCTGCTCGATGTGCGCACCGAGCTGCATCGGGTGGCGGGCCGCGCCCGCGACCAGCTGCGGGCCCAGGACGCCGACGAGATCGGGGCGGCCCTGCGGATCGGTGACCGCTTCGATCTGGCCCGCACGCTCAGCGACGCGGCCCGCACCATCGGCTACTCCACCGATGTCGGGCTGCGGACCGCCGGGAACGCGCTGCCCCGCCGCGGGCTCGCGCGCTTGCGCCGTGTTCCGGTGCGCCGACCACTCGATGAGGGGGTGGTCGAGCATTCCGGAGAAGTGGTGCTCGCCCGCGATGCCCGCCCGCAGCGCGATCCCGGCCTGATCCTGCGGGTGGCAGCGGCGTCGGCGCAGACCGGGCTACCGATGTCGGCCACCACCCTCAACCGCCTCGGCGAGGACGCGCCCGAGCTGCGCGAGCCGTGGCCCAAGGAGGCGCTCAACGACCTGCTGGTGCTGCTGGGCGCGGGCCGCGGCACCGTCGACGCCGTCGAGGCACTGGACCGAACGGGCCTGTGGGGCAGGCTGTTTCCGGAGTGGGGCGTGGTGCGAGACCTGCCGCCGCGCGACGCCATGCACACCTGGACCGTGGACCGCCACCTGATGGAGACCGTCGCCCGGGCCGGTGCGCTGTCCACCCGCGTCTCCCGCCCGGACCTGCTGCTACTGGGCGCGCTGCTGCACGACATCGGCAAGGGCCGCACCGAGGACCACAGCCTGGTCGGCGCGGAACTGGCCGTGTCGATCGGAAATCGCCTGGGGCTGTGGCCTTCCGACGTGCAGACGATGGCCGCCATGGTGCGCCACCACCTGCTGCTGCCCGATACCGCCACGCGCCGTGACACTTCCGACCCCGACACCGTGAAGATGGTGATCGACGCCCTCGACGGCGACCCGCATCTCCTGGAACTGCTGGCCGCCCTGGCCGAGGCCGACGCGCTGGCCACCGGGCCCGGGGTGTGGAACGACTGGAAGGCCTCGCTGATCGGCGATCTGGTCCGCAACTGCCGCCACGCCATGGCGGGCGACCCGCTGCCGGAGCCGACCCCGATCCCCGAGGAACTGCGCGCCCGCGCGAAATCCGGTGGCGTGCACGTGGATCTGAAGCCGGGGGACGGGCGCTACCACCACGTGGTCACCGTGGTCGCCCCGGACAGTCCGGGCCTGCTGTCGGAGGCCGCGGGCGTGCTGGCCGTGCATTCGCTGCGGGTGTTGTCGGCCGAGCTGGCCAGTGTGGGCGAGGCGGCGATCGACACCTTCGTGGTGGCGCCGCGGTTCGGTGATCCGCCGGACGCCGGTCTGCTGCGGCAGGAGTTGATCCGCGCCATCAACGGCGATCTGGATCTGGCATCGGTGCTGGCCCGCAAGGAGCGCGATGCGGTGGGCACCCAGCCGAGTCCGTTCGCGCAGGCGCGGCCGCGGGTGTTCTGGCACGAGACCGCCGAGCCGGGGCGGGTGTTGCTGGAACTGCGGGCCGAGGACCGGATCGGGTTGCTGAACCGGTTGGCCGCGGCGCTGGCCGAATCGGGGGTGAACGTGTCGTGGGCGAAGGTGGTGACCCTGGGTTCCGCGGTCGTCGACACGTTCTGCCTGGATCTGGGCGATACCGACACGCCCGGGCGGCGAGCCGAGATCTCGGCGGCGGTGCTCGCGGTGGTGCCGCCCCAACAACCGAAGAAATCGCCTGAATCGGACAGCTGAATCGGATCTTCCAGCGGTTTTCCGGTTGGAGACCAGGCGACGGAAGTAACTGGCAAACCAGGCGTTTGCCCGTTGATCAGAATGTTGCAGGAGATTTGCTGTATGGCGGCCGAGTGACCGGTGTCACACCTTAGTATTCCGCGTGCACGTGTCCGTCACGAGTCGCGAACACGAGGGGAGTGAGTCGGTGGCAATCGAAGTCGTTTCCGCGTCGATGATGACAAGCGATCTGACCGCGCACATCGCCCGCTGTGTCGGTGGCGACCGCTGGGTGGTCTCCTGGCTGCCCGGCCGGACCCTCACCGGGCAGCAGGCCGTGACCGCCATGACCATCGCCTCCGCCGTCACCGACGAGAGCCCGTCGGACGCCGGCTGGGCGATCCTCGACGGGCTCGCCCTGGAGCTCGGCCTCACCGCCCGCGAGGCGGTCGGCATGGTTGCCATCGAGAAGCACGACCTGCGCCGCCCCGGCCCCCGGCCGCGGTCGCTCGAATAGCCACTACCCTGGTATCTCGAGTGACGTCCCTCGAGATACCAGGAGAGCATCGGTGTTCGAATCCCTTTCCGACCGGTTGGCCGGTGCCCTCAAGGATCTGCGTGGCAAGGGACGCCTGTCGCCGGCGGACATCGACGCGACCGCTCGGGAGATCCGCCTGGCGCTGCTCGAGGCCGACGTCGCGCTGCCCGTGGTGCGCGGCTTCATCGCCAATGTCAAGGAGCGCGCCAAGGGCGCGGAAGTCTCCGCGGCGCTGAATCCCGCGCAGCAGATCGTCAAGATCGTCAACGAGGAGCTCATCAAGATCCTCGGCGGCGAGACCCGGCGGCTGCGCCTGGCCAAGAACCCGCCCACGGTCATCATGCTGGCCGGTCTGCAGGGTGCCGGTAAGACCACCCTCGCGGGCAAGCTCGCCAAATACCTGAAGGGGCAGGGCCATACGCCGCTGCTGGTCGCGTGTGACCTCCAGCGTCCGGGCGCGGTCACCCAGCTGCAGGTGGTCGGCGAGCGGGCCGGGGTGCCGGTCTTCGCGCCGCACCCGGGCACCTCCATCGGCGGCGGCGAGAACCCGCTGGGCGTCTCGGCATCCGATCCGGTCGACGTCGCGCGCGCCGGTATCGAGGAGGCCAAGACCAAGCAGTACGACGTGGTCATCGTCGACACCGCCGGCCGCCTCGGCATCGACGAGGAGCTCATGCGGCAGGCCGCGGGCATCCGCGACGCCGTCAACCCCGACGAGACCCTGTTCGTCCTCGACGCCATGATCGGTCAGGACGCGGTCTCCACCGCCGAGGCCTTCCGCGACGGCGTCGGCTTCACCGGTGTCGTGCTCACCAAGCTCGACGGTGACGCCCGCGGTGGCGCGGCGCTGTCGGTGCGTGAGATCACCGGCCAGCCCATCCTTTTCGCCTCCACCGGTGAGAAGCTCGAGGACTTCGACGTCTTCCACCCCGACCGTATGGCCTCGCGCATCCTCGGCATGGGTGACCTGCTCACCCTGATCGAGCAGGCCGAGCAGGTCTACGACGCCAAGCAGGCCGAGGAGGCCGCCCGCAAGATCGGGTCCGGTGAGCTGACCCTCGAGGACTTCCTCGAGCAGATGCTGGCCATCCGCAAGATGGGCCCGATCGGCAACCTGCTGGGCATGCTGCCGGGCGCGGGCCAGATGAAAGATGTTCTCGCGCAGGTCGACGACAAGCAGCTCGACCGCGTGCAGGCCATCATCCGCGGCATGACCCCCGCCGAGCGCGCCAACCCGAAGATCATCAACGCCTCCCGCCGCCTGCGCATCGCCAACGGCTCGGGTGTCGCGGTCTCCGACGTCAACCAGCTCGTGGACCGCTTCTTCGAAGCGAAGAAGATGATGGGCGCGATGAGCCGCCAGTTCGGCTTCCCCGGCGGCAACCGGGGCGGCAAGAACACCAAGAAGGGCGGCAAGAAGGGCAAGAAGGGCGGACGCGGTCCGACCCCGCCCAAGGTGCGCGGCGGCTTCCCCGGCATGCCCGGCCTCCCGGGCGGTATGCCCGGCGGCATGCCGGACCTGTCCAACCTCCCGGCCGGCCTCAACGAGCTGCCCCCGGGCCTCGAGGGCTTCGACTTGAGCAAGCTGAACTTCCCCAAGAACTGACGGAATGACAGCGGGCCTCGCGTCGCCCTGTGCGGGGCCGGGATGGTCGGTACGGTTCGGTCGTGAAAATCGATCAGGTTTCCGATTCCGTGTACGTCGTGGCGGGGACGAACGTCAACTGGGCGTTGGTCAGTGATGATCGTGGTGTGACCGTGGTGGACGCGGGGTATCCCGCCGATACCGCCGCGGTGCTGAGTTCGGTGTCCCGGATCGGGCGCCGGCTCGGCGATATCGCGGCGGTCCTCGTGACCCACGCGCATCTGGATCACATCGGGGCGATTCCGGCCCTGGTCGAGCGGGCCGGGGTGCCGGTGTACACCGGGGCCGAGGAGGTCCGGCACGCCAAGCGGGAGTATCTGCAGCAGATCACGCCGCGGCAGATGGTCGGGCAGTTGGGGAGTCGGCGCGGCGCGGTGTGGGTGGCGCAGACGCTGCGGGCCTGCGTGGGGCATATCGGGATGAGCGTGCCGACCGCGGTGGCGGCGGACGCGGGGACCCTGGCGGCCTTGCCGGGCGGGTTCGTCGCGGTGCCGACGCCCGGTCACACGAACGGTCACACCGCGTACTTCATGCCGTCGGAAGGCGTGCTGTTCTCCGGGGACGCCCTGGTCACCGGTCACCCGATCGCGCGGGGGACCGGTTTGCAGCTGCTGCCGGGCGTGTTCAACCACGACGAGCCGGGGACGCTGGCGAGCGCGCGGAGCCTCGCCGACCTGGGGGCCGAGGTGCTGGTGCCCGGGCACGGGCTGCCGATCCGCGAGGATCTACCCGCCCTGCTGGCCGCTTTCGCGCAGTCCTGAGTCTCAGCTCGCCGCTTGCTTCACCAGCGCGGTGATCCGGGCCTCGATCTCGGGGGTCAACTCGACGATGGCGAAGCTGGTCGCCCACATGCCGCCGTCGTCGAGATTGGCCGCGCCCTCGAAACCGAGGGTGGTGTAGCGGTTCTTGAACTTGGTCGCGGGCTGGAAGAAGCAGACGTTCTTGCCGTCGCGGGTGTAGGCGGGCATGCCGTACCAGGTGCGGGGGACCAGGTCGGGGGCCGCGGCCGTGATGAGGGCGTGCAGGCGCTGGGCGATGCGCAGGTCGGCGCCATCGAGTTCGGCGATCTTGTCGAGGACGTCCTGGGTGCCGTCGGCCTTGGTGGCCTTGCCGCCGCGGGCATTGGCCTTCTTCACCTCGGCGGCGTGCTCTTTCATCGCGGCGCGTTCCTCGGCGGTGAACGCCGGTGCGGACTTCTTCTTCGCGGTGCTGCCCTGCTTCGTGGCCATGTCGGTTTCCTCCGTCGGCGGTCTCGATTCGGACCCTTCCCATGCTAGGAAGCGGTGGCCGCCGGAGGCTTCTTCGAAACGGATCGATTCGGCGGCCGTGCGATAGTGATCCCATGCGGCTGCATTTCCGTGGGTTCGTCCTGCCCGACGGTGAACTCCGGGATCTGTGGGTGCGCGACGGGGTGATGTCCGCCGAGCCGGTGCCCGGCGCGGACACCGTGCACGCCTCCGGCTGGATCCTGCCCGGCCTGGTCGATGCGCACTGCCATGTCGGCATCAAATACGGTGGCGGGCACGAGGATTCGGATGGGCTGATCGCCCAGGCCGAGGTCGAGCGGGACGCCGGGGCGCTGCTGCTGCGTGACGCGGGCTCACCGGTCGACACCCGTTTCCTCGACGAGCGCGCCGACCTGCCGCGCATCATCCGCGCGGGCCGCCACATCGCCCGCCCCAAACGCTATATCCGCGAACTCGGCATCGAACTCGACGACGAGCGCGACCTGCCCGACATCGTGGCCGAGCAGGCTCGCCGCGGCGACGGCTGGGTCAAGATCATCGGCGACTGGATCGACCGCGCGGTCGGCGACCTCGCGCCGCTGTGGTCGGATCCGGTCCTGAAGGCCGCCATCGACGCCGCCCACCGCGAGGGGGCCCGCGTCACCGCCCACGTCTTCGGCGAGGACGCCCTGCCCGGCCTGCTCGCCGCGGGCATCGACTGCATCGAGCACGGCACCGGCCTCACCGACGACACCATCGCCGCCATGGCGGCGCAGGGCACCGCCCTGGTCCCCACCCTCGTCAATATCGACACCTTCCCCGGAATCGCCGACGGCGCAGCCAAATTCCCCGCCTACGCCGCCCACATGCGCGACCTCCACCGCCGCTCCCGCGACACCGTCGCCAAGGCCCACGACGCCGGGGTGCCCGTCTACACCGGCACCGATGCGGGCGGCTCCATCCGCCACGGCCGTATCGCCGACGAGATCATCGCCCTCACCGAGGCCGGTTTCCGTGCCCACGACGCGATGGGCGCGTCCGCCTGGAACGCCCGGAAGTGGCTCGGCCACCCCGGCATCAGCCCGGGCGCCCCCGCGGATTTCGTTGTCTACCAGGACGACCCCCGCGTCAACCTCCGCATCCTCGCCACCCCCTCCTGGGTGGTGCTGCGCGGCCGCGTCTACGACCGCCGCGACCCGGTGACCGCGTACCGCTGAGCTGATCCCGCTCGAATATCCACGGCGAATAGGTATCCCAATCCGTCACCCGGCATAAGAAATGCCGGGTCTTACGATCTCCCCCTGCATTGTCGCGGAGAGTTTCCGCAGCAGTCCGTGGGAGGGAACCATGCTCGAACCATCCGATCCCGTCGCCCCCGTCGCGCCGCCGCAGGACCGGTCGCCCGGGCAGCCGGGCGAGGCGAATCCCGGCTGGGGGCCGACGGTTTCGGCCGACACGCCGGGGATTCCCACCTCGGTCCCACGCAAGCGGCGGTGGTGGGTGTGGGGCGCGGTGCTCGCGGTGGTGATCGTCGGCGCGGCGTCGGCCTTGTTCGGGTGGGTGCTCACCCGCCCGGATCCGGTGGCGTTCCCCGTCGGCGCGTGCGTCGCGCTCGAGACGCCCGTCAAACCCGTCGTGCACGAGTGCGGAGACGAGTACTCGCTGTACAAGATCGTGGCCCGCGAGGATCTGGTGTTCCCGCTGGAAACGGCGTGCGCGAAGTACCCCGACGCCACCCGCGCGGTGACCGAGTGGCCGGTGTCGGGCAAGCAGACGAGCACCGTCCTGTGCCTGGCCCCGACCCGGTTCAATCTCACCGACCCGGGCTCGTTGCAGGCCGAGGATTGCGTCGACGTGAAGGGCGCGGGGGACACCTTGACCCGTGTCGACTGCGGCATGACCCCCGCACCGGCGAAAGTCGTTGCGATCGAACTGCATACGAAGGTCCCGGTCACCGATCAGGCGTGCAAGCAGTATCCGGCGGCGCGGATGGCGTTCGCGCAGTCCTCGCTGGGCGGGCGCGCGATCGTGGTGTGCGCCAACGACACCGACGCCACCTCGATGGGCACCGCGAAACTCGGTGACTGCGGCGACCGCAACACCATGAAGAAGGTGGCCTGCACCGCTCCGGGCGCCTCGCAGCGGGTCTTGTCGGTGCGCACCGTCCACGGCAAGCCCGCGCACCCGGAGTGCTCGGACGATCTGGGGGCGAACTCGGTGTTCACCCGCGGCAACGACAAGACGGATCTGGTGCTGGTGGTCTGCATGGGCCCGGCGGATCTGGGTGATTCGCGGTACGCGGTGATCGGTGACTGCATCACCGACGACAATGTCCACGCGACCTCGGCGTCGGCCACGCACCGGATCGATTGCGGGGATCCCGGGGCCCGCTACGAGGTGACCGATCGCCACGACTCGAACGACAACGCGTGTCCCTCCGGCACGGCGGTCAGTCTGACCTACGGTCCGGGCACCACCGCGGGGCTCACCATCTGTATGCGCCGCCGGTAGGACTCTTCTGCCGATTCCCCTGCGCAGGGATAGTGAATCGTGCATGCTTCACACGTTTCATTTCTCGACCCCTGATGAGGAGAACGACCGTGGGTTCCATCGAAACCCTGGCCATCAGCGTGCTGGCCGGACTGATCGTGAAGCTGCTGACCTCGGGCAGCTCGACCCCGAACTAGCGGCGGGTACGGTCACAGCCCATCGGGACCCTCCGGTGGGCTGTCGCCGTTTCCAGGGGTTGCGGGGCGATTTCTCCGGCCGGACGGGGGTCTGGCAGAATGAACGACCGTCCTCATCGAGGACAGTGTCAGCCCGTCTCCGGTTCCGTACCGCGCGGCGGTCACAGCACTTGACGCAAAACCGGGCCCACCGCGAGTGGGTCGCTGAATTGCGACGTGACCAACCTTTGAAAGGAAGCAGCTCATGGCTGTTCGTATCAAGCTGACCCGTCTGGGCAAGATCCGCAACCCCCAGTACCGCATCGTCGTCGCCGACGCCCGCACCCGTCGTGACGGCCGCGCCATCGAGTCGATCGGCATCTACCAGCCGAAGCAGGAGCCCTCGCTCATCCAGATCGACTCCGAGCGCGCCCAGTACTGGCTGGGTGTCGGCGCGCAGCCGACCGAGCCGGTGAAGCGTCTGCTGGAGATCACCGGCGACTGGCAGAAGTTCAAGGGCCTGCCGGGCGCCGAGGGCACCCTGAAGGTCGCGGCCCCGAAGCCGTCCAAGCTGGACCTGTTCAACGCCGCGCTGGCCGCCGCCGAGAACGAGCCGGTCGCCGAGGCCGTCACCCCCAAGAAGAAGGCCGCCAAGAAGGACGAGGCCGCCGAGGCCGAGGCCGCTGAGGCCACCACCGAAGCCGCCGAGTAATGAGTGCCGTCGTGGCTGATGCTGTCGAACATCTGGTTCGCGGCATCGTCGCCAATCCGGACGACGTCCACGTCGAGCTGATCACCAGCCGTCGTGGCCGCACCGTCGAGGTGCACGTGCACCCCGACGATCTGGGCAAGGTGATCGGTCGCGGCGGTCGTACCGCGACCGCGCTGCGCACCCTGGTCGCCGGCATCGGCGGCAAGGGCATTCGCGTCGACGTGGTCGACACGGATCAGTAGATGGAACTGGTCGTCGGGCGGGTCGCCAAATCGCACGGTGTGCGCGGCGAACTCGTCGTAGATGTCCGCACCGACGAGCCGGATCTGCGGTTCGCGCCCGGCAGCGTCCTCACGGGGAAGCTGCCGCGCGCGAAGCAGACGCAGGAATTCGTAGTGGAGTCGGCCCGGGAGCACTCGGGCCGGCTTCTGCTGCGTCTGGACGGGCTCGTCGATCGCACCGCCGCGGATGCGTTGCGCGGCATGCTGTTCGTGGTCGACACCGCGGACCTGCCGCCGTCCGAGGATCCGGACGAGTACTACGACCACGAGCTCGAAGGGCTCCGCGTCGAACTCGCCGACGGCACCCTCGTCGGCACCGTGAACGAAGTGCTGCATTCCGCTGCGGGAGAACTGCTCTCGATCAAGGCCGGGGACGCCTTCCCGCCCGCGGGCCGGGAGATCCTGGTGCCGTTCGTGCTGGCCATGGTGCCGACCGTGTCGGTTGCCGACGGGCTGATCGTCATCGACCCGCCCGAGGGCCTGCTGGACCCGGAGTAGCGGCATGCGTATCGACGTCGTCACGATCTTCCCCGAATACCTCGAGCCGATGCGAGCGGCCTTGCTGGGCAAGGCCATCGACAAGGGATTGCTCGAGGTCGAGGTGCACGACCTGCGCCGCTGGACCCACGACGTGCACAAATCCGTGGACGACACCCCCTACGGCGGCGGCCCCGGCATGGTCATGAAACCGACCGTGTGGGGCGACGCCCTCGACGAGGTGTGCCCGGACGATGCCCTGCTGGTGGTGCCCACCCCGGCGGGCGTGCCGTTCACACAGGAGACCGCGCAACGCTGGTCCGGCGAACAGCACATCGTGTTCGCGTGTGGCCGCTACGAGGGCATCGACCAGCGGGTCTTCGACGATGCCGCGCGGCGCGTGCGCGTCGAGGAGGTCAGCATCGGCGATTACGTGCTGATCGGCGGCGAGGCCGCGGTGCTGGTCATGACGGAGGCGTTCGTCCGGTTGATCCCGGGCGTGCTCGGCAATCAGCAGTCCCACGAACAGGATTCGTTCTCCGACGGTCTGCTCGAGGGGCCGTCCTACACGCGGCCGGTGAGCTGGCGCGGACTGGACGTGCCGGAGATCCTGCTGTCCGGCAATCACGCCAGGATCGCGCAGTGGCGGCACGAGCAGTCGCTGGAACGCACGGCCGCGCGCCGACCCGACCTGCTGCCCGACGTCGCGCCGACCGAACTCGGCTGAGACCGCTCAGCGTTTCGGGATGGCGGCGTAACTGTCGTCCGAACCCGTGACGAGGATGCCCCACGGCGCGGGATAGAGCCGGGTGTGCGAGATGTCCAGATTCATGGTGAGCGTGGGCTTTTCGCCCGCCGTGGTCGGGCCCGGGCCGAGGACGACGGTCCGTTTGCCGTTCTCGGTGCCGTAGGCCACCAGCCATGCTTTGGACCCGCTGCTCTCCCGCATGAGCAGGAAGACGGCGTTGCGGCTGCTCACCATCGACGGCTGTATCTCCTCCTGGTGCGCGTCCAGCGGCACTCGCCAGCGGACGCTGCCGTCGGGGGCTTGCAGCCGCATGTCCTTGTCGTCGGCGATGACGTAGCTGTCCATCGTGAGCGACGAACCGTCGGCGAGCAGGGCGCGGAATTCCTTGTCGGAGGCGGCTTTCCGGCTGCCGAGTGTGGACCCGTCGGCCATGTCGACGGTGTCGATGCCGCCGTCGGTCACCACGATGGCCATCCGGCCGGGACCGCGCAGGAAGGTGCCCTTCGCGGGGATGTCGCGATGCCAGACCGTGGATCCGGTGGTGCGATCGAGGCCGCCGACGATGGTCCGGCCGCCCGCCGCGGCACAGCGGAACACCACCACGCCGGGACCGTCGGCCAGGCTGGGCACATCCGAATCGAACAGGGCCGGAAGGTCCTTCGGTAATGGCGTGGCGCAACCGAGCGCGCCCGGATCGATCGACCAGCGCTGCTCGCCGGTGCGCGGATCGAAATGGACGAATTGCCCGGTGCTGGAATCCGACTCGAACCACTGCTCGGCGGGGGTGTCCCACAGCCGCGTGCCGGTTCCGGTGTCGTAGGCGGTCAGGCCCGGGGCGCCCTGCCATCCGGCCAGCAGCACATGCCCGGAGTCCAGCACCTGGATCTTGCCCTGCTCGGGCGGAGTTCCGGTCGACGCGATCTTCCAAAGCTGTTGTCCGGTATGGATGTCCACGCCGGTGATCCCGTCGTCGGCCAGGGTGTAGACCCCCGTGGAGGTGACCCCGAAGGACTCGCTCCGGCCCAGCGACAGCGTCTTGACCGCGCTCAGGTCCAGGTCGGGCACCGTGGATCCGTTCGTGGTGGAGGCGGAACCGCTCGAACCGCAGCCCGCCGCGGCCGCCGCCAGCCCCGCCGCCAGGGCGACGCGGGCGCAGGCCCGGAACACTCGACGTGGAACACGTTCGCGCAGAGTCGGGATCGGCACGGGGGTCGATCCTGCCACCGGCCTCGCGGCGCGCCGATCCGAGACTCGCGGGACAGAACGGACCGAATCGCGCGTGGGCGTTGCACCGGGCGTCGGGCGACGGCGGTAGTGTCTGCGGGCGTGACGACAGCCTCCGAAACCGTCAGCGCAGCATCCGCAGGTGCCACCGGCACCGTCCGCCTCGCCAGCGTCGGCCGGCGTATCGCCGACGAGCTGGGCGTGCGCGAGGAGCAGGTGCGCTCCGCCGTCGAACTCCTCGATGCCGGCTCGACCGTGCCGTTCATCGCCCGCTACCGCAAGGAAGTCACCGGCGGACTCGACGACGCGCAGCTACGCACCCTCGACGAGCGCCTCCACTACCTGCGTGAACTCGACGAGCGCCGGGGCTCGATCATCGAATCCATCCGTGGCCAGGGCAAATTGGACGACGCGCTGCACACGCAGATCATGCTCGCCGACACCAAGGCCCGCCTCGAGGACATCTACCTGCCGTTCAAGCCGAAGCGGCGCACCAAGGCGCAGATCGCGCGCGAGGCCGGGCACGAGCCGGTGGCCGACGCGCTGCTGGGCGACCCCGCCACCGATCCCGCGCAGTACAACGCCGAACAGCTCGACGGCGCCCGCGCCATCCTGGTGGAACGTTTCGCCGAGGACGCCGACCTGGTCGGTGAACTGCGCGAACTCATGTGGGAGCGCGGCCAGGTGTCCTCGTCCGTGCGTGCGGGCAAGGAGGAGGCGGGCGCGAAGTTCGCCGACTACTTCGAATTCTCCGAGCCGTTCTCCAAGCTGCCCTCGCACCGCATCCTGGCGCTGCTGCGCGGTGAGAAGGAGGAGGTGCTCAACCTGCACCTCGAACCCGACACCGAGGAACTCGAGGACGGGCAGCGCTCGATCTACGAGGGCCGCATCGCCGTCAAGTTCGACATCGCCGATCGCGGCCGGGCCGCCGACGGCTGGCTGCTGGACACCGTGCGCTGGGCGTGGCGGACCAAGTTGCAGGTCAGCCTGGGTATCGACACCCGGATGCGGTTGCGCCAGTCCGCCGAACGCGATGCCGTCGACGTGTTCGCCGCCAACCTGCGCGACCTGCTGCTGGCCGCCCCGGCGGGCACCCGCACCACCATGGGCCTGGACCCGGGCTACCGCACCGGTGTGAAGGTGGCCGTGGTCGACTCCACCGGTAAGGCCGTTGCCACCGAGGTCATCTACCCGCACAAGCCGCAGGGGCAGACCGAGAAGTCGCTCGCCGTGCTCGGCGCACTGGTCGCCCGGTTCAATGTGGAGCTGATCGCCATCGGCAACGGCACCGCCTCCCGCGAGACCGACGCCCTTGCCACCGAACTGATCTCGCGCATCCCGGAGAACAAGCCCACCAAGATCGTGGTCTCCGAGGCGGGCGCGTCGGTGTACTCGGCCTCCGCGTACGCCTCCGCGGAGCTGCCCGACATGGACGTGTCGCTGCGTGGCGCGGTGTCCATCGCTCGCCGCCTCCAGGACCCCCTGGCCGAACTCGTGAAGATCGACCCGAAGTCCATCGGCGTCGGCCAGTACCAGCACGACGTGTCCGAGACCCTGCTGGCCCGTTCGCTGGGCGCGGTGGTCGAGGACGCGGTGAACGCGGTCGGCGTCGACGTGAACATCGCCTCGGTCCCGCTGCTCTCGCGGGTGTCGGGCATCTCCAACTCGATCGCCGAATCCATTGTGGCCCACCGCGATGCCAACGGTCCGTTCCGTAACCGCGCCGGGCTCAAGGACGTCCCGCGCCTGGGCCCCAAGGCCTTCGAGCAGTGCGCCGGCTTCCTCCGCATCCGCGAGGGCGACGACCCGCTCGACACCTCCGGCGTGCACCCCGAGGCCTACCCGGTGGTCCGCCGCATCCTCGACGCCAGCGGCAAGGGCATCAAGGAGATCATCGGCAACACCTCCGCGCTGCGCGCCCTGCGTCCCGCGGACTTCACCGACGAGCAGTTCGGTGTCCCCACCGTCTCCGACATCATCTCCGAGCTCGAGAAGCCCGGCCGCGACCCGCGACCGGAGTTCAAGACGGCCGAATTCGCCGCGGGCATCGAGAAGGTCGCCGACCTGAAGCCCGGCATGGTGCTCGAGGGCGTCGTCACCAATGTGGCCGCCTTCGGCGCGTTCGTCGACATCGGCGTCCACCAGGACGGCCTGGTCCACGTCTCGGCCATGTCCCACAACTTCGTCAAGGATCCGCGCGAGGTCGTGAAGTCCGGCGATGTCGTGAAGGTCAAGGTCCTGGAAGTGGACGTCCAGCGCCAGCGCATCGGCCTGTCGCTGCGCCTCGACGACGAGCCCGGCGCCGGCAAGCCCGAACGCGGCGGCCCCCGCGCCAACCAGGGCGGCGGCCAGCGCGGCGGCGGCAACCGCCAGGGCGGCGATCGTCAGGGTGGCGACCGGTCCGGCGGAAACCGCCAGGGCGGCAACCGCAATCAGGGCGGCGGCAACCGCAACCAGCCCGCCGC
The DNA here is from genome assembly GCF_040630175.1 of Nocardia sp. NPDC005825. Lineage (NCBI taxonomy): Bacteria > Bacillati > Actinomycetota > Actinomycetes > Mycobacteriales > Nocardiaceae > Nocardia > Nocardia sp. NPDC005825. The sequence continues at coordinate 101,624 of NZ_JBEXXC010000009.1, forward strand.
CAGCGGCAGCATGGCCGACGCCCTGCGCCGCGCGGGCTTCGGTCGCTGACCGACCTGTTCCGAACCACCCATCCGGCCGTGCCCACCCCGGGGCGCGGCCGGACGGCTGTTCCGGGATCGGGGAGCCGACGTGGTGCAGGGTGCCGTCGGGGTCGCCAACCGGTGTGGACCGGCAGTCCGGCTGTCGTCGCAGGTCGAGCGGGGTGGTGAAAAGCGGAGCGGCGGAGGCGGATCGGGCCCGCCTCGGCCGTTCCGGGGCGGCTATTCGACGCCGAGCGAGACTTCGGTCGATTTGATCAGGACCTTGACGGGCGTGCCGTCGGCCAGGCCGAGGTCGTCGGCGGCGTCGCGGGTGATGGAAGAAGTGATCTCGTCGCCGCCGGCGAGGCGGATGCGGACGACGGCCATGGCCTCGCCGCGGGTGACCTGGGTGACCGTTCCATCGAGTTGATTTCGTGTACTCAGTCGCATGGTCGCCAGGGTATAGCTCCGTCGCGTCGCCGCGTGTTCGTGATCTCGGCGTGCCGATCTTGGACCCGGGTAGCGTGGCGGGGGTTGGGGTTCGCGTGAGGATTCCGGAGGCGACACGGGCATGCATGTGCGGCGGTGGTGGGAAGATGTCGTGGTGGCGCACGGCCGATTGCCGCTGGCATGCCTGCTGCTGGGGTTCATCGTCGGATTCCTGTTGATCCGGATCAGTGTGCGGCTCATCCGGAAACAGGTGCGATGGTGGCCGGGCAATGTCCGCGCGGGCGACGTGCACATCCATCACATGGTGTTCGGCGTGGTGCTGGTGCTCGGGTCCGGCATGGGACTGGTCGCGCTGTATCAGAGCACGGTCGGCGTGATCAGTGCGCTCGCCGCGGTTTTCGGGCTCGGCGCGGCCCTGGTGCTCGACGAGTTCGCGCTCATCTACTACCTGCGCGACGTGTACTGGGAGGAGCAGGGCCGCACCTCGGTCGACGCGGTGTTCGTCGCCTTGGCCGTGACGGGCTTGCTGCTGCTGGGTTTCCATCCGCTGTGGCTGCTCGACATCGGGGACCTGCGCGAGCTGCGGTCCGATCCGAATGTGCCCGAGCGCTTGTTCACGATCGCGTTCGCGTTGATGAACCTGCTGCTCGCCGCGATCGTCATCGCCAAGGGCAAGATCTGGACCGGTCTGTTCGGCATGTTCTTCCCGCCCCTGCTCTTCATCGGCGCCCTGCGACTCAGCCGCCCGGGTGCGCCCTGGGCCCGCTGGCGCTACGGCACCCGCTCGGGTCTCATGCGCCGCGCCATGGTGCGGGAACGCCGCTACCGCCGCCCGATGATCCGCGCCAAGATCTTCGTGCAGGATGTGCTGGCCGGAAAGCCCGACGCCGAGCACGTCCTGCGCGCCGCGGAGGAGGAGCTGAGCCGCACCGTGGTCCCGGCCCCGCCGGCGCCGCCGCCCACCCACCTACACTTGATGCCGGGCCGCAAGCCCTTCGAGCGCCCGACCGAACCGGTCGATAGCCCGTAGCTTGCCGGGACCGGTGTCGGCGGATCCCGCCGGTCGGCCGCCGATCGCTCGACCCCGATTCCCGTCCGGGCCGCGTCGTCTGGCACAATGCTCAGGTTGCCTTGGGCGCACCGCGCCCGGGCACCGCCCAATTATCCGGAGCACGAACCGGTAGAGCACCCTCCCCGGGTAGCCGCCAGGTTCCTCTGTTCGCGCGAAAACCAATAAGGACGGACATGAACACCCTCGACTTCGTCGACGCAAGCTCGCTGCGCAACGACATCCCGGACTTCCGCCCGGGTGACACTGTCAACGTGCACGTGAAGGTTATTGAAGGCAACAAGGAGCGAGTCCAGGTCTTCAAGGGCGTCGTCATCCGCCGCCAGAACGGTGGCATCCGCGAGACCTTCACCGTGCGCAAGGTGTCGTTCGGTGTCGGCGTGGAGCGCACCTTCCCGGTGCACAGCCCCAACCTCGACAAGATCGAGGTCGTGACCCGCGGTGACGTGCGTCGCGCCAAGCTGTACTACCTGCGCGATCTGCGCGGCAAGGCCGCCAAGATCAAGGAGAAGCGCTGAGGTAGCGACCGCCCCCGACTCGTCGGGGATCGGTTCTCACAGAGCATCACCGTCGGCTCGCCGCAATGCTTCATTGTCGGCTCGCCACAATGCTTCATTGTCGGCTCGCCGACGCCGAGTAGCCCGGCACCGCATGGTTCTTCGCGGTGCCGGGCTACTCTGTTCCGGTGGCAGACGAGAGCGAGTCGGTGACGAAGTCCGGGTCGGGCGATGACAATGGGTCCCAGCCCGAACCCCTGCAGCCGAAGCCGAAGAAGAAGCAGCGCCCGTTCTGGCAAGAGCTGCCCATCCTGATCGGATTCGCGGCGTTGATCGTGGCGCTGCTGGTGACCTTCATCGGGCGGCCGTACGTGATCCCGTCGCAGTCCATGGAACCCACCCTGCACGGGTGCGCGGGCTGCACCGGTGACCGCATCTACGTGCAGAAGCTGAGCTACTACTTCGGCGACCCGGAGCCGGGCGACGTGGTGGTCTTCGTCGGCCCGACCGACGACTGGAACCGGCACTACAAGTCGATCCGCTCGTCGAACACCGCGGTCCGCGGCGTCCAGAACTTCCTGTCCTTCTTCGGCCTGGTGCCGCCGGACGAGAACGACCTGGTCAAGCGGGTCATCGCGACGGGCGGCCAGTCGGTCAAATGCTGTGACGCGCAGGGCCGCATCCTGGTCAAGGACAGCGCCCCCGGTTCGGAGTGGAAGCCGCTCGACGAGCCGTACGTGCTGCACAACAACCCGTTCAACCCGCAGAACCCCGACATCCAGTTCAATGCCGGCGGCCGCGCGTTCCCCGAGGTCAAGGTGCCCGAGGGCAACCTGTGGGTGATGGGCGACAACCGCGCCGAATCCGCCGACTCCCGCTATCACATGCGCGACGAGCTGAACGGCACCGTCCCGGTCGACGATGTGCGCGGCAAGGCGGTGTTCAAGATCTGGCCGCCCAGCCGCATCGGTCCGGTCCGGGCCGAGAACCCGCAGACGAACTGAGAATCGCGAGATAATCGACCGGTGGGGAAGATGGCAGGCGGAGCCGCCGGCGCGCGCCGGAAGGAGCGCGGCGGCAAGAAGATTCAGCGGATCGACCGCGGCGACTGGCCGCCGCGCGTGGTGATGCGGCAGGCGGGCGGGCTACGCACGCTCGAGGCCGCGCTGATCCGCAGCGGACTGGGCCCGGTCGCGGGCGTGGACGAGGCCGGGCGCGGTTGCTCGGCCGGACCGCTGGTCGTCGCCTCCTGCCTGCTACCCCCCAAGGCCTACACCTCGCTGGCCGGTCTCGACGATTCCAAGAAGCTCACCGAGAACACCCGTGAGCAGCTGTTCCCGATCATCAAGCGGATCGCGCTGGCCTGGTCGGTGGTGGTGGTCCCGGCCTGGGAGATCGACGCCATCGGCATCCACGTGGCCAATATCGAGGGCATGCGGCGGGCGGTGGCCGGACTCGATCCGGTGCCCGGCTACGTGCTCACCGACGGTTTCCGGGTGCCGGGCATTCCGGTGCCCTCGCTGCCGGTGATCGGCGGCGACGCGTCCGCGGCCTGCATCGCCGCCGCCAGCGTGCTGGCCAAGGTGACCCGCGACCGCATGATGGTCGAGATGGACCGCGAGTATCCCGGCTACGGTTTCGCGGCCCACAAGGGCTACAACACCCCCGAGCACAATGAGGCGCTGACCCGTCTCGGCATCACGCCCGAGCACCGTCGATCGTGGCGAAACGTCCGGGAGACCGGCCGAGTGGCTACCGACACGGCGTATGCGGGATGATGTCTCTACACCCAGTTGGGCGACAAGGAGGACGTTCCACCCGATGAGCGCCGAGGACCTCGAGAAGTACGAAACCGAGATGGAGCTATCCCTGTACCGCGAGTACAAGGACATCGTCGGGCAATTCTCGTACGTGGTGGAGACCGAGCGTCGCTTCTACCTCGCCAATTCCGTCGAACTGCGTCCGCAGAACGCCGATGGCGAGGTGTACTTCGAGGTTCGGATGTCGGATGCATGGGTGTGGGACATGTACCGGCCCGCCCGCTTCGTGAAGCACGTTCGCGTGATCACCTTCAAAGACGTGAATATCGAAGAGCTGGAGAAGACCGACCTGCGGCTTCCCGACTGATCCACAGGCTGGCGGTTATCCCCAGCCTCGCTGTTTTCCCAGGTCGGCATGGCCGCCTCCGGTACGGGCGCGGCCATGCTGGCTGAATGGCACAGCATCTGGCGCTGGGAGCGCAGGGAGAAGACCTGGCCGCGGACTATCTCCGCACGGCCGGGATGTCGATCGTCGCCCGCAATTGGCGATGCCGCTACGGCGAACTCGACCTCATCGCCCGTGAGGGCGACATCACCGCCTTCGTCGAAGTCAAAACCCGCCGCAACCTGAGCTGCGGCCGCCCCGAGGAGGCCGTCACCCTCCTCAAACAGCAGCGCATCCGCACCGTGGCCCGCCACTGGCTGCACGCCCACCCCGGCCCCTTCCAGCGCATCCGCTTCGACGTCGTCTCCGTCATCCTGCGCCCCGGCCGCCCACCGGAGATCCTGCACCTGAAGGCGGCGTTCTGACATGCCCCTCGGCAGGGCCTACTCCGTCGCCGTCAACGGCGTCGAGGGCCAACTCGTGGAAATCGAAGCCGACATAGGCCAGGGCCTCCCGTCTGTCCACCTGGTCGGCCGCCCCGACACCACCCTCCAGGAATCCCGAGACCGAGTCCGGGCCGCCGTATCCAACACCGGCGAAAAATGGCCCGACGGCCGAGTGATCCTGGCCCTGTCGCCGGCCACCCTCCCCAAGGTGGGCAGCGTCTACGACCTCGCCCTCGCCGGTGCCGTCCTCGACGCGGCAGGAGCCATCCCCTCCAACCGCCTCGCCGAATCCGTCCTACTCGGCGAACTGGCCCTCGACGGCCGCGTCCGCCGAGTACGAGGCATCCTCCCCGCCGTCCTCGCCGCCCGAAACGCCGGCCGCCGAACCGTCATAGTCCCCACCGCCGCCCTCCCCGAGGCCGGCCTCGTCGACGGCATCCGAGTCCTCGGCGCCGCCACCCTCCTCGAACTCCTCGACTGGCTGCGCGGCGGCGGCGACCTGACCGTCCCGGATCCGGTCCCGCCGGTGGCCGACACACCGATCGGCGACCTCAGCGAGGTGGTCGGCCAGGACGAGGCCCGCTGGGCGCTGGAGGTGGCCGCCGCCGGTGCGCACCATCTGCTGCTCACCGGCCCGCCCGGCATCGGGAAAACCATGCTGGCGCAACGCCTCCCGGGCCTGCTGCCACCCCTGCGCGAGCGGGATTCCCTGGAGGTGACCGCGATTCACTCGGTCGCGGGCACGCTCTCCGGCGACGCACCGCTGATCACCGCACCGCCGTTCGTCGCGCCCCACCACTCGTCGTCGGTCACGGCGATGATCGGCGGCGGTTCGGGTTCCGCGCGACCGGGCGCGGTGAGCTGCGCCCATCGCGGAGTTCTGTTCCTCGACGAATGCGCGGAGCTGGGCGCCAAGGTCCTCGAGGCTCTGCGAACTCCCTTGGAGGAGGGCGAGGTTCGCATCGCGCGCCGCGATGGCGTCTCCCGCTTCCCGGCGAGATTTCAGCTCGTCCTCGCGGCCAATCCGTGTCCGTGTGCGCCCGCGCGGGATATCGACTGCATCTGCGCACCCCTGGCCCGCCGCCGCTACCTCGGCAAACTGTCGGGTCCGCTGATGGACCGCATCGATATCGCGGTGCAGATGCACGCCCAAGCCGCCGGAGCGTTCACCGGCGACGAGGTGGAGAGCAGCGAGGTGGTCCGCACCCGGGTCACCGCGGCGCGGGCGGCAGCCGCCGAACGCTGGGTCGAACTCGGCATGAGCACCAACGCCGAAGTCCCCGGCCATGTTCTACGGCAACGCTTCCGGCTGCCCCGGGAGGCCCTCGCCCCGGTCGAGAACGCCCTCCAACACGGCCGCATGTCCGCCCGCGGCGCCGACCGCGCCATCCGAGTCGCCTGGACCGTGTGCGACTTGCGCGGCGGCGACATACCCAGCGCCCAAGACGTCCTGCAGGCCTTGAGCTTCCGGCAACGAGGAGGAGCATGAGCGACATGACGAACGACCCCGGCTCCACCCGGCCGAGGATCGATGACATCGAATCCGACTCTGCCGCAGGCTGTGCGGCGATTGCGAATCCAACCGACCTCCCGCCCGCGGAGGCGATGGTCGGCGGGACCGACGGGACGATCGACCGGCAGATTGACGCGGAGGTCGGTCCTGGTTCCGGCCGGACCGGTGCCGTCCCCGGTCACACCCGGTTCGGTCGCGGCTCGGGGTGGACCGGCATGTCCCACAACGCGAACAAGCCCTCGAATGGTCCGGCGGGGTCCGGTGACGCGGATGAGCGGCGGTTGGCTTGGGTCTATTTGTCTCGGGTGGTGGAGGGGCCTTGTGCGGCGTTGTCGGCGTTGATCGAGTCGGTGGGGGTGGTGGAGGCGGCTCGGGCTGTGCGGGAGCGGGAGTTGCCGGATGTGTTGCGGGCGCCTACCGAGTTGCGGCGAGGGGTGGAGCGGGCGGAGGAGGATCTGGCGTTGATCGAGCGATTGGGTGGGCGGGTGGTGACGCCGGATGACGGGGAGTGGCCCGCCTGGCGGATGTTGGGGTTGGGGCAGTTGGATCCGGGACATGACGCGGATGCGGCTGTGCCGCTGGTGTTGTGGGTGCGGGGGCAGCAGTCGTTGGTGACGGCGACCGAGAAGGCGATCGCGGTGGTGGGGGCTCGGTGCAGCACCGGGTACGGGAATCATGCGACGGGGGAGATCGCGGGGGAGCTGGCCGCGCGAGGGTGGACGGTTGTGTCGGGGGCAGCGTTCGGGATCGATGGGATGGCGCACCGGGCCGCGCTGGCGGTGGGTGGCATCACGGTCGCGGTGCTCGCGTGCGGGCCGGATCGGCCGTACCCGGTGCAGCACGACCAGTTGTTGGGGGAGATCGCGGAGCGGGGGTTGGTGGTGACCGAGTATCCGCCGGGGGCGGCCGCGCGGAAGCATCATTTCCTGGCCCGGAATCGGCTGATCGCGGGGCTCGCGGATGGGGTTGTGGTGGTGGAGGCGGGGGTGCGGAGTGGGGCTCGGAACACGGTGAAGTGGTGCCGGCGGTTGGGGCGTCCGGCGATGGCGGTGCCGGGGCCGATCACCTCGGCCGCCTCGATCGGATGTCACCGGATGATCCGGGAGGGGGAGGCGTTCATCGTGACTCGGGCCGAGGACATTCTCGACGAGGCCGGGCCGTTGCGGCTGTCGCTGCCGGGAGCCGTTCCGGCCGATCCGGAGGACAACCTGTCCGGGGACGAGGCGCTGGTGCTGGCTGCGCTGCCGGCCACCGGTTCCCGGCTGCCGCGGGCGGTGGTCACCGACACCGGGCTGGCATTGCCCACGGTGCGAGCCACCTTGTCCGCGTTGGAGATCGCGGGCCTCGTCGGCTGCGCTGGGGACGGGTGGTATCGGATGCGGTCGCCGGGGGTCTCCGGGGCCGCGGCCATTGCCGCCACCCATGAACGGCATCGGTGATCGCGTCCGCCGGCATCGGTGTGGCGCGATCGCGCGGCGGGGGTGCTTGAAAAGGCGGCGGAATGCGGTCAGCGTGGGGGGATGAGTGGGTTGCCCGAGGATTTGGAGGCATTGCTGGCCGAGTACGGCCGGCATTTGCGATTGGGCCGGAATCGGTCGGCGCATACGGTGCGGGCCTATGTGGGGGATGCTCGCGGATTGCTGGAGCATTTGCTGGCGCGGGCGGTGGATTCCGGTGTGGGGGAAGTGGATCTGGCCTTGCTGCGGTCGTGGCTGGCGGCACAGGCGGCGGGGGGAGCAGCCCGGACCACGATGGCGCGGCGAGCCTCGTCGGCGCGGACATTCACCGCGTGGCTGACGCATACGGGCCGGCTGGCGGTGGATCCAGGGCCGCGCCTCGGATCGGCGCGAGCGCATCGGGTGCTGCCGTCGGTGCTGGGGAAGGAGCAGGCCCGGGCGGCCATGGAGGCGGCGGAATCGGGTGCGGCGCAGCAGGATCCGATGGCGTTGCGGGACCGGCTGATCGTGGAGATGCTGTACGCCACCGGGATTCGCGTGAGCGAGCTGTGCGGCCTCGACATCGAGGACGTGGATCGGGAACGGCGGCTGGTGCGGGTGCTGGGCAAGGGCAACAAGGAACGGTCGGTGCCGTTCGGCGGGCCCGCCGAACAGGCCCTCGAGGCGTGGCTCCGGTTCGGTCGATCGGCCCTCGCTACACCGGACTCGGGCCGGGCGCTGCTGCTGGGCCGCCGCGGCCGCCGCATCGACCCCCGGCAGGCGAGAACCGTGGTGCACGAGGTGGTTTCCGCGATTCCCGGCGCACCCGACATGGGCCCGCACGGGTTCCGCCACACCGCCGCCACCCACCTGCTGGAGGGCGGCGCCGACCTGCGCGTGGTGCAGGAGATCCTCGGCCACGCCAGCATGGCCACCACCCAGCTCTACACCCACGTCTCGATCGACCGGCTCAAGAAGGTCCACGACCAGGCTCACCCACGCGCCTGACCAGCCCGTTCGTCGGCACCCGGGAATCGGTGGGTGATCTACGGCCTATCGAAAAGCTATCGACGACCTATCGACACCCGTGCTAGCGTCAGTTAGGTAACCCTAATTATGCACTGACCATGGAGGTGTCCTTTGGCACGCACACGCATCACGCTGGTGGTCCAGAACGCGGTTCACCTGACCGATCACCTGATCCGGGTCCGGTTGGGCGGCCCGGGCTTCACGTCCTTCCAGCCCAACGACTGCACCGACGCCTACGTCAAACTGATCTTCCCCGGCCCGGACGGTGACGTCATGCGCACCTACACCGTGCGCGAAGTCGACCGCGCCGCCCAGGAGATCGCCATCGACTTCGTCCACCACGGCGACGAGGGCGTCGCCGGCCCCTGGGCGGCCGCCGCCCAGCCCGGCGACACCATCGACCTGTCCGGCCCCGGCGGCGGCTACGCCCCGCGCTCCGACGCCGACTGGCACCTGCTCGCCGGCGACGAATCCGCCCTCCCCGCCATCGCCGCCGCCTGCGCGGCTCTGCCCGCCGACGCCGTCGGCCAGGTGTTCGTCGAGGTCGGCGGCCCGTCGGACGAACTCGCCTTCCCGCACCCGGAGGGGGTGGACCTCACCTGGATCCACCGCGGTGACGCCGAACCCGGCGATCGGCTGGCCGCCACCGTCCGCTCCGCACCCTGGCGAGACGGCCGGGTCCAGGTCTTCATCCACGGCGAGGCCCGTGCGGTCATGCACGACCTGCGCCCTTACATCCGCAAGGAGCGCGCCGTCCCCGCCGAATGGGCGTCCTCCATCTCCGGCTACTGGCGACGCGGTCGCACCGAAGAGGGCTTCCGCACCTGGAAGTCCGAACTGGCCGAACGCGAAAAGGCTACGCCCGCAGCCGTTCAACCGATCGCGTAGCGGCGGGGCGGGTTCGCGATGCCCCGCTGACCGGCGGGTTCCGCGTGTGGCACCCGAATCGCCGCTGGCGACACCCGGTCGCTGAGATCCGGTTTGGGGCATTTCGGCGGGTAGCGTCGAATGGCATGACGACGCCGCCCGCCGAGACCCCCGCCCTACGCGAACGCCTCCGCGCAGCACTCCGCGCCGCCATGAAAGTCCGGGACCGTCATGCCACCGCCGCCCTGCGCTCGGCGCTGGCCGCGATCGACAATGCCGAAGCCGTCGACGGTTCCGAGGCGCGGGCCGGAGCGATCGAGAGCAGCGCCGTCGGCGCCGGTGCGGCCGAGCGCCCCCGCCGCGAACTGACCGAAGCACAGGTCGTCGCCATCGTCCGGGCCGAGATCGACGAACGTCTCACCGCCGCAAGGGAATACGCCGAGTTCGAGAGTGGAGCCGATCGCGCCGCCGGTCTCCGCGCGGAGGCCGCCACCCTCGCCGCTCACCTCAAAGGTTGACGTCGCCGTCAGCGATGCCGAACCGCTGACCGATCACGATCCGGTCGAATGCGGGGCAGTCCGCGCCGCTCAGTGGGGCTCGAGCGCGGCGATGTAGCGACCGGAGAACCACCGCTGGACCAGGCGGACGACCGGTGCGCCGAGGCGGGCGTACCAGGGGTCGGGCTGGGAGAACGAGGCGATGACTCCGTACACGGAGTCGTCGGCGGGGTCGTATTCGACGGCGAAGAGTTCCTCGCCGCGCAACGGATGGCCGGGCAGCGTGCCATAGGCGAATCCGCGGCGATTCGGTTCGTCGACGACATAGACGACACGGCAGGGCGCGGTGAAGCCGATCGGGCCGAATCCGATGCGGACGGTGATGTCGGTGCCGGGCCGGGCCTCGGGCGTCGACGCGTTCTGGAAGACGCCGCTGCCGCGTTGCATGCGGTAGGTGCGGACCTGTTCGGCGGCCTCGTCGAAAAACGCACGGCCGGAACCGATTCGGCGCCGCAGCCGGAAGTGGTGGTACCCCGCCGGGAACTCGCCCGCGGTCGCGCCGACGTCGGGATAGGTGAAGGGCTGCTGCGACATCGATCCATCATGGCCCGCCTCGTGACCCGGTGGACGGATCTGTGAGCGGTTTCAACCGGATCGGCCCGCGATGGATCAGGCCGAGCGGATCGACGTATTCACCGTCGCGCCGGGCACCCCAGTGCAGGCAGGGGGAGCAGGGTGGATGTCCGTCGTCGAGCACGCCGATCACGGTGCCGCGAGTCAGCCTGCGGCCCACCGGGATCGACGCGGTGACCGGCTCGTAGGTGGTGCGCAACCCGCCCGGGTGATCGATGGAGACCACCGGCTTCCCGGCCACGATTCCGGCGAACACCACGATCCCGTCACCCGCCGCCAGCACCGCCTGCCCCCGGCTCCCACTCAGGTCCACGCCACGATGTCCGGGCAGCCAGTCGTGCTCGGGTTTGTCGAACGCTCGCACCACGGCGGGCCGCGGCGCGAGCGGCCACCCGAACTCCCCGCCGGGCGCGGCCGCCCCGGGCGCGGCCAGGACGACCGTCATAACCACCATCGCGACCGACGAAACAGCGCGGCGACATTCCGGGTCGAAGTAGTTCGCGGACATGCGAATCAGCGTGCGCCCCGCAACCGTCGTCCAGCCCCTCCCGCCCCGCGAGTGTGGATGAAATTCAGTACTGTGAATAGAACACGCGCAGCGTTCTGACCTGCGTCGACGGGTTCGGATCCGCCTCTGTTCCGGGCCCGATTTCGATCTGACGGAACCGCTGCGTAAACTGATTCAGCGGTTTGCGTTAACGCGGACCGACTTCGCGCGCCCACAGTGAGTGTCGCCGGCTGGTCCCCCTGATTCGTTCTCGGAGGGTTCCGGTGGCCGTGGGCGCCAGGGCAGGGATCGCCGATTCCTGTGTCAACCAGCAACGAGAGGAAGTTACGGAGCCATGGCTGTCGTAACAATGAAGCAGCTGCTCGACAGCGGCGCGCACTTCGGTCATCAGACCCGCCGGTGGAACCCGAAGATGAAGCGTTTCATCTTCACCGACCGCAACGGCATCTACATCATCGATCTGCAGCAGACGCTGACCTACATCGACAAGGCCTACGAGTTCGTCAAGGAGACCGTTGCCCACGGCGGCACCGTCCTCTTCGTCGGCACCAAGAAGCAGGCCCAGGAGTCGATCGCCTCTGAGGCGACCCGTGTCGGCATGCCCTACGTGAACCAGCGCTGGCTGGGCGGCATGCTCACCAACTTCCAGACCGTGCACAAGCGGCTGCAGCGCCTGAAGGAGCTGGAGTCGATGGAGCAGACCGGCGGTTTCGAGGGTCGCACCAAGAAGGAAATCCTCATGCTGACGCGTGAGAAGAACAAGCTGGAGCGCACCCTGGGCGGCATCCGGGACATGGCCAAGGTTCCCTCGGCCATCTGGGTTGTCGACACCAACAAGGAGCACATCGCCGTCGGCGAGGCTCGCAAGCTGAACATCCCGGTCATCGCGATCCTGGACACCAACTGCGACCCCGACCTGGTCGACTACCCGATCCCGGGTAACGACGACGCGATCCGTTCGGCCGCGCTGCTGACCAAGGTCGTCGCTTCCGCCGTCGCCGAGGGTGTGCAGGCTCGTGCCTCGCGTGCCGGTGGCGACTCGAAGCCGGAGGCCGGCGCGGGCGAGCCCCTCGCCGAGTGGGAGCAGGAGCTGCTGTCGCAGGCTGCTCCGGCCGAGGCTGCCCCGGCCGAGGCTGCCGCCGAGGCCCCCGTGGAGACCGCTGCCGAGGCGGAGCTGAAGGAAGACCCGGCCACCAAGACCCCGGCCGACTTCTGATCCACCGCCGCCAGGCATCTGTTCACCTTGCCGACCGCTGTCGTTCGATGACGGTCGGCAAGGTGTGACCACCACAGACTTTCACTCACACAGGGAGGCTCGCCCGAGATGGCGAACTACACCGCCGCCGACGTGAAGCGGCTCCGCGAGCTCACCGGCTCCGGCATGATGGACTGCAAGAAGGCGCTCGAGGAGAACGCGGGCGACTTCGACAAGGCCGTCGAGTTCCTGCGCATCAAGGGCGCCAAGGATGTCGGCAAGCGCGCTGAGCGCGCCACCGCCGAGGGCCTGGTCGTCTCGCAGGACGGCATCCTGATCGAGATCAACTGCGAGACCGACTTCGTGGCCAAGAACCAGGAGTTCCAGGACGTCGCGAACGCCATCGTGGCCGCCGCCGCGAAGGCCCGCCCGGCCGACCTGGACGCCCTGAAGGCGGTCGACGTCGACGGCCAGACCGCCGACCAGCTGCTCCAGGCGCTCGCCGCCAAGATCGGCGAGAAGCTCGAGCTGCGTCGCGTCGCCGACTTCGACGGTCAGACCACCGTCTACCTGCACAAGCGTGCCACCGACCTGCCGCCCGCTGTCGGCGTGCTGATCGAGTACACCGGTGACAACGCCGACGCCGCCCGCGCCGCCGGCATGCAGGTCGCCGCCCTCAAGGCCAAGTACCTCACCCGCGAGGACGTCCCGGCCGAGCTCGTCGCCAAGGAGCGCGAGATCGCCGAGGCGACCGCCAAGGAAGAGGGCAAGCCGGAGGCCGCGCTGCCGAAGATCGTCGAAGGCCGCGTCAACGGCTACTACAAGGACGTCGTCCTCCTGGAGCAGGCTTCGGTCACCGACTCCAAGAAGACCGTCAAGGCCCTGCTGGACGACGCCGGTGTCACCATCACCCGCTTCGCCCGCTTCGAGGTCGGCCAGGCGTAATCGCCTGAAAGCTCGAAAAGGCCCCTCGCCCATCGGTTTCCGATGAGCGAGGGGCCTTTTTCGTGCTCGATCAGCCGCACATCCCGCGGCAGGGGTCGGTCGACGGCTTCGGCGGGTTGAGCAGGTAGGAGAGGGCGCCGCTGCCGGTCGACAGGAGATCGAGCGGGCTGTAGACCGGTGTCGCCGAGTTGTCGCCGACAGGCATGAGCGGTATTCCGGCTGCGGCCGCGGGGCCCGCTGCGACGGTGAGCGCGGCGCCGAGGGCGAGGGTGGCAAGTCCGGCGCGGACCGCGCGGTTCCCGGTCATGACGCACATCCGACGTCGTAGCTGATGCCGGAGGTGAGCATGATCAGCATGGCGGCCATGCTGCCGATGATGGTGCTGGAGGGGCCGTCGATCTGGGCGCAGGGGACGTAGCCGAGGGCCTTGAGAACCGTGTACGCGAGGGGATTGCCGCCGACGGGCATCGAGCTGAGGCTGTTGAACGGCGCTTGGCTGCCGGTCACCGAACCGGAGGCCGAGCCGGTGCCGCCGCCACCCTCGGTGCCGTCCACTTTCCCGCCGCTTCCGGTGGCGAGTCCGGCGATATCGGTGGGGGTGGACGCCACGGGCGTCTCGAGCGGGATGTCGGCCGCGGCCGGGCCGGTGAAGGCGGCCAGGGAGCCGGCGATGGCGAGGGCGGCGAGTCCGGTTCGGACCGCTCGGTGCTTGGTGTTCACGCGCCGACAGTATGTGAAATGCTAGTGCTTTAAATCTGAATGCGTGCCCCTGGTTTCTTGGTGGCACCTCATTGTCATGCCGGAGTCATTCTTTCCGCGGCATTGCTCCCCGGTTGCTCCGGCGGTTGCCGACCGAACCCACGCGCGCCCGGAATGTTACGAACCGGTAGGCCGATACGAGGGTCGCCTCACGGCCGCCGCCGGTCGTGAGGCAGGATAGACGGAGCTTTGTTGCCGTCCCGTGCAATTCGTCGGCCGGGATGGTCCTTTCATGTGCCTGCGCACGCTCGAACGTCTGGACAAGGAGACCGATGACGGACCCGGATACCGCCCCCGATCGCAAGGGCTATCGCCGAGTGCTCCTCAAGCTGGGTGGCGAGATGTTCGGCGGTGGCCGTGTCGGGCTCGACCCGGATGTGGTGCAGGCGGTCGCCGAGCAGATCGCGGAGGTCGTCGAGGACGGCGTCCAGGTGGCCGTGGTGATCGGCGGCGGCAACTTCTTCCGCGGCGCCGAGCTCGAGGAGCGCGGCATGGAGCGGGCCCGCTCGGATTACATGGGCATGCTCGGCACCGTCATGAATTCCCTTGCGCTGCAGGACTTCCTGCAGAAGCAGGGCATCGACACCCGGGTGCAGACCGCCATCACCATGGGTCAGGTCGCCGAACCGTATCTGCCGCTGCGCGCCAAGCGGCACCTGGAGAAGGGCCGCGTCGTGATCTTCGGCGCCGGTATGGGCATGCCCTACTTCTCCACCGACACCACCGCCGCGCAGCGCGCCCTGGAGATCGGCGCCGAAGTGGTGCTGATGGCCAAGGCCGTGGACGGCGTCTTCACCGCGGACCCGCGGGAGGACCCCGACGCCACCATGTTCACCCAGATCACCCACAAGGAAGCGCTGGAGCGGGGCCTCAAGGTCGCCGATGCCACCGCTTTCAGCCTGTGTATGGACAACCAGATGCCGATGCTGGTGTTCAATTTGTTGACCAAGGGAAATATCGCCCGCGCCGTCGCCGGTGAGAAGATCGGCACCCTGGTCCGGTCGTGACCGACGACAAGAACCATGACGCAGTGGAGGAAACGCCGTGATTGAAGAAGCGCTCTTCGACGCCGAGGAAAAGTTCGAGAAGGCCGTCTCGGTGGTGAAGGACGACCTGGCCTCGATCCGGACCGGTCGCGCGAATCCTGGTATGTTCGCGCGGATCGTGGTCGAGTACTACGGCTCGATGACGCCGATCACCCAGATCTCCTCGATCACCGTGCCCGAGCCGCGCATGGTCGTGATCAAGCCGTACGAGCAGGCGCAGATGCAGCCGATCGAGACCGCGATCCGCAATTCGGATCTCGGGGTGAACCCCACCAACAACGGTGACATCATCCGGGTCTCGATCCCGCAGCTGACCGAGGAGCGGCGCCGGGAAATGGTCAAGCTGGCCAAGTCCAAGGGCGAGGACGCGAAGATCTCGATCCGCAACGTGCGCCGCAAGGCCATGGAAGAGCTGGGCCGCATCCAGAAGGACGGCGAGGCGGGCGAGGACGAGGTCGGTCGCGCCGAGAAGGAACTCGACAAGACCACGCAGAAGTACGTCGCGCAGATCGACGAGCTGGTGAAGCACAAAGAAGGCGAACTGCTCGAGGTCTAGGACGGCCGAGCTTCGGCCGGGGGTAGGGAACGGACGACAAGTGAGCGACGGGACAATCGTGGCCGAAGAGACTGCCTCCACCGGCGAGCTGCCGGAGGAAGCCACCGCATCGCCGGCCGAGCAGCCGGCCGCGAATTCGGCCACGCCGGACAATGCGGGCGGGGCCGCCTCGGATGGGAAGCCGAGCGCGCCCGCGTCGAAGGCGGGCCGCAACCTGCCCGCGGCGCTGGGCGTCGGATTCGGGCTGGGGTTGTCCCTGATCGCGATCCTGCTGTGGGCCCCGAAGGTGCTCGTCGGCGTGATCGCGGTCGCGGTCGCGGTGGCCACCTGGGAGGTGACCAAGCGGCTGCGTGAGGCCGACGTGCTGGTGCCCCGGATCCCGCTGCTGGTCGGCGGGCAGGCGGTGGTGTGGCTGGCCTGGCCGGTCGGACCGGAGGGCGTGCTGGGCGCGTTCGGCGCGACGGCGCTCACCCTCATGGTGTGGCGGCTGTTCGACCACGGCCTGACGGCCACCCCGCGAAACTACTTGCGCGACACCGCGATCTCGGTGTTCACGCTCACCTGGATTCCGCTGCTGGCCTCGTTCGCGGTGCTGATGCTGTCCGAGGACAAGGGCAACCTGCGGGTGCTGACCTTCATGATCCTGGTGGTCTGCTCCGACGTGGGCGGCTACGTGGCGGGCGTGTTGTTCGGCAAGCACCCGATGGTGCCGCACATCAGCCCGAAGAAGTCCTGGGAGGGCTTCGGCGGTTCGCTGGTGTTCTGCGTGATCGGCGGTCTGCTGACGGTGACGCTGCTGCTCCAGGCGAATTCGATGATCGGCGTGCTGCTCGGCGTCGGGCTGGTGCTGGTGGCGACCAGCGGCGACCTGATCGAATCGCAGGTGAAGCGGGAACTGGGCATCAAGGACATGGGCACGCTGCTGCCCGGGCACGGCGGGATCATGGATCGGCTCGACTCCATGCTGCCGTCGGCTTTCGTGGCGTGGCTGGTGCTGACCGCCCTGCTCTGACCGATCGCGTAGCCGCCGACCAGCCCCGTATGTGACGAGCGCATCGCACCCCGCGGCTCCGGACGCGTGTTTCGGATGGAACACTGGAAGGGTTATGACTACCCCGTTGCCCCTCGTTTTCGACGCCCCTCGTCGCGGTATGCCGCCGCGGCATCTCGCCGACCTCGATTCGCGGGAGCGCAAGGCGGTGGTCGAGGAGCTCGGCCTGCCCAAGTTCCGCGCCGACCAGATCGCGCGCCAGTACTACGGCCGCCTGGTCGCCGACCCGGATCAGATGACCGATCTGCCCGAGGCGATGCGGTCCAAGGTCGCGGAGGCGCTGTTCCCGCGACTGCTGACCGAGATCCGGCACATCGAATGCGATGACGGCACCACCCGCAAGTCGCTGTGGCGCGCCAATGACGGCACCCTGCTCGAGTCGGTGCTCATGCGCTATCCCGACCGCAACACCCTGTGCATCTCGTCGCAGGCGGGTTGCGGCATGGCGTGCCCGTTCTGCGCCACCGGTCAGGGCGGCCTGAACCGCAACCTGTCGACCGCCGAGATCGTCGATCAGGTCCGGGCCGCCGCGGCCGCCCTGCGCGACGGCGAGGTCGCCGGTGGACCCGGCCGCCTGTCCAACATCGTGTTCATGGGCATGGGTGAGCCGCTGGCCAATTACAAGCGCGTGGTGAACGCGGTCCGCCGCATCACGTCCCCGTCGCCGGAGGGCTTCGGCATCTCGCAGCGCTCGGTGACCGTCTCCACCGTCGGGCTGGCGCCGGCTATTCGCAAGCTCGCCGACGAGGACATGTCGGTGCGGCTGGCAGTCTCGCTGCACACCCCCGACGACGAGCTGCGAGACACGTTGGTACCGGTCAACAATCGCTGGCCGGTCGCCGAAGTCCTCGACGCCGCACGCTATTACGCGGACAAGTCGGGTCGCCGGGTGTCGATCGAGTACGCCTTGATCCGCGACATCAACGATCAGGGCTGGCGCGCCGACATGCTGGGCAAGAAGCTGCACAAGGCCCTCGGCCCCCTGGTTCATGTCAACCTGATCCCGCTCAACCCGACACCGGGCAGCAAATGGGACGCGTCCCCGAAGCCGGTCCAGGACGAGTTCGTCCGGCGTGTCCAGGCGCAGGGCGTCACCTGCACCGTCCGTGACACTCGGGGCCAGGAGATCGCCGCCGCCTGCGGCCAGCTCGCCGCGGAAGGCTGACCACACGTCGGTGTGATGACGCTCGTGGTGAACGGGCGTGCGGCGGGTGCCGATCGGCAGGCCGGGCCCGTCGGGTCGTAGCGGATCCTCGACCAAGTCGGGTATCCCGCATGACATTCCGTGCCAGCGAATAGTGGGTTATCACGTGGCAGGCGCCTCACGCGGTATTCTGACAGGCTGGACCGGCCCGGCGTCCGCGAGTTTGTCGTCGCAAGCAACGGCGCGACGTGGGCAGACGGGTTCACCCTTGCAGCACCTTTCGATGCAGATCGATCTCACCGCAGATTGGAGCGTTGATGGCACTGTCCGAATCACGTTTGCTCGGTCGACTGCGATCGGCCGGGGCGCACTGATGGCCATCACCGACGTAGCGGCCTACACCCATCTGACATCCGAAGATGTTCGCGAGTTCGGAGACCGGCTCGACGAGATCAAACGATCGGTGGAGCACGACCTCGGTGAGCGGGACGCGCGTTACATCAGGAACCTGATCAGGGTCCAGCGGACATTCGAGGTCGGCGCGCGGCTGGTGCTCCTCGACTCCGGCAGAAGGAGCAGTTGGTGGCTCGGCACCGGACTGTTGTTCTTGTCCAAGGTGATCGAGAACATGGAAATCGGACACAATGTCATGCACGGCCAGTGGGACTGGATGAATGACCCCGAGATACATTCGTCCGCCTGGGAATGGGATCACTCGATGCCGGCGGCGCACTGGAAGAAGGCGCACAACTACCAGCATCATGTTTTCGCCAACGTGATCGGGATGGATCCGGACGAAGGGTACGGGCTGCTGCGCGTCACTCGCGATCGTCGTTGGCGCCCCTACCATCTGGGCAACGCGGTGTACGTCGTGCCGATCTCGATGCTCTACGAGTTCGGGATGTGCATCTATCATCTGGAGATCCCGAAGGTCGTGGCGGGCCGCAAGGATCCGCAGGAGCTGCGGGCGGCCGGCGTCGAGATATTCCGCAAGGCGAGCAAACAGCTCTTCAAGGACTACGTCGCCTTCCCCGCATTGTCGAGGCGGAATTGGAAGTCGACGATCCGCGCCAACCTGGCCGCCAACGTCGCGAAGAACAGTTGGGAGCAGATCGTCACTTTCTGTGGCCATTTCCCCGACGGCGCCGAGAAATTCACCCGACGCGATCTGGCCACCGAGACCCGCGGGGAGTGGTATCTGCGGCAGTTCCTCGGAAGCGCGAATTTCCCGTCCGGTCCGGTCGGGAGAATCTTGACCGGGTCGTTGGGATACCAGATCGAACACCACTTGTTCCCGGACTTGCCGAGTAACCGTCTGCCGGCCGTCTCCCGGCAAGTCCGGGGCCTCGCCGTACAGTACGGGCTGCCCTACACCTGCCGAAGTATCGTGGTGCAGTATCTGCTCACTCTGCGCACCATCGTGAAACTGTCCCTGCCGGACCGAATTCGCGATGCCGACGGCGCCCCCGAAACCGCGTCGAAGCCATAGCCGGAATGGGCGCCGCCCGGGGTGCTGTCCGCCCAGTTCGGCGCCGACGGACAATCGTCGGAGTGTGGAACGCCACGTTCCCGATATGTCGGATTTGCTTCCGGCGCAAGGTTCTTGACCTAGCGTTTGCTTCATGTTGCAGCAACCGCTCGTAGGCCACGTGAACGAAGCCGATATCCCCTGGGTGTGGGCGGGTGACGTCGGCTTGCAGCTGCTGCGGGTCTCGCCGTCGGGTTTCGTGCTGCGCAATCGGTTCAAGGCCGGGTTCAGCCTGCCCACGCACAAGCACACCGGTGCGGTGAACGCGTACACCTTCTCCGGGGACTGGTTCTACGCCGAGCAGGGCATCCACTACACCGCCGGGACGTTCATCCACGAGCCCGCCGGGTCCGTCCACACCCTCACCGTCGCCGAGGACTCCGATGTCCTGTTCATCGTCGAGGGCGCGTTCATCGACCTCGACGCCGACGGCAATGTGGCGGGTGTGGTCGATTCGAAGACCATCCAGGACGCCTACTTCGCGCTCTGCGATGTCGCCGGTATCGCGCGTCCGACCGGAATTCTCGAATAGCGTCCCGACCGGCGGGCATGTTGCCTGAAGGTAGCTATGCGATCGATTCGCTGTTGCCGGGCGTCCCGTGGTTCCTACACTGGATCGAAGGCGGATGCTTGCCGGGCGTCCGATCGGCCGAGGAGCGCATGATGCCAATGCCGCAACTCACGACCATTTCATCCTTCGTCATCGTCATAGACGGCCTCCAGATCGCGTCCTTCGCGGAACTGGGCGGCATCGTGTCGGAAATCGAACCGGTGGCCTACCTCGAAGGCGGTGGCGGCGGTCCGATCCAACTGCCCGGTAGGGTCAAGCCGCCCCAGGTCACGCTGTGCCGAGGTCGCACCGGCACCGCCGACCTGTGGGCCTGGCACCAGTCGGCGCGCAATGGCCAGATGGCCGTGGCGCGCCGCGACTGCACCCTGACGATGTACGACGGCGAAGGCACCCCGGTTCCGAGCTACCTGCTCGAGCACGCGTGGCCGTCCAAGATCGAGGTCTCCGCCCTGCGGGACGGCCCCGGCGAAATGCTGTACAACAGCGTCACATTGGTCTGCGAGAACCTCCAGCACATGGCCGCCTGACGCGATCAGAGGGCGGCGATCATCTGCTGCGCGGTGGCGGCGTGGCCGTACTGGTTCGGATGGAACTGCGCGCCTTCGCCATTGTCGACGGAGGTGCCGTTGACCCAGCGGTCCGGAACGGCTTCGCAGACATCGTGGCCGTCGTACAGCTCGTAGGTGCTGAAGTACGTGGTGCCCGGCTGCGAGCGCAGCATGGTGTTGAGACCACCGATCACGCCGTCCCGAATCCAGTCGACATCGGCGGCGAGCACCGGTTGGCGGCCCGCGCACAGAGATGCGTTGTCGGGCAGGATCTTCGGGTACCCGACCAGCACGATGCGCGCCTGCGGCGCCTGCGTCCGAATGGCGGCGAGCAACTGCGCGAGCTTGGCCGCGGTCATCGACAACCGCCCCGGCATCGCCGCCGCGTACTTGTTCTTGCAGCCGGCCACCAGCTCGGCGACCGCCCCGGCACTGCCGCTGGCGCTACCGGTGGCGAGACTCCCTGTCCCGCTACCCGTTCCGATCGTGCCCGCGAGCACGCAATCCTTCACCAACTGCCCGAACCCGACATCATTGCCGCCGACCCCCAGCGTGACGAGGGTGGTGTCCGAAGTGACGGCCGACAGCTGAGTGCTGGTCACCGAGTCGATGGTCGCCCCACCGCACGTGACATCGGTGAGCGCATACCCACGCTGCGCCGCGAACAGATGCGCGTAATTGCGATCCGACCGCGAACAGGTCTTGTCGAGAATGTTCGAGATACCCACCCCCGCCGCATACGAATCGCCGAGCGCCACATACTTTCCGCTGTCGGCACCGGCCGGAGTGATGCCGGTCAGGCCGGCGGCAACGATCATCGCAATTGCGGACAGGCAGTGTTTCAGTTTCACGAGAGAGTCCTGGTGGTGCAGCGGGGAGGGGATCCCGCCGACCCTAGAAGATGGCCTACCGCCCAGTAGGTCAGTTGGCGGAATCGTTATCGAGTTCGGCCCACCGACCCTGGGTGGACGGTCTCGTGGGAGGGGTTGTCGCAGCGGTCGCTGGAGTATTCTGTGGCGCGTGAGCGAGGCGGACGACTGGTCGTGGCTGCGTACGACGATCCCGATCGTCGATATGGCCATGTATCTGGCCATGCCCGAGGACATCGCCCGCACAGTGGAAATTCGCGACGGCATGATCGTGCACTGTGAGTCTCCGTCGCCCAATCATGTTGCGATCAGCGACAACATCAAAGGCGCCCTGCGCGAGGCGGTATCCAAACGATCCGGCGATCTACCCTGCCTGCGGGCCAGCGGTGAACTCGACATGCTGATCTCCGAGGTCCCGTTCCACTACAAGCGGCCCGACGCCATCGTGTACCGCTGTATCGATGAGCCGCGGGGGAGATGGAAGACGAAGCCGATGGCTTCGGACACCTTGCTGGTCGTCGAGGTCGTGTCCCCCAACACCGTGACCGCGGACCTCGTCGAGAAACGGGCGGAGTACGCGAGACTCGGAATCCCCTCCTACTGGATCGTCCGCATGGTCCAGGACGACGGCCCTGCCGCGTCCATCGAAATGCTCAGGCTGACCGCGGACGGCACGTATATCAGCGAGACCGTGTCGTTGCGGGCGCGCGGCGACGCGTTGGCTGTCGACGTCGCCGACCCACTCGACGTCACGATCAGCTGGAATCGACTGGATATAGGTCTGGACTGAGGCACCTCAACGCTCACCGCGAGCGCGTCTCAGCACCTCCTCCTCGGTCAAAGCGCTCGACGGGTGATGGCTGAGGCACATCGGCACATCGATTTTGGTGAAGCCGACTCCCTCGGTGGCGCCGTAGAAGCGCCCGGCGGGCAAGCGGGAAATATCGTCCAGCCGACCGCCTTTGGCGCGGGCCAGTTCCTGGGCGGCCTGAATGTGCACCGGTGCGTTGAGCAGACCGATTATCTGGGTGGCGGCATTGCCGGTGACCAAGGGGTGCAGGGCCTTCGGTGCTTGGGTCGCGTACACGAGCCCCAGCCCGTACTTGCGGGCCTGGGTCGCGAGCGTGAGTGTACTCGCGCTGGACGGCGTCGTTTGGCGTGACGGTGCGAAGGTCTGAGCCTCGTCCAGAACCAGGAGTCCGCCGAGCGGGCGGTCGGTCGCCGGGTTGCGCTTGATCCAGGCGAACAGCGCCATCTCCAGCTGCCCGACGAACGTCTGCCGTTGCTCGGGCGTCGCGAGTCCGATGCAGCTGATCACCGACACACGCGCTCTGCTGCCGCCTGCCGGGGTCAGCAGCGCTCCTGGATCGAGGCGCTGGCCCGCCCCGCCGAATACCGGATCGTTGATCATGGCCGCATGCAATTGGTCGGCCATTTCCTCGGCCAGCTGGGCGGCCTTCCGGACCGTGCTGACATCGTCCGGAAGGTTGGCTAGCAGTGCCACGAAGTCGGCCAGTTCTTTGCCGCCACGCCTGGCGAAGTAGGTCAGTGCCTCCGTCAGGACCGCGGTTCCGGTGGGGAGTTTGCGTCCGGCCAGGCCGGTCCGCGGTAGGAGGCCGGCGACCGATGCGTCGATGGCGGTCCGGAACTCATCGGGATCGTCGACCACTCCCTCGAAATCGGGCAGCGGGTTGAGTGCTATCGGGCGTCCGGCCTCACGGCGTGGCGTCCAGACGACCACCTCGACGTCGTCGAAGTAGCGCGTTGCCCGTTCGGGGTCGTGCTGGGACCAGGTTCCCGGCGGCGACGGCCACGGATCGCCGAGACGGGCGAGGTCATTGTTGGTGTCGACCAGAATCGACGAAACACCCTGCAAAGCCGCTTCTTCCACGAGTCGCCGCAGCAGGACGGTCTTTCCCGACCCGCTGCCCGCGAAAATGACCGTGTGCTTGCGCAACTGAATCAGCGGTATCTGGAATTCCGCGCCGGTCTTGGCATCCCGGCCCAGGGGTATCGATGGCTCGACCGACGGGTCGCGGGTGACCGTGGGGGCTTGCTGGTCGTCCTTCAACGGTTCGATGCCCGGGTTCGTGGCGCCGTTCCGAGGCGGCGCGGGCACATCGACTCGGTAAGGCGCCGGAGTGAGGAATTGGTTGAACAGGTGGGTTCGGGTCGCCGGGCGCCGCGCCTCGAGCCAATCTCCGAACCCCGGTGTCATCCGGAAATCGGTGAGCAGGGATTCCAGTGCGGTGAAGGTTCGTAGGTCGTCCTCCGAGATCGGGATCGCGACTCCATGCGCGGCCTCCAGCTCGGCGACCGCCTTCACCGTGGCCTTGCCCGATGAGAACGGGGTGTTGCGCAGGACCACCAGATGCCGCTTCGGGCTGCCCGGCTCGATCTCCGCTTCGAGGCAGGCGGACCGCAGGCGGGACAGCACCGCGGAGTGATGGCCGTGCGCGATCGCTCGGAAGCTCCAGTGCTCTTCGTCCTCTGTTGCTTCGTCGAGTGTGCGGCGCAATCGGCCGTGGAGGGCGGGCTGGACCTTGGTGCGCGGGTCGATCGTCAGCGCGGAACCGCTGGCATCTTGTTCGCGGATGTAGCAGCGCAGCGCCGCGTCCATCAGCGCGGGCATCCGCTCGTCCTCGCGTTCCGGATCCAGCGGGTTCAGGATGTCCGCCATCTCACGCAGGGAAGCGAATCGGTCGTCCCACAGACTCAATTCGCCGGCGGTCGGTGGTGTTGCGATTCGTGCGGTGTCCCGGGATGGTTTGCCGAACTGTTCGAGCTCGCTGACCGCGTTCTCGTCCAGGCATCGCCGCACGTGCTCCTCCACCATTTGGAGGAGCCTGCGTGGAGTGAAGCTGGGGACCGAGACATCATCGAACGCCACGGGTCGTACCGGCCAGGTTGGGTACGGCGGCTCGAAACCTGCCTCACCGTAGATGCTTCCGAGGTGGCGCTCGACGATCGCCCGGGCGACGGCGGCGGACGGCATCGCGGTCGACAGTTCGACCTGCGAGAAACGGTCGACCGCGGAGTTCACCGCGCGGGTGGCGATGAGCTCCCACGACCTCGGAATACACGCGGCCACGATCAGGGTCCGCGTGGTTTCCTCGCGCATCCGCATGAGCCCATCCGCCAGCTGATTGGCGAGTTCGTCCCTGCCGGACTGCCCGGATCTGGCTATCACGCTGTCGATTTGGTCCACGGCCAGCACGATCGGGCCGGTGAGGGCGAACAGTCGGGACAGGTCGTTGAAGACCAGCTGCGGGATCCGCGCACCGTCGCGGAAGCCCCAGACGGCGCGTTCGCCGTCTTCTATGCCTTCCTCATTGATCAGGAAGCTGCGGCCGATCTCCTTCTGCTCCTTCCCGTTCGCCTGGAAGAGGACGAGGGCGCGCAGCGTGTCCTGACATTCAAGGGCGACACTAGGATCCAGATCGGCTACCCGCTCCACGAACGTGTCGAGGTCCCCGCGGCTCAAGGGGATGTTGCCCCGCAGGCGCATCCGGAGCTCGGAACCACACTGGGTTCGCTCGACCAGGAGATCCAGCATCCTGCCGAGTTGTCCGCCATCGGAGTCCGACAGGCGGGTCACGACCCCGTGTACGGCACCGGTCCAGAACGATCGGCCGTCGAGCAATTTGGGCATGAAGAACGAACCGCCCTGTTGCTGCACATGATGTCTGAGCCAGCCGAGCATGTGCGTCTTGCCGACACCGGCGTCACCGGTGAGGGCGATGCCGGTCGGAGAGATGCCGGGCCGGTTCCTGGCGGCTGCGACGGCGCGGGTGATGGCGTCGATCGCTCGCGAATGCAAGCCGTCGACGTGGTAGGTCATCGGGCTCCACACGGCGTCTGGCCCCAGCGCGCTGCTGAATTGAACCGAGGCGAGCGCGTGGTACTGCTCCTCGTTCACCGTGACACCTCGATCGCGAGCAGATGCCTTGCGGTGCCGCCCAGTACGAGTGCATCGGTGTGGTCCCGATCGGTGAGCGTCCGCTGGTCCGATTCCGCACGGATGTGGACGTCGTCGCGACGCGACAGCAGTTCGAGCGCCCTATCGATCTCTCCCCTGGGCAGTTCGTTCAGCCGTTCGCGCAATTGCGTCAACCGCAGCGCGGTGCCGTCCCCGGATGTCAGTTCCAGGTAGGCCGCTTCGACTTGTCCGGCCACATCCGGACGGAAGACATCGGCCAAGGACTGCCCGGTATCGTCGAGGTGCCGACGCAGCCCGGCCAGCACGGAGTACAGGGCTCCGCCCGCGCTCCCGGACTTGTCCGGCCGTTCGCGCGACAGCTCCTCAGCGCACCACACCGCGCCCCGGTCGGTGAGTTCGTGCAGGAAGGCGCGATTTACCATCGTGCTGGCGACCAGGTCGAGGTCATTGAGATGTCTGCGGTTCCTGCCGTCGAGTTTGATGCCCGCCGCATCGTGGAGCTCGGCGTTGGTGAGCTCTCGCGCTTCCGCCATCAATACGAACAGGACACAGCGCTCATTCAGCGACAGACGGTCGATGGACATCTGGGTTCCGGTACCTTTCCATGGTTTTCATGAGAGTGCGTCGTCGATGACAGTGAATCCATCCGACGCGACGGTGATTTCCGTCCCGCGGCGATGACGTGTGGTGGACCCCGCCGCGCGAACCGTGTGGCCGTCGCGATGGGCGGACAACGCGGTCGCGTAGGTCCTGTCGTCGGGTGCTGTAACCGTGACGGTGCGAATTCCCTCGGCGGCTGCGCCGTCGAGCTCGAGCGTCCCTCGGATCTTGATGCGGCGCCGAGCGCCGCCGGGATCGTCGGACAGCGCGATGATCGATCCCCGCACGACTCCGGACACCGGCTCCGGCTGCTGACGGGCACGACGGTTGCTCAGTCCGCGGACCCGCTCGCCCGCTTCTGCCGGGACCGACACGGTTTCGTCGGGGCGAGGCGCAAGCCATGACCAATGGAAGTCGAGTTCGAAAGCTTGGGGGTTGTCCGGTCCGATAAGTTCCGCGAACGCACGACACTCGGCCGCGGATACACCGTGGCGCGCGAGGTATTCGGTCGAGTGGGCCTCGGGGACATCCGCTGCCTGGAGCACTGCGGCCGACATCGTTGAGATCCGCACCGTCGTACGTCGGCTCACATGGTTCGGATCGCCGTCTCCGATCGGGAAACCGACTTTCAGGGTCAGCGGTTTGCCGGTCATCGACAGCCGGGATTCGTTCAGTAGCTCGCGAACCCGATCACGAGTGGTGGTGACACCTGGAATCAATGAACGGGCTCCGTCGATCACCTCGGCGGCGCAGACGGAGATCAGTTCACCGAGCGCTAGAACGGTCCGGGACGCTGCTGAGAACTCAATCGACTCGGCATCCTGAGCCGTTCGGTACGAGAGGACGTCAAGGGCCGGAGCCCTCAGGTCCTGCCACACGGCCTCCGGGGACCGATCCTCCGCGTCGGCGACGCAGAGCGTCAACTCCCGCAACCTGCTGCGGGTGTCGATCATCGAGTCCGACGGTGGCACCAGAACCTCGAAATCCCCGAGACTCCAGATACTTCCGTTGCGCCATCGGCCGGAGACCGTCCAGCCGTGAGCGCTCAGATAGCGGACGACGTCGTCGATCGGCGGGTTATTGTGCATGAGGCGGTCGCTATCAGGCGGGAACCGCGGAGCTGCTGGCTACGAGGGCGCGCAGACTGGCAGCGGTGAGTACGTTGCTGACCGGTATTTTCACCCGTACCTTCCGGCGCCGATCGGAGGTGGTCAACGGCTCGCGGTCATCGAGCGACAGCCAGTATCCGATGTGCCGGAGCAGAAGTCCCGATGTGTACAGGTCCGCGTATTCGGAGGACTGGGCCGGAACGTGGACCAGGAAAAGGTAACGCGGCACCGTGAAATCCTGACCGGCGAGTTTGTTGTACTGCGCTTGGTCCAGGTTGTCGAAATCGATCGATCCGTGCCGGACCTGGAGCTTGGCGACCGTCTTGACCTGGACTTCTATTCGCGGCGAGAAGCCCCGCGGGGTGAGCCCGGGAGCCTTCAGGCACAGATCGACGCCGTCGAGGTCGACGTCGTCCTGCGACCAGATGAGCCCTGCCGCCGACGCTAGAACGCGAATGTAGTCGGCCCCGAACTTCCCCTGATGATTTCGTGCGTCGAGCACGATCCTCCCCCTGAAAACGCCTGCACCACCAGCTGATCGGACAACTGTAGGCATCGATAGGTTCTCCGGGCAACCGCTGACGGAATTGCTGACAAAAACTGTCGGTCGGTTTGTTAGTTTGTCGAATCGGTGTGCTATGTGAAATGTGAATTATGGCGTCGAAATGGGTTTCTGTGGAAACCGAGAATTTGCGATGTCAGTGAGTTGAGTGGTCTGGCGGCATGCTTCAGTCGGCGAGCAGGGTGGCGATGCGCTGATCTCGACGCGCGCCATCGGCGCCTTCGCCGCGATCGCCTTCGACCGGCCCGAGGAGTTCCTTGGCCGCACGGTGCCGCTGGCCGGGGACCACCTGACCCCGCCGCAGATCGCGGAGATCATCGGAGCGCACGCCGGGCTGCCCCTGCACAGCAGGGTGGTGCCGCTGGAGCAGGTCCGGGCGTTCGATCCGCACGTCGGGCAGATATTCACGCACTTCAACGAGAGCCCGGACGGGCCGCTGGACCTGGCGGAATTGCGGGCCGAGCACCCGGGGCTGCTGGATCTGGCGGCGTGGCTGCGGTGCGTCGACTGGCGGCCTTGACGGGACACGGTCGCCGAGGGCGGTGCGGAGCCGCTGCTTCGCGCCGCCCTTTCCGGGTGCGCTCCCGCCGGACCTCCGGTAGGCGAGTCCATCGACCGACTCCAGCTGGATCCGAATGCGGCGCACGGTGACTCGGAGTCCATTTGGCGACCGTGATCGGGGTCCGAGCGGCTGGGTCGGGTGGCGGGGTGCGAAGTTCTGGTATTGGCGCGGGGTGGCTGGATCGCGGCGCAGCCTGGATGGCATGAACGCACAACGAAGCCGAATGGACTCGGCGACACGGCCGTTGAAGCGGGCCGCCGCGGCGGCCCGGCTGGATATCGCGGTCACCGATCTGCCGGAGCTGGGTGGTGGCTGGACCGTGGGAGAGGTGCGGCGGCTACGGCGGGAACGGCCCGATTGGCTCGACGACGCGCGGCGGCGGTTCGCCGGGCGCGGGCCGCGCGGGCGGGCCCGGGTGCGCGGGGATCGCCTCGGGCCCTCCGGCGGGCGGTGATCCGGTTGACGGCTCGGCGTGACCGGCTCGGCGCTCGACGTGGTCTGCCCGGTGTGATCGGTGTGATCGGTGGGTGTGATCGACGCGGAGTGCAGGTCGGACAAAACGGTCATGGGGTGTGGCTAGAGTGAACGCGCTGGAAATGGTGCTAGGCAGGGATTACGGGTGTGACTGAACCTCTACGTGAGGCGCATGAGCGGGCCAGTTGGGCGGAGTTGTTCTTCGACCTGGTGCTGGTGTTCGCGGTGACGCAGGCCGCGCATGTGGCGGTGGCCGGGGAGAGCTGGGGAGCCGTCGGGCAGACGGTGTTGCTGCTGGCGATCATGTGGTGGTCGTGGGTGGGGACGACGCTGTCGGTCCACGGGGTCGAGGACTCGAATCGGCAGCGGATCTTCCTGTTCGCGTGCGGACTGTGCATGTTCGTGATCGCCATCGCCGCGCCGCACGCGTTCATCGGACGCGCGCTGCCGCTGATCCTGGCGGTGGCGCATCTGGTGCTGCGGCTGCTGCTGTGGGCCGAGATGCGGCGCAAGCGGGCGTTCTCGGAGGCGGGCGTGTTCGTCAGCTGGGTCAATCCGTTCACGATCACCCTGGTCGCGGCGGTGCTGCTGGTGATCGCGGCGCTGGTTCCGCAGGGCGGGGCGCGCGACGCGCTCTGGATCGTCGCGGTGCTGCTGGCCTTCGGCGGCCCGGCGCTGCTGGCGCGGCGGATGGAGTCGGTGCAGTTCGGCGCGACGCATCTGCCGGAGCGGTTCGCCACCTTCGTCATCATCGCGCTCGGCGAGACGGTCGCGTCGGTGGGTTCGGAAGCGGCGGAAGCGCATCTGGGCGTGATGTCGTGGATCGCGGTCGTGCTGATCTTCGTGCTCGGCTGCGGCCTGTGGTGGCTGTACTTCGCCTACGGGTTCTCCGCGGTCGAGCATTCGTTGCGCACCAACCAGGTTCGCGGCGCGGTGGTGCGGGATGTGCTCAGCTACGGCCACATTCTGCTGGTGATCGGCCTGGTCGGGGTCGCGGTCGGCGCGCGCAGCATGGTCGAGCATCCGACCGAGACCGCGCACGGCGTCAACGCGTTCCTGCTGCCGATCGGCGCGACGCTGTACGTGTCGACGTTCCTGTTCACCCGCTGGCGCATGTTCGGCGCGGCCACCCTCGGCCGGTTCATCGCCGCACTGGTGCTGGCGGCCCTGACCCTCGCCTCGGCGCTGCTGCCGGAGATCGTGACGCTGGCCGCGGTGACCGCGGTCCTGGTCGGCCTGAATGCCTGGGAGCACTGGGTGGTTTCGACCGGACGCCCCCTGCTGCTGCTGACCCGCACGCGGGCGGACTGACCCTCAGCCCTCGACCTCGGCCAACCGGCGGCGCAGGTAGTCGCGCTCGGCGGCATTGACGGTGAGGTCGAGGGCGGCCCGGTATTCGATTGCCGCGCAATCATCGCGGCCCAGCCGCCGCAGCAGATCGGCCCGGGTCGCGGTGACCTGCCGGGCCACCTCCGACCCGGCCGGAGCGGCCACCGAGTCGAGCAACGCCAAACCCGCCTCGGGCCCGGAGCGCATGGCCACGGCGATGGCCCGGTTCAAAGCCACCGTGGGGGAGGGGATCCGGGCCCGCAATGCCTCGTACAGTTCGGCGATCCGCGCCCAATCCGTCTGTTCCGGGCCCGCGGCGGTGACATGGCAGGCGACGATCATGGCCTGTAACTGATACGGCCCCAGCCGATCCCGGCGCGCGGTGCGCCGTAACTCGGCCAGCCCCGCCGCGATCAGCTCCCGATCCCACCGACCCCGATCCTGCTCCTCGAGCGGCACCAGCACCCCGTCCAGAGTCCGGGTCGCGGCCCGCGACTGCTGGAGCAGGACAAGCGCATTCAGTCCGCCCGCCTCGGGATCGTCGGGCATCAACTCGACCACCAGCGCGGCCAGCCGCCGCGCCTCCGCCGCCAGATCGGGCCGTTGCAGATCCGGCCCCGCCCCGGCCAGATAGCCCTCGTTGAACAGCAGATAGATCACCCCGAGCACGGCATTGGTGCGCTCGGGCAGCAGATGCGCGGGCGGCACCCGATACGGGATGCCCGCGTCGCGGATCTTCTGCTTGGCCCGCACCAGCCGTTTGGCCATGGTCGGCTCGGGAACGCCGAACGCACGGGCGATCTCGGCGGTGGTCAGCCCGGTCAGGGTGCGCAGCGCCAGCGCCACTTGCGCTTCGAACGCCAGCGCCGGATGGCAGCAGGTGAAGATCAGCCGCAGCCGATCGTCGGGAATGTCGGTGCCGGACACGGCCTCTCCCGCATCGGGGATCTCGGTGCGGGCCAGTTCCCGCAGCTTCCCGGCCCCAACGCGTTCGCGGCGCAGCCGGTCGACGGCGCGGCGCCGGGCCGCGGTCAGCAGCCACGCGCCGGGCCGCTCGGGCACGCCGTCGCGCGGCCAGGTGCGCCAGGCCAGCGCGAACGCCTCCTGCGCGCACTCCTCGGCCAGGTCCCAGTCGCCGAGCCCGCCGATCAGGGTGGCCACCAGCCGCGCCCATTCGGTGCGGAAGGCGGCGGTGATCGCGGCGTCGACCTCGGTCACGGCGTCAGCACCGGCCGGATCTCGATCTGCCCGAACCGGCTGGCGGGATGCCGGGCCGCGATCTCGATGGCCGCGTCCAGATCCGGGACCTCGATGAGCGCGAACCCGCCGATCTGATCCTTCGCCTCGGTGAACGGCCCGTCGGTGAGCAGCACCTCGTCCCCGCGCACCCGGACCGTGGTGGCGGTGTGGCTGGGATGCAGGCCCTCGTGGGCGGTGAGCACGCCGCGGGCGAGCAGGTCGTCGAGCCAGGCCCGGAACTCGCTCATCCCGTCGTCGGTGCGGTGCTCGTCGACCCGGCTCTCGTCGGCGCTGATCAGCAAGAGATATCGCATGGTCGTCTCCTTTCCCCCGCACGACGAACGGGACGGACGCGGATGGACATCACTATGCCGACCGCGGCTGTCCATCGCCGGGATTCCCGTTCGTCGATCCGGTATCGAGTCCACCCACAGACCGGAGACGATCATGCCCACCGTGACTTCCGCCGACGGCACCACCATCGCCTATCACCGCGCCGGCGCCGGCCCGGCCATCGTGTTCCTGCCCGGCGCCTTCAATGACAGCGCCACCTGCGCGGCCCTCGCCGAGCGGCTCGCCGACCGCTACACCGTGGTGCGACCGGACCGCCGCGGTCGCGGCGACAGCACCGACGCCCTCGCCCCCGACGACGCCGCGCGCTACGACGTGCGTCGCGAGATCGAGGACCTCGACGCAGTCATCGCCGAGATCGGCGGCAGCGCAGCGGTTTTCGGCTTCTCTTCCGGCGGCATCCTGGCCCTGCGCGCCGCCGCCGCGGGCTCGCGCATCACCCGCCTGGCCCTCTACGAACCGCCGTTCGCGCTGGGCGGCCTGGCCGATCACACGCCGAGGCGGTTGCCCGAACGACTGGCCGACCTGATCGCCCGCGGTGAGCGCGGCGCCGCCGTGGAATTGATGCAGCTCGAAGGCATCGGCCTGCCCCCGGCCGTGGTCGAGCAGGTCAAGCGGTCACCGATCCGGCCACACCTGGAGGCGATCGCCCAGACGGTGGTCTACGACGCCGCCATCTGCCGCCCGCCCAACCTGCCCACCGAGGAGATGGCCAGCATCGATATCGAGACCCTGGTGATCAGCAGCCCCGAATCCTGGCCGGGCGTCCGCTCCGCCGCCGAGGCCCTGCCCGCCCGCCTCGCCCGCGCCCACTACGCGGAGGTGCCCGGTGGCGCGGATCACGGCATCCCGGCCGAGGCCACCGCGAAGTTGCTCGACGCGTTCCTCGGCGCGGACGTGACCCGCTGAGCCGGACCGCGAACCGCCCGGAGCCGCCCGAAAATCGTTGCGCCCGCCCGGATCGTGCGACCGGCCCCGCGGCTGACCGGCCCCGTCGGTACCGTGGCGGACATGAATTCGCTGATGCACCGGATCCTGGATATCGCGCCGGTCTGGGTGTACCTCGTCGTCGCGCTGCTGGTGTTCGCCGAGGACGCGATCTTCGTCGGCTTCGTCATTCCCGGCGAGACGGCCGCGGTGCTCGGCGGCGTCGCCGCCAGCCAGGGCCACGTGCAGTTGTGGCTGATGATCGTGCTCGTGATCGCCGCCGCGATCATCGGCGACAGCGTCGGCTACGAGGTCGGCAAGCAGGTGGGCCCGAAGCTGTTGCAGGCCTCGATCCTGGACCGCCATCGCGGCCGCCTGGACAGCGCCCAGGAATACCTGGCTCGCCGCGGCGGCTGGGCGGTGTTCCTGGGCCGGTTCACCGCTTTCTTCCGGGCCATGATGCCCGCGCTGGCGGGCACCTCCCGGATGCCGTACCGCCGCTTCCTGATCTTCAACGCGGTCGGCGGAATCGTGTGGGGCGCAATCTTCGTGGTGCTCGGCTTCGTCGCGGGGCAGTCGTACGAGGCGGTGGCCAAGACGGTCGGCCGGGATCTGGCCCTGGGCGCGGCCGCGATCGTGGTGGTCGCGCTGATCGTGTGGAAGCTGCGGGAACGCCGCCGCGAGCGTTCGTTCGAGGCCGACTACGAGGTCTCCCATGCGAGCCCGATGACCCCCGAGACCGACTGATTCCCAGCGATCTCCCAGGGAACGCCGTGACCGCACCGCGCATACTGGGGCCGTGCTTCGGATCGACACACCGCTGCGACTGAGCGGACTGGTGAGCGCGTGGCGCTGGGACGCCTCGACGGCGCTGGTCGTCGCGCTGCTGGGTCTCGCCTACGCGACCTGCTTCGTGCTCGGCCGCCGTCGCGGGGAACAGCTTCCGGTGAGCCGGGCCGTGTACTTCGGCGTCGCCGGGCTGGGTGTGTGGCTGTACACCGGGCTCGGGATGCCCGGGGTGTATTCCGACACTCTGTTCTGGGTGCGCGCGCTGCAGGTGCTGTTGCTGCTGTACGTGGTGCCGTTCGCGCTCGCGGCCGGAGCGCCGTTCACCGTATTGCGCGCGGCGCTCGGCGAGACGGGGCGGAAACGCCTGGACGCCATGCTGTCCGGCGACGCGGCCCGGCTGCTCACCCATCCGGCCACCGCGTCGATGCTGATCCTGCTGCTGCCGTGGGCGTTGTTCCTCTCGCCCTGGTACGAGGCGGTGCTGCGGCACGGCGCGGTCGACGCGGTCACGCGAATCCTGGTGGTGGCCCTCGGGTTTCTGTACTTCTACTCGCGCTTGCAGATCGATCCGGTGCCACGGCATTTCACGCAGGGGCTGTCGCTGCTCATCACGGTCGGCGAATCGCTCGCCGACGGCATCCTGGGCATCGTGCTGTGGCTGGGCCCGCTCGTCGCCGCCGGGTACTACGGGTCCCTCGGCCGCACCTGGGGACCGGACGTCCGCCTGGATCAGACGATCGGCGCGGGCATTCTGTGGCTGCTCGGGGATCTGCTCGGCCTGATCTACTCCCTGGTCGTGATGCGGCGTTTCGCCGACGACGAGAAGCGGGAGGCGGGTGCGCTGGACGCCGAACTCGACGCCGTCGAGGCCGAGGAACCGGTCTCCACGGGACTGTGGTGGGAGAACGATCCGCAGCTGCGGGACCGCTTCCGCCGCTGATCGAACGGCCAATTGTGGCCTGTGTCACCAGTTCTGGCACTGAGTGATGTTCGCTATGAAAGGAGCATTTGCGGCTATTTCTCAGTAGTTTCTTATTGGACGCGTGATCAGGATGCTCGAAATTGCGTCCACTTCCAATCTTCCGGGCCAACCCGGTGGAAGCCCGCCCGTAAGAAAGCCAGAAGCCATGCAGTTCAGCAAAATTGCCGCCACCTCCGCGCTGGTCATCTCGGCTCTCGGCGTCACCGCCGGTGTCGCCTACGCCGACCCCGCTCCGGCCCCGGCCCCCGTGCCGGTCCTGCCCTCGCTGATCGACGGCGTGAACCAGGGCATCAACCAGGTGGCTCCCGCCATCCATTGGAACGCCCACATCGAGGGCAACTCCGTCGTCGTCGACACCGACCACGGTTCGATGACCACTGACAACGGCCAGCTCCAGGTGCGCGACGACAACGGCATCGTGGTCGCCGCGGTCCCGCTGTCGTTCACCATCGACGATCTCGACTACCCGATCCAGGCCGGTGTCGAGGGCCTGCGCGCCACCCTGACCCCGAGCACCGATCGGGCCGCCGCGCGCCCCACCAACCTGCCGCTGCATCAGGTCACCAGCGACCACCAGGCCAGCTTCGATGACGCGGTCTCGGCCGCGGCCACCGAGCTCGGCCTGGCCACGGCCATCGGCACCCTGGTCGGCACCGTCATCGGCGGCACCCTCGGTTTCCTGATCGGCGGCCTGGCGGGCGGCGGCGTGCTGTCCATCCCCGGCGCGCTCGCCGGCGCCGCTACGGGCATCACGCTGGGCGCCGCGGCCGGTCTGGTGCTGGTCGGCGTGCCCGCCGCGATCATCGTCGGCATCATCTTCCTCAACCGCATCAACAACCCGGCCGAGCAGTAGCCGGTAGTTCGCGCACCGCGGCCCGCGGCCATGCCCCTCGGTAGGGGTGTGACGCGGGTCGCTTCGCGTTCTGGAAAGTTGCTCGAGTCACCGAACATATGATCGGCAAACGCCGTCTTTACGTAAAACATACGTTCAGGACCGTTTTCGCCACGATTTGGCAACAAATAGGCAACATTTGCTGACTTATCTTGTCTCGGGTGCTCGATGAGGACCTCGCTCCCAAGAGGGAAGCGCCCAGTCTAGAAAGCGACGAAAAGTAATGCGTTTCAAGAAGTTTGCCGCCACCTCGGCTCTCGCCATCGCGGCCGTCGGCATCTCCGCCGGTACCGCCAACGCCGCCCCGGCGGCCGCCCCCGAGGGTATTCACTGGGACACCAAGATCGAGGGTGCTTCCGTCGTTCTGAAGACGGACGCGGGTTCGCTGACCACCGAGAACGGCCAGTTCCAGGTGCGCGCGGCCGACGGCGCGGTCGTCACCCAGTTCCCGCTGAGCTACGTGACCGGCGATGTGGCCCACCCGGTCGCCGCCCAGATCGACGGCAACACCGCGACCTTCACCCCGAACATGGACCCGGCCGCCGCCTTCACCGCCCCGGCGCTGCCCGCTCCCGCGCTGCACAACGTCGCCAGCCAGGCCGACCAGGACGCCGCCATGTCGGCCGCGGTCAACCAGTTCGGCCTGTCCACCTCCATGGGCACCCTGCTCGGCACCGTCGTCGGCGGTGTCGCCGGTTGCGCGATCGGCGCGGTCGGCGGTGCGGTGGCCGGTGTGGTGATCATGTCGGTGCCGACCGGCATCGCGGGCTGTGTCGCGGGTGCCGCCATCGGCATCCCGCTGGGCGCCGCCTCGGGTCTGGTGCTGACCGGCGTGCCCGCGGCCATCGCCGTCGGCATCGGCCTCTACAACCGCATGAACGCGCCGGACTCCACCCCGGCCAGCTGAGGCTCCTCGCCTCCACGCCGCGGTGAGAACCCGGCGGACAATACAATTCGGTCCGGATCGCTCAGGGGCGATCCGGACCGAATGTCGTTGTGGGGCTACCCGACTAGCGCGGGCGACGCGACAGGATCGAGTCGCGGATCAGGATGACCGCCAGGCCGGCCGCGAACAGCACGAGCGCGATGTAGCCGACATTGCCGGTACCCGACGAGCTGCCCTGCTGGTTCTCGAACAGCATGGTCAGCAGGATCACGACGACGACCCAGCCGGCGATGCGGAAGGTCCGGCGGGACTCGCCGCTCCAGCCCCACGCTGCGGACGGAACCTCGGCGGTGTCGACCTTGGTGACGACCTCAGAGGGGTGCGCGGGTTCCAGTTCCGTGGCGGCCACTGTGGCTCCTTTACGGCTCGAATCGATTGCTGGCCAATATCGTGACATACGACCCAGCGTCGTAGCGACCAGGGGGCGGGGGACAATAGGCGCGTGTCCGACGTTGTGAGAGTTCTGCTGCTGGGCAGCACCGGTTCGATTGGTACGCAGGCACTGGAGGTGATCGCCGCCAACCCCGACCGCTTCGAAGTGGTGGGGCTCGCGGCGCGCGGGGGTAACACCGACCTGTTGGCGAGCCAGATCGCGGCCACCGGCACCACCAATGTGGCGGTCGCCGACGAGGCCGCGGCCGCCGAACTCGGTGTGGCGCTGGCCGGTCCGGACGCCGCCACCGAGCTGGTGCGCCGCACCGACGCCGACGTGGTGCTCAACGCGCTGGTCGGCTCGCTCGGACTGGGACCCACCCTGGCCACCCTGGAATCGGGGCGGCGACTCGCCCTGGCCAATAAGGAATCCCTGGTGGCGGGCGGCTCGCTGGTGACGCGGGCGGCCACGCCGGGGCAGATCGTGCCGGTGGACTCCGAGCATTCGGCGCTGGCCCAGTGCCTGCGCGGCGGGCGCGCCGACGAGGTGTCGAAGCTGGTGCTCACCGCCTCGGGCGGGCCGTTCCGGGGCTGGACCACCGAGATGCTGGAGTCGGTGAACCCGTCCGAGGCCAAGACCCATCCGACCTGGTCCATGGGCCCGATGAACACGCTGAATTCGGCGTCGCTGGTGAACAAGGGCCTCGAGCTGATCGAGACGCACCTGCTGTTCGGCATCGGCTACGACGACATCGACGTCACCGTGCACCCGCAGTCGATCGTGCATTCCATGGTCACCTTCACCGACGGTTCGACCCTGGCCCAGGCCAGCCCGCCCGATATGAAGCTGCCCATCGCGCTGGCCCTGGGCTGGCCGGACCGGGTGCCGGGCGCGGCCGCCGCCTGCGACTTCTCCACCGCCTCGACCTGGACTTTCGAGCCCGTCGACAACGCCGTGTTCCCGGCCGTCGAGCTGGCCCGCACAGCCGGAAAGGCCGGTGGCTGTGTGACCGCCGTGTACAACGCCGCCAACGAGATCGCGGTGCAGGCGTTCCTGGACGGTCTCATCCGATTCCCCGACATCGTGCGAACCGTTGCGCGCGTCGTGGAGTCCGCCGACCGCTGGGCCGCCGAACCCGGTAGCTTGGACGAGGTGCTCGCGGCCGATACGTGGGCGCGCGACACCGCTCGCACGATCGTGCGCGGCTGACTGCAGGAGAGGGCTCGTAACCGGATGGTCTACGCGATCGGCTTCGCACTGTTCGCCCTCGGGATCACGGCCTCGGTCGCCCTGCACGAATGCGGTCACATGTGGACCGCGCAGGCCACCGGCATGAAGGTGCGGCGCTACTTCATCGGTTTCGGGCCCAAGATCTTCTCGTGGCGGCGCGGCGAGACCGAATACGGTCTCAAGGCGCTGCCGCTGGGCGGTTTCTGCGATATCGCGGGCATGACCGCCCTCGACGAGCTCGAGCCCGAGGACCTGGACCGGGCCATGTACCGGCAGGCCACCTGGAAGCGCCTGCTGGTCATGTCCGGCGGCATCCTGATGAACTTCCTCATCGGCTACATCCTCATCGTGATCCTGGCTGTCGGCTGGGGTCTGCCCCGTTTCGATCAGCCGGCGGAAACCCAGCTCGGCAAGCTCGGCTGTGTCTCCGACATGACCGCCGACCAGAAGCTGATCGACTGCACCGGCACCGGTCCCGCCCAGTCGGCCGGTCTCCAGCAGGGCGACAAGGTCACCAAGGTCAACGACGTCCCGATCAAGACGTGGAAGGAATTCCGCGCCGAGACCGAGAAGCAGACCGGTCCGTTCACCTACACCTTCGAACGCGACGGCAAGACCATGACCGCCCCGGTCACCCCCAAGATGGCGGTCGTCTACCCGGAGAAGAACGGCACCCCCAAGACGGTCGCGAAGGTCGGCGTCGGCCAGGACTTCTACGGCCCGGTCCAGTACAACGTCCTCGCCGCCATCCCCGCCGCCGGCGCCTTCACCGGCCAGATCGCGGTCCGCACCGTCGAGTCCCTGGCCCAGATGCCGTCCAAGGTTGTCGACCTGTGGCACGCCGTGACCGGCGGCACCCGTGACCCGGAAACCCCTGTCTCGGTCTACGGCGCCTCCAAGATCGGCGGCGAAACCGCCGAACACGGCCTCTGGTCCATGTTCATCCTGACCCTGGCCAGCCTGAACTTCTTCCTCGGCGCCTTCAACCTGCTCCCGCTACTGCCCCTCGACGGCGGCCACATGGCGGTGGTCATCTACGAGAAGCTCCGCAACGTGTTCCGCAACCGCAAGGGTCTCCCCGATGGCGCCCCCGTCGACTACCTGAAGCTGTTGCCCGCCACCTACGTCGTGGTGGTGCTCGGCGGTGCGTACATGATCCTCACCCTGGTCGCCGACATCGTGAACCCGGTGAAGCTGTTCCCCTGACGGGTTGGCTCCGCACCCGAACGTGAGCGCGAGCGTCTGACCGCCGCAGCAGGTCCATGCTGCGGCGGCGCAGTGGCGCGGAGCTCGCTGAACCGAGACGCGAGAGGTGACCGGCCGCAACCGGATCCCTCACGAGCGTTCGTAGAAGCCGTCGATTCGGCCGCGGGCGTGGGCTCGGGCGGCGGCCAGGACGTTCTTCGGCTTGACCGAATCGATGGGCTTGCCTTCGATCTCGGTGAGGGGTTCGGTCAGGGCGAAGATCTGGAACGCGTAGCGGTGTGGGCCGTGTCCCTTGATGGGGGAGGGGCCCATGTAGCCGCGGCTCCAGTCGGAACGCAGCAGTCGGACTTCGGCCGGTGCCGTGGCCTTACCCAGTGCGCCGCGCGGCAATTCGGTGACTGTCGGCTCGAGCAATGCGACGCAGTGCACGAAGGGCGCTGACCCGGGGGCGTCCGGGTCTTCGATGACCAGAAGCAGTTGCGCGGTGCCCTCGGGCGGGGTCGACCACAACAGTGCCGGGGACTCGTCCCTGCCCCCGATCCGCTTCCCGGTATGGACGTCCGGCAAGGTCGATTCGTGTGCGAAATCTGCACTGGTGACAGTGATTTCCGCGGACGCGGACAGTCCCGGCCGATTCCAGGCCAGCCCCGCGTCGCCCGCGCGCCGATTCTTCAGCAGTTTGCCGAGCAGTGCCATTCGGTTCTCCCTGTGTGCTGGTGGGTTTCAGAGCTTGCGGTCTTCGGGGGAGATGAGCAGTGGTTCCGCGAACCGCCAGATCTCCTCGGCCCCATCGAATTCCATCGTCGAATTCGTGCCCGGCACGCCCGCATGCTCGGCGGATATCACGACGCCGGGCCAGGTGTGGCCGCCACCGAACACCGTCCATTCGAGGACGCGAGTCCCGCCGATGCCCAGCCCGGACAGCTCGCGCTCGGACCGGTCGGTGCGAATGGTCTCACTCGCTCCCGTACAGCCGTTCAGCCCACGCCAATGCTGCCCGGATTCGGTCAAACCATAAGTGCGGCCGCGTAGTTCACCGTCAGGCCCGCGATGGCGGGAGTGCCCGCCCTCGATCGGCACCCACGGATCGCCATCGCCATTGATCAGGATGGCCGAGACCGCGTGGGTCGGATCCACTCCCGCCAGATCGGCAGGCAGTCCACCGGCGACCGCCGCGAACACTGGAACCAGATCCCCGATTTTCAACCCCGCACGGTGAGCCATGAACGCGCCGTTGGAAATTCCGGCCACGATCGAATGCTCGGCCACCGTGTCATAGCGCTCGGCGCTCCACTCGATCACAGCGCGCAGAAACGACACATCGTCCACACCCGCCTCATCGGCGAGCGTCACCCCGCGCCCGTCGGCCCAGCACCCCGACCACCCCTGCGGAAACGCGACCCCGATTCCCCACCGGTCGGCATTGGTGCGAAAGGTGGTCCAGTCCCGCCATTCACGCTTCTCACGCCCCGACTGATTGCCGTGCAGTACCAGCACGAGCGGCCGACCGGCATCGCTGGGCGGCCGCATCAGAACCGTCCGCTCCCGCCCGCCCACCGTCAGTTCGGCCGTGACCATGCCATTCACCATCGGACCCTCTCCGGATTAATACAGTCCAACTGCGCAGTCGTCCTGTACTTTATGGAGTCGTGAGCGAACTGACAAGCGATCCAGCGGAACTCGCCGACGACCTCCAATCCGTTGTCGGCGCCCTGGTTCGCCGCATGCGCGCAGCCTCACCCGGCCGAGCCATCTCCCTGTCCCAGGTGTCGATCCTCAAACGCCTCGACCGAGACGGCCCCGCCACCGTCGCCGACCTCGCCCGGGCCGACAAGATCCGTCACCAGTCCGTCGCAACGGCCGCATCCACCCTCATCGAGCGCGCCCTGATCCGCCGCACCACCGACCCCACCGACCTCCGCCGCAAACTCCTCGAACTCACCCCCGCCGGCCGCGTCCTGCTGACCGAACGCCGCGAGGCCGGCTCCGGCCACCTGGCCGACCTCCTCGACGAACGCATGACCCCCGCCGAGCGGGCCCGCGTATCGGAGACACTGGCCCTGCTCCGCCGCCTCATCGACTGACCAGTCGCAAGTCGCGGTACTCGGCTTCGGTGTCGATGCCCGTCGGTGTCGACGCGGTGTGGTGGACACGCCTTGCGGTGACACCGCCTGGATGGTGGCGCCGTCTAGGCTTGCCAAACGGTATCCCTCCGTGTGGGTCTGCCCCATGTGTTGTCGAGTCGCTCATCGCGAACCGGAAGGCTCCAGGCATGCGACGTTCGTTCACCGGCGCCGTGGTCGCTACGGTCGCGGCGAATCTGGCCGGGGTGGGCTTGTGGGCCGGCGGCGCCGGACTCGGTCGCGCTCAGCCGCCCGGCACGGAAGCCTTCGGTGGGGGAGTCCATGTGACGGCGTCGGTCGACAGCATCGAGGCGAGCCCGCCCGGTGACCGGACACCGAACGTCCTCATGACGTTCTCGCATGCCGCGCAGATATCCGGCGATTACTCGGTCACCGTGGACGGCGGCCCGATCACCTCGGGTGAGGCGGTCGCGGGATTCATCCTCGGCTGCGGGATCAGTGTGGACGGCGGCTTCGACGCCGATCTCGGTGCCTATCAACAGCTGGGCACGATAATTCCCGCCGAGATCATCGGGCCCGCTGTCATCGGGAATCTGGGTGTGGCCGAAGGCGTGTTCGCGAACTTGGGACCCGGTCAGGTCACTATCGCGAGAACGGAGGCGGCCCGCCTGCGTGCCACCACGACGTTCCCGCTTCGCATCGCGTTCAACAATGCCGCGCTCAATATCGCCCAATGCGCCTCGCCGGTGTCGGCCGTCCCGTTCGTCACCACCACGGTGAGCACCGCCGTGGGACTCGCGCAGACCACCGCCTACGGCGACCGGTTCACCTTCTGAAGCGGTGGCCCGGTTGGAGTTGTCATCCTTCGCGCCGACGGAGGCCGAAATTCCGGGTTTACCCCGAGAACTCCGACGGCACCTGGAACTCGCCTCCGATGGAGAAGGACCCCGACACGTTCGAGCCCAGTTACCTGACGGGCATCGACTACCTGAGCGCCGTGGTCGACAACAGCGGCCGCGGTCGCCCAACGTCCAGCGGGTCTTGATCCGGACTGGATTTCCCGGTCGCGAATCCGAGAATCGGCTCGAACGTAGCCCGCCGTTGACCTCGAGTGCCTACCATGGCGCACGTCGGCCCCCTCTGCGTGGGGCAGACCCCTCGGCATTGCCCCTGGGCCTTCGTGGCATTCCTCGCGCGCGGTCGACCTCGGCGTACACCGCCGCCGCGAGTTGCGAATCCAGCCCGCCCGGTGAGACCCGGCGTCGGGCGTTCGACCACCAGAAAGGTTCAGCAATGTTCGCAATGACCAGGCAAACGGTGGCCCGGGCCGTCTTCGCCGGTGCGATTGCGGTGGCTCCGGTCACCGCCGTGACCGTCCCGACCCAGGCCGATGTGGTTGACAACTACGCCCCCACCCCTGTCGATCAGCACGGGGACCACAGCTGGGAGAGCAAGCGCTTCCTGTTCCCTCCGGGCTGGGGAATCCCTCCGGGATGGATCAAGCAGCTACTGCCGTTCGAGTTCTTCGATTGGTTCGATTGGGACTAGTCGGAGCGCTCGACACGACCGCCCGCGCCGACACTCACACGCGGACGCACTGTACTGAACCAGCTTTTCCGCGTTCAGAACGATGAGCCTGTGCCGCCGAAGGGCCAGGGCGGAATCGGCCCGTTGTCGACCACCACATCACCACCCATGGCCGAGGTCCGCTGTGCGGGAAGGTAGGCACGGGCTACGTGCTGTCTTCTCTTCCGCAATCGTGGGTCGGCCGCCCGGCATCACGCCGATCCCGACGCGCAGCAGCATCGAGAGCGCTTCGGAGACGACCTTCCCGTCCGGATCCAATCGGACGAGGATGTCGCGGCCGATCCCATGATGTGGCGCACGTGATCCCGAGAGATATCCCCGGCGGCAAAGCTTCAGCGGTCACCGGAAGAACCGGCGGGGCGACATGACCTGTCTGCTGCCCGAAATGTCCGATACTGCAAGGGATTTCGGATAGTCATGGCGTAGAATGTGATGGCTACGCGGCAGTGCGCCGTGCCCGACGCTGGGCACGACGCACTGCAACATTGCATGTGGCGGTTACAGGCCGCCGGTATTGAGTAGTCGGTTCACCGTGGGTGTAGTACCAGGAGCGGGGTTGAGCTTGGGCAGCACCACATCCTTGGTGGATTTGTCTTTGATCCACTGGGCGACCGTCTGCCAGGGGGCGTCGCCGTAAGTGGCCTTGTACAGAGCCCCGACCCCGGCGACCATCGGCGAGGCGAATGATGAACCACTGGCCTTCACGTATCCGCCACCGATTGCCGGGAAGGGAACGGCTTGGCCGGGCGCATACAGCTGAACGCACTGTCCCCAGTCCGAGTTCTGGGTAGCGTGGTCGGTGATATCCGTATACGCGACCGCCACAACTCCGGCTGCATCGGCGGGCGCGCCCAAGCATGCGTCCATATTGCGATTGCTCGTGGAATTCGCGATGAACAGGCCGGAGTCGGCAAGTGCATTGAATACGCCACGAAGATAAGCATTAGTGGCGAGATCCCACCACGCGTTTGTGCCATTGATATTGAATGACAGGTTCACCACCGCGGGCTTGTGGTGATTCGCCTGCACCCAGTCGGAGGAGGCGAGCAAGGATGAAAGATCTGCTGTCCCATCGCATCCAGCCATCCGGACCGACACCAGCTTCACCTTCTTGGCCACGCCGAACTTAGCGCCGCCCAGCACGCCCGCGACGCCGGTGCCGTGCTGGTAAGCCGCGCAATCGAGAGTCGGCGGGGTGCTGATCCGCGACATGCCCTCGGAGGCTCGTCCCTCGAAGTCAGGGTGGTTCACATCGATGCCACCGTCGATGACATAGGCCGTGACGCCCTCGCCGGTCGCATTCGCGGTGTAGCTTCCGTCCAGCGGCAGCGCAGCCTGATTGATCCGATCCAATGCCCACCCCGGGCCCGGCTCGTCGGTCGGGGTGTAGCCATTGATGGCCGAGGTGGTCGAAATCTTCCGATCCTCGAGGATCATGTCAACGTCGGAATCGTCCTGGAGCGCTTCGAGCTGATGCTTCGAAAGTTTCGCGCTGAAGGACCGCAGCGCGGTCGACTTCACGCCGGGATCGTGGATCTTCGCATTCGATAGAACCGCGTCGAGGTTCGCCCCATCTTTGATGGAGACGATATAGATATCCGGGATGCCCTTACCCGGTTCTGCCTGGCTTACGGGAACCTTCGGCTTGTGCTTGTCAGGTTCGGCAGCGGCGGGGATTGCCGCT
This sequence comes from Nocardia sp. NPDC005825, assembly GCF_040630175.1. NCBI lineage: Bacteria > Bacillati > Actinomycetota > Actinomycetes > Mycobacteriales > Nocardiaceae > Nocardia > Nocardia sp. NPDC005825. The sequence continues at coordinate 145,813 of NZ_JBEXXC010000009.1, forward strand.
ACGGCTGGTACGGAAAGCGCCGCGACCAGCAGCGCCAACCAGATCTTCTTCACGTGACTGAATCTCTCTTCGGATATTGGCCAGGGAAATTCTCGACCGCTCTGGAACCGTACATATCCCGAATGGATAGGTGAAACGTTTGCGCTTCAATATGATCTTGGTCACTCGGACAAAATGTGGTAGTCGGCCTGTGTGAGATTTCCGCTAAGAGAGGCAGCTCGGCTATTTTCCGGCATTCCTGATGCAATAGCAGATATTCATGAATTCGAAACTCGATTCGGTGCGGCCGGGTCCGCATCGGCGGCACATTCGCGGAGGAGCTGGCGGCAGAGGTGGTCGGCTCGGCGGGTGGTTTCGGGCTGACGGAACTCGGGTGTGAGGGCGAGGACCTGGGCGCATGCCGTGTCCAGGTCGATCAGGTGGCCCACCGAGACGAAGACGGGTTTGACGCCGGTGCGGGTGCGCAGGGCGCGGCCGACCGGGTCGCCGTCCATGGTGATGACGCTGGAGGAGCCGCGCTCGGGGCCCGGTTCGTCGTAGTCGCCCCAGGCGTTCTTGGCGACGCCGAGGGTGGGGATGCCGGTGAGGAGGCCGAGGTGGCAGGCGAAGCCGAAGCGGCGGGGGTGGGCCAGGCCCTGGGAGTCGCAGATGATCAGATCGGGTGTGGTGGTGAGGGTTTCGAGGGCGGCGACGGTGGTGGGGAGTTCGCGGAAGGCGAGTAGGCCGGGGACGTACGGGAAGGTCGTGGTGCCGCGGGCGGTGGCGGTTTCGACGGTGTCCAGGGTGGTTGCGTCGAGGACGACGATGGCGGCGGCCACATTGCCGTGGTCGTCGTAGGCGGAATCGAGGCCGGCAACCGTCCGGAACTGCGGTGGCCGGGGATTCGCGGGAATCACCGCGTTGCGTAGCCGATCTTGAAGTGCCACTGCCTGTTCCGGTGTGGACGGCCAGTCGCCGGGATTCGCTACCTTCACTTCTCGGAGCGTAAACCTTCGCGTCGATTGCTACGAATATGAACTGTAGGTCCCGGCCGCTTCCGAGTCCCGCTTCCGGCGCGGGTACCGTTGTCGCCGCCGTCACAGGGCGACCGGTATTCGAGCCTCGGTAAGCTCGGAGCCGGTAAGGGTGAGGAATCAGTGGAAAGTAGGCAGCCGATCGTGAGCAGTGCCATCGCATTGGGGATGCCGGCCGCACCGGCGGCCGTCCTCGCACCACGGCGCAAGACGCGCCAGCTGATGGTGGGCAATGTCGGAGTGGGGAGCGAGTTCCCCGTCTCGGTTCAGTCGATGACCACCACCAAGACCCATGACATCAACGCCACCCTGCAGCAGATCGCGGAGCTGACCGCCTCCGGCTGCGACATCGTGCGCGTCGCCTGCCCGCGTCAGGAGGACGCGGACGCCCTGGCGACCATCGCCAAGAAGTCGCAGATCCCCGTGATCGCCGACATCCACTTCCAGCCGCGCTACATCTTCGCCGCCATCGACGCCGGGTGCGCCGCGGTGCGCGTCAACCCCGGCAACATCAAGGAGTTCGACGGCCGCGTCAAGGAGGTCGCCAAGGCGGCCGGTGACGCGGGCATCCCGCTGCGCATCGGCGTCAACGCCGGTTCGCTGGACAAGCGGCTGCTCGAGAAGTACGGCAAGGCCACCCCCGAGGCGCTGGTCGAGTCGGCGCTGTGGGAGGCCGGGCTGTTCGAGGAGCACGGCTTCGGCGACATCAAGATCTCGGTCAAGCACAACGACCCGGTGATCATGGTCGAGGCCTACCGCCAGCTCGCCGCCCAGTGCGACTACCCGCTGCACCTGGGCGTGACCGAGGCCGGTCCGGCGTTCCAGGGCACCATCAAGTCCGCCGTCGCCTTCGGCGCGCTGCTCAGCGAGGGCATCGGCGACACCATCCGGGTCTCGCTCTCGGCCCCGCCGGCCGAGGAGATCAAGGTCGGCTCGCAGATCCTGCAGTCGCTGAACCTGCGCCCCCGCAAGCTGGAGATCGTCTCCTGCCCGTCCTGCGGTCGCGCCCAGGTCGACGTCTACACCCTCGCCAACGCGGTCTCCGCGGGCCTCGAGGGCATGGAGGTCCCGCTGCGCGTGGCCGTCATGGGCTGCGTCGTGAACGGCCCCGGCGAGGCCCGCGAGGCCGACCTGGGTGTCGCCTCCGGCAACGGCAAGGGCCAGATCTTCGTCAAGGGTGAGGTCATCAAGACCGTGCCCGAGCACCTCATCGTCGAGACGCTCATCGAAGAGGCCCTGCGCATCGCCGAGGAGATGGGCGACGAGGCAGGTTCCGGCGCTCCGGTGGTCACCGCGAGCTGACCCACCCCGATCGACACGGCCCGGCCCGCGCGACAATCGCGCGGGACCGGGCCGTCGCCGTCTCCGATCCCCCTGGGCGCGTGATATTTTCGCTGGTCGCCGGGCGGCTGGTGGCAATCTTGCGGCGCGCGGCGGGAAGTTCTGGCAGGCTGTGAGCGTGCGGAGTGTGCTGGAGCCGACTCGCCGGGGCCGGACATCCGGGGCCCGTCAGCTCGCGAACCGCGACCTGACGCAGGTTCTGCGTGTGCTCGACACCGATCCCGTGGCGACCTGCATGGTGGCCGCGCGCCTGCAGGAGTTCGGGCTGGATCAACGCGGCGTCTACGGCGAACTGTGGAGCCGGGGCGGGCCCGGGGATTCCCTGTGCTTCTCGGGGGCGAATCTGGTGCCGCTGCGCGGCGGTCGCGAGGATCTGCGCGCGTTCGCGGAGAAGGCGATCAAGAACCCCCGGCTGTGCTCGTCGGTGGTGGGGCGACGCGAGCTGACGCTGCCGCTGTGGGAGTTGCTGGCCGGGCACTGGGGGCCGCCGCGGGAGCTGCGCGCGGATCAGCCGCTGCTCGCGCTGGATCGGCCCGCGGGCATCGCCCCGGATTTGCGGGTGCGCCGGGTGCGGCCCGCGGAGATCGATCGGTACCTGGTGGCGGCCATCGCCATGTTCACCGAGGAGATCGGCGTCGACCCGCGTACCGGGGACGGTGGGCGGAGTTATCGCCGCCGGGTCGCGGGGCTCATCGAATCCGGACGGGCCTGGGCGCGTTTCGAGGACGGTGAGGTCGTCTTCAAGGCGGAGGTCGGCGCGTTGTCGCGACGCACCGGGCAGATTCAGGGCGTCTGGGTCCATCCGGATAAACGCGGCGAAGGGTACGGGACCTCGGGCACCGCCGCCGTGGCCAATGTGGTGGTGTCCTCCGGGCGCACGGCCAGCCTGTATGTCAACTGCTACAACGAGGTTGCGCGCCGCGCCTACGCGAAGGTCGGTTTCCGGCAGATCGGCACATTCGCGACAGTGCTGCTGGATTGACCGAATCTCGAGCGCGGGGTGGCCGGAGCGGGATGTCGGCGTGAAATCCGTTCCGGTGCAGTGTGTCGCACCGGTTTGCCAGTAGTTGGCTCCTAGCATCGGATCCGATGTCAACTCGGGTCTTCTCCACTCTGATCGCCGCCGCGGTCGCGGTCGCCGCGGCCGGCTGCTCCTCGGGTCCCCAGGGGCCCGCCCAGGCCGCCGAGGCCTTCGTCTCCGAATTCGCCGACCACGATGTGGACGCGGCCGCCGACCGCACCAGCCAGCCCGAAAAGGCCCGTGCCGCACTCGGTTCGGCGTGGGACCAGCTGCAGGCGGAGAAGCTGGTGGCGACCACCGGCGCGGCGCGGATCACCGGCGACACCGCCATCGTCGACTACACCTACGAATGGCATCTGCCCAAGGATCGCGTCTGGACCTACCAGGGCCAGTTGCAGATGGGCCGCGCCGGCGGCCAGTGGCAGGTGCGCTGGTCGGCCGCCGACATCCACCCGCAGCTGGGCAATACCCAGACGTTGCAACTGCGTTCGAATCCGGCGCCGCGGGCCCGGGTGAACGAACGCTCCGGCGGGGACGTGCTGGTGCCGGGCGCGCTGTTCCGGGTGCAGTTCAAACCGTCCGCTTCGTCCGATCCGAACGGCGTCAGTGTCGCGCTCGCGAATGCGTTGCGCCGCTTCGACGAGAAGATCGACGCCGCCACGCTGCTGCGGACCGCGCGCCGCGCGGACGGCCCCTACACGGTCGCCCAGCTCTCGGAATGGGAGTTCGGCGAGGTCAATTCGGTGCTCATGGGCTTGTCCGGGGTCACCTTCAACAAGGAATTCGACCTGGTCCCCACCGACCGCCACTTCGCCCCGGATCTCATGACCCAGATCCGCAAGACCGTCATCGACGAGGTGGACGGCAAGGCGGGCTGGAGCGTGGTGACCGTCAACGCCAACGGTGTCGACACCGACGTGCTCGAGGAGGTGGATCCGCAGACCTCCCCGTCCTTCTCGCTGAGTGTCGACCGCTACGTCCAGAACGCGGCGCAGCACGCGGTGGACGTCCGCAAGGAACAGGCCATGATGGTCGTGGTGCAGCCCTCGACGGGCGCGATCCTGGCGGTCGCCCAGAACGAGGCGGCCGACAAGGACGGTCCGGTGGCCGCGACCGGTCTGTACCCGCCGGGTTCGACGTTCAAGACGGTGACCGCCGCCGCGGCCATGACCGCGGGCCACGCCACTCCCGACACCGTGGTCCCGTGCCCGAGCCAGATCGTGGTGGGGGAGCGCACGATTCCGAACTACGACCTGTTCAGTGTCGGCAGCGTGGCCATGGCGACCGCCTACGAGCGGTCCTGCAACACGTCCTTCGCGAAGCTGGCCTCCGAACTCGAGGGCGACGATCTGCGCACGGCCGCGGCCGCGCTCGGCCTCGGTCTCGACTACACGATCGCGGGCCTGCCGACGGCCTCGGGTTCGGTGCCCGCCGACCACGATCTGGTGCAGCGCGCCGAGGACGGCATCGGGCAGGGCAAGGTGCTGGCCAGTCCATTCGGGATGGCGTTGGTGGCGGCGACGGTCGCGCACGGTTCGGCGCCGACGCCGTATCTGATCGCGGGTCATCAGACCCAGGTGTCGGGGGACCGGCCGCAGTTGAAGCCGGAGGTGATCGACGGTCTGCGGTTGATGATGCGCAAGGTGGTGCTCGGCGGTACGGCCGAGCGCATCGTCGATCAGGGCGAGGTGTACGGGAAGACCGGTGAGGCCGAGGTGGACGGCGGTTCGCATTCGTGGTTCATCGGATACCGCGGTGATCTGGCCTGGGCCACCCTGGTGGTGCGAGGCGGCAGTTCCGACAACGCCGTGGCGGTGACCCGCGATATGGTCGCTGCCCTGCCCGAAGGGTATTGAGAATGGCTGTCGAGGAGGTTCAGCGTCCGGTGTAGCGGCCGTCGACCTTCACGCATGCGGCGGACTGGATCTCACCGACATTGTCGGTCACGAATCGCTGGTCGGCGAGGGTCCTGACGGGTGGTCCCTCGACGGATCCGTCACCGAGCATCTCGGTGACGCCGGCGCCCGCGAGAATCATGCCCGCGGTGGTGACTAGCAAAAGGGCCGAGCGCTTCATATCCCGCTCCCTTGTTTTGGGATGAGTAAGGAGACCCGAACGGTGTGGATTGGGTGATCCGGTCCTCGATTAGGAGTTGGCTGAGTGTTTGCCGATGCATGAAACGGTAATCGGTGACTTTTGCCGAGGCAAGGCGTATGTGTGCTGCCGCACTCCGCTTGCGGCGAAGAACGGCAGGTCGCGGCCGCTATCCGACCGTAAAGTTTACTTTCAGTTCGTGCGCTGCAGGGTTGCTGCCAGATGATGCGTGAGAGGTTGCTCGACGGCAGCCATGCGCAAGGAGTAGTCGAGAGTGTCGCCTGTGACGGAAATGGTCCGGCCCAGCGCGGTCACCGACTTCGCGGTGCTGCTCATCCCGATCGAGGTGGAGTCGAGTTCCAGGCGCAGCTCGCCGTCCTCGCGGACCAGCCGGCCCTCGCAGATCTCGGTGATGCCGGTGGGGTGGGCCAGGATCAGTTCGATCCGATCGTCGGGCAGCGCACGCAGATAGCCGGTCTCACTGTGCATGGGACGGCTGCCGTCGGCGGCGCGGGTGCGCTGCCGGTAGGTCAGGAAGGGACGGCCGACATGGCCGAAGTGCACTTCCTCCAGGTACTCGAACGAGTCGATGGTCGGGTATTCGCCGCGGCCGCGGCCGCGCCACGTGCCCAGCAACGGGGCCAGGTGGGCGATATCGGGGTGGGGCGCGACGGCGGTTTCGGGTTCGAGCACGGCGGACAGCTTAATCCGCTCGCCGCGCCCCGGCGGGAGGTCGGGGCGTCCGCGCGCCGACTTTCCCGGTAAGGGGTATTGATCATTGGCGGCTGGCGCGGCGGTAGCCGAGGCCCGCCGGGATGGCGAACACCACGATCAACCCGACCGACCACGCCACGGTCCGCAGCAACGGTCCCGCGACCGGCCCGCCCTCGGCGAGCGCCCGCATGGTGTCGACGGCCACCGACATGGGCTGGTGCTCCACCACCGGCTGAATCCACTTCGGGTAGGCCGCCAGCGGCACGAACCCGGTGCTGAAGAACATCAGCAGCGACGACAGCAGCGCCACCGCCTCGACCAGGGTGGACTTGGCGGTGAACACGGCGATGGCGGTCACCATCGTGGCGAAGGCCAGCCCGAACAGCACCGGGATCCACAGGAACGCGAACGTCTGCCAGGGCCCCTCCCGGAAGCGGAAGCCGAGCGCCATGCCGAAGCAGATGATGACGACCGTCCCCGCGAAGATCCGGCAGCCCTCGGCGATGATCCGCGCGGCCAGTCCGGAGGCGCGGTGCACGGGCAGCACCCAGAAGCGGGCCAGGACGCCCGCCTCGCGTTCGCGGCCGAGCATGACGCCGCTGGCCACCGTGCCCGACAGCGCGCCGACCAGCGTCACCATGGGCGTGGATCCGTAGAGGGCGCTGCGGCCGGAGAACTTCTCGATCTGCGAGCCCACCACGATGTCGAGCATGAGCAGCAGCAGGCAGGGCACGACGAGGGTCTCGAGCAGGGTGACCGGGTCGCGCAGCCACCGGACCAGCAGCCGCTGGGTCTGAATCCAGGTGTGCCGCAACAGGGCCGGGACGGAGGTCTCGCCGTACAGCAGGATGTCGGCGGTGTCGGGGCGTTCGAGAGTGGTCATCACGACCTCTTCAGGTTCTGCCGGGCGATGAAGTAGCAGGCCACCGCGAAGGTGCCGACCAGCCACAGCAGTGGCGGCATCATGAGCGACCAAGTGACGGGGTGGGCCTTGCCGAGGGTGTCGCCGCCGAGCGCGCGCAGGCCCTCGGCGTATTGCGAAACCGGCTGGTTGCGGACGAATCCCTGGACCCAGCGCGGGAATTGGTGGGCGGGGGCCAGACCGGTGGAGAGCATGCCGAGGATGAGCGGTGGCAGCACCAGCATCTGGCTGGTGGCCTCGGGGCTGCGGGTGTAGGTGCCGATGGCGTCCGCGCCGAGGCAGAACGTGATGCCGATGGCCAGCCCCAGGGCCAGGAATCCCAGGGTGTGCGCCCAGTCCTCGACGAACCGGAACCCGACCACGTGGGTGCTGATCACGGCGGCGACGAGTCCGATCAACAGCCGGAACACATTGGAGGACATGCGCGCCGCGGCGGGCACCAGCGGGTGCATGGGCATGGCGTCGAAGCGGCGGTCGAGTCCGGAGACGGCGTCGGTGGCGGCTCGGAAGGCGGCCGAGACGCCGGTGAACGCGCAGGCCTGCAGGATCACGATGGGCGCCATGAATTGCGCGTAGCTGCTGAATCCCAGTCCGGCGAAGGACATGACGCGGTTGAGCGGGATGTAGAAGCTGGCGGTGAAGGTGACGGGTGCGGCGATGGCGGTGATGATCTCGCCGGTCTTGACCGAGGGCACGATGAGCCGCACGGTGAGCACCCACCATTGGGCGAGGGTGCCGGGGGTGGCGCGGACGTCGGTGAGCCAGCCGGTGGTGGCGGGCGCGGTGGTGGCGGTCATGCGCGGGTCCGATCGCTGTCGGCGCGGTGGCGTCCCTCGCCGGTGCGGAAGCGCACCGAGGGGGAGTCCTCCTCGGGTTCTTCGGTTTTGGCCATGTGCCCGGTGAGCTCGAGGAACACGTCGTCGAGGGAGGGGCGCCGCAGCGCGATGTCGACGAGTTCGAGTCCGGCCGCGTCGAGTCGGCGCAGGGCTTCGGCGAGGGTTTTCGCGCCTTCGGGCGCGGGGATGGCGAGCCGGTCGGAATCCCCGGTCAGGGCTTCGCGACTGGTGGCGGGGAGCAGGTCGCCGAGGGTGCTGATCAGGGCGGGCATGTCCTCGAGGCGCAAGGGGACGATCTCGCAGTAGCTGCCGCCGGTGCGGGCCTTGAGTTCGTCGGCGGTGCCGGCGGCGATGACCAGGCCCTGGTCGATGACGATGATGCGGTCGCAGAGCGCGTCGGCTTCCTCGAGGTACTGGGTGGTGAGCAGGGTGGTGATGCCGTGTTTGCGGAAGCCGCCGACGAGGTCCCAGACGCCTTGGCGGCTGCGGGGGTCGAGGCCGGTGGTGGGTTCGTCGAGGAACACCACTTCTGGCCGGACGACCAGTCCGCAGGCGATGTCGATGCGCCTCCGCATACCGCCGGAGTAGGTGCCGACCCGGCGTCCGGCGGCCTGGGTGAGGTCGAATTCCTCGACGAGTTCGTCGGCGCGGGCGCGGGCCGCGCGTTTGCGCAGGCCCATGAGGCGGCCGAACATGACCAGGTTCTCGTAGCCGGACAGGGCGTCGTCGAGGGCGGCGAACTGACCGGTCAGCATGATGGATCGCCGCACGGCCGCGGCGTCGGTGACCACGTCGTGCCCGGCGACCAGCGCCCGCCCGGCGTCGGGGGAGATGAGGGTGGACAGGATGTTGACCATGGTGGTCTTGCCCGCGCCGTTGGGCCCGAGGATGCCCAGGACCTCGCCGGGCGCGGCCTTGAAGGTGACGCCGCGCAGGGCCTGGACCGCGCCGAAGGATTTCACGACGCCCTCGACGACCACCCCGTCGCCGGAGGTGTCGTTCAGGTCGGTGGTCTCGGCTCTGCCGGTGTCGGTGTTCACGGTGTCTCTCCCTGGGGTGCGTCGAGATTCCGGGTCCAGTGCTTGTCGAGGATCCGGGCGATGGCCGCGAGCGCGTGCGGTGCGGTGAGTTCGTCGTGGCTGACGTCGATGTCGTGGTTGGTGATGGTGCCGGTGATCCAGGGCCGCCAGCCTGCGGGGCCGAAGATGTCGGAGGTGTGCACGGTGGCGCTGAAGTACAGGGCGTCGCCGTGGAAGACGGGCCGCTGGTAGCCGGTGCGGGTGGCGGCGGAGGCGTTGTAGGAGGCGGCCATCCGTTCCAGGGTGGTGGCGTCGACCAGGTCGGCCCCGCCCATGCGGTCGCGGATCATGGCGGCGGCCTGCGTGGCGGTGGTGTCGGCGGGGATGTCGGTGATGCCGAAGACGGAGCCGAAGGTCGCGACGAAGGAACCGGCGGTGAGCTTGTCGATGCTGTCACCGTCGATATCGGTGCTGTCCGCGTCGAGTAGGGCCAGGGTGGCGACCTCGTCTCCGGTTGCCTCGAGCTGGGCGGCGACGGCGTGCGCGATCAGGCCGCCGAATGACCATCCGAGCAGATGATAAGGCCCGTTCGGTTGGAGTCTGCGAATTTCGGCCACGTAGCGTTCGGCGAAGTCGCCGATGCTGCGGGCGTGCGGTTCGCCGGAAAGGTCCGGTGCCTGCAGGCCGTAGATCGGCCGTCCGGGGGCCAGGGCTTCGGCGAATCCGAGGTAGGTCCAGGCGATGCCGGACGAGGGGTGGATGCAGAACAGCGGTAGCTCGTCGCCGCCGGGCCGGATGGGCAGCACCACGTCCAGGCCGAGTCCGGGACCGGCTTCGGCGCGCGAGGCGGCCAGCGCGGCGGCCGCCTGCTGCTCACGCAGTTCGGCCATGTGCTTGCGTTCGGCCTCGGCCGCGAGTTCGGCGGCGGGTGAGGTGGCGAAGTACGCCGCGGCGGCGAGCGCGTCGGTCCACAGGTGGGCCAGCATGGTGATCTCGTGCCGGGGCAGCAGGGTCTGCGGGAAGGTGAAGCTGGCCTGCAATCGGTCGCCGGCCACCACCGCGTTGATCTCGATCTCGGCGGTGACGGGCACGTCGGCGTGTTCGGTGGTGCGCAGGTCGCCGAATTCGTCGGTGGGCAGCCAGCCGAGGTCCTCGAGCCCGGCCGGGATGTCGGCGGTGGCGTAGCGGCCGAGGTAGTTGAAGCCGATGCGGCCGGGTACCCGGTGCGGCAGGGCCGCGGCGGTCTCCGGGTTGAGGTAGCGCAGCAGGCCGTAGCCGATGCCCTTGTCCGGCACGGCCATCAGCTGGTGTTTGACGGCCCGGATGGCCGCGCCCATGGCGGGTCCGCCCGCGAAGGCGTCCCGGATCGGGATGTGGGACAGGGCGAGTCGCACCGGGTAGACGGTGGTGAACCAGCCGAGGGTGCGTGACAGGTCCGCGCCCGGCACGATCTCCTGCTGCCGTCCGTGTCCTTCGAGCCGGACCAGCACCGCCTCGGACGGGTCCATGCGCCAGCGCATGACGGCCAGGGCGAGTGCGGCCAGCAGGGTGTCCTCGACGGTGCCGTCGAAGAGTCCGGGCAGGGTGGTGAGCAGGGTGTCGGTGATCTCGGGGTCGAGTTCGATCTCGACGGCGCGCACCGTGGGGACCCGGTCGAGCGCCGGGTCCAGTTCGCGCGGCCCGATCGGCGGGTCGGGGGTGGCGGTCACCTCGCGCCAGTAATCCAGTTCGGCCGTGCGGGTTTCGCGCCGCGCGGCCTCCTCGAGGGCGTGCGCCCAGCGGCGCAGCGAGGTGCCGGTCTCGGGCAGGATCGGGGTGGCGTCGCCGCTGATCTGCGCCCAGGCCGCGATCAGGTCGGGGATGAGGATGCGCCAGGAGACGCCGTCGGTGACGAGGTGGTGGGCGACCAGGATGAGGCGGCCGCGCCGGTGGGCGGGGCTGCCGGGCGCGGGGTCGAGCCACACCAGTTGCAGCACGGTGCCGGTGGCGGGGTCTAGGCGGCCGAGCGCGGAATCGGTTTCGGTGATGGCGTATTCGCGCAGGTCGACCGCGTCGGCGGTGTCGAATTCGATGCGGTACAGCAGGGCGTCGACATCGACCGAGCCCGGTTCCCCGATGCTCATCCGCCACTCGCCGTCCTCCGGCGCGAGCCGGGCGCGCAGGGCGTCGTGGTGGTCGACGACGGCGGTGACGGTGGCGACGAGTTGTTCGCGGCTGATCCCCTGCGGCAGTTCCAGGACCGCGGTCTGCGCGAATCGCCGGTGGTCGCCGCCGCGTTCGAGCATCCAGCGCACGATCGGGGTGAGCGGCAGGTCGCCGACGCCGCCGCCGGGCAGTTCCTCGAGTACGACGGTGTCGCCGCCGGCCGCGGCGAGTGCGGCCAGCGCGGCGACGGTGCGGTGTTCGAAGATCTGCAGCGGGGTCAGTTCGATGCCGCGCAGTTTGGCGCGCGACACCAGCTGGATGGCGAGGATGCTGTCGCCGCCGAGGGCGAAGAACGAGTCGTGCACGCCGACCTTGTCGCGGCCCAGCAGTTCGGCGATGATCTCGGCGAGCGCGGTCTCCAGATCGCCGCTGGGCGCGCGGTATTCGGTCTCGGCCTCGAACACCGGCGCCGGCAGCGCCCGCCGGTCGAGTTTGCCAACGGCGTTGAGCGGGATGGCGTCGAGCACCACGAACGCCGAGGGCACCATGTAGCCGGGCAGCCGGTCGGCGGCGTGGGCGCGCAGCTCGGCGAGGTCGATCTCGCGGCCGGGTTCGGGCAGCAGGTAGGCGGCCAGGGCGGTGGCCCCGCCGGGGCCGGGAACGCCGAGGGTGACGGCGAATTCGACATTGTCGGCGGCGGACAGTGCGGCGTCGATCTCGCCGAGTTCGATGCGCTGTCCGCGCACCTTCACCTGGAAGTCGGTGCGTCCCAGGTATTCCAGGCGCGGTTCGTCGAGGTAGCCGGTCCAGCGCACGAGATCGCCGGTGCGGTAGAGCCGTTCGCCGGGCCGCCCGTAGGGGTCGGCGACGAAGCGGGCGGCGGTGAGGCCGGGGCGATCGTGGTAACCGCGGGCCAGCGCGTGCCCGGCCAGGTACAGCTCGCCGGCGACGCCCATGGGGACCGGTCGCAGCCGGTCGTCGAGGACGAGGGTGGCCGCGCCCCGGATCGGCGCGCCGATGGTGACGGGCTGCCCTACCACCAGTGGATCGGAAGCCGTTGCCCAGATGGTGAATTCGGTGGGCCCGTACAGGTTGATCAGGGTGCGTCCGGTGGCCCAGCGCGCCACCAGGTCGGGTCCGATGGCCTCGCCCGCCACGGCCAGCACCCGCACGCTCGACACCGCGTCCGGGTCGAGGGTCGCCAGCGCCGACGGCGTGATCACCAGGTGTGTGACCCCTTGGGCGGCGATGAGTTCGGTGAGCGGTTCGCCGCCGAACACGTCGGGCGGGGCCACGATGGCGGTGCCGCCGGAGCTGAAGGCCATGAGCGCCTCGAAGGCGGAGGCGTCGAAACTCGGTGAGGCGACCTGGAGGACGCGGCAGTGCTCGCCCAGCGCCAGCAGTTCCTGTTGGGCGCGCACCAGATCGGCGATGCCGCGATGCGATACCGACACGCCCTTGGGTGTGCCGGTCGACCCGGAGGTGTAGATCAGCCACGCGGGTTGGTCCGGGTGGCTGGGCATGGCGCGAACCCGCCCGCCCCCGAGCGGGATTCGCACGCTGGAGGCGGCCGGGTCGTCGAGCACCAGCCAGCCGATCCGGTCGGACAGCGCCTCCCGGTGCGCGCCGGTGGTGAGCCCGAGCACCGCGCCGGAGTCGGCGAGCATGTGGTCGATACGGTCGAGGGGATGGCGCGGATCGATGGGCAGGAACGCGGCCCCGGCCTTGGCGCACGCCCAGATCGCGGTGATGAGTTCCGCGCCGCGCGAGAGGGCCAGCGCCACCACGGTTTCCGATCCGGCGCCGGCGGCGGAGAGCTGCATGGCCAGCCGCTGCGAGGCGGTGTCGAGTTCGCGGTAGGACACCGCGCGCCCGTCGGCGATGACGGCCGGGCACAGTCGGTGCGCGGTGGCGGCGGCCCGGAAAACCTCGGCCAGGGTGGTGATTCCGCTGGTCCGGGGCCCATGTACCGGAACCAGGGCGGCGCGTTCGGCGAGATCGAGCAATTCGATGTCGGAGAGCCGGATGCCCGGGTCGGCCGTGACGGCGGTGAGCACGCGCCGCCACCGGGTGACCAGCCGCGAGGCGGTGGTCTCGTCGAACAGGTCGGTGGCGAAGGTGAGGGTGCCGTCGAGCCCGGATTCGTCGTAGCCGGGCAGCGGGGCGCGCAGATCGAAGGTCAGGTCGAACTGGGAGGCGTCGCGCTCGATGGGTTCGACCTCGACCCGCAGGCCCGGGAATTCCACGGTGGGCGGTTCGAAGTTCTGCAGCGACAGCGAGACCTGGAACAGCGGGTGCTGGGCGGTGGATCGCGGCGGGTCCAGGACCTGCACGAGTCGCTCGAACGGCACGTCGCCGTGCGCGAACGCGTCGAGGTCGGCGGTCCGGACCTGCGCCAGGAAGTCCCGGAACCCCAGGGCCGGGTCGACCGGGGTGCGCAGCGCGAGGGTGTTGACGAACATGCCGACCAGGTCGTCGAGGGCGGCCTCGCCGCGTCCGGCCACCGCGGTGCCGATGAGGACGTCCGGGGTTCCGGCCAGCCGGGACAGCAGCACCGCCAGCGAGGCGTGCAGCACCATGAACAGGCTGGTGTCGGTGGCCGCCGCCAAGGCGGTGAGCGCTTCGTGGGTGCCGGCGTCGATGCGGAATTCGAGGTCGCGGCTGTGCAGGCTCTGCACCGCGGGCCGGGGCCGGTCGGTGGGCAGTTCCAGCACGTCCGGTGTCGCGGCGAGACGCTCCTTCCAGAACCGGACCTGTTGCGCGGCACGGGATTCGGGATCGTTCTCGTCGCCGAGCAGTTCGCGCTGCCAGATCGAGTAGTCGGCGTACTGCACCGGCAGCGGCGGCCGTTCGGGTGCCGCGCCGTGGGTGCGGGCCAGGTAGGCGGTGACGAGGTCGGTGGCGAGCGGCGCCATGGAGGCCCCGTCGGCGCTGATGTGGTGCACCACCAGCACCACCACGTGTTCGGCGGGTTCGCCGGGGCGCGGGGTGAGGCGCAGGACGTGCACGCGCAGCGGGGCTTCGCGGGTGAGATCGAAACCGGTCCCGGTGTTCTCGGCGATGGCGGCGTGCAGGTCGGGTCCGTCGTCGGTGTCGGCGAAGCTGATCTCGGGGGCCGCGGCGTCGGCGCCGAGCACGACTTGGCGGGGGCCGTCGGCGTCGGCGGGATAGATGGTGCGCAGCGATTCGTGCCGGGTCACCACGTCGGCGACCGCCCGCCGCAGCGCGGCGATGTCGAGTTCCCCGGTGAGGCGCAGGGCGGCGGTGATGTTGTAGGCGGCCGAGTTCGGGTCGAGCCGGTTGAGCACCCACATGCGTTGCTGGGCCGGGGACAACGGGATCCGGTCCGGCCGGATGCGCGGGGCCAGGGTCGGCAGGCCGGGCAGTTCCGCGCCGGGCACGATGCGCGCGGACAGTTGGGCGACGGTGGGCGCGTCGAACAGGTCGCGCAGCGCGACGGTCGCGCCGAGGGCCGCGTTGACCCGGGCCACCACGCGGGTGGCCGTGAGGGAGTTGCCGCCCAGTTCGAAGAAGGACCGGTCGATGCTGACCTGGTCGGTGTCGAGGACGTCGGCGAACACCTGGGCGACGGCGGTCTCGACGGCGGTGCGCGGGGCGAGGTACTGCTGGTCGAGGGTCGCGAAATCCGGTGCGGGCAGGGCGTTCCGGTCCAGTTTGCCGACCGGCGTGAGCGGCACGTCGTCGAGTTCGATGAGGTAGCTGGGCACCATGTAGCCGGGCAGCGCCGCGGCGATGCGGGTGCGCAGCAGTTCGGTGTCGAGGCGCTCGCCGGCGGCGGCGACCACGTAGGAGACCAGCACGGTCTGGCCGCCGGGTCCCGGGCAGCCGAGGGTGGCGGCGTAGTCGACCTGCTCGTCGGCGGCCAGCACGGCGTCTATCTCGCCGAGTTCGATGCGCAGGCCGCGGATCTTGACCTGGAAGTCGCTGCGCCCCAGGTATTCCAGCTCCAGCTGGGTGCCGTCGGCGGTCTTGACCTCCACCCAGCGCACCATGTCGCCGGTGCGGTACATGCGCGCGCCGGGCGCGGTGAAGGGGTTGGCGACGAAGCGGGCGGCGGTGAGCCCGAACCGGTTGAAGTAGCCGCGGGCCAGCGCCGGTCCGGCCAGATACAGTTCGCCGGTCGCCCCGAGCGGCACCGGCCGCAGCCAGCTGTCGAGCACCAGGGTGGCGGCGCCGCGCACGGGCGCGCCGATGGTGATCTGTTCGCCGGGCCGCAGTTCGCCGGGCCCGGTCGCCCACACGCTGAATTCGGTGGGCCCGTACAGGTTCACCATGCGCCGCCCGGCCGACCAGGCCGCGACCAGTTCGGGTCCGGCGGCCTCACCGGCGACCGACAGGCAGGTCAGGCCGTCGAGTCCGGCGGGGTTCATGGTGGCCAGCACGGACGGCGTGATGACCGCGTGGGTAACCCCTTCGGTACGCAGCAGTTCCTCGAGGGCGTCGCCGCCGTAGACGTCGGGCGGCGAGATGACCAGCCGTCCGCCCGCGCCGTGCGCCATGAGCAGCTCGTGCACCGAGGCGTCGAAGCTGGGCGAGGCCACCTGCAGGGTGCTGGAGTTCTCGTCGAGATCGAGCAGACTCTGCTGGGAGGCCACGAGATTGGCGAGTCCGCGGTGGCTGAGCAGTACGGCCTTCGGTTTGCCGGTGGAGCCGGAGGTGTAGATGAGGTACGCGGTCTGGGCGAGGTTGATGGGCCCCCCGCGTTCGTCGTCGGTGATGTGCGCGTCGGAGACGGTCATGACGCGCCGGATGGTGTTGAGGTCGTCGAGCAGCAGCCAGTCGATGCTGCCGGGCAGGGTCTCGCCGACCGAGCACACGGTGACGCCGATGGGTGCGCGTGAGTCGGTGAGGATGTGCTCGATGCGCTCGACCGGATAGTTGGGGTCCAGCGGCAGGAACGCCGCACCGGTCTTGGCCAGCGCCCACACCGCGACCACCGATTCCACCGACCGGGTCAGGGCCAGCACGACGAAGGTCTCGCGACCGACCCCGCGGCGCAACAGGACTCGCGCGAACCGGTTGGACCAGGCGTCGAGGTCGCGATAGGTCATGGTCACGCTGCCGGAGCTGATCGCGACGCCCTCGGGGTTGACGCGCGCGCCCGCGGCGAGGATGTCGGGCAGGGTGCGCAGCGGCGTGGGCGTGCCGCCGCGGACCGGCACCAGCTGCGCCCGCTCCAGCGGGTCGCAGTGCTGTAGCTGCGCGGTGCGGCGTTCGGGGTGTTCGGCGATCTGGTCGAGCAGCAGCAGGAACCGGTCGAGCAGTCGCCGCGCGGCCGCCTCGGGCAGTTCGTCGGCCATGAATTTGACGGTGATGCGCAGGCTTTCGCTGCCGTCGGCGGCGCGCTGCGGGATCACCATGAGGTTCAGGGGATAGGGGGTGGCGTCGGTGCCGGACACGTCGAGGATTCGCATGCCCGCGATATCCAGTGCCCGCGAGAGGGTTTCGCGGTCGATGGGGTAGGACTCGAACACGGTGAGGGTGTCGAACAGTTCCGGCAGCCCGACGGCCCGGTGGATGGCGGCCAGCCCGACGTGCTGATGGTCCAGCAGCCGCGCCTGTTCGGTCTGCACCCGCGCCAGCAGGTCGCCCACGCGCTCACCGGGATCCAGCCGCACCCGCACCGGCAGGGTGTTGATGAACAGCCCCACCATCTCCTCGACGCCGTTGAGCTGCGGCGGGCGTCCGGAGACGGTGCCGCCGAAGACCACGTCGGTGCGCCCGGTGAGCATGGCCAGCAGCAGCGCCCATCCGGCCTGCACCGCGGTGTTCACCGTGGCCCCGGCGGCGCGCACCGTCTCGGTGAGCTGTTCGAGTTTCGCGGTGCCGAAATCGGCGGAGACCATGCCGGATTCGGTGGAGGTGATGCCCGCCAGTGTGGGGATGGCCCGGGTGGGGGAGTCGACCCCGGCCAGCGCCTCGGTCCAGGCGGCCAGCGAGGCGGCGTCGTCCTGGTCGCCGAGCCAGGCCAGGAATTCGCGATAGGAGTGGGCGGGCGTCTGCGGGATCT
Organism: Nocardia sp. NPDC005825; assembly: GCF_040630175.1. Lineage (NCBI taxonomy): Bacteria > Bacillati > Actinomycetota > Actinomycetes > Mycobacteriales > Nocardiaceae > Nocardia > Nocardia sp. NPDC005825. The sequence continues at coordinate 162,949 of NZ_JBEXXC010000009.1, forward strand.
CGTGCCCGGTGACCGCGGCCAGATAGCCCGCGAGGAGTTCGCGCACCACCAGCGGCGTGGACCAGCCGTCCAGCGCCAGATGGTGATTGGTCATCAGCAGCGTGTACGCCTCGGCGTCGGTGCGGATGAGGCTGAAGCGCAGCAGCGGCGGCCGGGCGAGGTCGAAGCGGGTGCCCGCGTCCACCGCGATCAGGCGGGCCAGTTCCCGCTGCCGTTCGGCCGGTTCGGCGATGCCGGTGAGATCGATTTCCTGCCAGGGGATCTCGGCCCGGCCGAGGACCAGCTGCCGGGGCCCGTCGGGCGTCTCGACGTAGGCGACGCGCAGCACCTCGTGCCGGTCCAGCAGGGCCGCCGCCGCGGTGCGCAGCCGCGCGGAGTCGACGCGCCCGGCCAGATTCAGCTGGGTCTGCACGGTGTAGCCGTCGGCGGTGTCGGTGTCGTAGCGGGCGTGGAAGAGCAGGCCGTACTGCAACGGCGACAGCGGCCAGACCTCGGTGAGGTCCGGATATTCGCGTTCCCAGGCGTCGATCTGCGCCTGCTCGACGGCCACCAGCGGGAAGTCCGAGGGCGTGTGCCCGCCCGCTCCGGCGTGCCGGGCGTGGGTGACCAGCGCGGTCACCGCCAGCCCCCACAGCCGCGCCAATTCCTCCACTTGCTCGGCGGACAGCACCCGCGACGCGTAGGCCCAGGTCACTTCGAGACCGGCGGCGGTGTGGAAGGCATTGATGTCGATGACGGCGGCCAGCGGCGCGGCGTCGTCCTGGGTGGCGGCGAATCGGGCGGGCACCCACGGGGTTTCCGCGCCGCCGGGATGCTCCACGCCCGCGCCGGTGCGACCGAGATAGTTGAAGCTGATCTGCGGTGTGGGCGCGCCCTCCAGGTCGGCCGCGGTCGCGGGGTCGAGCCGGCGCAGCATGCCGAAGCCGACGCCCTTGTCGGGGATCGCGCGCAGCTGCTCCTTGACCGCCTTGAGCGCCGCGCCCGCCGCGGGCCCGCCGTGGAAGGCGTCGTCGAGATCGAGTTCGCCCAGGTCGAGGGCGACGGGGAACACGCTGGTGAACCAGCCGATGGTGCGGGAGATGTCCGCGCCCGGCAGCACCGCTTCCTCGCGGCCGTGGCCTTCGACGGTGAGCAGGGTCCGCCGCGTCTGCCGCAGCTGACTCGAGGCGAGGGCGAGAGCGGTCAGCAACGCGTCGTCGAGTCCGCAGTGGAACCGCGCCGGAATGAGTTCCTGTGCGGCCGTGGCGGTATCGGGGTCGATGACGGTGCGCAGCTGACCCATGGTGGCCACGGTGTCGAGCTCGGGATCCAGGGCGCGGGTGCCCAGCCGCGGGTCCGGCGCGGTGAGGACCTCGCGCCAGAACGGGAGTTCGCTGGCGCGGGCCGGGGCCTGTTCCGACTGCCCGTGCGCCCAGCGCCGGAAGGAGGTGCCGACGGGTGCGAGGGCGCCGCCCGCCCAGGCGGTGGCCAGGTCCGGCAGCAGGATGCGCCACGAGACGCCGTCGGTGACCAGGTGGTGCAACACCACCCACAACAGGGGCAGGGCCTCGCCGCGGTCGATGAACACGAACCGGGCCACCACCCCGGCCGACGGGTCGAGCAGGTCGGCGGCGCGCTGCAATTCGTCCTCGCCGTCGCTGTCGGGTTCGGCGGTGACGGTGTCGATGAGGGCTCCGGCCTCCACCATGCCGGGCTCGCCGACCCGCCACACCCAGGGGTGCTCGCCGGTGCCGGGCTCGTGGGTGAGGGTGCTGCGCAGCAGGTCGTGGCGGTCGAGCAGAGCCTGGACGGCCGTGGTGAGGGTGGACCGGTCGATGTCGTGCGGCAGCGGAATCAGCACGGCCTGTGCGAATCTCGGCCAGGTGTCGCCCTGCTCGAGCATCTCGTGCACGATCGGGGTCAGGGTCACCGGGCCGACCGCCCCGCCGGGCAGCTCCTCGATCACCGGTGCGGTCACCTCGGTGGCGACGGCGGCCAGCGCGGCGACGGTCTTGTGCTCGAACACATCCCGGGCCCGCAGCCCCAGCCCGGCCGCCTTGGCGCGCGCCACCAGCTGGATGGCCACGATGCTGTCGCCGCCGAGGGCGAAGAAATTGTCGTCGGCCGACACCGATTCCACACCCAGCACGGATTCGAACACCGTGGCCAGCGCCCGTTCGGCGTCGGTCGAGGGTGCGCGTCCGGCCCGCGGCCCGGATCCGAAGTCGGGCGCGGGCAGCGCCCGCCGGTCCACCTTGCCCGCGGGGGTCAGCGGCAGCGTGTGCAGCACCATCACCACCGACGGCACCATGTGCGCCGGAAGCTGCTGGGCGACAGTGGTTTTCACGTCCTCGGGCGCGACCACCGAGTCGGCCGCCAGCACGTACGACACCAGCGCGGTCGCCCCGCCGGGCGTGGTCGCGCCGATCGTGACCGCCATCTCGACGCCCGGGTGCCGGGCCACGGCCGCGTCCACCTCGCCGAGTTCGATGCGGAAGCCGCGCACCTTCACCTGGGTGTCGCCGCGGCCCAGATACTCCAGCTCCCAGCGGCCGGATCGCCGCCGCCAGCGCACCAGGTCGCCGGTGCGATAGATCCGCGCGCCCGGATCGACGGGGCTGGCCACGAACCGCCCGGCGCTCAGCCCGATGCGCTGGTGGTAGCCGCGCGCCAGACCCGCACCGCTCAAATACAGTTCGCCGACCACCCCGGGCGGTACCGGCCGCAGCCACGGGTCGAGGACCAGCGCCCCCACCCCGCGCGACGGCGCGCCGATGGTGATCGCCTCGCCCGGCGTCAGCGGCGCGCTGAGGGTGGCGGTGACGGTCGCCTCGGTCGGCCCGTACCCGTTGATGACGCACCGCCCGGCCCACCGCACCGGCAGCTCCGGCGGACAGGAATCGCCGCCCACCACCACGGTCCGCAGCCGCGGCAGGGTCTGCGGTTCCAGCGAATTCGCCACCGCCGGAGTCACATTCAGGTGCGTGACCTCGAGCTTGCGCAGCACCCGCGCCAGCTCGTCGCCGGCGTAGGCGGCCGGGGGCACCACGCCCACCGTCGCGCCGACCGCGAACGCGACCAGCAACTCCTCCACCGAGATATCGAAGCTGGGGGAGACCGCGTGCGCCACCACGGCGTCGGCGCCGACCCCGAACGCCGCCCCGGACCCGGTCGCCAGATTCGTCAGACCGCGATGGGTGACCGCGACACCCTTGGGCAGACCGGTCGAGCCGGAGGTGTAGATGAGGTACGCGACCTGGTCCAGGCGCACGGGCGCGGTCCGGTCGGCATCGGTGATCGGCGCGGAATCGGTTGCCGCGATGGTCTTCTCGGTCTCGGGATCGTCGAGGACCAGCCACCGCACCCGGTCCGGCAGCGCGGCCCGCGAGCCCGCCACCGTGACGCCGGCGACCACGCCGCTGTCGGTGAGCATGTGCTCGATCCGGTCGATCGGATAGCCGGGATCGACGGGCACGAACGCCGCGCCGGTCGCCGCGACCGCCCACATGGCCAGCACCGACTCGGCGGAGCGGGGAATCGAGATCGCCACGGCGCGTTCGGGTCCCGCGCCCGCGGCGATCAGCACCCGGGCCAGCCGGTGGGCGTATTCGGTGAGCTCGCGATAGGTGAAGGCGGTGCCGTCCACCCGCAGGGCGATGGCCGAGGGCGCCTTCGCCGCGCCCGCCGCCAGGATCTCCGGCAGGGTGTGGGGCCGGCTGCCGTCGCGGCCGCGCGCGGGGGCCAGCGCGGCGCGTTCGGCCTCCGACAGCGCGGTCACCGCGGTCAGCGACTGGTCGACGCCGCCCGCCAGGAAGCGGTGCAGGAAGTCCAGGAACCGGGCGTGCAGCGCCGCGAGCTCGGGTTCGTCGTAGCGGTTGGGATTGGCCTGGAAGTCGATGTGGGTGGGTTCGCCGCCGGTGCCCGGGTACACGTTGACGAACAGGTCGTCGATCATGCCCGAGGTCAGCACGTGCAGCTGCCCGGTCACCCCGCCGGATTCGCCGGAATCAGCGGAGCTGAAGTGGATGCGGGTGTCGGCCAGCATGAGATTGACGGTCGGCCCGAAGCCGGCGACCTCGTCCATGGCCCAGCCCAGGTCGCGGAAGATGTCCTCCTGCCGGTACCGCTGGCGGCGCAGCGCCGCGGTCAGCTCACCCTGGGTGGCGCGCAGCAGGTCGCCGACGGTGGCGGTGGGGGACAGCGGCAGCCGCAACGGCACCACATTGGCGACCATGCCGCCGGATCGGCGCAGCGTGGCGGTGGTGCGGCCGGACACCGGCAGGCTCAGCACGATCTCGCCCGCCCCGGTCATGGCTCCCACGTAGGCGGCGAAGGCGGCCACCACGACCGGCGCCGGACTGGTGGACTGCGCGGCGGTCAGCGAATCCAGCAGGGCCGCTGTTTCCGCGGGCAGCGCGCCGCTCAGCAATCGCGGGTGGGCGTCGACCGCACCGGTGCGCCGCCCCAGCAGCGCGGGCTCCGGCATCCCCGCCAGGTGTGCGCGCCAGTAGTCGCGGTCGGCTTGCAGCTTGTCCGAATTCCGGTAGGCCGCATCGGCTTCCACGATGCGTTGCAACGGTTCGGCCTTACCGGCCGGGACCTCCTGCCCGGTGACGGTGGCGTTGTAGATCTCCGAGGTGCGCTGCAGCATGGTGAGCGCGCCGACGCCGTCGAGCAGGATGTGGTGGAACCGCGAGTACCAGTACCAGCTGTCCTCGCCCAGCCGCAGCATCGCCATGGAGCACAGGCGGTCGCGGGTCAGGTCCAGGGGCGCGGTGTACTCCGCGCGCATCCACTCCTGGGCGGCGGCGCGCGGGTCGGGCGCGCCGCTGCAGTCCACGGTCCGGATGGCGTCGTCGAGGGTGGTGTCGACCAGCTGCCATGGCAGTTCGTCGATCTCGATCAGCCGCAGGTAGCCGGTGCCGAACTCGCGTCCGGCCCGGCGTGCGGCGTCGGCCAGCAGTTCGGCGTCGATCGGCCCGGTCAGCTCCACGTACTGGGCGATCGAGACGGGGGTGTCCCCGGCCAGCTGCTGGGCGAACCAGATACCGCGTTGTGCGGCGGACAGGGCGAAAGCCGCCGAGGTGTCAGGGGTGGAGGGCAGGGGACTGCTGAAAGCCATACTGCGGAAACCTTCTGCGGGCTGCGGCGGCTTCGACGCGGTCAGGAGGCCTTCCGCGCCAGGTTCAGTTCGGCCTCGCTGAGCGGGGCGTCCGAGCCGGTGAGGTACTGCACCAGCGTGCTGCGGTCATCGAGCACCAGCCAGCGGCTCCGGTCGGTGACCAGGTCCAGCCCGGCCTTGGTGGTGATGCCGAAGTCGGCGCGGGCCACGGTGGACTCGGTGGACACCGGGACGGGGGTGGCGCCGGTCTTCTCGATGGCCAGGCGGGAGACCACGGCCTCGAGTCGCGGCGTCTCCGCGATCACGATCTTGGCCCCGGGGTGGACCCCGAGAGCCAGCAGCATGCGCGCCACCCGGTTGCTCCAGCGATCCAGTTCGGCGTAGCTCAGGTCGCAGTCGGCGGTGGTCACCGCGATGGCCGTGGGAGCCGCGGGCGATTCGACCGTCTTGCACATGAACATCATCCTCTCGGAGGGGCCGCTTGCGGTGGCGTTCGGTATGTATCCACTGTCGCCGCCGCGAGCCCCCGCCGGTAGCGACCACAGTGCTGCCGGAATCCGCTCCGAGGGTGCGTGTTGTCCCACCCTGGGGTGGGTGGAAGATCAGCCGTTCAGGGCGTCCATGGTCTCCGAGATCATGGTGATCGAGTCGCGCGGGCTCAGCGCCATGGCCCGGAGCTGATCGAACATCACCCCGTAGCGACGCACCTCCGGGTGGCCCTCGATCAGCTCGTCGCTGGCGATCCCCTCCACGTACACCAGCTCCGGGTCGGCGGGGTCGGGGAAGTCGAGCAGGGTGAAGGAGCCCAGCATGCCCGGGTGCGCGCCGGCGTCGAAGGGCAGGATCTGCAGGATCACGTTCCGCTTGTTGGTGTGGTCGAGCAGCTGGCTGAACTGTTGGTTCATCACCTCGGGGCCGCCGACCATGCGGCGGATGACGGCCTCGTCGAGCACCACCCACAGCTCCAGCGGGTTGTCCTTGGTGAGCACCTTCGAACGCTCCTGCCGAGCCCGAATCCGTTGCTCGATAACCTGATCCGACACCTTGGGCATGGTGGTCTGGTAGACCGCGCTGGCGTACGCCTCGGTCTGCAGCAGGCCGGGGACGTAGGTGGACTGGAAGAACCGCGCCGAGAGCGCCTCGGCCTCGAAGTTGATGTATGCGCCGTAGACCTCCGACACCGCATCCTCGAAAGACCTTGCCATGCCGGGACGTAACGCGTCGACCAGCAACTGTAAGGCATCTGAACGCCCCGGTTCGCCGATGCCGTAGAGGTCCAGCATGGCGGTCAGGGTGCGGCGCTGCGGCCTGGCCTGGGCGGTCTCGATCCGGTACAGCGTGGTGACGTTGATGCCGGTCTTGGCGCTGACCACTTCTTTGCTGAGCCCGGCGCTCTCCCGCATCTCGTGGAGCATCGCGGCCAGCCTCCGCAAACGGACAGTGAGCACGGTGCGCTTGCCTGCCATGACGACCCTTTCCCTTGGCGCACTTGCTAGAACGCAGTATTGCGTTCTTGCATTTGTAAGAGCATGATCCAGCTAGCCTATTCGTGAACAACCGATCCGATGACCGGTATAGCTGAATCCGGAGACCAATCATGTTGGTGCGATTAGTGATGCTGTCGGGTGCGTATAGGGAGTCTCGATGACCATGTCGATAGCCGGCGTTCTGCCGACCGCTCCGCAATTGCTCTGTGCGTTCCAAGGGAGGCGATTTCAAGATCGAGTATTGCTGAGGTCCGCGCACGCACTCGCCGAACTGCACGAACGTCGCGCTCAGGTGCGGGATCCCATGATGGTCAGCGAGATCGATTGCCGCCGCGGTGAACTCGTTGACGATATCAACGATTGGGTGGAGCAGGAACTGCCGCAGCACCGCAACGGCGCCACCATGCACACCGAGAGCCTGGGCGCCGTGGTGGACCGCATGGCCCGGAGCTGGGTCGAAGCCAACCAGGTGATCGATCACGAGGGCGCTTCCAGTGACAACACCCATAAACACTGGTACCACCTGGCCGAACTGGTTGACGGCTACACTGATCTCGTATTCGACGTGGCCGGTGGCCGTCGCCGTTTACCGGAACAGTGATTCCGAATGCATTGACACAATTGATGTATTGCCGCCGAGTCGCTGATTCGTCCCGCCCGTAGACGGCGGGCGCAACGGGGCGCCCCGCCCGGCGTGCCGCGTGGTCGACTGGCGCGGCACGCCCGCCCTGAATTAGTGGGAAGCGTTTAGAACCAACCGTCCGGTGTTTTATTCGTGCAGTCTTTCATTCACAGCGACTCGAATTCACGACCGTGCGAGTGAAATACAGCGTTCCGCACTCTGAGGGGGGAGTTCGACATGAATCCGGGCGAGGGCGCCGCCACCGACCTGTATCGACGGGCCCGCACCGGCGACTTCCGGCTGGACGTCGCCACCGCGCGCCACTGCGCCGCAACCTTCCTGCGGTTCGCAGCCATGCTGGATCCGCAGATCGACCGCAGCCACCGAGTCCACACCCTCGGTGGCTTCGGCGATTTCGGGTCCGCCCGGCAATTGCGGCGCGGCTTCGAACGCAAGGGCCGCGACCTCACCGGCACGCTCACCGCGCTGCGGAGCTCCGCCGAGGACATGGCCGCGGCCTACCTGCTCGCCGCGGGCCTCATCCGCGCCACCGACGACACCCACTCCCGTGCCCTCCTGAGCGCCGCCGCGGGACTCTGACCCGCACCCCGCTCGATCGAAAGCGGTTGGATCAGCGCGGCTTCCAGTAGTTGTCGGGTCCCACCAGTTGCAGGATGGTGCGCGAGGGCGCGTCCAGGCTGGGCTGCAGCGAGGTGTCGACCTTCAGGTCGATCGACAGCGAATACGCCTCGTACAGGTACCGGTACTGCCAGCGACCCCAGCTGGAATAGGTTGCGGCCCACAGGGTATCGAGGTCGGACTGGCAGACGCTGGCGCCGATGCCCTGGGTGGGGCACCACACGTCCCAGGTCTGTTTCTGGCCCTTGAGGCTGGTGTAGATGGCCTCGGCCTCGGTGCTGGAGGGGAAGGCGAACACCTCCAGTGAGGTCATGAGCTTGTCGGACTTGTCGATGTAGGTGCCGGTCACCATCTGCACGCACTTGTTGGCCTGCAGCGCGGTCTTCACGTTCTGCGACATATTGCTCGCGACGCAGTCCTTCACGCCGGAGGAGCGGCGGGTGAACACCACGCCCTTGCTGTCGGTGAAGCTCGACGGGAGCAGGGCGTCGGCGGTGAACGGGGTCTTGTCGGTGCCCTGCTGGTTGAGGGTGGCCTTGTCGACCTCGGAGGTTCCGGCGGTGGACGGGGCGATACTGGTGGTGGTGGTGGTCGTCGTCGGTGCGGCGGTGGTGGAGCTCGAGCGCTTGGCGTCGTCGGTGGTCTTGTCGTCGCCGGAGAGCACGACCACGCCCACGCCGATGGCGATGACGAGGACCACCAGCAGGACGCCGAGGATCACCTTGAGGGCGGTATTGGTCGAATCCCGTTGGGGTGCACCCTGATGCGTCACCAGTGGCTGCGGCGCGGACCAACCGGTCGGTGAGGTGTGGGTCGGCGGCAACGGCGCCGTCAACGAGCCGACACCCGCCTGCGTCGGATACACCGCCCGCAGCGTGTCCCCCCACTCCTGCGCGGACGGCCGCGCGTCGGGCCCGAACCCGCCATTGCCGAAGGCCCGGTCGAACAGCGCCCGCACCCGCGGATCGAGATCGGCCGGCACGCCACCCGGCTGCCACGGCGCGCCGGGCGGACCCGCGCTGTCGGGCAGCAGGGTCCGGTACAGCAGCGCCGCCAGGTCGTACCGATCCTGGTACCGATCGCGCGCCCGGTCGGCGGGCATCAGCCCGGCGGTGTCGATGAGGTGGATCAGCGGCGCGGCGGGCTGCCACAACACGTTCTTGCCCGAGAGATCCCCGTGGATCAGCTGCCGTTCGTCCAGCACCCGCACGACCTCGCACAGCCGAACCGCCAGTCCCGCACGGAGATACGGCGTGGTCTGGCCCGGCGCGGCCCAGAGTTGATCCAGGGTGCGCGGCCTGCCGTCGGGTTGCAGATAGTCCCGGGGGATCAGCGGCAGGATCGCGCCGATCAGCGCCGCGTCGTGCTGGACGAGGTCGATCGGCCAGTTCACCGCCTCCGCCGCCCCGGACGCTCCGCCCGTGGTGGCGGCGAGCCCGGTCTGCCGCCCGAAAAGCATGGCCTGCCGGGCCCATTCGATCGCGTCCGGCGCGGTGACCGGGGTCCGGTAGAGCTTGTAGAGCCGCTGCTGCCCGCGTGGATCCCGGCAGAGGTACAGCACCGAGCGCGCGCCCGCGGCATAGAAGGGTTCGCCGTCGACGTCGTAGGACTCGCCGGACAGACCTGTGACAACCACCATCGAACAGCCCCCGCCCGATACCTGAGTTCCAGGCGAGTTTACCGGCCCGGGCGTCGCCACGCCCGGGCCTCGACGCAAGACACCGCTGACCGTCCCCTCATGACCCGGTCAGCGGTGTGGGTGCGGCCGCGCCGTTCAGCGCAGCGCCGCACGTCCTTTCAGGCGGCCCAGCAGCACCAGGGCGATGAGGGTGACCAGGACCAGCAGGGTGGTGCTGGCGGCGGCGTCGAAGACCGCGCCGCGGTCGGTGGCCGCGAAGATGCTCACCGGCACCGTCTTCCAGGTGGCCGGGTACACCATGATGGTGGCGCCGAGTTCGCCCATGGACAGGGCGATGGCCAGGCCGGCCGCGGCCCCGAGCGCGGGCAGCAGCAGCGGCAGCGTGATCCGCAGCAGGACGCGCACCGGTCCCGCGCCGAGGGATTCGGCGGCCTGCCGGTAGCCCGGATCGAGCCGGTCCAGGGCGGCGGAGACGCCGCTGAACGCGTACGCCAGCACCAGCACGGTGTGGGCCAGGATGACGATCCATTTGGTGCCGCCCAGCAGCAGCGGGCGCTCGTTGAAGGTGATGAGCACCCCGAGCCCGATCGCCACCGACGGCACCGCGACCGGCACGTGGAACACCGCGTCGGTGAGCCGCCGCAGCCAGGCCGGGGCCGCCAGCGCGGCCAGCGCCGCCCAGGTGCCGAGGATCAGTGAGAACAGGCTCGCCAGCAGGGCGGTCTGCAAGCTGACGGACAGGCTGGCGGACTCCTCGCCGGAGAGCGCCCGATCGAAGTTGGCGAAGCCGAGATCCGAGGGCAGCGGCCCGGTCCAGTGCCCGGCCAGCGCCGCGGCCACCACGGTCGCGATGGGCGCGACGAACACCACCGTGACGACGATCCCGAAGACCGCGAGCACCGCGGCCCGCCCGCGTCGCGTCCACACCAGCATGGGTCAGCTCTCCTTGCGCGCGCCGGTGAGGCGCGCGAACAGCAGTCGGTATCCGAGGTACAGGCTCAGCGACAACAGCACCTGCACCGAGGCCAGCACGGCCGCGCCGGGCAGGTCGAAGGTGACGATGCCGCGGGTGTAGATCAGCGCGGGCAGCGTGATCACGCCCTTGGCGCCGGTGAACAGCACGATGCCGAATTCGTTGAGCGTCAGCAGCAGCACCAGGCTGCCGCCCGCCGCCAGCGCGGGCCACGCCTCGGGCAGCACCACCTGCCGCAGCACCCGCCACGGCGAGGCCCCGAGACTGGAGGCCACATCCAGCTGCTCCCTGGGCAATTGGGCGAACGCCGCCAGCAGCGGCCGCACCACGAACGGCGTGAAGAAGGTGACCTCGGCCAGGATCACGCCCCACGGCGTGCTCAGGAAGTCCAATACCGGTTTCGTGCCGCCGGTGATCTGGTTGATCAACGCGTTCACTGCGCCCGCCGTCCCGTACAGGAACGTGAAGGCCAGCGTCACCAGGAACGACGGCAGCGTCAGCACCGAATCGATGAGCCGCCCCACCACCTGCGATCCGGGAAACGGCACGAACGCCAGCACGATCGCCAGGAACGTCCCCAGCACCACGCACCCCGCGGTCGAGCTGACCGCGATGGTGACGGTGCGCCACAGCGCATTCCGGAACGACTCCTCGGCCAGCACCTTCGACCAGGTCCCGGCCCCGCGTCCGGACTTGGTCTCGGTCGACTCGAGCAGCACCCGCGTGATCGGATACACCGCGATCAACAGCACGATGAGCACCGGCGGCAGGGTCCACAGCACCGGTCGCCACGACCGCCCCGGCGCTCGCGGCTCGGGAGGCGCTGCGGCAGCGGAGGATTCGAGCAGCGCGGTCATGCCCGCACCTCGGGAGCGTCCGCGGCGGCCGCGGTGCCGATGCCCGGCGGGATGAGGACGCCCGCCGGGTCGGCGAAGCGGACGCCGACGTGGTCGCCGGGGGCGATGTCGGTGTGGCCGAGGATGTCGGCGGCGAGTTCGGCGGGCAGGCCCGCGATATCGAGGTGCAGGCGGGTCGAGGCGCCCTTCCAGACACTGGTGATCACGGTGGCGCGCAGGGCGTCTCGTTCGGTGAGCGGGACGATGCGCACGGTGTGGGGACGGACGCAGAGCTGGGCTTCGGCGTTCGGGACCCAGTCGGGGCGGCCGATGCCGGGCGGAGGGGCGTCGGCGCGCAGCGTGTGCTCTCCGGCGGTGACCAGGGCCGCGGTGCCGGAGACGTGCTTGACCTCGCAGGCGATCAGGTTCGCGCCGCCGAGGAAGGAGGCGGTGAACTCGGTCGCGGGCCGCTGCCACAGGTTGCGGGCGGTGTCGATGTCGACCAGCCGGGCGTCGCGCATGACCGCGATGCGGTCGGCCAGCGCGAGCGCCTCGGACTGGTCGTGGGTGACGTACAGCATCGCCGTGTCGGGCAACGCTTGTCGCAGCTGCTGCAGTTCGCCGAGCATGTTCTGCCGCAGCTGCGCGTCCAGGGCGGCGAGCGGCTCGTCGAGCAGCAGCACCTTGGGCCGGATGGCCAGGGCGCGCGCGATGGCGACGCGCTGCTGCTGGCCGCCGGACAGTTCGCGCGGCAGCCGGTCGGCGTAGCCGCCCATGCCGACCATGTCGAGGGCTTCGGTGACGCGCCCCCCGATCTCGTTGCGCGCCACCCGATGTGCCTTCAGCCCGAAGGCCACATTGTCGCGCACCCGCATGTGCGGGAACAGCGCGTAGGACTGCACCACCACCCCGATCCCGCGCTTGGCGGGGGACAGGTCGGTGACGTCGCGGCCGGCCAGTCGCACCGCGCCCGAGGTGGGCCGGACGAATCCGGCCAGTGCCTTGAGCGCGGTGGACTTGCCGGAGCCGCTGGGACCGAGCAGCGCCACCGTTTCCCCCGCGGCGACGCGCAGGTTGAAATCGGCCAGTGCGACAGTCGATTTGCGACCGCGGCCGTAGGTGACACCGACCCGGTCGAACACGATGGCCGGTTCGGCGGTGGTGTCGGTGACCACCGTGGATGTCGTCAACGCGGAGGACATGGCTGCTGCTCCTGTGGGTGGGTTAGCTACCGGTGGCCTTGGTGTAGGCCGCCAGGTCGGCGTCGAGTTCGTCGAGGACCTTGGTCCAGTCCGGGTGCACGATCTCGACGTTCTTGATCACCTGCGCGGGCGACTGCGCGCCGGCGGCGGACGGCGCGGCGTCCTTCAGCTCCTGACGGGCGGGCACCGCGTAGGAGTCCGGCAGCGACTTCTGCGCGTCGGCCGACAGCAGGAAGGTCATCAGCTTCTTGCCCGCGTCCGAGTGCGGCGCGCCCTTGGCCAGACCCATCAGGTACGGCACCGCCACGGTGGACTGCTTGCCACCCGCCGCGGCCGGGAAGAAGACGTTGAACTTCGAGCCCTTCTCCTTCACGGTGGCCATGTTCATCTGCACATCGCCGTTGGCGACCAGGATCTCGCCCTTGTCGACCTTGGCCTGCAGCTTGCCGGTGGAGGAGGACGGGCCGACATTGTTGGCCTGCAGCTTTCCCAGGTAGTCCAGCGCGCCCTGCTTGCCCATCAGCTGCTGCAGCAGGATCAGCACCGCGGTGCCGTCACCGGCCTGACCGGGGGTGGAGTACTGCAGTTTGCCCTTGTACTCCGGCTTCAGCAGGTCGTCCCAGGTCAGCTTGGTGGAGTCGACCGAGGGGTTGGCGATGAAGCACAGGTAGTTGCCCGCCAGCGTCACCCACTTGCCGTTCGCGTCCTTGTCGGTGGCCGCGACGGCGGCGGTGTCCACGCCGCTGGCCTGCAGCAGACCCGACTTGTCGGCCTTCTGCATGAACGGCGGCAGCGTGACGACCACGTCGGCCTGCGGGTTGGACTGCTCCTTGTCGACGCGGCTCACGACCTCGGCGGAGCCGGCCTCGACCAGGTTGACCGCGATGCCGGTCTGGTCCTTGAACTTCGCGAACTGGGTCTTGTACCAGTCGCCGACGCCGTCGGCGGAGTAGACGGTGACCGTCTTGTCCCCGGTGTCGCCGGCGCCGGTGCCGCCGCAGGCGGTCAGGCTGAAGGCGACCGCGGTGGCGGAGGTCAGGATCAGGGCGGTCCGGGCGATGGTGCGTGCGAGGCGGTTGTTCGGATTACGCACGGTGACTGCAACTTTCAGTTCAGGGGACGTGACGGATCGTAGGAACTGGGGGTGGTCCGCGGCCCCGGCGAGGCGCGCCGGGGCCGCGGAATTCTCTAGCCGCGCTCGGCGAGCAGCAGCTGCGCGAACTCGGTGACCGAGGGCAGCACGTGGGTCGCGCCCGCGGCCCGCAACTGCTCCTCGGTGTGCGCGCCGGTGAGCGTGCCCGCGACGATGCGCGCGCCCGCGGCCAGACCGGTGGCGATGTCGCTGGACGTATCGCCCAGCACCGCCACGCGATCCACGGCGTCGATCTCCAGCCGCAGCACCGCGGTGAGCACCATGTCCGGGTAGGGGCGGCCGCGACCGGCGTCCGAGGGCGCCAGGGTCAGATCCGCGATGTCGTTCCAGCCCAGCGCGTTCAGCAGCTTGTCCTGCGTCTCCCGGCTGAACCCGGTGGTCAGCGCCACCTTGATCCCGGCGGCCCGCAACGCGGAAATAGCCTCCGCGGCACCGGGAATCGGCGTCACCCCGGCCGCCTCGGCGAGCTCGGTGTAGGCGGTCTCGAAGGCGCGGTTGGCGGCCTGGGCGCGCTCCTCGTCGCCGAGCAGCGTGCGGAAGCACCAGATCTTGGACTGACCCATGGTGTCTTGCACGAACTTCCGGGCGGCCTCGCGCTCCGGGCCCTCGGCCGGCACGCCCGCGGCGGTGACGGCCACCTCGAACGCCTGCTCCACCAGCCCGTCGTCGGCCACGGTGGTGCCCGCCATGTCGAAGACGGCGAGTTCGATCTGCTTGTCGGACACGATGATTCCTTTGGTGAGGTTCGTTCAGAGCTCGAGCAGGTCGGCGGTCTGTTCGCCGAGCGCGGGGCCCAGCGTCATCCCGCGCCCACCCGGACCGGTGATGACCCACACGCCGTCCGCGGCCTGCGCGCGGGTGACGATGGTGCCCGGATCGATGGACTGGCTGTACACGCCCGCCCAGCGCCGCACGATCGGCGGCAGCTTGCGGCCCAGCAGCTCCTCCATCACGCCGGTGAGGTGCTCGTAGGGGGCCTCGTCCACGTCGAAGGTGAACGGCTCGTCGTATTCGTGGGTGTCGCCGATGGTGAGCCCGCCGTGCAGGCGCTGCACCGCCAGCAGCTGCATCTTGTGCTGGGCGGCCGTGAACGGCTGCGCCTCTTCGCGATTGAGCCGGTCCAGTTCCGGTCCGGCGAAGGCCGGGTAGTAGCGGAAGCTGTCGCCGTCGGCGATGGCGGTGGTGAGCGGTTCGCCCAGGGGAGCGGTCTGCATCATCTGCAGCCGCACCCGGCGCACCGGGATGTCGCCGACGAGTTCGCGGGTCAGGCCGGTGTGCGCCGCGCCCGGGCAGACCAGCACCAGGTCGCCCTCGTGGCGGCGGCCGCGGTCGTCGATCACGGTGGTGCCGGTGACGGTGCGGGCCTCGGTGCCGGCGAAGAAGCTGTAGCGGCCGCTCGCCTCCATGTAGCGGCGCAGCGCGGGCAGCGCCTGCCGGGACTCCACGGCGGCATCGGTCGAACAGTGCAGGCCCGCGAGGAATTTGCCGCGCAGCGCGGGGTTGAGCGCGCGCACCCGCTCCGGGTCGAGCAGTTCGAAGCCGCGTTCGGCGGCCGAGGGGTTCGCCAGGGCGGCCTCGGCGACCGCGAGCTCGTTCTCGCTGCGGACCAGGGTGATCGAGCCCGCGGACCGGAAGCCCACGCCCGGCACCTTGCCGCCGATCTCCTCCCACAGCTGCCGGGATCGCAGCGTGAGTTCCAGTTCGTTGGCGCTGCGTCCCGAGACCCACACCAGACCGAAGTTGCGCACGGTCGCCCCGCGCGCCTCCACCTCACGTTCGAGGTGGACTACTTCGTGGCCGCGCCCGATGGCGGCGAGAGCGTGGGCGGTACCGAGGATCCCTCCGCCGATGATGACCAATCGCATGGGAGTCATCGTGGGCAATGGTCTAGACCGTGGGGTGTTGCCCATGGAAACGCTGGGTTAATAATTGGTATAGACCAATATTGTGTACGCTGGAGCCATGGACACGAGGGAGGCCGCCGGGGTGGAAGACCAGGTGGGACACGGTCGTTCGGGAACCGGAAACGCCGGTGCGGGAACGGAATCCGCGCCCGCGGGCCGCATGCCCAAGTCGTACCGCGTGCGCGCGGAACTGGAGGCGCTGCTGAGTGAACTCTCCGAGGGCGACCCGGTGCCCTCCGAACGCGAACTCGCGCTGCGCTGCGGCGTCGCCCGCGAGACCGTCCGCCAGGCCGTGCGGGAACTGCTGGTGGAGGGCCGCATTCGCCGGCAGGGCCGCGGCACCGTGGTCTCGCGCCCGAAGATGGTGCAGCCCTTGTCCTTGCGCTCCTACACCGAGGGCGCGATCAAGTTCGGCCGCAAGCCCGGCCGGCTGCTCGTCGACTGGTCCGACGTTCCCGCCGACCCCGACACCGCCCACGACCTCGCGGTGCGGCCGGGCACCCAGGTCATGCACCTGGAGCGGATCCTGCTCGCCGACGGCGAGCGCATCGGCCTGGAGAGCACCTGGATGCCGTTGCACCGCTTCGCCGTGCTGCGCGAGTTCTACGACCCGCAGACCTCGCTGTACGCGGCCACCCGCGGCATGGGCGTGGTCTACGCCGGAGCCACCGAGCGCATCGAGACGGTGCTGGCCTCCCCGCGCGAGGCCGCCCTGCTGGAATGCACCACGGCCCTGCCGATGCTGCTGCTGCACCGCCGCAGCATCGACGGGGAGGGCGTGCCGATCGAACGCGTGCGCTCGCTCTACCGCGGCGACCGGATCGCCTTCCAGGCCAGGCTCACCGACTACTGAGCCCGCGATCAGCCCAGCTGCGGAGCCACTTTCGCGCCCAGCAGCTCGATGCTGTGCAGCACCTTCTCGTGCGGCAGCGTGCCGACGCTGGTGTGCAGCATGAACCGGTCCAGTCCGAGGGTGTCGCGCACCTCGGCGATCTTCTCGGCGACGTAGTCGGGCGTGCCCACGAACAGCGACCCGCTCTGCGACCGCAGCGCGTCGAACTGCTGCCGGGTCATCGGACCCCAGCCGCGCTCGCGCCCGATGCCGGTCATGGCCCGCGCGTAGGACCCGTAGAAGTCCTCCACTGCCTGCTTGTCGGTGTCGGCGATGTAGCCGTGCGCGTGCACCGCCACCGGCTGCGGCTCGTGCCCGCCCTCGGCCAGCGCCCGGTGGTACAGGTCCACCAGCGGCTTGAACCGCGCCGGCTGCCCGCCGATGATGGCGATGGCCAGCGGCAGGCCCAGGAGTCCCGCGCGCACAACGGATTCGGGGCTGCCGCCGACGGCGATCCACACCGGCAGCGGCCGGTTCTCGGTGCGCGGATAGACGATGGCGTTGTCCAGCGGCGCGCGGAACTTGCCCGACCAGGTGACCGGTTCGTCCTCGCGGAGCTTCAGCAGTAGCGCGAGCTTCTCCTCGAAGAGCTCGTCGTAGTCGTTCAGGTCGTAGCCGAACAGCGGGAACGATTCGATGAACGAGCCACGCCCGGCCATCAATTCGGCGCGGCCGTTCGACAGCCCGTCCAGGGTCGCGAAGTCCTGATACGCGCGCACCGGGTCGGCGGAGCTGAGCACGGTGACCGCGCTGGTGAGCTGGATGCGCTCGGTGCGCGAGGCGATGGCGGCCAGCACGACGGCGGGGGAGGAGGCGGCGAAATCCTTGCGGTGATGCTCGCCGACGCCGTAGACGGCCAGCCCGGCCTGTTCGGTGGCCACGGCCTCCTCGACCACCTGCCGCAGTCGTTCGCCCGCGGTCGGCACGGGTCCGTCGCCGCCGACGGGATGTGTTTCGGCGAATGTCGTGAGTCCCAGTTCCACGGCGTTTGCCCCTCTCGAGTCTTGTTGCCAAGTCAACTGTGAGGATAAACGGACCATGGTCCGGAAGAATTCCCGCAGGCGTGGACCTGGGAATCCCACCATTCGGACCGGCAGATAGTCTGGTACCCATGTCTGTGCGCACCCGCAAGCCCCTCGCACCCGGCACGCAGTCGCCCATTCGCGAGGTCCCCAAGAACATCGAACGGCCGGAGTACGTCTGGAAGAAGACGGTCAACGAAGGCCGCGAACCCTGGGTGCAGACCGCGGAGACCATCGACAAGATGCGGATCGCGGGCAAGATCGCCGCGCAGGCCCTGGAAGAGGCGGGCAAGGCTGTCGCGCCGGGTGTCACCACCGACGAGCTCGACCGGATCGCCCACGAGTACATGCTCGACCACGGCGCGTACCCGTCGACCCTGGGCTACAAGGGATTTCCCAAGTCCTGCTGCACCTCGCTGAACGAGGTCATCTGCCACGGCATCCCCGACTCGACCGTGATCGAGGACGGCGACATCGTCAATATCGACGTCACCGCCTACATCCACGGCGTGCACGGCGACACCAACAAGACCTTTCTCGCCGGTGACGTGGACGAGGAGGTGCGCCTGCTGGTCGAGCGCACCGAGGAGGCCACCAAGCGGGCCATCAAGGCGGTCAAGCCGGGTCGCGCGCTCAATGTGATCGGCCGCGTCATCGAGGCCTACGCCAACCGCTTCGGCTACGGCGTGGTCCGCGACTTCACCGGCCACGGCGTCGGGCCCACCTTCCACTCCGGCCTGGTCATCCTGCACTACGACCAGCCCTCCGTGGAGTCGGTCATCGAGCCGGGCATGACCTTCACCATCGAGCCCATGATCAATCTGGGCGGTATCGACTACGAGATCTGGGACGACGGCTGGACCGTGGTCACCAAGGACCGCAAGTGGACCGCCCAGTTCGAGCACACTCTCGTCGTCACCGACGAGGGCGCAGAGATCCTGACGCTGCCGTGAAAATCGCCATGCCCCAGCGGGGCGTCACCACGCGCGGCATCGGCTCCCGCGGCCCTCGCCGCAAGCCCTCCCGTTTCCTGCCCCCGAACCCCCGGGACGAGGGCCTGGGCGCCCTGCGCGCCACCATGCGCCGCCACGTCGAGCTCTCCGCCGGCCGGCCGGTGGACGACGCCGAGAACCAGGACGTCGTCGCCGACACCCGCGGCGACTACGACAACCGCGACGCCTACACCAGCAGCGGCCGCGACCACTACGTCTACCGCCCGCGGGCGGAGTACAGCACGCCGTGAGTCGGCGCGAGTGAAGGGTGCGCTGCTGGTCGCCGGAACCACCTCCGACGCGGGCAAAAGCGTTGTGGTGGCGGGGCTCTGCCGGATGCTGGCGCGGCGCGGGGTGCGGGTCGCGCCGTTCAAGGCGCAGAACATGTCCAACAACTCCGTCGTCACCCTCGACGGCGGCGAGATCGGGCGGGCGCAGGCTTTGCAGGCGCGGGCCTGCGGGCTCGAACCCAGCGTGCGGTTCAATCCGATCCTGCTCAAGCCGGGCAGTGATCGGCGGTCGCAGCTCGTGGTGCGGGGCAAAGCCGTCGACACCGTCGGGGCCAAGGACTATTTCCGGCATCGACGGGAACTGCGAACCGTCGTCGCCGAGGAATTGGCCGCGCTGCGTGACGAATTCGATGTGGTGATCTGTGAGGGCGCGGGTTCACCCGCCGAGATCAATTTGCGGGCAACCGATCTCGCGAATATGGGATTGGCGCGCGCCGCCGATCTTCCGGTCGTGGTGGTCGGCGACATCGATCGCGGCGGCGTGCTGGCCCATCTTTTCGGCACCGTCGCGATTCTGGAACCCGAAGACCAGCAACTGATCTCGGGATTCATCATCAACAAATTCCGCGGCGACCTCGACCTGCTGCGGCCCGGCCTGGATCAGCTCACCGCGCTCACCGGCCGGCCCACGCTCGGCGTCATCCCCTTCGCCGAGGACCTGTGGATCGACGCCGAGGACTCCCTCGGCACCGTCGCCGACGCCCCCGTGGGCCGCTCCCGGCCGCCGCTGGGCCGCGACTGGCTGACCGTGGCCGCCATCCGCCTGCCGCGCATCTCCAACTCCACCGACGTCGAGGCCCTGGCCTGCGAGCCCGGCGTCTCGGTGCGCTGGGCCGATGACCCGTCCCGCCTCGCCGGGGCCGACCTGGTGGTGATCCCCGGCAGCAAATCCACCGTCAGCGACCTGGAGTGGTTGCGCCGCACCGGAATCGCCGACGCCCTCACCGCCCGCGCGGCCGCGGGCGGCCCCATCCTGGGCATCTGCGGCGGCTACCAGATGCTGGCCCGCACCATCGTCGACCGCGTCGAGTCCGACGCGGGGACCGTCACGGGCCTGGGCCTGCTGGACCTGGACATCGAGTTCGCCGATCCGAAGGTGCTGCGCCGCTCCGGCGGCCGGGTCCTGGATCGCGCCGGTGACGCCGATCTCCCCGTGCACGGCTATGAGATCCACCACGGCCGCGTCACCCGCACCGCCGACCGGCCCTGGTTCGAGCTCGACGGCACGCCGGAAGGCAGTGTGCGCGCGCCGGTGTGGGGCACGCACCTGCATGGCGCCCTGGCGGCGGACGAGTTTCGCCGGGCCTGGCTGCGCGAGGTCGCCCAGCGCGCGGGACGCGCCGATTTCGTTGTCGCCGAGGATGTCTCGGTCGACGAGGTGCGCGCCGCCCAGCTCGACCTGCTCGCGGACCTGATGGAGAAGCACCTCGATCCGGACGCGCTCGAGCGTCTGATCGACGCGGGCGCGCCCCCGGATCTCCCGACGCTGACCGTGGGACGGTGACCCCGGTGACGGTGAACCGACCGACTCGCGGTCGGTCGCCACACCCCTCCTGTAGCGTGATCGACCATGGAATCTCGGCGGATCACGGTCGGTGACCGCGAGTGGGCGGTGCGAGTCGGCGGGCCCGACACCCGGCACCACGTCCTGCTGCTGCCCGATGCGGGTGATCCGGCCGATGTTTACGACCAGGTCTGCGAACGGCTGCAGACCTCGGACCTGCACACCATCGCCATCGAGTCGATCGACGGCCTCGACGCCGCGACGGTGGTCGACATCCTGGGCCAGCTGAAGGTCCCGTACGTCAACCTGGTCGGTATCGGCGCGGGCGCGGACCTGGCCTGGGAACTGGCCGCCCGCCACTTCAGCCATTTCATGAGCCTCATCGTGGCCGGTGGCGGCCACCCGGCGGTGCCCGGCGTGGACGGCACCGTCCGCGACGCCTCCTGCCCGCCGGTGGAGATCCCCACCACCCTGCTGGCCACCAAGCCCTTCCCGCGCGAGGTGGCCGAGGGCTCCGCCCGGTTCGTCTACGGCGAATTCCGGCTGGTCCCCATGGATGTGACCGCCGTGGCCGCCGAAGCCGGCCACGAACTGGCCACCGAGGTCGTGCTACGCACCAGCTTCTGGTGACTCGGCGAGCCATTTCAGCCACGAGTCCAGTTCGCGCAGGGCCGCGGTGCGCGGCGTCTCCGACGACAGGAACACGTCGTGCCGCGCGCCCTCGATCGGCACGATATTGGTGCGCGTACCCAGGCAGCCGGACCAGCGCTGGATCTGCCGCACGTCCAGCACCACGTCCGACACGTCGGCGGCGGGCCCGTAGTTGCGCATGAACTTGGTGACCTTCGACCGCAGGATCAGCGCGGGCACCCCGATGTCGAGGCCCTTGTGCAGGCGCAGGTGCCCGCGGCGGATGGCCCGCAGCCAGCCCGCGTGAACGGGGAAGCCGCTCAACGGTTTCCAGTCCAGGTTGTAGTCCCATTCACCGGACTGGGTGTGGTGCAGGCTGTCGCCGTATGTGGTGGCCACGCCCAGCGGCAGCTTGGCGAAGGCCCGCAACCGGCCCAGGCCCTCGAGCAGCGGCGTGCCCACCGAGCGGTAGTAGCCGGGCCCCTGCAGGTCGAACCACGGGCTGTTGAGCATCAGGCCGGTGATGCCCTGGGCGCGCACCCCGCCCGCGGTCTCCAACCGGTTCAGCCACAGCGAGGTCACCAGGCCGCCGGTGGAATGCGCCATGATCACCACCGGCAGTCCGGTCTCGGTGCGGACGACCTCGAGCGAGCGGTTCAGCTCCTCGTCGTAGAGCTCCAGGTCGCTGACATAGTGCGGGGTCTGCCCGGCGCGGCGCGAGCGCCCGCATTTACGCAGGTCCAGCGCATAGAAGGCGAACCCTTGCGCGGCCAGGTGCTGGGCCAGATGCTCCTGGAAGAAGTAGTCGGTGAAGCCGTGCACGTAGAGCACCGCACGGGTGGGGGCCGGGATGCCGTCGGGGGTGTAGCGGACCAGGGTGGCGACGGCGTCGCCCTCGCCGTCGGGATCGGGGCCCAGGGCGAGGGTGAGCTGCTGATAGTCGGCGCCCAGGACGTCGGGCTGCCAGGCGGTGGTCGAAGACGTGGTGGAGGACGTTTCGCGGGTCACCCGCTCAACATAGACCGCGGTGCGTGGATGTCTATTTGGGAGGGATCTCTCACATTCGGGGATTTCGAAGCGGGATTCGGGAATGGTCAGGGGCAGAATTGAGTCCAAGTGAACGACGGGTAACCTAACCCCCACCTGGTGACCCAAAAAAGACAAGGAAGTCGATCCCCGCCGTGTCGAACGCTGCCACGATTGAAAAGACCGATGTAGTACTCATCGGTGCCGGCATCATGAGTGCCACCCTCGGTGCCCTTCTTCGTCAGGTGCAGCCGGATTGGTCGATCACCGTTTTCGAGCGCCTCGAGGCCGCGGCCGCCGAGAGCAGCGACCCGTGGAACAACGCGGGCACCGGCCACTCGGCCCTGTGCGAGCTGAACTACACGCCGCAGAACGCCGACGGCTCGGTGGAGATCGCCAAGGCCATCGACATCAACGAGCGCTTCCAGGTCTCGCGCCAGTTCTGGTCCTACTCGGTCGAGAACGGCGTGCTGGCCAACCCGTCGAACTTCATCAACCCCATCCCGCACGTGAGCTTCACCCACGGCAAGGACGGCGTCGAGTACCTGCGCAAGCGTCACGAGGCGCTGTCGCGGCATCCGCTGTTCGAAGGCATGGAGTTCATCGACGACGCCGACGAGTTCGCGCGGCGACTACCGCTGATGTCCAAGGGTCGCGACTTCTCCGACCCGGTCGGCCTGAACTGGACCGACTACGGCACCGACATCGACTTCGGTGAGCTCACCAAGGAACTGCTGGCCTACCTGGGCGCGTCCGGCGCGGACATCGCGTTCGGCCACGAGGTGGTCAACCTGACCAAGCAGTCCGACGGCTCCTGGCTGGTGAAGGTGCGCAACCTGCGCAGCAACAAGGTGCGCGTCATCAACGCCAAGTTCGTGTTCGTGGGCGCGGGCGGCGGCGCGCTGCCGCTGCTGCAGAAGTCGGGCATCAAGGAGATCTCCGGTTTCGGCGGCTTCCCGGTGTCGGGTCTGTTCCTGCGCTGCACCAACCCGACGCTGGTGGCCCAGCACGAGGCCAAGGTGTACGGCCAGGCCTCGGTCGGCGCGCCGCCGATGTCGGTGCCGCACTTGGACACTCGCGTCATCAACGGTGAGAAGGGCCTGCTGTTCGGCCCGTACGCCGGTTGGACGCCGAAGTTCCTCAAGGACGGCAAGCTGACCGACCTGATCAAGTCGGTGAAGCCGAACAACCTGTTCTCCATGCTGGGCGTCGGCGTCACCGAGATGGGCCTGGTCAACTACCTGGTCGGTGAGCTGCTGAACTCGCAGAACGACCGGATCGGCGCGATGGAGGAGTTCATCCCGCGCGCCGACGGCGACGACTGGGAGCTGATCATCGCCGGTCAGCGCGTGCAGGTCATCCGCCGCAAGGGCGCGGGCGGCGTGCTGGAGCTGGGCACCGCGGTCGTCGCGGCCGAGGACGGCACCATCGCCGGTCTGCTCGGCGCCTCGCCGGGCGCGTCCACCTGTGTGAGTGCCATGCTCGACGTGATGAAGAAGTGCTTCCCGCGCGAATTCTCCACGTGGGAGCCGAAACTCAAGGAAATGGTGCCGTCGCTGGGCGTCAAGCTCTCCGAGAACCAGGCCCTGTTCCGCGAGGTGTGGGACTGGTCCACCAAGGCCCTGCAGCTGGACCCCGCCAACACGCCGAAGCACGCGGATATCGCTTCTCACGCGTAGATGTGATAGCAAGACGCGATGATGTCAACGGTTGCTCTCAAACGGTCGTGGTCCCAAGACCTGGACACCACGACGCTGTACAAGCTGTTGAAACTTCGCGTGGAGGTTTTCGTCGTCGAGCAGAAGTGCGCCTACCCGGAACTGGACGGGTTCGATCTATTGCCGGAGACCCGTCACTTCTGGCTCGACGACGAGGGTGAGACCATCTGCACCCTCCGTCTCATGGAGGAGCACGAGGACGGCGTCAAGTCGTTCCGCATCGGCCGGCTCTGCACCACCCCGGAGGCCCGCGGCCACGGCTACACCACCCGCCTGCTGCAGGCCGCGCTGGCCGAGGCGGGTTCGGCGACGGTCCGCCTGAACGCCCAGACCTACCTGCTCGACATGTACACCAAGCACGGCTTCAAGGTCGACGGCCCGGAGTACATCGAAGACGGCATCCCGCACATCCCCATGCGCCGCGGCTGACCCCGCCCCGCACCCTTCCACGCCCGCTGTGAAACCCACAGCGGGCGCGGCCATTTCACCCCCCGCTCCGCCGAGCGGCACATCCTGGAGGTCGAATCGGGCAAATCCCCTCCAAGATGTGCCACTCGGCGGGGGTGGGGCGGGGTGGGATGGGGTCGTGGGGGGTGGGGGCGGGGGCGCGCATAGAGTTGGGGCGTGTCTGTTCCTTTGGCTTACTCCGAGAGTGTTCGCGCGGCCGGTGACGAGGCCGGGTTTCCGTTCTCCGCGGTGGTGGGGCAGGAGCGGCTGCAACTGGCGTTGATCCTGTGCGCGGTGCATCCCGGCATCGGCGGGGTGCTGGTGCGCGGGGAGAAGGGGACCGCCAAGTCGACCGTGGTGCGCGCGCTCGCGCAGCTGCTGCCCCCGGTCGTGGACGAGTCCGGCGCGCGGCCCGCGCGGCTGGTGGAACTGCCGGTCGGTGCGACCGAGGACCGAGTGGTCGGGTCGCTGGACCTGGAGCGGGTGCTGCGGGACGGGGAGCAGGCGTTCAAGCCGGGCCTGCTGGCCGCCGCCCATCACGGCGTGCTCTACGTCGACGAAGTGAATCTGCTGCACGACCACCTGGTGGACGTCCTGCTCGACGCGGCCGCCATGGGCCGGGTGCACATCGAGCGCGACGGCGTCTCGCACACCCATCCGGCGCGATTCGTGTTGGTGGGCACCATGAATCCCGAGGAGGGCGAGCTGCGGCCGCAGCTGCTGGACCGCTTCGGCCTCACCGTGGACGTCGTCGCCTCCCGCGACGTGGACACGCGCATGGCCGTGGTCCGCCGCCGCCTCGACTACGAGGCCGACCCCGCCGCCTTCGCCGACCGCTACGCGACCGCGGATCGCGAGGTGGCCGAACGCATTCTGACCGCCCGCGACCACCTCGCCGAGGTCAGCCTCGACAATGTCGAGCTGCGCCGCATCGCCGCCCTGTGCGCCGCCTTCGACGTGGACGGCATGCGCGCCGACCTGGTGGTGGCCCGCACCGCCACCGCCCACGCCGCCTGGCGCGGCGCCACCGCGGTCACCGAGTCCGACGTCCGCGTCGCCGCCGAACTCGCGCTGCCGCACCGCCGCCGCCGCGACCCCTTCGACGAACCCGGCATCAGCGAGGAACAACTCGACGACGCCATGCGGAACGCCGCCGACGAAGCCGCCCGCGCCGAGCAGCAGGGAGCTGACGGCCTGGGAAAAGGTGAGGCGGTCCCGCCGAACGGCGCGGGACCGCAGGATCCGGCGGAAGGCGAGGGGCGCGACGCCGATTCGCCTGCTGCCGAACAGAATCCATCCGACGCGAAGCCCGCCGACTCGGCCTCGGCGGACGGTCCCGACGGCCCGGACTCGCACGATCCCGGCCCGGACGCGCCGGGCGACGGCCCGGATTTCCCCGGCGGACCGAATCCTCCTGGAGGAGGCCGGAATCCCTCCGACGACCGCGCCGACCGCAACCCCTCGGCCGATCGCCCCGCCCGCGAGGGCAGCGCCGCCGCCCCCACCGCCACCCTCCCCAAGCCCCCGCGCTGGGAGGTCCCCGGCGTCGGTGAGGGCGCTCCCGGCCGCCGCTCTCGCGCCCGCACCCGCCAGGGCCGCATCGTCCGCGCCACCGACGACACCTCCACCGGCCTGCACCTGCTGGGCACCATCTTCGCCGCGGCCCCCCGCCAGTTCGAGCGCGGCCGCCTGACCGGCCCCCTCGCCTTCGCCGCCGACGACCTGCGCGGCGCGTATCGCGAAGGCCGCGAGGGCAACCTGGTCGTCTTCGTCGTGGACACCTCCGGCTCGATGGCCGCCCGCGACCGCCTCTCCGCCGTCACCAACGCCGTCGTGGCCCTGCTCCGCGACGCCTACCAGCGCCGCGACAAGGTCGCCGTCATCACGATGCGCGGCCAGGAAGCCGACCTGGTCCTGCCCCCGACCTCCTCGGTCGACATCGCCGTCCGCCGCCTCGCCGACCTGCGCACCGGCGGCAAAACCCCACTCGCGCAAGGCTTGCTGAAGGCCCGCGACCTCATCCGCCGCGAACGCACTCGCGACCCCCACCGCCGCCCCCTGCTGGTCCTGCTCACCGACGGCCGCGCCACCGGCGGCGCCGACCCGGTCCCGCGCGCCCGCGCCGCCGCCCGCATGCTGGCCAACGACTCCGTGACCGCCATGGTCGTCGACTGCGAACGCGGCATGATCCGCCTCGGCCTGGCCCGCGACATCGCCGCCGAATTGCGCGGCGGCTACCTGCGACTGAGCGAACTCACCGGCGACGCCGTCGCAGGCATCGTCCGCGCGAGCCGGGCTGCGTAGACACGGTGGGAACGCGCGGTACAGCATGAAAGTTCGCGGCCCGTCTCGTTCTGGACCGAGTGGAGCGGAGGAGCGAAGCGGGGGAGCGGAGGGAGGGAAGAACGAGACTTCGGGGGCCGCGAACAGCCCGGAGCGAAGCGGAGGGCAAGATGAAACAGCCCGCGTTGAAAGGAGCCTCCACCGATGCCGAAGGGTGTTCCCCTCCCGGAATCCATTCCCGATGACGGTCTGACCACCCGGCAGCGGCGCAATCAGCCGGTGCTGGCCGTGCACACCGGACCCGGCAAGGGGAAGTCGACGGCCGCGTTCGGAATGGCGTTGCGGGCGTGGAACCAGGGCTTCGACATCGCGGTGTTCCAGTTCGTGAAGAGCGCGAAGTGGAAGGTGGGGGAGGAGGCGGCGTTCCGCACGCTCGGGCAGCTGCACGACGACACCGGCGCGGGCGGCGCGGTGGAGTGGCACAAGATGGGCGAGGGCTGGTCCTGGACCCGCAAGCAGGGCTCCGACGACGACCACGCGGCCGCGGCCGCGGCGGGCTGGAAGGAGATCCGGCGACGGCTGGAGACCGAACAGCATCGCTTCTACGTGCTCGACGAATTCACCTACCCGCTCAAGTGGGGCTGGGTCGATGTGGACGAGGTCGTCGAGACGCTGCGGAACCGGCCCGGTAATCAGCACGTGGTGATCACCGGCCGCGACGCCCCGCAGGCCCTGATCGACGCCGCCGACCTGGTCACCGAGATGACCAAGGTGAAGCATCCGATGGACGCCGGCCGCAAGGGCCAACGCGGGATCGAGTGGTGAGCACCCCCGCCGTCGTCATCGCCGCGCCCGCCTCGGGCAGCGGAAAGACCACGGTGGCCACCGGATTGATCGGCGCCCTGCGCCGCGCCGGGCACCGGGTCGCGCCGTTCAAGGTCGGCCCGGACTACATCGACCCCGGCTATCACGGCCTGGCCGCCGGCCGCCCGGGCCGCAACCTGGACCCGGTCCTGGTCGGCGCGGACCGCATCGCGCCTTTGTACCTGCACGGCAGCCGCGACAGCGATCTCGCCGTGGTGGAGGGCGTCATGGGCCTGTTCGACGGCCGCATCGACGAACACCACACCGACCCCGTCGCCGAGGGCTCGACCGCCCAGATCGCGGCCATGCTCGGCGCACCCGTGATCCTGGTGGTGGACGCGCGCGGCCACAGCCAGAGCCTGGCCGCCCTGCTGCACGGTTTCGCCACCTACGACAGCGGAATCCGGCTCGGCGGAGTGATTCTCAACCGCGTGGGCAGCGAACGCCACGAACAGGTCCTGCGCGCCGCCTGCGCCCGCGTGGGCCTGCCGGTGCTGGGCGCCCTGCCCCGGCTCGCCGAATTGGCCGTGCCCTCACGGCATCTCGGCCTGATCCCGGCGGTCGAGCACGGCACCGCCGCCCAGGCCGCCGTGGACGCCATGACGGATCTCGTTGCGGCGCACATCGATCTGGACGCGGTGGCCGCCCTGGCCGCCTCCACCGTGCGGGGCCGAGCGTGGGATCCGGCCGAGGAAGTGACGGTCCAGGAGTCCGGACCGGTGGTGGCCATCGCCGGGGGACCGGCCTTCACCTTCGGCTACGCCGAGCACCGCGAGCTGCTCGCGGCGGCCGGAGCCCAGGTCCGCGTCTTCGACCCGCTGCGCGACGAACTGCCCTCCGGCACGGCCGGATTGGTCATCCCCGGCGGCTTCCCGGAGGAACACGCCGCCGATCTCGCGGCCAATACCGGGCTGCTGGCGGCCATCGCCGACCAGGCCCGCCGCGGCCTCCCGATCCACGCCGAATGCGCGGGTCTGTTGTACCTGACCCGCACCCTCGACGGTCACCGCATGGCCGGTGTCCTCGACGTCGACGCCGAGTTCGGCCCGCGCCTCACCCTCGGCTACCGGGACGCGGTGGCGCTCACCGACTCTCCGCTCTGGAGCGCCGGCGACCGCGTCCGCGGCCACGAGTTTCACCGCACCCGGCTGATCGACGCCGGTTCGGCGGACGCCGCGTGGGCCTGGCGCTCACCCGCCGGCGAGACGGTCCGCGAAGGCACGGTGCTTCACCGCGTCCACGCCTCCTATCTGCACACGCACCCGGCCGGGAACCCGGCGGCCGTCGGACGGTTCGTCGCCGCGGCGGCCGACTTCGCCCGGACCGATGTCACGGTCTGACCTGGCGGTCGGTGTCGGGCTGCGTCCCGGGACGACCGCCGACTCTCTCGTCGCGGCGGTGTGGGAAGCGGTGGGGGACAGGCCGATCAGCCGGTTGGCCACGATCGATCGGCGGGCCGGTGAACCGGGGTTTCTCGAGGCGGCGTCGCGGCTGAACGCGGTGGCCGTGGGGTTCTCGGCGGTGGAATTGGCGGCCGTTCCCGTTCCCAATCCGTCAGGCCGGGTCACGGACGCCGTCGGTGCCGCGAGTGTCGCGGAGGCCGCAGCCGTATTGGCCGGTCGGGGCGGGGATTTGGTGCTCGCCAAGACCGTGGTGTCCGGAATCGTCATTGCTGCCGTGGAATTCGAGTCGTAGGGCTCGCCGGACCTCAGTCGTCGCAGCAATCGCACTCGTGCCCGGCTGCCGCGGCATTCGCGCCGAGCGCGGCCGGCGACGGGCAGCAGGTGTCACCGCGCCAGGCGTTCACGCCTTCCTTGACCGCGATGACCGCGATGACCAGGGCGGCGATCGGGTCGGCCCACGACCAGCCGAACAGGCTGTTGAGCAGCAGGCCGACGAGCAGCACCGCGGACAGATAGGTGCACAGCAGGGTCTGTTTCGAATCGGCCACCGCCGAGGCGGATCCGAGTTCCCGCCCGGCGCGGCGCTGCGCCCACGACAGGACGGGCATCACCGCCAGGCTCACGGCGGCCAGGGTGATGCCGATCGGGGAATGCTCGGCGTGCCCGACCCCGAGGAGTCCGCGGATCGAGTCGACGGCGACGTAGGCGGCGAGCGCGAAGAAGGAGAACGCGATGATCCGCAGCGCGATCTTCTCCCGCTTCTCCGGGTCGGAGCCGGCGAACTGCCAGGCCACCGCCGCCGCCGAGGACACCTCGATCACCGAGTCCAAGCCGAACCCGATCAACGCGGTCGAGGAGGCGCGGGCGCCCTCGCTCAACGCGACGATCGCCTCGATGACGTTGTAGGTGATCGTGGCGGCGACGAACCAGCGGATCCGCCGTCCCAGCAGCGCCCGACGCTGCGGCGAGGGCCCCCTCGTGACTGTTCCGGGCAGCGACGGCATCCCCAGTGAGTTCGTCATCAGCAGCACTCCTCGGTCGCCGAGTCCGGGCAGCAGGCCGGATCGACCGCCAGCACCAGCCCGGTCAGATCGTCGAGCGCCCGCCCGATCCGCGCGTCGGCCAGTTCGTAGCGTGACCGCCGCCCTTCCGGCACCGCCACCACCAGCCCGCAACCTCGAAGGCACGCAAGGTGATTGGACAGGATCTGCCGGGAGACCCCGATCCGTTCGGCCAGATCGGACGGATAACCCGGCTCCCGGCGCAGGCTCAGCAGGATCTGAGTGCGGGTCGGATCCGACAGGGCGTGCCCGAACCGGGCCAGCGCATCACGGTGCAGCAGTGCGTCCACACCCTCACGGTACATCGGAATCTGTATTCAGAATAGTCTGAACAATCGCGCCCGAAGGGCCTGGGCGCGCCCCGGGGTCTTCGGTCTTTGGCGCCGGGGCTTTTGTTCTCTATGTTTTGCCGTGTGGCCGACCCCACCCTGACCCTCACCCCGGACCGCTGGCGCACCTTCCTGACCTGGTGGCGCTTCTGGGGCATCCTGGGTTTCTGCGGCTCGGCCTTCCTGACGTTCCTGATCATCAGTGATCTGGACGGCGTCCCCGCCTATTGCGGCTGGCGGCACCCCTGCCCGCCGTGGATCACCCTCACCATCGGCGCGTTCCCGATGTACGTGTGGGCGGTGGGCGGAGCCGTCACCTGGCAGCTCGCCAGAATGGCCCGCAGGCGAGGTTGGCGGCCGTCCCTGGGCATCCCGATCGGCGGGCTGATCTTCTTCCCCGGCCTGCTCCTGAGCCTCTTCGTCGTCTACCACTACTGGTGGCCGAACGGCTGAAACGCCGCAGCCCCCGCCGACTGGTTGGGTATCGGCGAGGGCTGCGACTGCACGCGATCAGGGCGCGACAGAACCCCAATCGGCGAATCCGGTCGGATCGTGCCGGCCCATGGTGCCGTGCTCGAACAGACCCCAGCCCTCGTCGTCGCCGCAGCGCGCCTTGCCGACGTGGTCGATGACGCCGAACGGAATCCGCCCGGCCACAGCGGGATCGGTCAGGTCGTAGAGCTTGCTCTCGGACCAGTTGCGGCCCTTCCACTGTCCGTGCAGCCAGTCCGGGTCGCCGCCGTAGCCGCAGCCCGCATTGAGCGCGATGAACGTTCCGGCCTCGACCTCGACCTCGAGCGGCTTGCCGTCGGGCGTGGACAGTTCCAGCCGCAACGCGGTGGGGATGCGGGTGCCGGACTTGTAGGTCAGGTGCACGCGCGGCCACCCCAGCTGCTCGACCCGCCCGTCGTTCCAGACCCGGGTGGCGTCATTGAGCGTGCGGAAGCCGTTGGGCTCCTCCTGCACGATGACGATGATCGAGTAGTCGTCGAACTTCAGCGGCACGTACAGCCACCAGAAGCCCTCCGACGGCTCGTCGGCCACGCGCCCCGCCGGATCGGATTCGCCGACCGGCCGGATGCCCCAGGAGCGGTCGCGGGTGCCGCACCACACGGCGGGATCGATGGCGAAGTCGTCGCCGTCGACATTCAGTGTGCCCGACCAGGTTCCGACCTGGGCGAACCGCTGCGCGTCGATGATGGGCCGGTTCAGCTTGGTGATGATGGTGTGCGGCTGCTCGGCCACCGCGGGGAAGGAGCCCTCCCAGGTGAGGTCGAACGACAGGTCGTCGTGCTCGCAGATCACGCGCAGCTTCTGCAGCGGCTCGATCACCTCGATGCGGTACCCGCCGACGGCCAGGTCCAGGCCGCGCTGGTCGAGCGCGTCGGAGAACCGCACCGCGCGCTGGGTGTCGCCGCGGCGCACGGTGGCGAAGGCGTCGGTCACGCCCAGGTTCGGGTAGACGCCGAACCCGGTGATGAGCATGGTGTCGCCGCCGGTCTGGATGGCGTTGTAGTAGCTGCGGTCGTAGAAGTTGCGATCGCTGCTCACCACCCGCGCCATCGGCAGCGGGGTCTGGTGGATGGGGTATTCGTCCAGCGGACCGATCATGTCCTCGTCTCTCAATCCCAGTTGTACGTGCCGTCGAGCAGTGCTTCGATCAGATCCGCGTGCATGACGAATTCGTCGCGGTTCTCGGGTTCGGTGGTCTCGCCGAAGTGGATCATCCGCCGCCAGATGCGGGCCATCACGACGCCGTGGCGCAGGGCGGCGTAGGTGAGATACCAGTCCAGGTCCACCAGGGTGTGGCCGGTTGCCTCGGTGTAGAGCTTCTCGACGTCGGAGCGCCGCATGTAGTCGGGCACGCCGGGCTGGCCGTACTTGGTGGCCATGTCCTGGAAGAAGCGGTGGATCAGCAGGGTCCAGGCGACGTCGAGTTCGCGCGGGCCGATGGCGGCCATTTCCCAGTCGAGCACGGCGTTGGGGGTCAGGCCCTCGAACATGATGTTGCCGGGCCGGGCGTCGCCCCAGCTGAGCACGTCGGCGCTCGGGTGCTCGGGGAAGTTGTCCTCGAGCCACGCGAAGGCGCGGTCCAGGATCGGGATGTGGTAGCCGTCGTCGGTGAGAGCCCAGGCGTACCAACGCTTCTGGGCGTCGAGGTGGCGGCGCAGCGCGGGGCCCTCGCCGTCGAGGTGCGGGAACCGCTCGGCGGGCTTGTCGATGGCGTGGATGCGCGCGATCACGTCCACGGTGTTGCGGGTGATCTCCAGGCGCTGTTCGGGGGTGGCGTCGTAGAGCCAGCCGGTGAACACGTAGGGCGGGTTGTCGGACGGCGCCTGGCCGCCGACGCGGCGCATCACCAGGAACGGCGAGCCGAGGATGCTCTCGTCGGCCTCGTACCAGCACAGCGGCGGGATCGGCAGGTCGGTGGCCTCGGTGACGCCCGCCATGGTGGCGAACTGGCCGCCGAGATCGTATTTCTCGAAGACCGGGAAGGAGTCGGCTTCGGGGGCGAGCCGGGCGACGAAGGAGCCGCCCGCGGGCTGACCGTTCTCGGTCCATTCGGCGTCGAACAGCAGGGTGGCGCTGGACATGCCGCCGGCCTGCGGGTGGGTCAGCGAGGTGACCCGCGCCGGGGTGTCCGATTCGACCTTGGTGGACAGCCATTGGGTCAATCTGGTCGCGAGCTCGTCGTCATCGCGGTCGGAGACCGTCAATTCCCATTTCTCATTGAGGTCGTCGGCGGACATTGCCGTCCCTTCTAGCGCACCAGCATCGGCGTCAGCCATGTGGTCTGAGTAACACGTGCCCAAAATGTAACCGGTTCTAGTGGGGGGTGGGAAGTACTCCCGGCGATTGGTGTAAGCAGTACCGCTGACCGGGATGACCGCTGGTCGGGGGTGTGGACCCGTGCTGTCCCGTAATCCCTTGGGAGGACTTCCGATTAGGCATATTCCGGGTCGGCTCAGGGTCTTCACGGAGGCGCCGCGCGGGGCCCGGAACCTAGCGTCGAAGGTCCGGATCGACGACGAGGGGATGTGGGATGAGCCTGCTGACGGCCGAGGACGGAACCGATCTGGCGGCGCGGACGCCGGGGGAGCGCGCCGGCTGGAAACCGGCCACCCGGATTCTGTTCCGATTCGGCTTTCTCTATTTCGTACTGTTCTGCGTTTTCTATCCGCAGCCGATCTTCGCCTTTCTCGGCGTCATCCAGGAATGGCTGCCGGAGAATATGCAGATCACCATGGTGAACTGGTATCACGCGCCGATCGAATGGGTCGGGCGTACCGTATTCGGCGCCGAGGTCGCGCTGAATACGCAATCGGGCAGCGGCGATCAGGCGTATTTGTGGGTGCTGGTCTTCTGTGTGCTGGTGGTCGCCGTCGCGGGCACCCTGGTCTGGAGTGTGCTGGACCGCCGCCGCACCGAATACCGCCGTCTCGCGGGCTGGTTCCTGCTGTTCATCCGGCTCTGCCTGGCCGGGCAGATGCTGGGTTACGGCTTCGCCAAATTGGTTCCGACCCAGATGCCGGTGCCGCCGCTGGACGCGTTGGTCCAGCCGTTGGGCAGCATCACCCACTCGTCGATGCTGTGGTTGCAGGTCGGCACCTCGCCGGTCTACGAGATGCTGCTGGGCGGGGCCGAGGTACTGGGCGGCATCCTGTTGCTGCTGCCACGCACCACCCTGGCGGGCGTGCTGCTGAGTCTGGTGAGCATGGCGCAGGTGTGGGTGCTGAACATGACCTTCGACATCCCGGTCAAGCTGCTGTCGTTCCATCTCATGCTGCTGTGCCTGGTGCTGCTGGTCCCGGAGGCGCGACGCCTGACCGCGGTGCTGACCGGCCGCGCGGCGGGACCCGCGGACACCCCGGAGCCGGTCTCGAGCGTCAGGGGCCGCCGGATTCTCGCGATCGGGCAGGTGGTGCTGCTCGTCTGGTTCCTGATCGCGCAGGCGGTGCAGCAGACGCGGGCCTACCACGAGTGGGGCCCGGGGCGGCCGAAGTCGGAGCTGTACGGCATCTGGACGGTCACCGAATTCACCCGCGACGGCCAGACCGTGCCGCCGCTGGTGACCGATGAAACCCGCTGGCGGCGACTGGTGTTCGACAACCCCGAGGCGGCGTCCTACCAGTCGATGGACGACACGCTGACCATGGTCGGCGCGAAGATCGACGCCTCCGCGCACACGCTGGCACTGCTCGCCCCCGGCGGCGAGGGCTCGGACGGGCCGCATCCGCTGGCCACCTTCACCTTCGACCGCCCGCAGTCCGAGCGCCTGGTACTGACCGGCGAGATGTCCGGGCATCCGGTGACCCTCACCCTGCAGCGCGTCGACGAGAGCGGTATCCGATTGCGGCAGGGCGGGATTCACCTGATCCAGGACGTCCCGCGGTTCAACTGACCCCGACGGTGCTGCACTGGTTGTCCCACAGCGGATTCGGCGCGAGGAACTCGCCGCCGCCCCGCACGAACGCCTGCTGGGCGTCGGAACGGCCCAGCAGGTGGGCGGCCAGCCAGGCCGTCGGATACCCGAGGTAGCCGTGCACACCCGTCGCGCAGGGCCAGGCCGCCCGGTCGCAATCCGGTTGGCCCTGCACGTCATTGTGATCCGGGGTGACCAGGGTGCCCCAGGCCTTCGGGATTCCCGCGGGCACCGCGTCGTAATAGGCCCGCATGGACTCCAGCCCGATGGCCTGCGCCGGCAACAGCTGATCCGACGGCGAGATGAGGGTGTCGGCCGCGCCGTTGACGAAGAACACCGAACCTGCGGTCAACGCCCGGATATCGGGGCACGACACGCCGAAGACGCACAGCAGTTGGATCGGCAGTTCGATCGGCACCGCGGTCGTGATCCGGCCGCCGGAATGCGCCATGGCATTGAGGACTCCGGTCGCGCCCTGCGAATGTCCCACGGCCCCCACCGCATCCGGGTCGAGGTTGCCGTGGAACACGCTGCCGGGGTCCTCGGCCAGGCTCAGCAGCTTGTCCACCGCGCCCGCGATGTCCACGCCGGAGCCGGTGGCGGCGTTCTCGGTGGCGATCACCACGAACCCCCACGAGGCGAAATGCCGCAGCAGGTAGTCGTATTGGCCCGGGTGCGCGTCCGTGCCGTCGCCCCAGGTGATGATGGGATGCCGGAATCCCCTGGCCCCCAGGTCGGTCGGGTACCAGATGTCGTAGGCCGCCCCGGTGGAATCGCAGCAGGTGAAGGCCGTGCGCTCGGTCACCTGCCAGGGCCCCGGCTGCGAATACGCGCTCTCCACAGGCGGATCCGCGTGGCCGGTGCCCGGGGCGAGGCCGAGCGCCAGGAGCGCGGCGAGCAGGAGACTGCGAACGACCACGACGACCCTGCGTGTCATAGCTATCAAGCATAAGAACCGGCGGGCCGGTTCCGTCGCAAGTTACGCGGACCGCCGCGCACCGTCCGCGCGGATCGTGAACTTCCTATCGATTGCTGCACGGCCGCCAGGCGATTGTCGTGCGCGGCCCGGCACGCCGTACCCTGAATCCTTGTGCAGAACCCCGCAGCCACCCCCGATGACCAGCCGGTTCCCGCGTCCCGGGCCGAGACCGGTGACCCGAACTACCTGGTCGGCCTCGATCTGAACGGCCGCCGCGTGGTCGTGGTCGGCGGCGGCACGGTCGCCCAGCGGCGGCTCGGACTGCTCATCGCCTCCGGTGCGGACGTGCACGTGATCAGCCGCGAGGTCACCCCGGCGGTCGAAGGCATGGGCACCATGGGGCAGCTGACCATCGAGCTGCGCGCCTACGCCGACGGCGATCTCGACGGCGCCTGGTACGCCATGGCCTGCACCGACGAACCGGACACCAATGCCGCCGTCGTCGCCGAGGCCACGCGTCGCCGCATCTTCTGCGTGCGCGCCGACACCGCCCGCCTGGGCACCGCGGTCACCCCGGCGACCGCCCGCTACGACGGCATGAGCCTGGGCGTGCTGGCGGGCGGGCAGCACCGCCGTTCCGCCGCGGTCCGCAACGCGCTGCTCGAGGCCCTGCAATCCGGTGTGGTGACCGATGATTCGGCCCCCGTCACCCCGGGCGTGGCCCTGGTCGGTGGCGGCCCCGGCGACCCGGACCTGATCACCGTGCGCGGCCGCCGCCTGCTGGCCCGCGCGAATCTCGTTGTCGCCGACCGGCTCGCGCCGCCGGAGCTGCTGGCCGAGCTGGGCCCCGACGTCGAGGTCATCGACGCCGCCAAGATCCCCTACGGCCGGGCCATGGCGCAGGAGCACATCAATGCCGCGCTCATCGAGGGCGTGAAGGCGGGCAAGTTCGTGGTCCGGCTCAAGGGCGGCGACAACTATGTCTTCGGCCGCGGCTACGAGGAACTCGAGGCGTGCGTCGACGCGGGCATCCCGGTGACCGTGGTTCCCGGCGTCACCTCGGCCATCTCGGTTCCGGCGCTGGCCGGCATCCCGGTCACCCACCGCGGCGTCACCCACGAGTTCGTGGTGGTCAGCGGCCACGTCGCCCCCGATCACCCGGACTCCCTGGTCGACTGGCCCGCCCTGGCCCGGCTGCGCGGCACCATCGTGCTGCTCATGGCCGTCGAGCGGATCGAGAAGTTCGCCGACGCCCTGATCTCCGGCGGCCGCGCGACCGACACCCCGGTCACCGTCATCCAGGAGGGCAGCCTGCGCACCCAGCGCATCCTGCGCGCCGACCTGGCCACCGTCGCCGAACGGGTTCGGGCCGAGGGCATCCGCCCGCCGGCCATCATCGTCATCGGCCCCACCGCGGGGTTCACCGCCGGAGCTCCGGACCTGGCCAACTCCTGACGAGCGTGATGAGGACGGTTGCCCCGGTCAATGCATCCTCTAGAGTGGGCCCGTGCTCGATAACCCCGCTGCGACGATGCAGTATCCGGTGACCAAGCGGGCGTTCGGGCTCGCGATCCTCGTCCTCAGCGGGTTGCAGCTGATGGTCGTGCTCGACGGCACGGTCATGATCCTGGCGCTGCCCCGACTACAGGAGCAGCTGGGCCTGTCCAACGCGGGCAGCGCGTGGACGGTGACCGCGTACGGGCTGCCGTTCGCCGGACTCATGCTGCTGGGCGGACGGCTCGGTGACTCGTTCGGGCGCAAGCGCATGCTCATCATGGGTGTCGGACTGTTCACGGTGGCCTCGGCGCTGTGCGGCACCGCCCAGAACGAGGCGTGGCTGATCGCGGCTCGCGCGCTGCAGGGCACGGGTGCGGCCATCGCCGCGCCGACGGCGTTCGCGTTGGTGGCGAGCACCTACGCGCCCGGACCGGCCCGCAATCAGGCGGTGGCAATCTTCGGTTCCATGGTCGGTGTCGGGTCGGTCGGTGGTCTGGTGATCGGCGGCGCGCTGACCGAGGTCGACTGGCGCTGGATCTTCTGGATCAATGTGCCGATCGGCCTGCTCATCGTGTGGGGCGCGGTCACCCAGCTGCGCGACACCGTGCACCACCGCATCTCGCTCGACGTGCGCGGCGCGGTGCTGGGCACGCTGGCCTGTGTGGCGATCGTGTTCGGCGCGACCGAGGGGCCCGAGATGGGCTGGACCAACCCGGTGATCCTGGGTTCGGTGATCGGCGGTCTGGTGCTGCTGGTGGTGTTCGTCCTGGCCGAGCGCGATGTCGAGAACCCGCTGCTGCCGTGGTCGCTGTTCGACAGCCGCGACCGCGTGATCACCTTCGTCGCGATCTTCCTGACCTCCGGCGTGCTCGGCGCCACCACCTTCTTCGTGGCCCAGTTCCTGCAGAACGTGCTGCGCTACAGCCCTTTGCACGCCGGTCTGGCCAGCATCCCGTTCACCCTCGGCGCGGGTGTCGGCACCGCGGTGGCCTCGAAGGCGTGCATGTACGTGCGGGCGCGCTGGCTGCTGCTGGCGGCGGCGGTGGTGCTGTCGGGCGCGCTGTATTTCGGTTCCACGCTGGACAGTTCGGCCGACTACTTCCCGACGCTGCTGGTCATGATGTCGATCGTCGGCTTCTGCGTGGGCACGGCCATCGTGATCCTGCCGCTGTGCGTGCTGGTCGGCGTGGACATGGCCCACATCGGTCCGCTGTCGGCGGTGGGGCAGATGTTCATGAACATGGGCACGCCGTTCGCGGTCGGCATCCTGAGCCCGGTCGCGCTGTCGCGCACGCTGTCGCTGGACAAGGGCGCGACCGGCAAGGTGAGCACCATGACCCAGCATCAGATCGACGCGCTGGGCAGCGGCTACACCCTGGTGCTGCTGGTGTGCGCCATCGGCACCGCGCTCATGGGCCTGCTGGCGTTGACGCTGCGGTACACGCCCGCGCAGCTGGCGCAGGCGCAGCACGCGCAGGACGAGGCGCAGAAGAACTGAGCCCGGCGTCCGGGGTCGCTTGGGTGTCAACATGTGTTGGCCTACACTTGTGGGCATGACTGTGGAGACGGGTCCCCGGCGCTCGGACGCCACCCGCGCCGCGATTCTCGAGGCGGCGCGCAAACGGTTCGCCGAGGACGGCTTCCGCAAGGCGACCATCCGGGCCATCGCCGCCGACGCGGGCATCGATCCGTCGATGGTGATGCGGTACTACGGCAACAAGGACGGATTGTTCGACGCCGCACTCGATGTCGACCTGGCCCTGCCCGATCTCGGTGCGGCCGCGCCGGATTCGGTGGGCGGCCTGCTGGCGGCGCGCTTCCTGGAACTGTGGGAGCAGCCGCCGACCAGCGAGATCCTGCTGACCCTGCTGCGCTCCGCGCTCACCGACGAGGGGGTGGCCGAACGCACCCGGCGCATCTTCGCCCAGCAGTTGATGCCCGCGGTGCTGGGTTTCGGCGACCCGGCCGACGCGCCGCATCGCGCGGGCCTGATCGCCGCGCAGATGCTGGGACTCGCGTTGTGCCGCTACATCTTGCGGCTGCCGCCGGTGGTGGCGCTGACTCAGGAGCAGATCGTGGCCGAGATCGGACCCACCATCCAGCGCTACCTGTCCGCCTGACCCGCCGAGTGGTGAAAGCCACTGTTCTCGAGGGGTTTTCACCGGCCCGAACTTTCGGCACACTGCCCGGATGGGGATGAGCCTGGACACGGAACTGCTGGACCGCTGGACGAAACTGGCCGGGCCGCAGGCACAGGCGGTGGGGGAGGACCTGGTCCGCCGTTATCGCGAGCCGCACCGCCGCTATCACACCGTCGAACACCTGGCCGCCATGCTCGCGGTCATCGACGACCTGGCCGCGGACGCCGACGACCTGGACGCCGTCCGTTACGCGGCGTTCTTCCACGACGCGGTGTACGCCATGGACGGCACCGACAACGAGGAGGCCAGCGCCCGCCTGGCCGAAACCACGCTGCCCGC
The DNA here is from genome assembly GCF_040630175.1 of Nocardia sp. NPDC005825. Lineage (NCBI taxonomy): Bacteria > Bacillati > Actinomycetota > Actinomycetes > Mycobacteriales > Nocardiaceae > Nocardia > Nocardia sp. NPDC005825. Next base: position 202,285 of record NZ_JBEXXC010000009.1, read on the forward strand.
ACTGGGAGTCGCGCCCGAACAGGTCGCCGAGGTCGCCCGCCTGGTTCGCCTCACCGGCGGCCACCACCCGGACCCGGCGGATCGCAACGGCGCGGTCCTCTGCGACGCCGACCTGGCCATCCTCGCCGCCGACCCCGCCGGATACGCCGCCTACACCGCCGCCGTCCGCGCCGAATACGCCCACGTCCCCGACAACCTGTTCCGCACCGGCCGCGCCGCGGTCCTCGCCGCCCTGGCGGAAGGCCCCGCCCTCTTCCGCACCCCGACCGCGCTGCAGCGCTACGAGGCCGCGGCCCGCGCCAACCTCGCCGCCGAAATAGCCGCGCTCACAGGCGAATAGCGCATCCGGCTCAGCGGGTGCCCCACCTGTAGGTCTGTTTGCGGAGCTTCAGGTAGACCATGATCTCGGCGTGGCGGACGCCCGCGAGTGCGCGGATGCGGTTGGAGACCAGGTCGAGCAGCGCTTCGTCGTCGGGGCAGACGGCCTCGCAGAGGATGTCGTAGCGTCCGGCGCAGATCACCACGTAGTTGATCTCGTCGATCACGGCGAGCGCGTCGGCGACCGGCTGCACCGACCCGTCGACGGTGATGGCGAGCATGGCCTGCCGGAACAGTCCGACCTGCAGCGGGTCGGTGACGGCCACGATCTGGATGACGCCGGCGTCGGCGAGCTTGGTCACCCGCTGCCGCACCGCCGCCTCGGACAGCCCGACCACCTTGCCGATGGTGGCGTAGGCCCGCCGCCCGTCCTCCTGCAGTTCGGTGATGATGCGTTTGGAGATGTCGTCGAGGTGCGGGGCGCCGCGTCCGGAGGTCTGGTCGGTCACGTGTGATCATCCTTCCCGAGAAACCCGGTACGTTGGAGAGCACGCCTTCTCCGGCGGCATTCGGTCCGACAAGGATGATCTCCCGTGAAGTACGTTCCCCGCGCGGTTCTGTTCCTCTGCGTACCCGCGCTGTTGTTCCTGCTCCCGTGGTGGTTGCTGGTCTACACCACCCTCTCCGGTGCGGCGTTCTGGCTCGGCACCGCGGTCTTCCTGCTCGGATACCTGGCGCTGCCCGCGGGCATGCTGCTCGGGCACGGGCCCCGGCAGTCGGATGCGGCGGCCCTGGTGGGCGACACCCTGCTCGGGGTGATGTGGGTGGTGTTCAGCTGGTCGGCGATCGGCGCGGTCGTGCGCGGCGCCCTGGCGGTGGCCGGGGTGGACGATCCGGCCCGCTCCCGGATCGTGGCCGCGGGCGTGCTCACGGTCGCGGTGGTGCTGACCGCGTACGCGATCTACAGCGCCCGCAAGGTACCGAAGGTGCGCACGGTCGAGGTCGAGATTCCGCGCCTGGGTGCGGGATTGGACGGTTTCCGGCTGGCCGTGGTCACCGACACCCATTTCGCCGCGACGGACCGGCTGCGCTGGTCGGAGAAAGTGGTGGCCGAGGTCAACGCCCTGCGCCCCGACATCGCCTGCCACGCGGGCGATCTCGCGGACGGTTCGGTGGCCAAGCGGGGCGCGCAGGTGGATCCGCTGGGCAAGGTCGAAGCCGAGTACGGGCGCTTCTACATCACCGGCAATCACGAGTACTTCGGGGACGCTCCCGGCTGGATCGAGCACATGGCGGGCCTGGGCTGGCGGCCGATGCGCAATGAGCACGAGGTCATCACCCGCGATGGCGACAGCCTGGTGATCGCGGGCATCGACGACCCGACCGGCACCAGCCTGACCGGTCACGGCCCCGATCTGCCCGCCGCCCTCGCCGGCGCGGACCCGGACCTGCCGGTGATCCTGCTGGCGCATCAGCCCCGCCAGGTCGCCGACGCGGTGGCGTCGGATGTGGCCCTTCAGATCTCGGGTCACACCCACGGCGGTCAGATCTGGCCGTTCCATTACCTGGTCCGGCTGGAGCAGCCGGTGGTGGCGGGCCTGAGCCGCCACGGCGAGCGCACTCAGCTCTACACCAGCCGCGGCACCGGCTTCTGGGGTCCGCAGCTGCGACTGTTCGCCCCGAGCGAGATCACCCTGCTGATCCTGCGTTCGCCCCGCTGATCTACCGATCCGCCAGTCGCCGAAGGGATTCGGCGTAGGCGGCCGGGTGGGTCAGGTTGCCGTTGTGGCCGCCGGGGAATTCGGTGGCCTCGACGCCCATCAGTTCGGCCAGTTCGAACGCGCACAGACGGTCGAAGACCTGCGCCGGGGTGCGGCGTCCGATGGCGGGCAGGATGCGGGTGCTGGTCCGTGCCAGCCGGTCGACGTCGAGCCAGTCCTCGCGGATGGCCGTGAAGTCCTGCTCGATGAAATAGGTGAAGTTCGCGGCCCTTTCGGGTGTGATGGGCGGCAGCTGCACGCCCTCCTCGATCTCCTGGTCGGCGGGATTGATGCCGAGCGTGCGGGCCATCGGGGCCAGCGCGGCCCGCCACCCCTCGGCGCGGCACACCTGCTGGCATTCCTCGAGTTCGCGCTGGTGGTGCGCGCGCTGGGTGGCCGCGAGCAGCCACGGCGAGACCGGTTCGTGGGCGATGAGGGTGTGTACCTGTTCGGGATGCGTTGCGGCCAGATGCAATCCGAGGGACGCGCCCATGCTGCACCCGAGCATCAGGACGGGCTGGTCGGTAACGGCGGTGAGCAGCCGGTGCACGTCGTCGGCGTGGGCGGCGACGCTCGGCCGCGCGTTCGGCTCGTGAATCCGGCTGCGCGACAGCCCCCGTCGGTCGTAGGTGACGACGGTGAATTCGTTCTCCAGGTTCCGCACCAGGCCCTCGCTGCGGCGCGCGTCGCCCTCGCCGCTCTGGGAGATGAGCAGCATCGGTCCGGTGCCGCGGATTTCGTAGTACAGCTCGGCGCCGTCGACGGGGAGGGTGGCGGTCTCGATCGTGGTCATGCCATCACCATAATCCATCTTTTCTGATGTATCAAGAGTGATGTATCTGAATTGATGTATCGTCGCCGTATGAACGGAGTCGAGCTGTTCCTGCTGGGTCGCGCCCTCATGAAGATGGGGGAGCAGGCCCTGCCCGGCGCGGGCGAGCGCACCGGAAACCGTGCGGTACTGGTCGTCATCGGTGACGTGCTCGAACACCCGGGCACCACCATCAGCGAGGTGACCGCCCGCACCGGGCTCCCGCAGAGCGCGGTCTCGGGTGCCGTGGCCCGGCTGCGGGAGACGGGTTCGGTGGTGGCCCGCACCGATCCGCACGACCGCCGCCGCTCGCTGCTCGACCCCGCCCGGGAGTTGTCCGAGCGGGTGTCCCAGGTCCGGGCCACCAGCATCGACGACACCCTCGCCGCGGCCCTGGGCGACGCCGATCCCGCCGCCCTCGCCGAAGTGCTCGCGGCCCTGGAACTGCTGTCGACTCGCCTGGGCATCCGCCCGGGCGCCACCGTCGACTAGCTGTCGAACCCCAGTCCCGTGTAGTCGAGGGTCTTCAGCCACAGATTGCGCCGCCCCTGCCGCGCGTCCGCGCGGGCCAGGGACCAGCGGGTGAGGTGAATTCCCGCGGAGCGCAACGGTTCCGGCGGCAGCGGCAACGGCCGCGAGCGCACCATGCGCAACCGGGTGCGTTCGGTGTCGAGGCCCCACAGCTGATCGAGCATGACCTCCGCGCCGAAGCGGGTCGCCCCGACCCCGAGCCCGGTGTATCCGGCCGCGTACACCAACCGGCCCTTGTACGCCGAGCCGAAGAAGGCGCAGAACCGGCCGCAGGTGTCGATGACCCCGCCCCAGCGATGGGTGAACCGTACGCTCTCGAGCTGCGGGAAGGTCTGGAAGAAGTGCCGCGCCAGCGTCTCGAAGGTGGCCTCGTTGTATTCCAGCCCGGGCGCGATGCGGTTGCCGAAGTGGTAGATGGCGTCGTAGCCGCCGAACAGGATCCGGTTGTCGCTGGTCAGCCGGTAGTAGTGGAAGCGGTAGGAGGCGTCCCCGACGCCGGTGCGGGTGCCCCAGCCGATGCTGTCGAGTTGGTCGGCGGTGAGCGGCTCGGTCATCAGCGCGTAGTCGTAGACCGGGACCACGTGCCGGGTCACCTTGGGCAGCGGTCCCGCGAAGGCGCTGGTGCACAGGGCGACCCGTGGGGCGCGCACCTCTCCGTGCGGGGTGTGCAGGGTCAGTCCGCCGCACGATTTCGACATGCGTTGCACGGGAGTGCCTTCGAAGATCCGCACCCCCGATTCCAGGCAGGCGCGCCGTAATCCCCACGCCAGTCGCGCCGGATCGAGCATGGCGACGCCGTCGCGGTCCCACCAGCCGCCGAGATATGTGGGGGAGTGCACCATGCCCCGGACCTGCCCGGCGTCGAGCAGCTGGGTGCGGTGGCCGAGCGCCTCGGCGGCGTCGTGACTCTCGCGCAGCCAGGCGAGTTCGTGTGGGGCGGTGGCGACTTCGAGTTCCCCGGTGCGTTCGAAGTCGCAGTCGATGCCGTAGTGGACGAGGGCCTTCTCGATGTCGTCGAGGTTGGCGCGTCCCAGTCGTTCCAGCTGCCCGATCTCGTCGGGGAAGCGTTCGAGCCCGTTGGCCAGGCCGTGGGTGAGGCTGGCGGAGCAGAATCCGCCGTTGCGCCCGGAGGCCGCGTGCCCGCACAGCCCCGATTCCACCAGCACCACATCGGTTTCCGGATCGCGTTCCTTGGCCAGCAGTGCCGTCCACAACCCGCTGTAGCCGCCGCCGATGACGGCCAGCCCCGCGTCGACGGCGGTGGTGAGGGGGTCGGTGGGGGCCGGCCGCTCGGGCCGGTCGGTCCAGTACGGCGTCGGCGCCGCATCCGCCAGCGCCGACGCCCACCGTTTGCTCTCCTTGGCCGACATGGCCGATCAACTCCTTCTCTACCGGGCGGCTGGGTACGAGAAAGCCGCCGATGATCCGGAGACACCGCGGGGCGGTGGGCCGGATCAGTCGGCGGCTGGGAGGGAGTCAGCTGGTGGCGGCGCGATCGTCGCAGCGGCGGCGCATGCGCAGCTGCCCGGCGATGCTCATGGCTGCGGCTTGCAGCCTCGGGTCCAACCCGGCGGAGCGGGTTTCCACGGTTACCACCACGAATGTTGGTCGGAATTGACGTGTCCGACCAGTTTATCCGACGAAACGGTTTATCCGAGGAAACCGTCCGCGACGGTGAGCGCGTGATCGAGAATCGCGAGTCCTTCCTTGGCTTCGGCCTCGGTGATGGTGCACGGCGGAACGACGTGCAGACGATTGAAATTCACGAACAGCAGCAGTCCCGCCGCCTTGGCGGCCGCGACGGTCTCCGTCATGGCCGGGCTGGTGCCGCCGTAGGGCGCGAGGGGTTCGCGGGTGGCGCGGTCGCGGACCAGTTCGACCGCCCAGAACACGCCCAGCCCGCGCACCTCGCCGATACTCGGATGCCGGTCGGCCAGGTCGCGCAGGCCGGGGCCGATGACCCGTTCGCCCATGTCGGCGGCGTTCTCGACGATGTGCTCCTCGCTCATGGCGGTGATCGTCGCGACCGCGGCGGCGGTGGCGAGGGGATGGCCCGAGTAGGTGAGCCCGCCCGGATAGGCCCGGTCGTCGAAGGTGGCCGCGATGTGCGGCGCGATGGCGACGCCGCCCAGCGGCACGTATCCGGAGTTGACGCCCTTGGCGAAGGTGAGCAGGTCCGGCGCCACCGCGCCGCGCGCGTCGGCGGCGTGTTCGATGGCGAACCACTTCCCGGTGCGCCCGAAGCCCGACATCACCTCGTCGGCGATGAACACGATCCCGTACCGGTCGCACAATTCCCGCACGCCCGCCAGATATCCCGGCGGCGGCACCATGATTCCCGCCGTGCCCGGCACCGATTCCAGGATGATCGCCGCGATGGTGCCCGGCCCTTCCAGGGCGATGGTCTGCTCGAGATGCCGCAGCGCCCGCTCGGTCTCCTCGGCCTCGGTGCTCGCGTGGAATTCCGAGCGGTACAGGAACGGCCCGAAGAAGTGCACGACTCCGGCATTGCCGTGGTCGTTGGGCCAGCGGCGCGGGTCGCCGGTGAGATTCACCGCCGTCTCGGTGCCGCCGTGATAGGAGCGGTAGCGGGCGAGCACCTTGTAGCGCCCGGTGTGCAGCCGCGCCATGCGGACCGCGTGCTCGACCGCGTCCGCGCCGCCATTGGTGAAGAAGATCCGGTTCAGCTCCCCGGGCGTGCGTTCGGCGATGAGGCGCGCGGCCTCGGAGCGGGCGTCGTTCGCGAACGCCGGGCTGATCGTGCACAGCGTGGCGGCCTGCGCCTGGATGGCGGCCACCACCTTCGGATGCTGGTGTCCGATATTGGTGTTCACCATCTGCGAGGAGAAGTCGAGCAGGCGGTTGCCGTCGCCGTCCCACACGTAGCAGCCCTGGGCGGCGGTGATCACCATGGGCCGCAGGGATTTCTGCGCGGACCAGGAGTGGAAGACGTGCTCGCGGTCGAGTTCGTAGGCGCGGGCGGCGCGTTCGCGCGCCGCCTCGGGGGTCAGGCCGTTGGGCAGGGTCATGGCGTCGTCCTTCTCGGGAAGCTCAGTGGTTCTGTGGGAAGCCGAGGTTGAGTCCGCCGTGGCTGGGGTCCAGCCAGCGGGTGGTGACCGCCTTGGTGCGGGTGAAGAAGTGCACGCCGTCGGCGCCGTGCGCGTGCGAGTCGCCGAACAGGGAGTTCTTCCAGCCGCCGAAACTGTAGTAGGCCATGGGAACCGGGATGGGGACGTTGATGCCGACCATGCCGACCTCGACCTCGTTGTGGAAGCGCCGGGCCGCGCCGCCGTCATTGGTGAACAGGGCGGTGCCGTTGCCGTAGGGGTTGGCGTTGATCAGGGCCAGCGCCTCGTCGTAGCTGTCGACCCGCAGCACCGACAGGACGGGTCCGAAGATCTCGTCGGTGTAGACGGTCATCTCCGGGGTGACGTGGTCGAGAATGGTGGGGCCGAGCCAGAATCCGCCGGCCGCGCCGTCGGCGGCCACCGCGCGGCCGTCGAGAACCACGGTGGCGCCGGAGGATTCGCCCGCGGCGATGTAGGACTCGACCCGGTCGCGGTGCGCGGCGGTGACCAGCGGGCCCATATCGCAGCCGCGGGTGCCATCGCCGGTGCGAATGGTCTTGGCGCGCTCGGTGATTCGCGTTACCAGGTCGTCGGCGATATCCCCGACGGCCACCAGCGCGCTGATCGCCATGCAGCGTTCCCCGGCCGAGCCGAAGCCCGCGTTCACGGCGGCGTCGGCGGCCAGGTCCAGGTCGGCGTCGGGCAGCACCACCATGTGGTTCTTGGCCCCGCCGAGTGCCTGCACCCGCTTCCCGGCGGCGGTCCCGTGCTCGTAGACGTACCGGGCGATCGGCGTGGACCCGACGAACGACACCGCCTTGATCGCGGGATTGCGCAGCAGTTCGTCGACGGCGATCTTGTCGCCCTGCACGACATTGAACACCCCGTCGGGCAGCCCGGCCTCCTGCCACAACTCGGCCAGCCACAGCGACGACGACGGATCCTTCTCGCTCGGCTTGAGCACCACGGTGTTCCCGGCCGCGATGGCGACGGGGAAGAACCACATGGGCACCATGGCCGGGAAGTTGAACGGCGAGATGACCGCCACCGGGCCCAGCGGCTGCCGCACCGAGAAGATGTCGACCTTGGTGGAGGCGTTCTCGGTGTAGCCGCCCCGGAGCAGATGCGGGATGCCGCAGGCGAATTCGACGACCTCCAGTCCGCGTGACACTTCGCCGAGGGCGTCGGCGAGCACCTTGCCGTGTTCGGCGGTGATGATCGCGGCCAGCTCCGCCTTGCGTTCGTTGAGCAGTTCGCGGAAGCGGAACAGCACCTGGGTGCGCGTGGCCAGGGAGGCGTCGCGCCAGGCGGGGAAGGCGGCCGCGGCGGCGTCGACGACGCGGCGGACGTCCTCGGCCGTGGCCAGGGCCACCTGTCCGGTCACCACGCCGGTGGCCGGATCGGTGACCGGCGCGGTGTCGGTGCTGGATCCGGTGAAGGTCTTGCCGTCGAGCCAGTGCGCGATGGTCTGCATATCTCCTCGATTCCGTGATCCCGCCGGTCACGCCGGGGTTCGTCCGTCCTCACCATGCGGCATTACCCGCCGGTTGACGCCCGACGTTCTGTCAGTGATTTCCCGTTCGGTATTACGATTTGTCGGTGATCCCTTCGGTAGCCGACGTGCTGGCCATGCCGGTCGTCCGGGCCGGGCGGCCCGAGGTGGCGGGCGGCGGTCCGCTCGACCGGCCGGTGCGGTGGGTGCACGTGAGCGAACTGCCCGATGTGGCGACCCTGTTGGTGGGCCGGGAACTGATTCTCACCACCGGGCAGGCGCTGACCGGTAGCGACGCGGCGACCGTGGCCTACCTGGAATCGCTGGCCGCGGCCGGGGTCTCGGGGCTGGTCGTCGAATTGGGCACCTACGTGCGGGAACTGCCGCCGATCGTGGGGGCCACGGCGGATCGCCTGGGTTTGCCGGTGGTGGCGCTGCACGAGGTGGTGCGGTTCGTGGAGATCACCGAGGCGGTGCACCGGGTGATCGTGGCCGACCAGTACGAGGAGCTGGAGTTCGCGCGCACCGTGCACGAGACCTTCACCGAGTTGAGCGTGCGCCGGGCCTCACTGGCCGAGATCGTGAAGACCGCTGCCGGGATGCTGGACGCCTCGGTGGTGCTCGAGGACCTGGGCCATCGCGTGCTGGCCATGACCGCGCGCCACACCGCGGCCTCGGCGCTGCTGGACCGGTGGGAGGCCACCTCCCGGCTGCTGCCCGACGCCGACCCGAATGTGGTTCCGGTGGGCCCGCATACGCAACGCTGGGGCCGGCTCATCCTGCGCCCGAACCACGCGCCCGGCGCCCGCGCCCGCATGGTGCTCGAGCGCGCGGCCCAGACCCTGACCTTGCACCGCATGATCGAGCGCGACCGGTTCGGCCTGCACCGGCAGGCGCAGACCGGGCTCATCGACGACATGGTCAACGGCCGGCTCACCGACGAGCGGGACGCGGTGGCGTTGGCCGCCGCCCTCGGACTGGCTCGCCGCGCCCGCTATGTCCCGATCGCCGTGGATGTCGCGGCCGTCGACGAAGCGGATCCGGTAGCGCGCCAACGCCGTACGGCCGCGCTGCTGGACGCGGTCCTGCACGGCATCGCGCTGGCCAAGGCGACCGCCCTGGCCGCGCCCGACCACGGTAACCGGGTCGCCATGGTCCTGGCGGTCGCCCGCACCGGAGACCTCGATGCCGCCCTCACCCGCATCTGTACGACCCTGCTCGGCGAGGTCCGCCGCGTGCCGGGTGTGCGTCGCGCCGTCATCGGTGTCGGCGGCGAATCCGACTCCCTGCTCGACACCGCCCGCGAGCTGGGTCAGGCCGCGCACGTCGCGGAAGTGGCGCTCTCCCTGACCACGTCGACCCCGCGCCCCTTCTACCGCAGCGGCGACGTCCGGCTGCGCGGACTGCTCTCCCTCATCCGCGACGAGCCCGGCGTGCAGCGCTTCGCGGAAACCGAACTGAGCGCCCTGCTCCGCCACGACATCCGCCACGCGACCGATCTCACCGCCACCCTGCGCCGCTTCCTGGACCTGGCGGGCAACAAGACCGAGCTGGCGAAACACCTGGCCATCAGCCGTCCCACCCTCTACGACCGCCTGGCCCGCATCGAGCGCATCCTCGACGTCGACCTCGACGACGGCGAAACCCGCACCTCCCTGCACACGGCCCTGCTCATCCGAGATCTGGCCGCCGCCGACGACTCCCGCTGATCGAGCGGCTCAGGCGGGGTCCGCGCCCATCGGGTTGGGGTAGGGGACCTCGCCGCTGCGGGCGACCGCGCGGGCGGCGGGGGCGAGGACCGCGAGGGTTTCGACCATGCCCGGAACGTCGCGGTAGGCGGCCATGGCGAGGGCGTCGGTGCGGGTTTCGACGCGTTCGCGCAGCGCGCGCCCGGCGTCGGTGATGCCGTCGGCGTCGAGCAGGCCGCGGGCGGTGAGCCGTTCGTGGGCGCCCAGCCAGTCGGGTTCGGTCCAGCCGCGGTTCTCCTGCCAGAGCTGGGCGGGCGCGCCGGTGGAGGCGGAGAACAGCATGTGCGCCTCGCAGCCGTCGATGCCCTCGGCGAGCAGGCACGCCACGTGGCCGTCGCCGCGGTGCTCGCGCAGGGTGGTGACGGCCTGCCAGAGCGCGTGCACCGAGTCGCCGGGGGTGGGCAGGTCGCGGTTGGCCGCGAAGAGCGGGCGGCCCGCGGCGGGGGCGGCCTCGATGGCGCGCTGCAGGTGCGGGACGGTGCGGGCGGCGACGGCCGCGATATCGGGGACGATGCCGCGCAGCACGGCGGCCGCGGCGATGGTGCGGGTGGCGATGATGGCCTCGGGTGTGGTGTAGCCCCAGGCGTCGGGGATCGCCCGCCGGATCATGGCCGGGTGGAAGTTGTAGAAGGTGGCCTCCACGACCGAGGGGCCGACCGCGCCGAGCGGGGCGGAGCGGGCGGCGAAGTAGCCCATCCAGTAGCCGCGCAGGCCGGCGGCCTTGTTGGCGGCACGGCAGTCGGCGGCGAAATAGGTGACGGCGTGCAGTGGTTCGATCACGCGCCACAGGTCGCGGGCGAAGGCGTTGTCCATGAACTCACCCTAGCGGCTGGATTTACTAAACTGAAGTCAGATCCATGGCAGCATGGTGGGCATGATCAATGCGCGGGAACTGCTGATCACCGCCTACGACGAGGCGCAACTCGGCCTGCGGGAGGGCGGAATCCCGATCGGGGCGGCCCTTTTCGACAGCACCGGCACGCTGCTCGGCCGCGGCCACAACCGCCGCGTCCAGGACGACGATCCGAGCGTGCACGCCGAGACCGACGCCTTTCGGAATGCCGGTCGCCGCCGCGACTACCGCGACACCATCATGGTCACCACGCTGTCCCCGTGCTGGTATTGCAGCGGCCTGGTCCGCCAGTTCGGCATCGGCGCGGTCATCGTGGGGGAGTCGCGGACCTTCACCGGCGGCCACGATTGGCTTGCCGAGCACGGGGTTTCGGTCACCGTGCTCGACGATCCGGCCTGCGTGGACATGATGACGCGCTTCATCGCCGAACGCCCCGACCTCTGGAACGAGGACATCGGAGTGCCGCGATGACACCCATCGCGACCATCGACCTGGACCGCTGGCGGGCGGGCGGCGAATCCGCGGCGGCGGTGCTGCGCGACGTGGACGCGGGCCTGCGGCGCGCCGGATTCCTGCTGGTGCACGGGCACGGTGTGCCGCAAGGACTTCCGGGCGACCTGCGGGCGGCGGCCCGCCGCTTCTTCGCGCTGCCGCCGGCGGTGAAACAGCGCTACGCGGTATCGGTCGGCGGCCGCGGCTGGATCGGTCCGGGACTCGAGGCCAACGGCTACTCCGAGGGCACCGAGACGCCGCCGGATCTGAAGGAGACCTTCGCCGTCGGCGCGGACACCCGCACCGGCGATCCGCGGGTGGACCGGGTCTGGTTCCTCGACAATGTGTGGCCGGAGGAAGTGCGCGAACTGCGGGAGCTGCTGCTCGCCTACACCGCCGCGGTGCGCGTCCTCTCCGATGAGCTGCTGGCCTTGTTCGCCGCGGCACTCGGCCTGCGGCACAACCCTTTCGAGAGCCTGACCGGCCGGCCCACCTGGACCTGCAATATCAACCACTACCCGCCGCTGACCGAGATCGGCCCGCCCGAACCCGGCCAGTACCGCATCGGCCCGCACACCGACTTCGGCACCGTCACCGTCCTGGACCGCGAGCCCGGCGCGGGCGGGCTGCAGGTGTACACCGACGACGGCGGCTGGGCCGACGCGCCCTACGACCCCGCCGCGCTCACCGTGGACATCGGTGACCTGCTGGCCTATTGGAGCGGCCACCGCTGGCCCGCGGGCCGGCACCGCGTGCTGCCGCCGCAGGCCGTCGCTCCCGAGGAGGACCTGGTCTCCCTGATCTACTTCTACGAACTCGACCACGACGCCCGGGTGACCCCGCTCGGGCCGCCCATCGGCCGCGTCACGGGCCTCGCGCCGGTGGTCTCCGCCGAATTCCTGCGCACCCGATTGGATGCGATCACCCTGGGATGACCGGCATCGGGTGCGGGGACGCTAGCGCGACTCCGCGGCGGGAGCCCAGCGGTTGGCGGTGAGGGCGTAGCCGGGCAGTTCGGCGGTCGACATCTTGGACTCGTAGATGCGCTGGTAGCCGGTGCTGGCGATGCGCCACACGCCGTCCTCGCGGCGGTAGGTGTCGTGGTAGTAGGCCGCGCCGCGGATCAGCAGGCCGTAGTCGGCGGCGATGACGGTGTCCTCCAGGCACCAACTGCCCGAGGCGGTGTCGCCGTCCACGGTGATCTCCGGGTGATTGGCGACGTGCACGGTGATGATGTTGCCGCTGAGCGCGCCCCGCATGTAGTCGACGATCTGGTCGCGGCTGGTGAACTGCGCGGGCAGGCCGCCCGAGGGCGAACCGTAGGAGCCGACGATGTCGGTGCACAGCGTGTCCGCGAACTCGTCCCACTGCTTGAGGTCGAGGGTGCGGAGGTAGCGGTACTTGAGTGCGCGAATCGATTCGAGTGCTGCGAAATCCATACCGCAATGTAGCCGAATCGGACACCAACCTACCAAGCGTTTGCTACGTTTCGGACATGATTTCCACCCTGGTCTGGGGCACGGGCAATGTCGGCCGTGCGGCCATCCGGGCCGTCGCGGCGCATCCCGAACTGGAGCTGACCGGCGTTCTGGTCCACAATCCGGACAAGGTCGGCCGCGACGCGGGCGCGCTCGCCGGATTGGACGTCGACCTGGGGGTCGCGGCCGTCGACGACATCGACGCCGCGCTGGCCGCGGGCCCGCGGGCCGTCGTGTACGCCGCCTCCGGTGACATCCGCCCCGACGACGCCGTCGCCGATATCGAACGGGCCCTGCGCGCCGGGGCCGTCGTGGTCACCCCCGCCCTCTACGCCCTCTACGACCACCGCAGCGCACCCGCCGAACTGCGCGACCGGGTCACCGCCGCCGCCGCGGAAGGCGGTGGCACGCTGTTCGTCTCGGGCATCGACCCGGGCTGGGGCAACGACATCCTGCCGCTGCTGATGAGCGGCCTTGGCAGCACCGTGGACGTGCTGCGCTGCCAGGAGATCTTCGACTACACCACCTACGACCAGCCCGATTCGGTGCGCTACCTGGTCGGCATGGGTCAGCCCATGGACTATCAGCCGCCCATGCTGGCCCCGACCATCCCGACCATGGTGTGGGGCGGGCAGATTCGGCTCATCGCGCGCGGAATGGGCGTGGCGCTCACCGACATTCGCGAGGTGGTGGAACGCCTTCCGCTCGCGGAGACCGTGGAGACCGAGCTGATGGGCAAGTTCGACGCCGGCACCCAGGGCGCGGTGCGCTTCGAGGTGCAGGGCATCGTCGACGGCAGCCCGCGCATCGTCATCGAGCACGTCACCCGCATCCATGCGAGCTGCGCCCCCGACTGGCCGCAGCCGCCCAGCGGCGCGGGCGCGCACCGCGTCATCATCGAGGGTCGTCCCCGCATCGAGATCACCGTGCAGGCGACCGACGAGGACGGCAATCACTCCGCGGGCGGAAACGCCACCGCGGTGGGCAGATTGGTGAACGCGCTCCCCTGGCTGGCCACCGCGGAACCCGGTTTGTACGACGCACTCGACGTGCCCCTGCCGTTCGGCACTCTCGGAAGACAGCAACTTTCAAAGGAGCCCGCATGATCATCGACATTCCCGAGGGCAAGGACCCCATCGGCTACGTGTGGGGCGAGATGGTCCCCGGCATCGGTGTCGCGGCCTCCAACTTCTCCCTCGCCGTGTACTCGCACAGCACCCTGGGCCTGCGCGAGTTCGAGGCCGCGCGGCTGCGCATCGCGCAGATCAACGGCTGCCTGTTCTGCCTGGACTGGCGCACCGACCGCAATGGCGAGAAGGTCGAGGAGTCCTTCGCCGACGACGTCACCAACTGGCGCACCACCGAGAACTTCGACGACCGCGTCCGCCTGGCCGCCGAATACGCCGAGGTCTACACCCTCGACCACCACGCGCTCGACGACGAGTTCTTCGAGCGTATGAAGAAGCACTACACCGACGCCGAGATCGTGGAACTGTCCATGTGCCTGGGCTCCTGGCTGGCCTTCGGCCGCCTCAACCACGTGCTCGGCCTGGACGCGGTCTGCGTGCTGCCGGGTCACTCTGCGCAGTAGGTCACCGAAAGGCCCGGTAGGTCACAGGCTCCACCCCGCCGTCGCGGCCAGTTTGCGCAGGATGTTCCACTGCTCGAAGTCGGCCGCGACGGGTCCGCAGCTGCCGGGCGTCACGGGCGGGACGTTCCATTGCGGGGCATCGAGACTGGGCGCCCCGGTGAAGTCGAGCACCTCGGCGATATTGCGGGCGGCCGCGTCGCGAGGAGTCAGAGGCTGTAGGCCCCAACGCCATTCGATGGCCTTGAGCACCGAGGTGTGGTCGTACACCTGATGCGCGACGTGCCCGCGCCGCGCGCGCGGCGAGATGACCAGGCACGGCACCCGGAATCCGCGTAATCCCCAGTCCGGGTTGGCGTCCGGCGCGACTTGCGGCGGCACATGGTCGAAGAATCCGCCCCATTCGTCGTAGTTGATGATCAGCAGCGTCTTCGACCAGGCCGGGCTCTTGGTGACGGCCTGATACACCTGGTTCAGAAACGCCTGCCCGGCACGGATATCGGCGTGCGGGTGATCATCGGCCGAGGTCCCCGTGGCTTCGTCGAGGAATTTGGGGTCCACGAAGGACACCGCGGGCAGCGTCCCGGCGGCGCAGTCGGACAGGAAGGCCGGGAACCGGCGCGCGATGGAGATGTACTTCGTGCCCCACAGCGCCAGGAACGGCGCGTCGTAGAAGTAGTAGCGGGCCTGAACATCGGCTTCCTTCAACCGATCCCAGATGGTCGGGAGCTTCGAGATGTCGGTCGAACTGTGAATCCGATCCGTCTGCGCCGCATGCTGATACAACCGGTTCGGCAGCGTCTCGGCCATGATCGCCGCGAAGTAGTTGTCGCACACCGTCCACGCCGGCGCCGCGTTCCCGTAGAACCCGAGATCTTCCTTCCGGTAATACCCGATCGAGAACTCGTCATTGCTCCCGGCCCGCAACCACCCGTCGCACTTGCCGTCGTTGAACTCGACCCGCCCGCCCTCGAACGAGTGATCCGGATCGTGATACTCACACCCCTGCGTGGTGGCGAGATGGAATGTCCTGCGCGCCACACCGTTCCGATCGGCGAACGTGAGATCCTGCTTCCCGTTCGCCCCTGGCAGCCACCCCAGGTAGTGATCGAACGACCGATTCTCCATCATCACCACGATGATGTGGTCGATCCCGCTCTCCGCGGGCGCGGGCATCGACGCGGTTTCCGGCGTACACCCCACCGTCGACCCCGCCACAGCCCCCAACGCGAGGGCCCCGGCCCCCGCCAGCACGGTCCGCCGCGTGGCGGTCCCCCGAACGATTCCCATCACGAATTATGAATCGCCCGGACCACCCCCAATGCGTAACCGCCGAAACGCAATTGGACTCGATTCAGATCCGACCGCGCAGTACGTCCACCCCCGGCCCCGCGAGTTCATCGCAATACACCGCCCGCCCCGCCATCGCCATGGTCAACGCGAGCGTCGTCCCCCCGACCACCGGCCCCTCTCCCACGGTGAACGGCCCATCGCCGGCCTCCAACCGCAGCCCCTCGATCGCACTGCGCCCCGCGACAGTGAAGTCCCGACTCGCGAAGAACCGAGCCACCTCGGTCACCGCCTCGATCGCCGGTTCCCTCGCTAACCCCAACGGCCGCCGAATGTCCTGCCCATGCACCACCACCTCCCCGAGCCATGCCGCCGTATGCCCCGACGGCGCGACCGTACTGTCCACCACCGCCCGAAACCGCGCCAACGTCTCCTCAGGCGTGTTCCCTCGATGCGCCGCGAGCTGCCGGTCATTGTGTCGACCGAAGTCGAACCGGCTCTGCAACACACTGACCATCCACCGCAATCGCCCGGTACTGGCCCCGGCGGTCAAGTGCGCGACAACCTCCTCCACCGTCCAATCCCCACACAGCGACCGCTCACTCCACTGCCCGGAACTCAACCCCGCGAGCTCCTCGGCCAGCGCCCCGCGCTCGGCCCGCACCATCGCCCACAACTCGTCACGAGAAGACGTCTTCGACACTCGGGATACCTCCCAGCTCGGTTCACATTCCCCTCTATGGACGCCGCCGTCCGCCCGAATTCATCGCATCGCTGAAACCCGGGTCACCGTCGGGTCGGGGAGACCGGCGGCATTCTCGGAACCGAAGGCCTCGAACAGCATCTGGATGTAGGCGATGAGCAGGGCCAGGAAGACGAGCAGGCCGATCAGCATGCCGAGTGCGACCGCCAGGACGTCGCTGATCCTCGAGGGTGTATCGGCCGGGTCGTTGTCCTCTGGTGGTTCGGCGGATTGTTCGAAATCAGCTCTGTCGCTGCTTATCACCGGATCGACATTATCGGCGGAGTGTGCCGGGATCATGCCGGTGAAATCGTGGGGATTTCGTGTCGATCCGGTGGGCTCGGGTGTCGAACTCAGGCGTCGAACAGCTTCAGGTACTTGGTCTGGCCGAACATCTCGGCGGCGTCGCGGGCGGACGGGCTGCCCGCGTTCGGGTCGGCTCCGGCGGCGAGGAGAGCGTTCACGATCTCGTCGGAGCCCTTGAAAACGGCTCCGGAGAGCGGGGTTTGGCCCTTGTCGTTGCCGAAGTTGGGGTCGGCTTTGCGGTCCAGGAGGGCGGTGACCGCGTCGGGGTGGGAGTAGTAGGCGGCGAGCATGAGCAGGGTGTCGCCATTGTCGTTGGTGAGGTTCACCGGGACGCCGGCGTCGAGGTAGGCGGCCAGGGTGGCGGCGTCGCCGGTGCGGGCGAGGTCGAAGATCTTGCTCGCGAGTTCGAGGACCTCGGGGGAGAGCTCGTTGGGTTCCACCCGGCCACTCTATCGAGGCTCGGGTCAGTTGGTGATGATGAGCAGCTCGGTCGGGGACGCGATCTCGGTGCGCAGCCCGGCCTTCTCGGCGACCTTGGCCAGGGCGTCGATGGTGGACGGTTCGGTGCGGGTCAGCACCAGGGCGCGGGCCAGCAGGCCCTTGTGGTGTTTGTTGAAGTGGCTCACGACGGTTCGGCTGCCGTCGGGGCGTTCGGTGAGGACGGTGGCGGTGACCGCGCCGGGGATGCGGCCCAGGTTCTGGTAGGTGCCCGAGCGCAGGTCCACGACCAGCTGTCCGGCGGCCTCGGCGCGCAAGGCCTCCGGCAGCACTGGCTTCCACAGCGATTGCAGCGTCGGCAGTCCCGGCAGTTTGGAGCCGCCCGAGAGCCGGTAGGCGGGGATCGGGTCGCCGGCGCGCACCACGCCGAACAGTGCCGAGCCGATGCCGAGGCGGGCTTCGGCCTTGGCGCGCTGCGCCTTGGTGAAGCCCGCGGCGTCGAGCGCGTCGTAGAGGACGCCGGTGTACCGGTCCAGGGCCGGGCGGGTGGCGGAGGTGCGCAGGGCGGCGTTGCGGGCGATCTCCGCGTCAGCCCCCTTGCCCAGCCCGAGCGCGGCCCGGGAGGCGTCGGCGTCGGCGGCCAATCCGGTCACTTCGGTGACCAGTTTGTCGCGCACCGCCGTGAGCTGCGGCATCACGAGGGAATCCAGGTCCAGGGGACCGCCCGAACCACCGTCGGACTTGGTTTCTGAGGGAGGCAGCAGCACCAGCACGAGCCAACACGGTAATGCCTTGGGAACTGTTCGCTAGCAGCGGCTACTGTGTTCATCCGTGATCACCCGCCTCTCCCACCTGTTCCTGCGCACCCTGCGCGACGATCCCGCCGACGCCGAGGTGCCCAGCCACAAGCTGCTGGTGCGTGCCGGATACGTGCGTCGCATCGCGCCCGGCGTCTACTCGTGGCTGCCGCTCGGCCTGCGTACGCTGCGCAAGGTCGAGGACGTGGTCCGGGCGGAGATGAACGCCATCGGCGCGCAGGAGATCTCGCTGCCGGCTCTGCTGCCGCGCGAGCCGTACGAGACCACCAACCGCTGGACCGAGTACGGCGACGGCCTGTTCCGGCTCAAGGACCGCAAGGGTCAGGACTACCTGCTCGGCCCCACCCACGAGGAGCTGTTCGCGCTCACCGTGAAGGGTGAGTACAACTCGTACAAGGATCTGCCGGTCACGCTGTACCAGATTCAGACCAAGTACCGGGACGAAGGCCGTCCGCGCGCGGGCATCCTGCGTGGTCGCGAGTTCGTCATGAAGGACTCGTACTCCTTCGACCTCGACGAGGACGGGCTGAAGAACAGCTACAACGCCCACCGCGAGGCCTACCAGAAGATCTTCGACCGTCTCGGCGTGAAGTACGTGATCGTGGCCGCCACTTCGGGCGCCATGGGCGGTTCGGCGTCGGAGGAGTTCCTGGCCGACAGCCCGGTCGGTGAGGACACCTACGTCATCTGCCGCGAGTCCGGGTATGCCGCGAACGTGGAGGCCGTGGTCACCGCCGCGCCGCCCGCCATCGCGATCGAGGGCCAGGCCGAGGCCGCCGTCCACGACACCCCCGACACCCCGACCATCGCCACCCTGGTGGAGTGGGCGAACGGCGCGGGTATCGACAAGGTGCTGGGCCGTGAGGTCACCGCCGCCGACACCCTCAAGAACGTCATGGTCAAGCTGGTCTACCCCGACGGCAAGACCGAGCTGCTGGGCGTCGGCGTCCCCGGTGACCGTGAGGTCGACGAGAAGCGCCTCGAGGCGTCGGTCGAGCCGGCCTCGGTGGAGCTGCTCGACGAGGCCGACTTCAAGGCCAACCCGTTCCTGGTGAAGGGCTACATCGGCCCGAAGGCCCTGCTCGACAACGGCATCCGCTACCTGGTCGACCCGCGCGTGGTGTCCGGCACCAGCTGGATCACCGGCGCCGACGAGCCCGGCAAGCACTATGTGGGTCTGGTCGCCGGTCGTGATTTCACCGCCGACGGCACCATCGAGGCCGCCGAGGTCCGTGACGGCGACCCGTCGCCCGACGGCCGCGGTGTGCTCGAGGCGGCCCGCGGCATCGAGATCGGCCACATCTTCCAGCTGGGCCAGAAGTACACCGACGCCTTCCAGGTGGATGTCCTGGGCGAGAACGGCAAGCCGGTCCGCCTCACCATGGGCTCCTATGGTGTCGGCGTCTCCCGCATGGTCGCGGTCCTCGCCGAGCAGAAGCACGACGACAAGGGCCTGCGCTGGCCCCGCGAGGTCGCCCCGTTCGACGTCCACGTCGTCATCGCCAACAAGGACGACGCGGCCCGCGCGGGCGCCGAACAGGTTGCCGCCGAACTGGATTCCCTCGGCTTCGAGGTCCTCCTCGACGACCGTACCGCGTCCCCCGGCGTGAAGTTCAAGGACGCCGAACTCCTCGGCATGCCCTACATCGTCGTGGTCGGCCGTGGCTGGGCCGAAGGCAAGATCGAACTCCGCGACCGCTTCGCCGGCACCGCCGAGGAACTCCCCGCCGATTCCGCCGTAGCCACCGTGGCAGCCAAGATCCGCGGCTGACCCAACCAACCCGAGTGGCGCATCACCTCCTGGTGATGCGCCACTTGTGTGTCATCTCTGCCGTGCGTCGTGTCCCCGCGCTGTGCCGACACGGAGATGACGACGAGCATGGCCGGTAGCGGAACAGCTGGAGAATCACCAGGTAGGTCCCGGAGCGGTAGAAGAATTCGGGCTAAACTCCCCCGGCG
The DNA here is from genome assembly GCF_040630175.1 of Nocardia sp. NPDC005825. Lineage (NCBI taxonomy): Bacteria > Bacillati > Actinomycetota > Actinomycetes > Mycobacteriales > Nocardiaceae > Nocardia > Nocardia sp. NPDC005825. Next base: position 221,977 of record NZ_JBEXXC010000009.1, read on the forward strand.
CAGATCCCCACGAACACCCGCCCGCTCCACGCACTCCCGATAGCGTCAGGTTCGATCCCGAATCCCTGAAGGGGCCCCGATGCGGCGCAAACTCGGAGACGCAGCCTGGATCCTCCTGGGCGCAGCCCTGGGCTTCCTCATCGCCCTGATCGCCGCCATCCTCGTCCTCCACGTCATGGCCGAGGGCTCATCCGACACGAACGGCATGGCCCCACCGAATCAGAATTCGATTTCGCCCCAAGCGATGTGGATGGGGAACGGGTGGTCGAAGGAGATGGCCGCCGCCGTGCCGGAATTCCACTCGCCCGCCACGATGTAGTTGGCGGGCCGCAGCGACGTCACGCCTTCCGGCAGGCTGGCATGACCGGTTTCCAGGCCATAGACGCGAATTAGGGAGATCCGTAGCGGATCTCGGTCGAGGATGACTTCCCAGTACCAGGGGATGCCGGCCCCGCATTGCGCAGCTTTACCGCATAGTCCTGATGATCGCTCGTCATGAACTCCCCTGATGGCCACCAATCCACGAGAATTCGGTGCCGTGCGGGTCGCTGGATGGCCGCGTCGGTGCGTGTCAGTGCACCGAATCCGCCAGGGCTGCACGGGTGGTGAGCCAGGTGCGGTAGCGGCGGAGGGCTCGGCGTTGGAGGGCGGTTTCCTCGCCGCCGTTGGGTAGCGTGAACGGATCGAAGACCGGTGACATCAACTTGCTCCTGAACGCGGTTTGTTTACATTGCTAACATCGAGGGGTAGGAGATGTAAGCGGTGTCAATATCAGTGTGGCGTGGCTGCCGTCACGGCGGCCCGCGCGCGGCCTCCGCCGAGAGTTCCTCCGACGTACCCGAATGATCCACGACCAGAAGGAGTTTCGAGCATGTCCAAGCGCATCTTGAATGTCGTGACCAATGTCGGCCACTACGACGATCCCGCCCATCCGACCGGCCTGTGGCTGTCCGAACTCACCCACGCCTGGCACGTCTTCGAACAGCACGGCTTCGATCAGACCCTGATCAGCCCCGCGGGCGGGCCGTCCCCGCTGGAACCGCGGTCACTGAAGTTCCCCAACTACGACCGCACCGCGAAGGCGTGGCGCGCCGACCCGGCCCGGATGACCCTGCTGGAGAACACCGCCGCCCCCGGCGACATCGATTCGGCCGATTACGACGCCATCTACTTCACCGGCGGCCACGCGGTCATGTACGACTTCCCCGACAGCGAGGGTCTGCAACGCATCACCCGCGAGATCTTCGAACGCGGCGGCATCGTCGCCTCGGTCTGCCACGGCTACTGCGGCCTGCTCAATACCCGCCTCTCCGACGGCTCCTACCTGGTGGCGGGCCGCAAACTCACCGGATTCGCCTGGCAGGAGGAGGTTCTCGCGCGCGTCGACAAGCTGGTGCCGTACAACGCGGAGGAGGAGATGAAGAAGCGGGGCGCGCTGTACGAGAAGGCCATGCTGCCGTTCGTCTCCTACGCCGTGGTCGACGGCAACCTGGTGACCGGCCAGAATCCCGGGTCGGCGAAGGAGACCGCCAAGAAGGTCGCCGCGCTGCTCTGACCTCGCCGGAGCCGTGGAGAAAACCCTTTGACGACCCGGGCGACCATTGCTATTTTTCCGGGGACCGTGCCAGAGGACGAGGAGGTGATACCCGTGAACGCAGTATCGACATGGGTGCTCCCCTCCGGAGTCATGGTCGGGCGATAGGTCGTCCGGGAGCGCCGTTCTGTGCACTCCGAAAGGCACGACCATGCAATTCGTTTCCGAAAAGCGGCTCGACGACTCCATTCTCGAGCGTGAATTCACTCTCGGCGAGATCCCCGGCATCCTGTGGACGCCCACATCCATCTCCGCGCCGACTCCGCTGATCCTGATCGGGCATTCCGCCGCCGGGCTGCCGACGATGTACCCGCGACTGCTGGGCAGGGCCCGAGCCGCCGTGGCGTCGGGCTACGCGGCGGCCGCCCTCGAGCTCCCCGGCAGCGGAGTGCGACCCCGTTCCGCCGGCGTCGATCAGGCCCGCGCTGACCTGCAGCGCGCGCTGCGGTCCGGTGAGCCGGTCACCGACGACATCGTCGACCGGCTCATCCTCCCGCTGGTCGACCAGGCGGTCCCGGAATGGCAGGCCGCCCTGGACGCCCTCCTGGACCTGCCCGAGATCGGCGGCCCGGTCGGGTATTCGGGCGGGGTGATCTCCATCGGCGCCCGTCTGGCGGTGGTCGAGCCGCGCATCGTGGCCGCCGTCCTGTTCGCGGGGAGTTTCGTACCCCGGGCCATCATGGCCGAGGCTCGCCAGGTCACCATCCCGCTGCATGTCCTGTTGCAGTGGGACGACGAGGGGAACGACCGGCAGATGGCCCTGGACCTGTTCGACGCGTTCGGGTCCAAGGAGAAGACGCTGAACGCGAATATGGGCGGTCACACCGGTGTGCCGCAACATGCGGGGGAAGCGGCGAACCGCTTCTTCGACCGGCATCTGAAGTAGCGGATGGTCGCCGGGCCGACATCCTCTGTCGGCCCGGCGACGTCGTCAGGCGCGCCCGGATGTCCAGGGCCGCAACTTCTCCGGATTCCGGATCACCCAGATATGAGTGATCCGCCCGTCGGCGATATCGAAGGCGTAGACCGAGACGACAACGCCGTCGAGCTCGGCGACCAGACCGGGCTGTCCGTTGACGGTGCGTTCGATCAGCGTCATCGGGAGCCCGCGTGCGGCGATCTCCATCCATGCCCGCGCGATCTGGTCGCGCCCGATGATCGGTTCGAGGAAGGCGAGCACGCGGCCGCCGCCGTCGGCCGTGGCGGTCGCGCACGGGTCGAGCAGCCCGATGAGCGCCTCGATATCCTTTGTCTCCCAAGCCTTTTTGAAGTCCCGGACCACATCGGCACGTTCGCTGCCGGACGGCGCGCGGGAGGTGTCGATGCGGCGGCGGGCACTGGAGGCGAGCTGGCGGCAGGCGGCGGGGGAGCGGCCGACGATGTCGGCGACCTCGGCGAACGAGTACCGGAACACGTCGTGCAGCACGAAGGCGACCCGTTCGGCGGGCGTCATGGAGTCCAGTACGACGAGGAACGCCATGCTGATCGACTCGTCGAGCGTGACCCGGTCGGCGGGATCGGCGGGGGCGATCCCGTCCAACCAGTCGGTCCGGCCGGGCACGGGCTCCGGAATCCATTCGCCCACATACCGTTCCCGCCGGGCACGGGCCGACCCGAGCAGGTCGAGGCAGATGCGGCTGGCGACGGTGGTCATCCACGCCCCGGGCGTCTCGATCTCCTGCCGCTGCGGTTCGGTCAGCGCGTACCAGCGCGCGTAGGTCTCCTGCACCACGTCCTCCGCCTCGGCCAGCGACCCGAGCAGCCGGTAGGCGAGGTTGATCAGCTGGCGGCGTTCGTTCATCACCGCGGGCAGCTGCGGGTCGGTCATGGTCGGCTCCTTCGGTCTGCGTGCCATTACCGATATCGACGATTCAGTGGCAAAGAATGTGAGCTGCGCGAACCGTCGCCGGTCCGGGGTGGGAGCGGAGGCGGCCTGACATTCCGGATGCCTGCTTCGTCGGTAGGGCAAACAACGTTCAGTAGAGCAGGAGTTCGGCGATGACCAGAATCGGCATCATCCTCAGCAGTACCCGGCCCAACCGCAATGGCGAGCAGATCGCGCACTGGGTCCAGGACCAGGCCTCGACGCGCGACGACGCCGACTACGACCTGATCGACCTGCGCGACCACCCGCTCCCGCACTTCGACGAGCCCGTCCCGCCCATGTTCGGCCCCTCCGCGAACGAGCACACCCGCGCGTGGGGCGAACGCATCGCCGCCTGCGACGGGTTCGTGATCGTCACGCCGGAGTACAACGGCGGATACCCCGGAGTCTTGAAGAACGCCCTCGACCACCTGTTCGCCGAATGGAACAACAAGGCGGTCGGATTCGTCTCGTACGGCGTCAATGGCGGCGCTCGCGCCGTGGTGCAGCTGCGGGCGGTGTGCAGCACCCTCGGCATGGCGGATGTCGGCTACCAGGTCGGGATCTCGCTTCTCACCGACTTCGAGAACCACACCACCTTCGTGCCGAGCGCCCTGCATGCCGCTGCTCTCGGCAAGACCCTCGATCAGGTCATCGCCTGGAATGGTGCGCTCGCGCCGCTGCGGTCCACCGAATCCACCCTCGTCTAGGAGCCGATCATGAACGCATCCACCGATATTCACTCCGACCGCGTCGCCTCCGACGAGGCCGCGATTCGCGGGCAGATCGACAGCGTCCTGAATGCGCTGCACGCCAAGGACCTCGACACCATCCGCCGCGCCTACACCCCCGACGTCATCTCCTTCGACGTAGAACCCCCACTCCAGCACGTCGGCATCGAAGCCAAACTCGCGAACTGGTCCAAGGTCTTCCAGTTCTTCGATTCCGTCACCTACGAACTCCGCGACCTGACCCTCACCATCGGCGCCGACGTAGCCTACGGCCACGCCTTCGCCCGCCTCTCCGGCACAACGAATTCCGGCGACCGAATCCCCGGCATGTGGGTCCGCGTAACCTACGGCCTCCGCAAACTCGACAACACCTGGCTCATCGCCCACGACCAGGTCTCCGTCCCCTACGACGTCACCACCGGCACCAGCGCCATCAACCTCCAACCCGAGTGATTCCCATCCCCGCCGAACATCCCGGCCACCGCCGCGCGATGCGATGATGGCCGGGATACGAAGCGCGGCTCGACTTTTGGAGGCCGCGCTCGGCGGGGAGGGAAGAGTGTCGGTGGAGGGGACGCGGTTCGGCCGGTACCACTTGCAACAGCTGCTCGGCGAAGGCGGCATGGGGCAGGTGTACCGGGCGCACGACAGCCAGACCGGTCGGATCGTCGCGGTGAAGCTGCTGCACCCGCATATGGCGGCCGATCCGGTGTACCGGGAGCGATTCCAGCGCGAGGCGCGCGCCGCGGCCGGGCTGGTGCACCCGAATGTGGTGCCGATCTTCGACTTCGGCGAGGTCGAGGACCGATTGTTCATCTGCATGCAGTTCGTCACCGGTGTCGGAGTGGATGCGGTGCTGGCCGAATCGGGCCCGATGCCGGTGGCGCGGGCGGTGTCGGTGGTGGCGCAGGCGGCCGCCGCACTGGACGACGCGCACGCCGAGGGGCTCATGCACCGCGACGTGAAGCCCTCGAACCTCCTGGTCACGGCCCGAGATTTCGTGTATCTCATCGATTTCGGCATCGCCCGGGCCGTCGGCGAGACCGCGCTGACCACCACCGGGGCGACGATCGGCACCTTCGCCTACATGGCTCCGGAACGATTCAGCACCGGTGTCGCGGACGCCCGCTCAGACGTGTACGCCCTGGCCTGCGTGCTGTACCAATGTCTGACGGGGCAGACTCCGTACCCGGCGACCGCGTTGGAGCAGCAGATCGCGGCCCATCTGACCCAGCCGCCGCCGAAACCGAGTCAGGCGCGTCCTCAGATCGGGACGGTTCTCGACCACGTTGTGGCGACCGGGATGGCGAAGAACCCGGAGGAGAGGTACCGAACCGCGGGTGAGCTTGCCGCCGCGTGCCTCTCGGCCCTCGAAGGCGCACCCGCACCGGCCGCCACGGAGATCGATCCGGGGTCGCGCGCCGATCCGTCGCGGCGGATGATCATCCGGCGGGTGCTCACGGCGCTTGCCCTCATGGGCCTCGCTGCGGTTGGCGTAGTGGCCGGTGCGGCGTTCATGAAGGACCAATCCGAAGGCAATGCGGCCCTTCCGAGTACCACCACATCGCCGTTGCCGGCGACGACGTCGGCTCCCTCATCGATACCGGCCACGACAGCCGTCACGACGACGCAAGCCCCGATTCTGCCGGGGCCCGGAACCCATTGCGGCACAGTGAACATGCCGAACGGCAAGCGAATCGACACCATGATCGACGCCGGTAGCATCTCCTGCACGAACGTGAAATCAGTACTGACCCAGTACTACTTGGACGTCAAGAACGGCAAGGCACAGGGCAGCGGCGCAGCCGTCAGTGGCGTCGTCGACGTCAGCGGACGGTGGGACTGTATCTCCGAAACCTATGCGGAAGGCGGGCACGCCCACTGCTACCTCGGCTCGATCCAGATCTCCACCACCGGTTGACCGCGCGCCCCGGCAAGTCGCCTGGCTTTTTCCCATGCCATCGCTTTGGCTGGAACCGATGAGTTTCGAGCGTGGAGGAGGTCTACTCGGCTATGAGGAAACTGATCTATGGCATCAGCGTGTCCCTGGACGGCTACATCAACGATCGTGACGGCAATATCGACTGGACCGACCCGGACGAGGAACTCCACCAGTTCCACAACGACCGATACCGCGACATCGACATCGCCCTGCACGGCCGCCGCCTCTACGAACTGATGGCGGACTTCTGGCCCCACGTCTCTGAGGACGAAGGCCCGATCATGCGCGAGTTCGGCGAACTCTGGACCTCCAAGCCCAAATACGTCTTCTCCCGAACCCTCACCGAGGTCGACTGGAACAGCACCTTGGTCAGCGAGAACGCGGTCGAGGTGGTCCGCAAGCTCAAGTCCGAGGGCGACGGCGTCATGGAGGTCGGCGGCGCGAACCTCGCCGCCTCCCTCATCCCGCACGGCCTCATCGACGAATACCAACTGTTCGTCGCACCCATAATCCTCGGCGGCGGCACCCCGATGTTCCCGCCACTCGACAAACGCATCCCCCTCCGCTTGGTAGAGACCCGCCCCTTCAACACCGTCCTGATGCAGCGCTACGTAGTCGGCGACCAGTAGGGAGTGCGATGCCGATCGATATCCGGGAGTTCATGCGCCGAAACCCATACCCGGGGAGGGTGATCGGATTCCGGTCCGATGGCCGGGGGCGCCTGGAGGGGCTCGTCGTGCTGACCGGCCGCAGCCGGGCGTCGAAGGCTCGGGTGCTCGATCCAACCCGGGACGGCCATGTCGTGTTGCGGGCACGCTCCACCGAGGACGGCCCGCACGACGAGTTGCGGCATTACCCGGCGGTGATCGCCGACCACCATGGGATCGTCATCGCGAACGGTGACCATTCGGTCCCGCTGCACGGCGCACTCGCCGAAGCGCAGCTCGACTCCCACATTGCCGCAACCCGATACGAGCCCGACCCACCGATCAACACGCCCCGGATATCGGTCGCACTCGAACTGAGCACCCAGCGGGTCATAGCGTCGATCAACGCGGCCGCCACCGGCGACCGTGATGCGCCGCCGGTGCACGTTCGCCTCGACGCTCAGGCGGGAGACCTGAACAACTGGATCATGTTCTCCACCTACCAGTCCGACGGTGTCACCATCGAGCCGAACCACCAGTTCACCCCGGTCGCGTTCACCACGGCCGATCCCCTCGCCGAGGCGTGGGACGCCGTCGACCCGCGCTATAGGGTCGCCGCGGCGGGGATCACCTTCGACAACGGTGCCGCGGTCGCGAGGGAGGTCAGCGGCCGCGTCGGCTGAGGACGCCGGAGAAACGACGAAGGTCATTAGGAGTACCAGCCACCTGGTGGAGTGAATGGTGAGCAGGAATTCGATGTCGACGCGGTGGCGGTTCTCGGCGCTGAGCACCAGCGATGTTGTGACATCTATCCCGTTGTGCTGAACAGCATTTCATGGCTTGCACCAACTCATTCAGAGCGCCCGGCACTGTGACCTGGGACATGGCTGAACGGGTCCGCCAAGGCGCGCGAAGGTCGCCCGTTCGACTATTCCTGTTTGCGAGGAACGACATTTTATGTCTTGTGCGGCAGGCAAATAACGTCGTATTCATGCAGTGGAATCTTCAGTCTGCCGAAGAACTTGTGGCCGCGATGCGTGCCGGTGCGGTGACATCGGTGGAATTGACCGATGAGGCGATCGCCGGGATCGAGCGCGACGACACGGCGATCAATGCGATCTGTGTGCCCGATTTCGAGCGTGCGCGGGCTGCCGCGCGCCACGCCGACGAGGCGCGCGCTCGCGGCGAGGATCGGCCGTTGCTCGGCATTCCGGTGACGGTCAAGGAGTCCTACAACATGGCGGGGCTGCCTACGACCTGGGGTATTCCGCAGTACGCGAACTACATTCCGGCCGAGGACGCGGTTCAGGTGTCGCGGCTGAAGGCCGCGGGCGCGGTGCTGCTCGGCAAGACGAATGTGCCGGTGATGCTGCGAGATATCCAGAGCTTCAACGACATCTACGGCACCACCAACAATCCGTGGGATCACAGCCGCACGTCGGGTGGGTCGTCCGGCGGTTCGGCGGCGGCGCTGGCGTCCCGGTTCGGCGCGCTGTCCATCGGCTCCGACCTCGCCGGTTCGCTGCGCACCCCCGCGCATTTCTGCGGCATCTACGCGCACAAGCCGTCGCTGGGCCTGGCGTCGACCCGTGGCATGGTCCCGCCGCCCACGCCGGCCTTGCCGATCGACCTCGACCTCGCTGTGGTCGGTCCGATGGCGCGCACCGCCCGCGACCTCACGCTCCTGCTCGACGTGATGGCCGGACCGGACCCGCTGACCCACGGCGTCGCCTACGACCTCGCCCTGCCGCCCGCACGCCACGAGCGGCTGGCCGACTTCCGTGTCCTGATCATCGAGGACCATCCGCTCATCCCGACCGGTTCGGCGGTGCGGGCGGGCATCAACCGGGTCGCCGACGCCCTCGCCGACGCGGGCGCTCGCGTCGAACGGCACAGCCCGCTGTTGCCCGACCCGACCGAAGCGGCGACGGTCTACCTGCAGCTGATGCTGTCGAACGCCGCTACGAGTCTCCCCGTCGACGTGTACGAACAGCTGCGAACCCGTGCCGCCGCCCTGAGCGCGGACGACCGGAGCCTCGATGCGGCGCGGGTGCGCGGCATGGTGCTCAGCCACCGCGACTGGGTCGAGACGAACAACCGCCGCGAACTCCACCGCCACGGCTGGCGGCGGTTCTTCACCGAGTTCGATGCCGTGGTGTGCCCGATCACGCCCACTCCCGCGTTCCCGCACGACCACAACGGCAGCCTGGAGAACCGGCACATCGACATCGACGGCGTCGAGTACCCGTACTTCGACCAGCTCGTCTGGGCCGGCATGGCCACCATGCCGGGCCTGCCCGCCACCGCCATACCGACGGGCCGGTCTCCCGAGGGCCTGCCGGTGGGCGTACAGCTCATCGGCCCGATGTTCGAGGACCGCACCCTACTGCGCCTGGCCGAACTGCTCGAGCAGAAGATCGGCGGCTTCCGAGCCCCGTAGCGCGCGCCGTGTGGTTCACCGAAGGGCGGGCACCCGCCTCGCACGCTCCTCGCGATGAGGACCGGGAGAGACCGCAGGCGCGGGGCCGGGTGGAACGGGAGTCTGTGCGTTCCACCCGGCCGTCGAACCACGATGTCTGCACGATATTGGTCGAGTGGGCATCGTGTCCGGAGCTGTGCGGTTTTCAGCTCCGGCAGGCGAGGTGAAACGGTCGCGACGGAGTAACCGAACCCGAGCGGGCTCCGCGCTCCCCAATCAACCCCACCTTCGCCGAACGATAGTCACGCCCGAGATCCGAGCAGGTTGATTCCCTGGCGAGTGACACGCATCGAGAGCCCGTCGGCACGATAAGTCATAGATAGCTCGAAAGAAGCTGCACGATGCTCGAGCATCATTCACCGATCCGCCGCCCCGTGGTTGTCGGTACCCGCCCTTACGGTTGGGCACATGACCGACATCGGGCCCCTGGCCGCTTCCACCCGGGCCACCTTCGGCTCGCCGGGTGTGCACGCGGTTGTTCGGCGGGGGCGCACCGTGCACGCAGTCAGTCTCGGCCAGTGGGTCGCGGGCGAGGAAGTCCCGGAACTGTTGTGCCACACCGGCATCGCCGGATGGGACCCCACCGCACTGGAACCGACCCGCGCCGACGTCACCTGCGCGCGGTGCCTCCGCCGCCTCGGCGGCCCCGCCCCCTCGCGGCAGATCCCGTTGTTCGGCGAGGAGTCCTGAGGCCGGTAGACCATGCCGTCCGTATTGCCGCGGCGCGCTCATACCTCGCTGCCGAAGGTCAGCACGACCAGGGGGATCGGGCGGTCGATCTTGGACTGGAAATCCGCGAGCAGCGGGTTGTTGGCCAGCGCCCAGGTTGCGAACTCGTCGTAGTCCTCGGCTTCGAGGACCTTGCCGGTCGCCTGGTGGGTCTCGTCGCGGAGCTCGATGGTGACCCGCGGATTCGCTTTGATGTTGTACCACCAGGCCGGGTACTTGTCCTCGATGAACGAGCTCACGTACATGATGCCGTCCCGGTAAAGAGGTCCCAGCGGGGTGGTGTGCCGTTTGCCGCTCTTGGCCCCGGTGGTGGTGAGCAGGATGAGGTCCCCACCCGCGTAAGCGCCGCCCACCTTGCCCGAGCTCTCCCGGAACTCCTTGATCACGTCATCGTTCCAGTGGGCGATGCTGCCCTCCTGGTCCCACGCCTGGTTCCAGGGCGCGTTCGGATCGTCGTAGTCGGTGATGTCGGCCTGATCCGGCTGTCCCGCAGTCGATTCGATTTCGCTCATAGTTCGAGTATGTCGCGGATATAGGACCGCTACGGTCCTAGTTCGACGAAGAGTTTCGACGAACTTCGGACCCGCCGGCGCGGCAGGAGTCGATGTCGAGCCCGGCGCCGGCTACCGCCAGCACCACCATCGCGGCACCCACCCGCGTCCATCACTTCGCGCCGAGCAGATTCACCGGGCTCCGGCTCGCTTCAGAATCCTCAGCCAGGAGGTCAGGATGAATGCCCAGGCGCGGTAGGGGATTCCGGCGGGCGGGGTGAAACCCATGAGCCGTTGGTGGGCAACGGTTTGGGGTTCGGTGTATTTGAGGATGCCGTCGGCTCCGTGGCGTCGGCCGAGGCCCGAGTCGCCCATGCCGCCCATGGGGGAGTCGATGCTGCCCCAGGCCGCCGCGAAGGCGTCGTTGACATTGACGGTGCCGGCGTGCAGGCGGGCGGCGACGGCTCGGCCCTTGGCGCCGTCGCGGGTCCAGACGCTGGCGTTGAGTCCGTAGGCGGTGGCATTGGCTCGCGCGACCGCGTCGTCGAGATCGCGGAAGGGATAGATGGATACGACGGGCCCGAAGGTTTCGTGCGCGTACAGCGTCATGTCGGGGGTGACGTCGGTGAGGATGGTCGGCTCGTAGAACAGCGGGCCCAGGTCCGGCCGGGCGCGTCCGCCGGCGAGGACGGTCGCGCCTTTGGCCACGGCATCCTCGACGTGGGCGCTGACGGTCTCGAGCTGGGCCGGGGTGGTCAGGCAGCCCACTTCGGCGGTGAAGTCGTAGGCGCCGCCGAGTCGCAGTTTCCGGGTGCGCTCGACGAACGCGGTGATGAACCGTTCGCGAACGGATTCGGCGACGTAGAGCCGTTCCATGGAGACACAGAGCTGCCCGGTGGAGGGGAAGCAGGCGTTGACGGCGCCGTCGGCGGCGCGGTCGATGTCGGCGTCGTCGAGCACGAGCATCGCGTTCTTGCCGCCGAGTTCCAATGACGCGCCGATGAGCCGCTCGCCGGCATCGCGGGCGATCTGGCGGCCGCTGTCGGTGGAGCCTGTGAACATGACGTAATCGGCGTTGTTCAACAGGGTCTCGCCGATCGAACTGCCGCGGCCCACCACCATCTGCCACACATCCGCGGGCAGACCCGCCTCGGACATCAGATCCAACGCCCACAACGCGGTCAGAGCGGTCTGCGTGTCAGGCTTCTGAACGACGGCATTACCGGCCAGCAGCGCCGGAATCGTATCGCCCGCAGCCATACTCAACGGATAGTTCCACGGCGAGATGACAGCGACGACCCCCTTGGGGTGATGGATCTCGGTGGTGTGCGTCAACAGCGGAACGGCCCCACGCCGACGGGTCGGCGCGAGCAGCGAGGCGGCGCGGCGGGCGTAGTAGCGCGAGCAGATGGCGATGTCGGTGACCTCGAGGAAGGCGTCGCGGCGGGTCTTGCCGCTCTCGGCCTGCATCAGATCGAGCACCTCGCTCTGGCGCTCGAGCAGAAGATCGTGGAAGCGCAGCACGATTCGCTTGCGTTCACGCAATGGGGTTGCCGCCCACAGCTTCTGAGCGGCGCGGGCGCGCACGAACGCGGCGTCGACATCCGCGGGAGTGGAGACCGGCAGCCGCGCCAATTCCGAGCCCGTATAGGGCGCGGTCTTGCTGACCGTCGGCGCGTCCGCGTCGGCCGAGACCCGGGAGGCAAGTCGCTGAACGAGATTCGGGGTCACCGACGCCGGTGCGGCGGAGGTGCGGGCGGGGGAAGCGTGGTCGATGGTCATGACGGATCTCCGGAAACCGTGGCAGGCAGGAATGGGATGTGTGGGGGGCTGGCCCGCAACCCCGGCATCGGGCCGGAGCTGCGGGCCGGACGAGGAAGACGCGGCCTCAGTGCAGGGCGGCGCGCAGCGTGTCCTGGGCGAGTTTGATGGCGGTGTTCGCGGCGTACGTCGAGCGCAACGCGTTGAGCATCATGAAGTCGTGGATGATGCCACCGAAACGGACCTGGGTGACCGGAACTTCGGCTTCGCGCAGCTTGGCGGCGTAGGCCTCGCCTTCGTCACGCAGCACGTCGGCCTCGCCGGTGATGATCAGCGCGGGCGGCAGACCGCGCAGCTGATCGACCGAGGCGCGCAGCGGTGAGGCGTAGATCTCCTCGCGCTGAGCTTCATTGGAGGTGTACTGATCCCAGAACCATTTCATCCCCTCGCGGGCCAGGAAATAGTGTTCGGCGAACTGGTGATAGGACGCGGTGTCGAAATCGGCGTTGGTGACCGGATACAGCAGCACCTGCTGGCCGATGCGGACATCGCCGCGGTCCTTGGCCATCAAGGTGAGCACGGCACTCATATTGCCGCCCACCGAATCACCGACCACCGCGAATTTCGACGCGTCGAGGCCCTTCTCGCCGCCGTGCGCGAATACCCATTGCGCCGCCGCGTAGTTCTGTTCGATCGCGGTCGGGTACTTCGCTTCGGGGGACAGGTCGTATTCGGGGAAGACGACGGCCGCGTCCGCTCCGACCGCGAGTTCGCGGACCAGGCGGTCGTGGGTGTGCGCATTGCCGAAAACCCAACCGGCGCCGTGGATGTAGAACACGACCGGGAGCACACCGGTGCTGCCCGCCGGTTTGACGATCCGGACCTTGACCGAGCCGGTGGGCCCGCCCTCGACGGTGATCCATTCCTCGTCGATATCGGGTTTGTCGATATCGCCCGACTGCACCTCGTCGACGACCTTGCGCCCGTCGGCCGGCGGCATCTGGAACAGGAACGGCGGGGCGTCGGTGTCCTTGGCGAATTGCGCCGCCTGGGGTTCGAGCACCGGCTCGATCTCGGTCATGAGGATCTCCTTCTCTGGTGTTCTCGGTACCTTCTCGATCGATCTCTTCGGTGGTGCGGTGGAACTAATCCCGACGGGGAACCGAGGTCGGGACGGGCATGTGCAGGGCGAGCTGGCCCTCGGTCATGACATCGAGCCGTACAGTCTTGATCGGCTTCAGGGAACGCAGGTCCTCGGCGAGACGGCCGTGCCCGAGTTCGAGTTCGAGGTTGCGCGGCAGCAGCGCGCTGCCCGCCGCGAGCGTGTTGATCTGGCTCTTGGTGGCGTGCCATGCGTTGTCGAGCTGGGTGTAGGAGGTCAGCGTCGACACCCGCTGACCGGTGGGGTACGCGGTCTGGGCGGGGGTCGCGACCGAGAACGCGATATCGGTGGATCCGTCTTCGGCGGCGACCCGTGCGGTGGTGCGGTTGGTCCCGATCTCGACATCCATATCGGCGACCCATTTCGGGAAGCCATAGCCGTCGTGACCGCGGATCTGGGCGATTTCGGTGCTCACCGGCAGTGACAGCACGTACGAGTGCAGGTGGTCGTCCCCGAGACCTGCGAGTAGATCGATCACGCCGGGTCCGCCGTGCCGGGCCGGTCGTACCGCGACGCCGATGCCGACTTCGGTGTAGAAGTCGATATCGCAGACGTCGTAGCGGAAGAAGATGACCGAGACCAGCCCGAGGCCGGGCGCGATCTCCAGCGGCGTCAACTCCCGGGGCAGCCGGGCGCGGATATTGCGGGTGCGGGCCAGCATCACCAGGCGCGCGGTCGAGACGCTGTAGTAGAAGTTCGGCGTGAGCGTCGTGCCGATCCGGGAATCGACCTCGGTCTTGGGCATCGTTCGGAAGAAATCGACAGTGGCGATCCGCGGATCCCGGGCGACGTCGTCGAGATCGGTCCGCATCCGATAGCGGTCGTACAGGCCGCCTTTGGGAATTTCGATGGTGTGATCGCCGAGGCTGACCTCGACGGTGTCCGTACGCGCAGACGGCATCTTTGCACTCTCTCATTCGAGTGGAAATGGCGGTGAATCTCAGGCTAATCAGCAATGTAAGCAGTGTCAACACTGCGTACGAATGGCACTCTTGTCATTTCACGGCGCCTCCTGCGCCTGCATTGAAATGGTTTGTGTTCGAAAAGGTCTGTGCTCGGCGGCCTTGCCGCCCGGACGCCAGCCACCGGGAGTAGCTGCGCAAGGCGCGGCGTTGTACGAGCTGATCGGCGACCAGTGCCCGCGCGGGGTGGACACCCGGAGCCGGTTGTTTTCCGGCCGCCATGCGGCGGATCTGATAACGGACCTGCGCCATTTCGGTGGCGGAGGCGAGCGTTTTGTCCGACCAGCGAACGGGTTTCAGCGTTCCGGCCGGGCCGAGGTCCTCGCGCCACCGGAGCGGGAGATCGGGGGTGACCGCCAGCGCGGTCGCCATCCCGACCACGGCGACATTCTTCGACAGCACGCGTTCGGCGGTGTCGGGGTGGGAGATTCCGCCGGTCAGCATGAGCGGGATCGGGCTGGTCTTGGCCAGGTCGGCGGCCAGCTCCAGGAAGTAGGCCTCGCGGGCGGCCGTGCGCCCGTCTACCGGGCGGCCGTTCATGGCCGGGCTCTCGTAACTGCCGCCCGAGACCTCGACCAGGTCGACTCCGGCCGAGGCGAGCATCCCGATCACCTTGTGCGCGTCCGCGGCGTCGAAGCCGCCGCGCTGGAAGTCCGCGGAGTTCAGCTTCACCGCTACGGCGAATTCGGGTGCCACCGAATAGCGAATGGCACGCACGATCTCGAGCAGCAACCGGGCGCGGTTCTCGAGCGACCCGCCCCACTCGTCGGTGCGATTGTTCACCAGCGGGGACAGGAACTGGGAGAGCAGATAGCCATGGGCGGCATGGACTTCCACCCCGTCGAATCCGGCCAGCTCGGCGCGCTGGGCGGTGATGGCGAACCGGTCGATGGTCTCGCGGATCTGCGTGCCGGTCATGGCGACCGGTTTGCCGAATCGCTTGGAGTGGCGGCCCAGATTCACGGCGATATCCGAAGGGCCCCAGACCACTCCGGGCATATTCGCCTGAACCTGCCGGCCCGGGTGGCTGATCTGCATCCACATCGCCGCCCCGCCCGCTTTGCCGGCCGCGGCCCAGGCCGCGAAGGGCTGGAGCGGTGCCGCGGCGTCCAGGACGATGCCGCCGGGACCGGTCAACGCGCGGGCGTGCACCATCACATTTCCGGTGATCAGCAGGCCTGCGCCGCCCGCACCCCACCGCCGGTACACGGCGACGGTTCGTTCGTCGGGGAGTTGTCCCGGTCCGGCGAGTCCTTCTTCCATGGCCGCTTTCGCGATTCGGTTCGGCAGCAACAGGCCTGGCCGCAGCGCAACCGGTGCGAAGAGTCCGTTGTGTGCTGAAGCGCTGGGCATCGGCGAATCTCCTTGGAATCGGAATGTTGGCATCGAACACGTCGTGTATGCGGCGCTAACATTAGGGGAGGATGTAAGCGGGGTCAACATTGTTAGGGTTGGTGAATTATGGCTGCTTCGACCACGTCGTATCACCACGGCGACCTACCCAACGCCCTGGTGCGTGCCGCGGTGGAGCTACTCGAGGAAGGCGGGGCCTCGGAGTTGTCGCTGCGTGCGGCAGCGCGCCGGGCGGGGGTATCCACCGCGGCGCCCTATCGTCATTTCTCCGACCGTGATGCGCTGCTGTCGGCGGTCGCCGCGGTGGGTTACCGGGAACTGGCCGAAGAGCTCGTCGCAGCGCATCCGGCACAGGCCACGCCGGAGGGCTTGATCGCCATCGCGAAGGCTTATGTCCGCTTCGCTCTCACGCGACCGGGAATGTTTCGGGTGATGTTCGCCGAACCGTGCGATCCGGCCGCCCCCGAGCGTGTCGCGGCTACCGAGGCCATCAAGGGGTACCTCGAATCACTTGTGCGGCAGGCCTTTCCGGACTCCGATCCGGAGCCGATGGCTGTCGCGGTCTGGGCTCTGGTGCACGGTCTGGCCTTCTTGCACCTCGACGGCAAGCTGGACGCCTCCTCGCCGGAGGCCGTGGCGCACCAGGTCGAAACGGCGGTGGGCGCGGTGCTGCGGGCGACAGGGCGCGTTCCGGAGTAACCGGACGGCTCAGGCGTCACCGATGGTCAGCACGACCTTGCCGACGGTATCGCCGGAGTCCAGCAGGGCATGTGCCCGCGCGGCGTCGGTCACCGGTACTTCGGCGGACACGACCGGAGTCACGCTGCCCTCGGCGATCAGCGGCCACAGCTTGCTCCGCAGCTCGCCGATGATCTCCGCCTTGGAGCCGGGCCCGGTCTCGGGTCGGCGACGCAGGTTCGTGACGTGGATGGAGCCGCGTTTGAACAGCAGCGCACCGAGATTCACCTCGGCGCTCGCGCCGCCCTGGAGCCCGATGATGGTCAGCTGCCCGTTCTCGGCCAGGGCGGTCACATTGCGATCGAGGTAGCTGCCGCCCATGATGTCGAGAATCACGTTCGCGCCGGAGTATTCGCTCGTCATGACTTCCGCGAAATCCTGTTCGCGGTAATTGATCAGGGTCTGTGCGCCCAGTTCCCCGCATCGCTCGAGCTTGAACCGCGACCCGGCGGTCACCGCGACCTCCGCGCCGAGCGCGCGACCGACCTGGATGGCGTGGGTGCCGATCCCGCTGCCGCCGCCGTGGATGAGCAGCACCTGACCCGCGCTCAGTCCGCCGGTCATCACCACGTTCGACCAGACCGTGGCGGCCGTCTCCGGCAGCGCCGCGGCGGCGGTGAGGCCGACCCCCTCGGGGACCGGCAAAACCTGCGTCGCCGCGACATTGACCCGCTCGGCATATCCGCCACCGGCCAGCAGCGCGCACACCCGATCCCCGGGCGCCCAGTGATCGACGCCCGCGCCGACCTCGGCGATGACGCCGGATACCTCGAGGCCGAGGATTTCGCTGGCGCCCGGCGGCGGCGGATAGAAGCCGGCACGCTGCATGACGTCGGCGCGATTGACGCCCGCGGCGGCCACCTCGATGGCGACTTCACCTGGCCCGGGGGCGGGCAAGTCCTCGACCCGCGCCCACTTCATCACTTCGGGACCGCCGAAGCCGTCCAGCGTCATCGCATACATCATGGAACCTCTCGCTCGCCGGTATGTGTACGCTGCTTACATTACCGTCGAAGGTGCCGCCTTTGAATGTTGACGTCGCTCACATTTTTGTTAATGTATGCACTGTTAACTCGCTGGGGCCGGTCAACGGACCGCTCGCGAGTCGACCGTGACAACAGCGGAACACTTCGGACAGGGGCACGTGGTGGACAGAGATGCGCTCGCGGACATCGGCGCGAAGTTGATGAACCTCGCACACCGGGTAGTACTCACCGTCAGCGGAAACAGGTTGCTGGCCAATCCCTTCGGCATGCCGGTGGTCGAATTGCACACCGTCGGACGCAAGTCCGGACAGCCGCGGTCGTGCTACCTGACCGCACCCGTGCACGATCGCGAACGGATAGTGCTCGTCGCCTCGAAGGGCGGCGACGATCGACACCCCGACTGGTATCGGAACCTGCAGGCCAATCCCGAGGCCGAGGTGGTGATCAGCGGCCGTCGGCACAAGGTTCACGCCCGCACCGCGAACGCGCAGGAGCGCGCCGAATTGTGGCCCCGGATCACCAAGGCCTACAAGGGTTACGCCAATTATCAGACCCGGACCACCCGCGAAATTCCCGTGGTCATCTGCGAGCTGGCCGACTGAGCGCGGCGCGCTCGCCCCTGAAGGAGACGCAGTGACCGAGAGTCGTTCGGAACCGAACGCCCGGCGAACCATCGTCATCACCGGCGCCAGCGATGGCATCGGGGCGGTGGCCGCGCGGGCCTTGGCGACGCCCGAGGTGAATCTCATCATCGCCGGCCGGTCGGCCCGCAAACTCGCCGCCGTCGCCGAGGACACCGGCGCGACCGCGTTCGCCGCCGATTTCGCCGTCCTCGACGAGGTGCGGGAACTCGCGGCGCGGATCAGCGAACGAGTCGGCGCGATCGACGTGCTGCTCAATAACGCGGGCGGCCTGTTCGATCCGCGACACCGCACCGCCGACGGGCACGAACCCAACTTCCAGATCAATCACCTCGCGCCATTCCTGCTCACCCACCAGCTCCGTGATCGGCTGATCGCCGCGGAGGGAGCGCTCGTGCTCAACACCGCCAGCGTCGGCAATCTCTTCGGCCGAGTCGATATCTCCGATCTGGACTACCGGCGGCGGCAGGCGTTCGGGTGGCGCGCCTACGGCACGAGCAAGCTGATGAACATCATGTTCACCCGTGGCATCGCGCAACGCTGGTCCGCTGACCGAATCGTCTCCGCCGCAGTGCATCCCGGCCCCGTGACATCGAGTTTCGGCCGGGACTCGCGGGCGGTGGGCCTGCTCTACCGCACCCCGCTCCGTCACCTCGGCACCATCGATCCGGTCCGCGGAGCCGAACCGCTGATCGAACTGGCCCGTCGAGGAGCCGACCCGGAAATCAACGGCGTCTACTTCCATCGACACCGGGCGCGCGGCCCGGAATCGCCGCAGGCCCACGACCGCCGCCTCATCGATGAACTGTGGTCCGCCTCAGCCGATCTCGTCGGGTCCGGGTAACGCACCGGCGCAGCGCCGGGCCGACCAGACGGTCGCCGGGCCTGCCGGACGCCGGCCCGGCGTTCACGGCTGGATTGCTCGGGTGGGCGATGAATTTCGGGGGGCCGCGGCGTCGAATCCTGTGGGTAGACCTACAGACAGGAGATCGGGATGTCGAGGCCGTTTCGGTTCGGGGTGGTTGCGCCGCTCAGGAGTGAGGTCAAGGCGTGGCGGGAGCAGGCTCGCCGGGTGGCGGGGAGTGGGTATTCGACGTTGTTGATGCCGGACTTCCCGCAGCTGCAGCCGGCGCCGGGGCCGATGTTGGCGACGGTGGCGGCGGAGACGGATCTGCGGGTGGGGACCTGGGTTTACGCGTCACCGCTGCGGCCCGCGTGGCTGACCGCCTGGGAGGCGCACTCGCTGTCGGTGGTGACCGAGGGGCGGTTCGAGATGGGGATCGGGGTCGGGAGGCCCGGGATCGCGGAGGAGTTGGCGGGGAAGGGGGTCGAGGGCGTGCCGTCGCCGGGGCAGCGGCTGGGGGAGATGCGGGAGGCCGTGCGGATGCTGCGGGAATTGGATGGGCCCGACCGGCGTACGCCGGTCGCCATGGCCGTATTCGGGCCGAAGGCTCGGGCGTTGGCGGCTGAGTTGGCGGATACGGTCACGTTCGCCTTGGGGACTCAGTCTCGCGGGGAGGTCCAGAAGCTGGTAGCGGAGTTCCGCACCGCCGACGGGCCCGAGTTGGCGCTGGCCGTGCCGGTGGTCGGGGATACGGTCGCGCCGCATATGGCGCCGCCCACCACCGACACCGCCGCCTGGCATGCGGCCGACGCGATGGCCGCGCTGCCGGATGATCCGGCGGCCGTGATCGACGAGATCCAGCGGCGGCGCGAGGAGCTCGGGTTCTCCTACTTCGTGTTCGGCGCTCATGTCGCGGACACGTTCGCTCCGGTCGTGGCCGCACTCGCCGGACGTTAGGCGGGGCGCGGCCGATCCCCGGCAGACCAGATGTTCCAGCCGGGGCCGCGGCCGCGCACCATCCGCTGGACGGCGGATTCATAGTGCCGCTTGGCATTACAGTCCTCGGCGCACGCCCGGTGGCGATCGAGCCCGGCCTTCGCCTCGACGAGGGTCGCCGGAGCGAGGCGGGGTGCGCGGTGTCGGTCACCGGTCACGCGGGGCACGGTTCGACTCCGATCGAGCAGCAGGAAACTGAATGACCTTGGCGGACTGCCGCCGCTCGGGCGCGATCCGAATGATCTGACTCGCCGCCATCTTCCGCTCACACAGCGCCGTGAGGCAGTCACGATGCAGGACAAGCGATTCCATGGCCTCGGTGGAGTTCATCGTCGGCTCGTCGTCGCCGACGTCGCAGTCTTCCAATCGGTCGTAGGAGTCCACGGCGAATTCACCTCCCGCCGCGAGCGCATTCCGTTCCGCCCCCGGCGGTGACGGCCGCGGGACCTATTTCCATACCGACCGGAATTTCTCAAATCCTCGACCAGGCAGACGATCAGAATTGTTGCCCCGGCTACGGACAAGAACGTCAAAGCCCAAGCGTCCCATGGCATCGCGACCCCTAGTGTCCAGGTACTTTCTGTTCGGCAACTACCACGGTATTGGTGGCGAACTGCGCGCGGCGCTCTGTTCGTGGAATACGATTGGTGTGCGGAAAGCACCTGTGCGCGGCGAACATTCACCTTGATTGCGAGGCTAACGAAATGGTTGGTTCTGCGAAGTCATCCGTTTCTCGACTTGATTTCGGCAATTTCATGCAACGGCTCCGCAAGCGTGCCGGTAAGAACACCACCGTCGCCGGACTACACCTGGGCGAGGTATCTCGTTTCGTCATCGGGCGCCTCGAGGAAGGCACGCCGACGAAGCTCACCACGCCGCAGATCGAGAGCCTGCTGTGGTTCTACGATGCCACGGATCGGGAGCGGGAAGAGGCGCTGGCAATCTGGGCGGACATCAAGCGGCAGGAGAAGGTCGCCAAAGCTGAGGGTGGGGCGAAGGGGTTCTGGACCGAGTACACGGATCAACTGCCGCCCAACTTCTCGAAGTTCCTCCGCCTCGAGGAGCTCGCCAGCAATGTCGTCGCCTACCACCCGGTCATTGTTCCCGGACTTCTGCAGGGACCGGACTACCGGCGCGAGATCGTTCGAATCGACAATCCCAACCTGTCCGCCACGGACGTCGATCGCCGACTCGAACTCACCGCCAGGCGGCAGAATCGTTTGAACGAGAAGGAATTTCATGTACGAGTCCTGATGTCCGAAGCGGTCGTCCGGCACCGCGTCGGGGGCGTGGCGATCATGGCAGCTCAACTGAGGTGGCTCGCTGACCTCGGTGAACGCGAGAACGTCAGCATTCGAATCATCGAACTCGATGTGGTGTCACACCGCGGACTGACGATCCAACCCTTCACGAGACTCGAATTCGCCCGTGGGGTAAGCGGACTCACCAAGCCGCCGGTGGTGTACGTCGAAGGCGCGTTCAGTGTTGGCTACCACGAGCAAGACGACGTCCTGACGAAGTACGAGGAGGCCATCGAAGCCCTCGGAAAGGTAGCGTTGACGGAGGAATGCACCAGAGATCTGATGGTGCAAGCTGCGAAGGAGTACAAGGCGTGAAGAACCCGCCGGAGAGTGTGTGGTACAAGTCGACCAGGTCCGACGGAGGAAACTACTGCGTAGAGGTCCGGCACGACCTGGACATCACGCGGGTCCGCGACACGAAGGACCACGGCCGGGGGCCGATCTTGTCCTTCACCGCCGACATGTGGACGAGCTTCATCGAAAGCGGCATCTGGAG
Source organism: Nocardia sp. NPDC005825 (assembly GCF_040630175.1). Classification (NCBI taxonomy): domain Bacteria; kingdom Bacillati; phylum Actinomycetota; class Actinomycetes; order Mycobacteriales; family Nocardiaceae; genus Nocardia; species Nocardia sp. NPDC005825. The sequence goes on from NZ_JBEXXC010000009.1 coordinate 243,694, forward strand.
TCGCTGACATCTCTGCGAACGGCGAAGCCCCCGTACGGATTTCCCGACGGGGGCTTCGTGGCCAGGAGTCGACCTCGCTCCAGCGGGTCAGGCGGATTCTTCGAGCAGGTGTGCGTTCGGCAGAGGCTATCGTCGCCCGCCGACGCCTCCGGCCCGCCGTTCTGGCTTCCCGGCGGGTACAGTCCCGTTCTGCTCGGCTGAGGTGGCCGTGTGTGAAGGCGTTACGGGGGAAGTGTGCGGACGAAGTTGATCGGCGTGATCGTGGCTGGTCTCGCGGCCGGTGTGGTCAGTGGTTGCTCGGGCTCGGACAGTTCGCCGGCGGGAATGTTCGACCCGTGCAAGGAAATCCGGAAGAGCGCTCTTCGCAGCGCCGGATACGACCCGGAGACCAAGAAGGACGTACCGACGATCGGCGACTACTCGGTGAAATGCCGTTTCACCTCGTTCAGCGGTCATGAGACCTTGTCTCTCGAACACCCCAGCGCGGCTGCTCCCATCCGAACCTATGAGGGATACCTGACCTCGGCCCAGTCCGCGGTCAACAGCCCGGGCGGGCAGGCGCCGACCGTCACCAAGATCAACGGCCGCGACGCGTTCTACGGGCCGCAAACCATCCTGGGATGCACGGTCAGCCTCCGCACCGCCACCGGCGTCATGGGCGTCGAGGTCTCGTACGCCGACGGAAACACCTGCGTCAGCGCACAGAACGCCGCAACCATCTTCGAACCCGCCATCGGCGGCCGCTGACCTCGAGCCGAGCCGATCTCGCCCTGTCGCCCGCCGACGGGCTGTTCCGCGCCTCGCCGCGGACATCGGCGAACGCGGAATCCCCGCACCGTCGCTACCGGGTCGCGGCGATCGGTCGCGGTAACGTCGGGCCGACGATTATGCGTTGCCGGGATTCGGCGGAGGAGCGGGCAGGATGCGGACACTCCTGTGGGTGTTGGAGCTGGTCCTCACGATCCTCGGTGTCGGCTGGCTGGTGCAGTTCGTGCGCACCGGGCACGGGGCGATACCGCTGCTCGGGTGGAACGTGGCCGCCGCGGCCTACATGGCCACCGCCTGGGTGGCGATGGGCCGCGAGCTGACTCCCGCACCGGCCGACGACATGTCCGAGGCGATCGCCCCGCGCTGGTACACCCAGTTCCTCGCGGTGCTCGTCAGCTGTATCGGCCTGGCGGCCGGCCTCATCGTCAGCGCGAACCGCGACGAGGTCCGAGGCGACCCCTTCCTGCCCGGTCTGGCGGTCGTCACGATCCTGCTGTCCTGGCTGCTGCTGCACTCCGCCTTCGCCCAGATCTACGCCCGCGAGCACACCGTCGACGGCGGCCTGGACTTCCCGAACTGCCCCCACCCGCAATTCACCGAATACCTCTATTTCGCAGCCACCATCGGCACCTCGTTCGCCGTCTCCGACGTCACCGTCACGTCCCGATCCATGCGCCGGCGGGTGATGACGCACAGCATCGTCAGCTTCTTCTTCAACGCCGCACTCATCGCCATCGCCATCGACTGGCTCAAGAGCTGACCAGCCTCCGGTCATCCTTCCCGCGCGCTCGTCAGTACAGCGCGGACATCCAGATGTTGTAGAGCACGTCGACGACCAGCTTCGGATCTGTTCGCGGTGGTCGACCCAACGCCTGGGTCACATAGCGTTCGTCCATCCAGACCAGCGCGCGGGCTGTCTCGACGGCGTCGAGATCCGAGCGGATACGGCCTTCGGCTTGATCATCGGTGATGCGCTTGGCGGTGGCGTCGATGAAGCGCTGAACGAGTCCGTGGTAGGCGGCCTGGACCTTCTCGTCGCTGCCGGCGGCATCGGACAGCGCACTCAATACCGCGCCGTGCTCGAGGTAGACCTCGGTCAGTCCCTCGAACGCGGACCGGGCATCGTTGGCCAGGTCGGTCCCCGTGAGCCAGCGGTCGAGCACCCGGGAGATTTCCTGTCCGAGCTCGTCGGCGATCCGCAGCGCCAGATCGTGGCGGTCGCGAAAGTGCACGTAGAACGCGGGACGCTTGAGTCCGGTCAGACTCATCACCGAGTCGACGCTCATCTCGCGAAACGGCCGCTCGCTCAAGAACTTCTTCGCGGCCTCGAGGATCTCGCGTTCCGACTCTTTGGGATCGTGCTTCGGGCGTCTGCTCATCGTGTTTCCACTACATCATGAGCCCTGATGACTTCGCGAGGCTGCCCTCGACCGTGTCGGCCCGGTGCAGGGCTCGGTAGGCGTAGTAGTACATGGTCATCTGGAATCCCCAGGTGGCGAGCGCGCCGATATAGAACAGCGTGTGGTTCTCGTCGTCGCCGGGGAGGTGATAGAAGTCGTATATCGCGGCGATGAGGAAACCCGCGGCGGTAGCGGCGATTACGCCGATCGCCTGTCCTCGCTCGCCGACGTCCCACAGCCGCCGCGCGAAGTACAGCAGGAACACGGACGTGGCCACATTCACCACCACGTAGAACGTCGCGCCGGCGACACCGAGGCGGTCGGCGAATATCGACAGGTACAGACCCGCGACAGTCGCGAGCGCGAAGACTCCGAGATCGGTCGGCAGCGAAGGCTTGTAGCGATGGGTCACCCTCATCAACCCCAGGACGAGGATCAGCGTGATTCCGACGGACCGGGAGAAGGCATCGAAGAAGAGTGCGATGTGGTACATCGGGCTGGTCCGATGAGCGCCGGTCAACGCGAAGACGAAGAAGTTGGTGCCGGAGGTCGCGACGATGACCCATTCGAGGCCCAGCAGATAGTTCTGGTGGTTCCGAATGAACTTCCAGCCGAAGGTGAATCCGGCGGCGACCATCCAGAGGTCGGCGAGCAGGAGCAGTGAGTTCTTGATATCCATGGTGATCTCTTGTGTGTGAGGGACTGCGGGCCGCCGGATTCAGTGGCGCGCCAGTCGATCGGCCAGGCGGTCTCCGAGCCACCCCAGTTCCAGCGCCGGTCCGCTGACGAAGCTGGGCCAGAATCCGCCTCGGCCGTGCCAGATGGTTTCGAGGTCCTCGGGCATGGAATCGCCGCGGAGGCGACCCGCCAACAGGTGGCCGACGTACTGGGCCTGTGCGAACCCGTGCCCGTTGCATGCCAGCGAATACAGCACATTGGGTGACGCCGCTCCGGCCACGGGCAGCCAGCTGGAGCTCATGCCGATCCAGCCGCCCCAAGCCCGTTGTGGCGCAATATCGTGCAGTCCGGGAAAGCGTTCGCGGAAGCCCCGGACCAGATCGTCGACGACTCGCGCCGAGGCGGTCCTGGCAGGCAACGAACCGCTGGTCGTCTCCAGCCGCCGGGTCCCGAAGACGATCGAGTTCCGCGGCGTGACGCGGTAGCTCTCCAGGATCATGTGCGAGGTCACCAGGGGAGCCCGGCTGGTCCAGCCGATTTCGTCCAAGCGCTCCGGGGCGATCGGCTCGGTCTCCACCAGCGACGTCCATACGGGGGAGACCAATCGGCGTGGTGTGATCGCGAGGTCCTTGCCGTAGGCATTGGTTGTGAGCAGCGCCTGTTCGGCGACCACCCGGCCATGCTCGGATTCGATGGTGACCCGCTCGCCGCTGTCGACGACACTCTGTACGCGAGTGTGCTCGAAAACCCTTGCCCCCGAGGCGATGACGGCCCCGCGTAGGCCACCGACGTACTTGGCCGGATTCAAGGTTCCGCCGATGCCTTCCCGCATGCCGCCGAGGAAGCCCGCCGGCAGACCCGCGTCCGGCCCGTCGACGAACTCGGCCGACGACCCGGCCTCGGCCATGATCCTCGCGTTCCGTCGCGCCTTGCGAAGCTGGCCACGCGACACCGCCGCCTGCACGATTCCCACCTTCTCGAACTCGCAGTCGACGGCGCGGTGTGCGATGGCTTCCTGGGTGAATTCGACGGCGGCCTCGGCGAACTGGAACAGTGCGCGGACCTTGCTGCGGCGGAACAGCAGTGCCAACAGCGCGGGATCGGCGGCGATCGAGTTCGTGACATAACCGGCGTTGCGCGAGCTGGGTCCCCAGCCGCAGGTCTCGGCCTCGAGCAGCACGACGTCGGCGCCGGACTCGGCGAGACGCAGTGCCGCAGTCATGCCGCCGACTCCGCCACCGATCACGGCGACATCGCAGGTGATGTGGTCGGCGAGCGCGGGCGTGGCGGTGATCGGCGGTGCGGCCCAGCCGGTTTCGGTCAAGAGTTCCATGTCCGTCACCGCCCGCCCTGCGCGGCCGACATATCGGCCTTCCGCGACGTCACCGCGGTGCTCGGCGAGACCAGCGCTTCGACGACCTCATGGGCTCGTGACCCACTGGTCCGGGCGAGCATCCGATAGAAGCGCTCCGGATCGGCCCAGTCCTCGGGCGCCAGAACGCCGGACAGCCCGTCCAGCTGTTCGACGGCCAGCACCATGAAGGCCGCGGTCGCCGAACCGGTCGCGGAGGCCATGTCGGTCCAGGCGGTCCCGGGCCCGCTGACCGGTACCCGGCGGATCGACACCACCGGTTCGCCGTCCCGAGTGCCGGTCACACGCACGTAGTTCGTCCCGCGGAACTCGGGGTGTTTGCCTGCCGCCGCGGTCGCCAGGTACTTCAGCACCTCGGTCGCACCGATCTCGCCGCGGCGAATCGTGCCCCACAACCCCGACAGCGCGTGCCGCCACACCCGCGGTGAACCCGTCTTGTCCGTCATCACATCGTTGACGAAGTCGATGGCCTGGTCCATCGAGATCTTGCCCTGCTGCACCGCCACGGCGATGCCGCGCATGATGCCGTTCACCGGCGGCGGATCGAGCGCACCGAGCACGCGAATCCGATCGGCGCCGGGCCACCGCCGCGGCATCGTCACCGACTCCGGATGCGCGCATTCGTAGAGCCGGTAGGAATCGCCGAGCGAATTGCCCAGCGAGAACACATCCGTTTCGAGGAAGGTCTGATGCGTCACCGAGCGTCCCTGCTCCCAGGTGTGACAAGGCCCGGCATAGCCGCGAATCGCATGATCGAGCACCGCGCGGCCGTAGGGGACCGGTCCCTCGTCACCGGTCACCCAGCACACGTCGATGCGTTCGACGGCGTCCATGTCGCGAGCCGCGTCGGCGGCCATCACATTGGTCAGACCCGGTGACGCACCGCAGCCGACGAAGATCGCCACGCCCGCCTGCTTCGCCCGGGCGTCGAGTTCCATTGCGGTGAGGGTGCTTTCCTCGTCGTCGTCGAGGTCGAGATAGGGCACCTGCTCCTCGATGCACGCCCGCATCACCGGCTCGGCGGTCCGGTTGTACGGTCCCGCGCCGAGCACCACGAGGGTGGCGCCCGATATGGCCGCCCGAAGAGCGGCTCCGTCGAAGAGGTCGAACGAGCCGACCCGCACATCGGCGATCGGCAAGGTGGCCGCGAACTCCTCGAGTGCGTCCGGCCGGATGTCGTGCAACTCCAACGTCCAGTCGTCGTTCCCGGCCGTCCTGGCGAAGCGATCGATCGCCACGCGACACATGTCACCGGCTGCGCCGATGAAGACGATTCTCTTTGCTGTGGTCATGGTCACAGGCTAGGGCGATAATTACACGCTGTCAATGACAGCGCGTAATTTAACCTCGCATAGCCATCCGACCGGCGTTTCCGCTGTTCGAAGGGTTGGTCACGGCTTCCTGCGCAGACTTGCCAGGACGGCCTTGCCTGCCTGCTCGCCGGATTCGGCCGCGTCGGCGAGCGAGGGGAGTTCGAGTTGGTAGTCGCCGGCCAGGTAGATGTTGCCGAGCGGGGCGCGCAGGGCGGGCAGCGATGACTTCCGGCCGGGAGCCCAGAACGGCACGACCCGATGGTGGCGGCGCACGATGCCCTCGCCTAGCTTTCCCTCGAGTTCGGGGAACACCGTGATCAGGTCCTCGGTGAAGCGGGCCACGACCTCCTGATCGGAGAGCGCGAACAACGCGTCGGCGTGCGCGCCGCCCGCGAAACAGGCCAGTGCGCCACCGGGTTTGCGATCGTCGCCGGTGCGCATGGCCGCGGCGTGGTTGAACATCGCCTGGAAGGAGAGCTGCGGGGTCGAGACGCCGAAGTACTTGTCCCAGCGCTGCGGGCCGACCTCGTCGGTGAAGAATCCGACGACCAGGTAGCGGCCGTAGGCGATGTCGCCGAAGGCGTTTCGGTAGGTGCGGGGGAGATCCGGGATGATCCGGTCGGCGATGTCGGCGGGCGCGGTCACGATGGCGCGCCGGGCTCGGAGCCGCGCCGGGCGATCGCCGTCGAGGTAGTCCACGATGACGTCGTCGCCGTCCTGCCGGACCGATCGCACGGTCGTGTTCAACCGGATCCGGTCGCCGAGCTCCTCGGTCAGCACGTCGGTCAATGTCTGGTTGCCGCCGACCGGCAGGGAGAAGTTCGGAACCTTCTCCGGGTCGGTCAAGGCGATGCCCACCGAGGTGACGAACTGGGTCGCGGCGGTCTCTCCCACCTCGCAGCCCATCCACTGCGCGGACCACGACCGGACGATCTCGGCGGCCAGCTCGGACCGGACGCCCTTCAGCAGATACGACGCGGGCTTGGCGTCGAGCTTGGCGCGCACCCGTCGTGCGAGACGGCTCTGCGACTCCAGGAACGGGGTGACCGCCAGGATGCGCGCGCCGACGACGGCCAGTCCGATCCGGTCCGTCCAGGACATCCGGGTCCGGAACATGAGGGCGATCGGGTTCGAGGTGTCGACCATTCCGCCGTTGAGGTACAGCGCGACGCTCTTGCCCGCGAGCGATCCCCGTTCGATGCCGTGGCGGTCGAGGGCGTCGATCAGCGCGCCCGTGCCCTCGGTGAACTGGGTGCCGACATTGATCCAGTAGTCGCCCTGCCGGGCGGTCTCGACCCGGCCGCCGGTGCGATCGCTGGATTCGAGAACCACCACGCCGGTGTCGCGCGCCAGCGTGGTCGCGGCCGTCAACCCCGCGATTCCAGCGCCGACGACTACGACCTCGACGGTTTCTTCCTGCGTTTCGTGCGTGGCCATGGGAACTCCTGGATGGGAAAGTCAAACTCGATTCGAATTCGACTTTACGACCCGGTGTGATCCCCGTCAATCGCCGGCGCGGAATCAGGCCAGAACGTCGGCGAGGAAGGCCACCTGGTCGGCGACCGCCCGGCTCTGCCACGGACCGTCATAGACGTCGAAATGGTCCACCGGGTACTCGCGCACACTCGCCCGCCGCCCGGCTTTCGCCGCGACGCGACGGGCGGCCGCGGGCGGCGCGACACTGTCGTTCGTGCCGACCTGGATCAGGATGGGGCACGGGATCCGCCTCGCGAAGCCGATGGGCCGGTTCAATCCGACCTCCAGCGCCGCACGGGCGCACACCTCGTTGCGCCAGGTCGGCCCGGCCACGGGGACGACGGCCTCCACCGCGCCCGGACTGGTCATCATGGCCGCCGATCCGGGCGCACCCACGATCGGCAGATGATGCGGGGACCGGCCGATGGCGGCGCGGCCGAGGTCGAGCAGCCCGTGCCCGGTCAAGCGGGCGAGCGGGCCGACGCCGCCGCGGTGCGCGAGATGAGCGAGGGTCGCGGCTCCATCCATGGCCGGCGTGATCGCGGTGATCGCCGCGATGCGCAGGTCCTGTGCCGCGACCACGACGGCGTGCCCGCCGGAGTACGAGGTCCCCCACAGGACGATGCGGTCGGGGTCCACGCCGGGCAACTGCCGTGCGGCGGAGATGGCGGCGTGATAGTCCTCGCGCTGTCGCCGGTACGAAACGACTTGCCGCGGACTGCCTTCGGAGTCTCCGAAGCCGCGGTAGTCGAAGACCAGGACGTCGTATCCGGCGGCGGCGAACGGTTCCGCGTATCCCAGCAGCCCGGTGTCGCGGGTGCCGCCGAAGCCGTGCGCCATGACCACGCACGCCCTTCCGGGCAGTTCTCCCTTGCCGGTGAGATGCCATGCCGCGCAGCGGGTTCCGTGGCTGTAGAAGGTGATGTTCCTCATCGCTGACCACCCGTCGCCATCGCGAGCTCGGAGGTCCCGGACGCGGATGGCGTCGCGGGTATGAAACGCAGGGCGGCGTCCTGGACCGGTCCTTCGCGCAGACGCTCGGCGTCGAGTTCGTAGGCCATATCCGCCGACCACGGGCCGCTCGTCCCCGCCCGTGGGAAGGCGGCGACTCCCCGCTGGACGTATCCGGAGCTCAGGTCCCCCACCAGCGGCACGCGCGGCATGTCCGGATCGGCGGCCGACGGCGTGACGGTGTGAAAACCGTTGGCGTCCATGTGGTCGAGCAGACGGCAGAAGTGTTCGCTGACCAGATCGGCCTTCAGCGTCCAGGAGATATTGGTGTAGCCGACCACGAACGCCAGGTTCGGCACCTCGGACAGCATCATGGACTTGTAGACCGTCGTGGCGGGCAGATCGACCGTGCGCCCATCGACCTCGAGGTGGATGCGTCCCAGCGGCGACATGGTGAAACCCGTTGCGGTGACGATGATGTCGGCGTCCAGATGCTGTCCGGATTCCAGGTCGATCCCGGTCCGGGTGAAGCGTTCGATCCGATCGGTGACCACCGAGGCGCGTCCGCTCGCGATCGCCTTGAACAGGTCGCCGTCGGGCACCATGCACAGGCGCTGGTCCCACGGGTTGTAACGGGGCGTGAAATGGGTGTCCACATCGAAATGCGCGGGCAGTTGCCGTCGCACCAGGCCGATCAGCACGCGGCGGGCCGTTCGCGGAGCCCGTTTGCACGCCTTGTGGATGCCGCGCGTCATCGCGATGTTCTTGCGCCGGATCAGTTTCGCGGCCCGCTCGTGGCCGAACAGCCGATTCAGCACATTGGCGATGACGTCCTCGGCGGGCATCGAGAACACATAGCTCGGCGAGCGCTGCAACATGGTCACGTGGGCGGTGCGGCCCGCGAGCGCGGGGATGAGGGTGACCGCGGTCGCGCCGCTGCCGATCACGACGACCCGCTTACCGGTGCAGTCCAGTTGCTGCGGCCAGTGCTGCGGGTGCACGATCGGGCCGTCGAAGTCCTCGGCCCCGGCGAAATCGGGAGTGTAACCGGCCCGGTGGTCGTAGATGCCGGTGCCGAGGAAGAGGAATCGCGCGACGAACCGCACCTGTCGGCCGTCTCCCTGTTCGGCGAGCACGTTCCAGCGCGCGGTCGCGGAGTCGAATCGCGCCTCGATCACCCGATGGCCCAGCCGGATGTGTTCGGACAGGCCGTTTTCGGTGACGGTGTCGCGCAGGTAGTCCAGGATCAGGTGCCCGTCTGCGATCGACTGGCGATGGGCCCACGGTTTGAAACCGAAGCCGTAGGTGGGCATGTCCGAATCCGAGCGAATGCCGGGGTAGCGGAACAGGCTCCAGGTGCCGCCGACCGAGTCGCGCGCCTCGAGTATCGCGAAGGTGGTTCCGGGGCGACGCGTGGCGAGGTGACAGGCGGCGCTGATGCCGGATACTCCGGCGCCGATGATCAGGACATCGACAGCGGTGGCGCTGGTGTTGCGGGATCTTCTGGTCACGTGAGGTCTCCTGATCGGGCGGGCTGTGATCTGGTTCACGTTAGGGCGGTGATCGCCGCACGGGTATGTCCGTACAACCGCACTTTGACCTCGAATATGTGCTGCGGCACACTTGCCGGTATGAGCAGTCCGTCCCCGGGGCCCGAACTCGTGGAACTCATGGGCAGAGTCGCCGAGCTGATGTTGGACGACCTCGACGCGGTGGTCGCCGAGATGGACGCCGCGGAGATCGAACTGACGCCCATGGTCGGTGCGGACGCGGCGCTGGTGGCCGACATGTCCGCGAGCAATCGGGCCAATGCCGCCCGGCTGCTGACCATCTTCGCCCGCCGGGAGTCTCCGCTCTCCGATATCGACGTCCCGCCCGAAGCGCTCGACGTGGCCCGGACGGTCGCCCGGCGCGGCCTGGATCTCGACGTTATCTTCCAGTCCTACCGGCGCGGTCAGAACATCGCATGGCGGCACTATCTGACCCACGCCACCCGTATCGCCGGAACCGGCCCGCTGCTGGTGCCGCTGCTGGAACTGTCCGCGCAACGCATGTTCGGCTATGTCGATCAGGTTCTCGCGCGGGTCATCTCGGTCGCGCAGCGGGAACGGGAGGAGATCCTCGGCGGGGCGCTGGCGCGGCGCGTGGAGATCATCCGCCTGCTGCTCGACGGCGCGCCGATCGACAGCCGCCGCGCCGGTGAACGGCTCGGCTACGACCTGTCCCGATCCCATATCGCGCTGGTGCTGTGGTCCACTCCGGTCGGTGAGGTGCAGGGCGCGCTGGAATCGGCGGCCACCCTGCTGGCGCGGGCGGCCGGGCGGCGCCCGCTGCTGACCCTCGCGGCGGGCAGCTCCGCGTTGTGGGCGTGGATGAGCGGCGACACGTTGCCCGCCATCGACGAGTTGCGGGGGTCGCTGACCGCGGCCCATCCCGGGATCCGGGTGGCGGTCGGCCCGCCGCGTCCGGGCATCGAGGGATTCCGGCGCTCGCACGAGGCCGCGCTGGGGATGCACAATCTGCTCGCCGGTCAGCCCGACGCCGCCCGCGTCACCCTCTACCGCGATCTGGAGGTCACCGCGCTGGCCGCGCAGAACCCTTCCCGCGCTGCCGAATTCGTCGCCGACACGCTCGGTCCGCTGGCTCGGGACACGCCCGCGGCCGCGCGGTTGCGCGAGACGCTGCGGGTGTTCCTGGAGGAAGCCGAGAACGCCCCGCGGGCCGCGGCACGGCTGCACACCCACCGGAACACGGTGTTGCAGCGGGTCGCCCGCGCCACGGAACTACTCGGTCACCGGCCCGGCGAGCGCAGGCTCGCCGTCGAACTCGCCCTGGAGATCGCCCATCGGCTCGGCGCTCGTGCGCTGACCGGCGGTGTCGCCTGACGGTGGTGCGCTGCCCGGCCGACGGGCCCGACTTGTTACGATCTCGAATCGTGTTCGACAATCGGCCGACGTCACGGACGTCCACGCGCCCCGCTCCGGTGCAACGCCGCGGCGTGGAGCGCGTCCAGGCGATTCTCGACGCGGGGGAGGCCTTGCTCGCCGAGCAGGGCTACCAGGCCGCCACCCTCAAGGCGATGGGCGAGCGGGCCGGCATCCCGATCGCCTCGGTCTACCACTACTTCGCCGACCGGGGCCAGGTCGAAGTCGAACTCGCGCAACGACATCTGCGTGAGCTCGACGCTCGCGTCGGCGCGATGCTGGAGTCCGCGCCCGCCACGCTGGCGGCGGTCTGCGACGCGATCGTCGACGTGTATCTCGGCTACTTCCGCGAGCATCCGAGTTTCGCCGTGCTCTGGTACGCGGGGCGCAGTTCGACGCTCGGTGAGCTGGCGAGCAGCTTCGACGTGTCGCAGGCGACGCGGCTGTGGCGGTACCTGGTGGACCGGGGGTTGATCCGGTCCGACACGCCCGCACTCGTCGTCGAGCTCGCGTTCGAGGCCGGCGACCGGATCTTCGATGTCGCCTTCCGCAAGGCTCCGGCCGGTGACGATGTCACGCTCGAGCAGGCGCGACGGCTGGTCTCGGTCTACCTGGGATCCTTCGCGCCCGAGAACTGAAGCGGACGGGCCGCCGAGATCCGGTCATTGCTGTTCTGCAGCGCGCGATAACCGAAGTAGTACACGACCATCTGACACGCCCACGTGGTGAGAGCCAGGATGTAGAAGATCGTGTGGTGCTCGTCGTCGCCGGGGATGCGATAGAAGTCGTACGTTCCGGCGATCGCGGCCGCGGCGGAGGACACCGCCGCGACGGCGATCGCGTGTCCATGCTCCCCGATATTCCAGAGCCGCCAGGCGAAATAGAACAGGAACAGCGTGGTCAGGGCGTTCATCACGACGTAGAAGACCGCTCCGGCCACGCCGAGCTCCTCGGCGAAGGCCGACATGACCAGTCCGCCCACGATGGCCAGCCCGAAGACGGCGATGTCCACCGCGAGGGAGGGCTTGAATCCGTGGGTCACCTTCATCAGGCCCAGAACGAGGATCACGGTGATTCCGAACGATCGGGAGAACGCGTCGAAGAAGAAGGCGATGTGGAACATGGGACTGGTCTCGTTCGCTCCGACCAGTCCGTAGACGAGGAAATTGGTGCCCGAACTCGCGACGATGATCCATTCGAGGCCGAGCAGGTAATTGCGGTAGTTCCGAATGAACTTCCACCCCAGGGTGAATCCGGCGCCGATCATGAACAGATCGGCGAGTGCGTACAGTGTTGTTTTGAGATCCATGATGAAACCTTGTGTTGGGGATCGATATCTGACGTTCGGGAATGGGCGATCAGTGCGAGGCGTCGAAGATCTCGTCGCGTGGCGTGCCGACCCGTTCGAGGGCCTTGTAGAACTGCTCCGGCTCCGCCCAGTCCTCGGGCGTGAATACGCCCGCGCGGCTTTCGTTCTGGTCATCGAGGGCCACCACCATGAAGGCCGCGCAGGCCGTTCCGGTCGCGGCGGCCATGTTGGTGAACAGATAGGTGCCGTCTCCGCTGACCGTGGTGCGGCGGCCGACCACCGCGGGCAGGCCGTTGCGCAGGCCGGTCACCTCGACCTTCAGTGCGGTCTTGTGCGGGAAGGTGTGGCCCACCGCTGACAGGGCCAGGAATTTGATCAGCTCGGTGCGTGTCGCCTCCCCGGTGCGCACCAGGTTTCGCAATCCGGACAGGGCGTTGCGCCAGCCCTTCAGGCTGCCGAATTTGTTGGTCATCAGGGCTTCCAGGAAGTCGATGGCCTTCGACATGGGCATCCGCCCCCGCTGCACCGCCAGGCCGACGCCGCGGACCAGGCCGTTGTAGGGCGCCGGGTCCAGCCCGCCGAAACAGCGAATATTCTTGGCGTCCGGGTACTTTCGCGGCAGCGTCACCGGTTCGGGGTGCGCCGTCTCGTGCACCAGCGTCAGCCCCAGCCCGCCACCCAGCTCGGTCCAGCGGGTCTCCATCCACGATTGGTGCAGTACCGGGCCGCCGTGCTCCCAGGTGACGCAGGGGCCCGCGGCGACGCGCAGCATGTGGTCGAGCACCGCGCGGCCGATCGATCCGCGTTCATCGCCGACCACCCAGTACACGTCGATGTTGTCGACCCGGTCGAGTTCGGCGGCCGCGTCGGCGACCAGCACATTGGTGATCCCGGGGGACGCGCCGCAGCCGATGTACATGGGCACCCCGGCGGCCCGGGCGTCGTCGTGCAGGGACAGGGCGTGCAGGGTGCTCTCGATGTCGTCGTCGAAATCGAGGTAGGGCACCTTGGCCTGTAGGCACGCCTCCATGACCGGAGGGGCGGTGCGGTTGTACGGACCGGCGCCGAGTACCACGAGAGCGGCGCCCTCGATGGCGTCCCGAAGTCCCTGGCGGTCATAGAGATCGAGCCGACCGGCGGTCGCCAGGCCGGTCGGCAGTCGTCGCACCAGCTCGTCGAGCAGTTCGGGGCGGATGTCGTACAGGGCCAGCTCCCAGTCCCCGTCCGCGACGGCGAAGCGTTCGATGGCGAGCCGGCACATCTCTCCGGCTGCTCCGATGAAGACGATTCGTTTGGTGCCCATGGAAATCTCCTGGGGGTAGAGGGGCCACGCGCGGGCCAGATTTCTCGTACTCGATTCGAGTTCGAGTTAGAGCAGGATAGTGCGGAATGTGACCCAGGCGCTACCCGTTCCTCGAGACTGTGCGGCTGCACAAGATCCGTGCCATCCCATTAGCGATGGCACATGGTGTCCGCCGCGTTGGACCCGCAGTATCGACTTCGACAGTGACCGGGGTCATAGATCCCCGATGTCAGGGATGAATCGAGAGAGGTGCCGATCGTGTACGACTACGTCGTCGTGGGCGCGGGGTCCGCCGGATCCGTGCTGGCCAGCAGATTGTCCGAGGATCCGACGGTGACCGTGGCCCTGATCGAGGCCGGGCCGGCGGACACCGCCGAGGAGATCCATCTGCCGATCGCCTTCCCGTCCCTGTTCAAGGGCGCCTTGGACTGGGACTTCGACTCCGAACCCGAAGCGGGACTGCACCTCCGCCGGGCCTACCTGCCGCGCGGGCGCGTGCTCGGCGGGTCCAGCTCCATGAACGCGATGATCTACATTCGCGGGGCGCGCGCCGACTTCGACGCCTGGGCCGCGGGCGGCGCGGACGGCTGGAGCTACGACGAGGTGCTGCCGTACTTCCTGAAGGCCGAGGACAACGAGCGCGGCAAGGACACCTATCACGGCGCCGGCGGTCCGCTCTCGGTCAGCGACAGCCGCTCGGAACATCCACTGGCGGAAGCGTTTCTGCTCGCCGCCGAACAGGCCGGGCATCGGCGTAACGACGATTTCAACGGCGCCACCCAGCTGGGCGTCGGGCGTTATCAGCTGACCCAGCGCAATGGCATGCGCTGTAGCGCGGCGGTCGCCTACCTGCATCCGGCCGCGGTCCGTCCCAACCTGACCGTGCTCACCGATGCCCTCGTGCATCGGGTCGTGGTCGAGGACGGTCGCGCCACCGGTGTGGTGGTCGGGCGCGGCGGCGGCACGGAGGTCATCGCGGCGCGCCGGGAAGTCGTGCTGACCGCGGGCGCGTACGGATCGGCCCAGTTGCTGCTGTTGTCGGGCATCGGCCCGGCCGAGCAGTCGGCGGCGTTCGGATTCGATGTGGTCCGTGACCTTCCGGTCGGGCAGGGCATGCAGGACCACCTGTCGGTGTTCCTCAACTACCGCACCGATCGCGAGTCCCTGATGACCGCGCTCACGCCGGAGAATCTCGGCCTGTTGCAGTCGGCGGGCCGCGGGCCGCTGACCTCCAATATCGGTGAGGCCGGGGGATTCGTGGAGACCCGAACCGGATTGGCGGGCCCCGATATCCAGTTCCACATGGCCCCGGTGCTCTTCCACGGCGAAGGCATGGGCGTCGCGTCCGAGCACGGCTTCGCCTTCGGCCCGTGCCTGGTCGGCCCCGAGAGCCGTGGCACGCTCACCCTGCGTTCCGCGTCCCCGACGACCGCGCCCCGCATCCACCACAACTACCTCGCCACCGAGGCGGACCGCGCCGCGCTGATCGCGGGCCTGCGCGCGGCCCTCGAGATCGCCGCACAGCCCGCCCTGCGCGAGCTCACCACGGGCGAATTCCTCACTCCGGCAGGCGATTCCGACGCCGAGCTGCTCGATTTCGCAGCCCGCACCGCGCAGACCCTCTACCACCCGACCTCGACCTGCGCCATCGGCGCCGTCGTGGACCCGCGGCTGCGGGTGCTCGGCGTGGACGGTCTACGGGTGGCCGACGCGTCGGTGATGCCCTCGGTGGTCCGGGGCAATACCAACGCCGCCACCATCATGATCGCCGAGAAGGCCGCGGCCATGATCGGCGAGGACGCCGCCTCCGAGGGAGGCGACGCGTGAACCCCGCGACCACCGCCACCGCCGACACGATCGTCACCGCCCTGCGGAACGGCGAGATCCAATGGGCGCGTACCGCATTGTCCGCCCGGCGCGTACTGCTCGACCAGATCCACGCCAATACCGCCAGGTTCGCCCGGGAATGGATCGACACCGCGGCCCGCATCAAGCAGCTGCCCGAGGATTCCCCACTGCTCGGCGAGGAGTGGGTCAGCGGCCCCTACTCGCTGCTCACCGCGACCACCGCGCTGGCGGAATCACTGCTGGCGCTGGAGCAGGGCGACAGTCCGATCGACGGCTACCCGACGCACCCGGCGCCCGGTGATCGCACGGCTGTCGCGGTGTTCCCGCACGGCCTGTTCGACGCCTTGTTGCTCAACGGTTTCCATGCCGAGGTCTGGACCCGTCCGGGCGTCGACGCCGACACCGTGCGGGCCCGTGCGGGTCTCGGGCAGCGCACCCCGACCGCCACCGGTGGCATCGGCGTCGTGCTCGGCGCGGGCAATATCTTCTCCATCGCCCCGCTGGACGTGCTGTACCAGCTCTACGCCGACAACCGGGTGGTGGCGCTGAAGCTCAACCCGCTCACCGATCCGCTGCTGCCGGTCTTCGAGAAGATCTTCGCCCCGCTGATCGAACGCGGCTTCCTGCGGATCGTCACCGGCGGACCGGAGGTCGGGTCGGCGCTGGTCCACCATCCGGGCGTGAGCGCGGTGCACATGACCGGCAGCGCGGTCACCCACGACACGATCGTGTTCGGCTCCGGGACCGAGGGCGCGCGCAATCGCCTGGCGGGCACCCCGCTGCTGGACAAACCCATCACCAGCGAATTGGGCGGGGTCTCACCGGCGATCGTGGTGCCGGGCCGCTGGTCGGACGCCGACCTGCGCTACCAGGCCGAGCACGTCGCGACCCAGCGGTTGCACAACAACGGATACAACTGCGTCGCCGCGCAGGTGGTGGTGATCCCCGCCGACTGGCCGCAGAAGGACCGATTCCTCGACGAACTGCGGGCCGCGATCGAACGGGCGCCGCAGCGGCCCGCCTACTATCCGGGCTCGCCCGAGCGGGTGGCCGACGCGTGCGCCGCGTATCCCCGGGCGCAGCGGATCGGTGCGCGGGTCCTCATCGAGGGCATCACGCCCGATCGTGGTGAACCGCTGCTGCACACCGAGTACTTCGCACCGGTGCTCGGCGTGCTCGAACTGCCCGGCGCCGCGGCGGAATTCCTGGACCGCGCGGTTCAGGTCTGCAACGAGGAGATCGAGGGCACGCTCGGGGTGAACCTCATCGCCGACCCCGCGACCATCCGCCGGTTGGGAGCCCGATTCGAAGCCGCGGTCGCCGCGCTCCGGTACGGGACCGTCGCGATCAATGCCTGGACCGGCCTGGGCTACCTCACCGCCCGCGCCACCTGGGGTGCGTTCCCGGGGCACACCCTCGCCGACATCCAGAGCGGAATCGGCGTGGTGCACAACGGATTACTCATCGAGGACCCCGAACGCACCGTCGTGCGCGGTCCCTTCCGTCCGGCCCCGCGATCGCTGGTCCACGGCGAGTTCGCGCTGTCCCCGAAGCCGCCCTGGTTCGTCACCAACCGCACCGGCGCCACGACGCTGCGACGCCTGACCGGCTTCGCGCACAAGCCCGGATTCGCCGCCCTGCCGGGGATTTTCGCCTCCGCCCTGCGCGGCTGACCACCGGCACGCCGACCACGAAGCAAGAGAGAACCTCACCATGAGCCCTTCCCGTCGCCCCCGCGAGGTCCGCGCATGACCCGCACCCCGATCCGTCTCGCGCGCTCGCACAACCCCTTCGAAGAATCCGGCGTGGCTCTCGACGCAGCGGGCGTCCGGCGCTACACCGACCTGCCCGCGACACTGGTGGATGTGCTGCGGGCGCACGTCGACGCGCGCCCCGATGCCGAGGCGGTCGTCGAAGTCGGCGGCCGGCGACTGACGTACGCCGAACTGTGGGACGGCGCTGTGCGCGTGGCCGGTGGTCTGTACGCCGGCGGCGTGCGGCGCGGGCACCGGGTCGCCATCCGCTATCCGGCGGGCGTGAACTGGGTGCTCGCGTTCTGGGGCACCGTGCTGGCCGGCGGTATCGCGGTGCCGGTCAACACCAGGTCGACCGAGCCGGAGGTCCGGTACGTCCTCGACGACGCGGGCGCGACCGTGGAACTGACCGCCGAATCCCCACTGCCCGACGGCGAGCCGTACTTCGCGCACGATCTCGAACCGGACGACGTGGCGGCCATGTTCCACACCTCCGGCACCACCGGGCATCCGAAGGGTGTCTCGACCACACACGAGGCGTTCATCACCAACGCCGAGAACATGATTCGCTGTTTCGGCATCCCCCGCGACAGCGGGCCCGAACCGCGCACCCTGATCTCGGTCCCGCTGTTCCACGTCACGGCCTGCAATTCGCAGCTGCTGGTCACCGCGTACGCGGGCGGGGCCTCCGTGATCCTGCCCGCGCTGGATCTGCCCACCCTGATCGAGGTGCTCGAGACCGAGCGGATCTCGTTCGTCGTGACCGTGCCCGCCGTGTACTCGCTGCTGCTCCGGCATCCGGACTTCGCGGACGCCGACCTGTCCGCCGTCCGCATCGTCGGATACGGCGGAGCGCCGATCGCGCCCACGCTGGTGCGAGCGCTGACAGCGGCCTTCCCCCAAGCGTCGCTGCTGAACGGCTACGGGATGACGGAGACGGCGTCGCTGATCACCGTGCTGCCCCACCACGACGCCGCCGCGCACGCGGACTCCGTCGGGTACCCCGTCCCGTCGGTCGACCTCGGCATCGTCCCGATCGACACCGACCCGGCCGTCGGCGAACTGGTGGTCCGGGGTGCGAACGTCACCTCCGGGTACTGGAACAAGCCCGCCGCCACCGCCGACGCGCTCGTCGACGGCTGGCTGCACACCGGCGACATCGTGCGGGTCGACGAGGCCGGACGGGTGCACATCGTCGACCGGGTCAAGGACATCATCATCCGCGGCGGCGAGAACGTCTCGAGCGTCGAGGTGGAGGCCGTGCTGCTGTCGGCCCCCGGCGTCGCCGACGCCGCCGTGCTCGCGGTACCCGACGAGGTGATGGGGGAGAAGGTCGGCGCCGTCCTGTTCGGCGGCGAGGCGGACATCGACCTCGACGCGGTGCTCGGACACTGCCGAAACCATCTGGCCGACTTCAAGATTCCACAGTTCGCCGCCATCCACACCGAACCGCTGCCGCGTAACCCTGGCGGCAAACTCCTCAAGAACCAGCTGCGCGGGCAGGTGCGCTGGGGCGCACCGCTGCGCTAGCCGTCCGAACACCCACGAAGGAACACTTGTGACCCGACTCGATCTCACCGGTCGCACCGCGATCGTCACCGGAGCCTCCCGCGGCATCGGACTGGCCGTGGCGAAAGCGATCGCCGCGGCCGGCGGAAACGTCATCCTGACCTCGCGCACCCAGGAGTCCGCGGACGCCGCCGCCGCCGAAGTCGGCGGTACCGCGCTCGGCATCGCCGCACACGCCGTCGACGAGCAGGGGGCGCGGCGCTGCATGGACCTCGCCCTCGAATGGTTCGGCAGCATCGACATTCTCGTCAACAATGCCGGAACCAACCCGGCCTACGGCCCGGTCATCGATCAGGACCACGCCCGCTTCGCCAAGACCTTCGACGTCAACCTGTGGGCGCCGGTGCTGTGGACCGGGCTCGCGACCCGGGCGTGGATGGGCGAGCACGGCGGCGCCGTCGTCAATATGGCCTCGATCGGCGGCCTGGGCTTCGAACCGGATCTCGGCCTCTACAACGCGTCCAAGGCGGCGCTGATCCACCTCACCAAACAGCTGGCGCTGGAACTGTCGCCGCGAGTGCGGGTCAACTCGGTCGCACCGGGCGTCGTCCGTACCAAGCTGGCCGAGCAGTTGTGGAAACAGTATGAGGGACAGCTGAATTCGAGCACCGCGCTGGGCAGGATCGGCGAACCCGGCGACATCGGGTCCGCGGTCGCCTTCCTGGTGTCCGACGCCGCGAGCTGGGTCACCGGGGAGACCTTCGTGATCGACGGCGGACAGCGCCTCGGCGACGCCGTGCTGTTCCGGGCCGAGGCGCCGGCCCATGCCTGACACCCGCGCCCCGGCCGCCGTCGATGCCCCGGTCGCAGTCGATATCGAGGCGGTCGCCCGCTGGCTGGCGACGCTCGGCATCGAGTACGCGATGCCGCTGCGCCTGCGGCGAATCGGCCAGGGCTATTCGAACCTCACCTACCGCCTCACCGACGCCGAAGGCCGAGCCTGGGTGCTGCGCCGCCCGCCGCTCGGCCACCTCCTGACCACCGCACACGACGTGGTACGGGAGGCCCGAATCATGGCGGCACTGGCCGACACCGGCGTCCCGGCCCCCCGAATCCTCGGCGTCGCAGTCGATTCGGAGGTCGCGGATGTACCGGTCGTCCTGATGGAATTCGTCGACGGCGTCATCGTCGACACGATGGCGGCCGCCGAAGCGCTGTCCCCGGAACACCGCCTGCGCATCGCCCGGTCGATGCCCGCCACACTCGCCCGGATCCACGCCGTCGACCTCGCCGCCACCGGACTGACGGATCTCGCCGCCCACCGGCCCTACGCCCAGCGCCAGCTCAAACGCTGGGCCGCCCAATGGGAATCGTCCAAGACCCGCGAGTCGCCCGCACTGGACACGCTCACCCGGCGACTGGCGTCGGCCATCCCCGAACAACGCGAGATCAGCCTGGTGCACGGCGACTTCCACCTGCGCAACCTGATCACCGCGCCGGCGACCGGACAGATCACCGCGGTGCTGGACTGGGAACTGTCCACGCTGGGCGATCCCGTGGCCGACATGGGCAGCCTGCTCACCTACTGGCCCGAACCCGGGGAGCCGTCGTTCGGCATCCTCGAAGCGTCGACCCTGGCGGGATTCCCCGACCGCGCGGAGATGGCGCGACTGTATCTCGACGAGACCGGTCGTGACCCGGCGGCGCTGCGCTACTGGCACGCACTCGGGCTCTGGAAGCTGGCCATCATCGCCGAGGGCGTGCGGCGCCGGGCGCTCGACGAGGCGCACAACGAATCCGCCGCGGGCACCCCGACTCTCACCCAGATCGACGCCCTCGTCCAGCAGGCGAGCGAGGTCGCCGACACCGCGGGAAGATGAACCCCGTGCACCCGTTCGAGATCGAGATGCTCGAATTCGCCGCCGAGTGGGCTCCCTACGGCGGCAACGACGACGCGGCGTTCGTGCGCTTCGGGCTCACCCCCGAGGAGTTCCACCGCCGCCTCGCCCGTCTGCTCGTCACCCCGACCGCGCGGACGCTCGACAACGCGACCATCGCCCGGCTCCGGGCGCAATGCGCCGATCGTTCCGGCGGCCCGGCGCGGCGCTGACGAACGAGGAGGGCCCGCCTGAGATCTCAGGCGGGCCCTCCTCGTTCTCGGCTCAGTTGTAGGACTTGGCGACCCCGTCGAGGAGGTGTTCGAGGGTGTCGTAGTCGGGCGGGCTGACCTGGTTCACCAGGTTCGGGTCGACCGGGACCTGGTGGGCGGCGGTGGCTTTGGTGAACAGGCTCACGTCGGTCGGCCGGAAGCCGTGGTCGGCGGCCAGGCGCTGCAGGTCGGGGTCGGTGGTGAGGAGCTTGCCGAGCCGGTCGCCCTTGTCGTTGAACGGGACGACGGTGTGCTGCGACATCACCGTGGGCTTGGGGTACATCAGCACCATGTCCGGCTTGAGCTGGTCGTGCACCGCGGCGTCGACGTACTGGGCCTCGTAGATCCAGGCCATCGGGACGGTGCCCATGCCGTTGGCCAGGTAGTCCTTGAACGGCCCATCGCTGGAGGACTCGGTGTAACCCTGACGGGTGAACAGGCGTGAAACCCGCGACACCGCATAGTCTTCGGCCTTCGCGCCGCGCACGATGGTGTTGTCATTGGCCACGTAGGCGGTCACGGCCAGGTACATGGCGGCCGAGTTGGACGTGCGCGGGTCGGTGGTGGAGACCAGCACGTTCTTGGGCACCGAGTAGGCCGTGTTGCCGTCCAGCTGCGTCCACTGCACCCCCTTCTCGGCCAGCGACAGATACTTCTCGACGTCGAAAGTCGTTGTCGCGCCGGGCTGCACGATCCCGGCCTGGGTCAGCAGGTCCGCGATCGGCTTGAAGGTGGCGATGGCCATGGGGGAGGAGAACGGCACGTACTTGCCGCTCACCCCGCGCTGGCGCTGGATCCGCTCCGCCGCGGCCGAACTGGACGGAAACGCGAAGTCGTACTTGCCGAGATCCACCGAGGTCGCGATCTGCCGCGACCCCGCGGGCTCGACATCGACCTTGAATCCGTGCTTGCCCAGCGCGTCGACCACCTTCGGATCGTCGAAGAACGCCGACTTCTCCGACCCGACGACCCCGCGCACGGTGGTCAGCGCGGGCGCGGCCGTGCCGCCCTCGGCCGGCGAATCCGATTGCTGCACAGCCAGGATCACGCCCAGCGCGGTCACCGCGGCCACCCCCGCCGCCGCGACCCCCAGCACCTTCTTGTTCTCCACCAGCCGCGCGGGCACGAACCGCCCCGCCACCGCCGCGAACACGCTCGTGGTGTCCGCCGCGTGGCCGTCGGGCGAATCCTTCTCCCCGGTCTCGGCCACCGGCTCGGACTTGCTCAGATCGATCTGGCCCGCGGTGTTCTTGGAGCGTTTCGGATCCAATTCCCGACGCGCAATCCGTTCGACGAGAATCGGAACGAAATCTCGCACCGAATGCCCCTCGAACCGCTTGCGCACCGCACCCACCACGGCCTCGACCCGCTCCGGCGGATGCGCCTCGCCATAGGCGTCGACCAGGCGATTCGTTACCTCGCGTAGCGCCTTCTCTTCGCGTACGGCCTTTTCTTCCGGTGCAGCACCGACCGCCACAGCATCTCCCTCTCACCTCACACCGAATGTCGTTGCACGGCAAGAAGAAATGCGAAAAGAGCCGCGCCGCACAGACCCTATCGATCCCGGGTTGTGCCCGGTGATCGAGAACGGAAACGGAAGGTGCGGACGCGGCGAATTCCCGGTAACCCTGCGGACCGGTTTCCCGGTATCCGATCAGGCCTTACCGGGGAACGGCACGGTCACCGGGCTCGCGCCCAGGATGGACTGCCAAGTGGCAAGGCGCACAGCGCATTCGGTGAGCGCGTCGATCCCGGTGCGGCGCACGCCGGGATCGGTGGCGCGTTCCACCACCGCCCGCCAGGAGGCCGCGGCGTCGGATTCCACGGTCACCGCCAGCTTCGCCGCCGGGATCGGATCGTTCACCGGGAACGGCGCGGTGTAGGCGGCGGCCGGTTCGGGAACCGTCGCGCCGTCGGCCCGCAACGCGTCGATGGTGGCGTCGCGCCGGGCCCGGTGCGCGGCGGTGAACTCGGCCACCAGCTTGTCCCGGTCGTGGTTGGCGTAGGCGGCGATCACGCCGTAGGCGTAGACCGCCGCGTACTCGGCGCTCAGGGCATCGATGAGCGCCTGCTGATCGAGGGTGGTCATGCGAGAAGGACTCCTGCGTGGGTGCCGCAGCAGGCGCTGATCGAGGCCAGCAGCCCGGCGCGGAATCCGGAGAGGGAGATGGACAGGTCGGCGGCCGAACGCTGCGAGGCGCTCAGCTGGGTGCGCAGCGACGCCACCGACGTCGGGCTGATAACGGCGATCGCGGTGGGCGGCGGGGTGCGGCGGCTGGGGGTGGTGCCGTCGCCGTAAACGCCGATGGCACGGTCGATTTCGGTGCGCAGCGCCTGCGCGTGTGCGGTGCGCTGATCGGCGATGGTCTTCAGGGCGCCCGCCCGATCGGGGGTGGTCGCGATGGCCTCGGTGGCGGCGGCGGCATCGGTGAGCGCCGCGGTCTCCTGCGCCAGCAGTGGATCCGGCGCGGCCGGCTGCTCGTTCTTCGTACACGCGGCCGACGCGCCCGCGGCGGCCGCCACCAGCAGACCGCCCCCGGCCAGCCGCAGCGCGGAGCGCCGATTCACCGCGGCGTCGGACCGGGGTGAGGAAATCGGGGTGGGGGCGGAGCCGGTTCGGTCCGGCTGGACCGTGAGACCGACGACATCGGCCACGAGGCCGCTCTGACTGCTGGGCACGGATACATGGTGCCAGCCGTCGCGGACAGCTTGCTGCGCGAGGGCGGTCGGATAGGCTGTGATCAGCGACGACGGGCAACCGTCTTGGGCGCGTCGCTCTCGACGCGCCAGCGGCACCGCACGGCCGACCATGCCGAACTCAGGCGGGTCGGCTGGTCCTTTACACTCTTTCAGCGCGTTACGCTAGACCTTCGGCCCGGTATTTCGCCGAAGCAGACAACTCAACCCGTGACAACTGAACCAGGAGCCGCCCCATATGCCGATGCCGACCGAGGAAAGGGTGAGCCAGCTAGTTGCTGAGCTCGTCGAACGCCGAGGATTCGACCTCGAAGGCGTCGCGATCTCGGCTGCCGGTCCAGCGAGCAAGGTCAAGGTGACCGTCGACAGCGACGGATCCCCGGACCTGGACGCGGTCGCGGAACTGAGCTCGGAGATCTCGCAGACCCTCGACGACGCCGGTGACTTCGGCGAGACCCCGTATCTGCTGGAGATCACCACCCCCGGCATCGACCGGCCCCTCACCACCCCGCGGCACTGGCAACGCGCGCAGGGCCGCAAGGTCAAGATCACCCTGGCTCCCGGCGCCGAATCACCGGAGGAGAAGGGCAAATCCACGTTCGAGGCCAGGGTCGGCGTCCTCACCGACACCGACATCGCCCTGGTCCTCGGCGGCAAGCGGAAGCCACACCGGGTGACGGTGCCGCTCGCCGACATCAACTCGGCCGTCGTCCAGGTGGAATTCACTCCGCCCGGCGTGGCCGAGCTGGAGCTCGCGGGGGGAGTAGCGCCGGGCCGTCCCCAGCCGGGCGCCCGGGAGGACAACGAAACCGAAACAACAGAATCCGATTCACTGACCGAAGGGATCGTGGAATGAACATCGAAATCGAAGCCCTGCGCGCGATTGTCGCCGACAAGGGGATCTCGATGGAGACGGTGATCTCCGCGATCGAGTCCGCGCTGCTCACCGCCTATCGGCACACCGAGGGCCACCAGCCCAACGCCCGCATCGACATCAACCAGAAGACCGGTGTCGTGCGCGTGATGGCCCGCGAGGTCGACGCCGACGGCAATGTCATCTCCGAATGGGACGACACCCCCGAGGGCTTCGGCCGCATCGCCGCCACCACCGCCCGCCAGGTGGTGCTGCAGCGGCTGCGCGACGCCGAGAACGAGAAATCCTTCGGCGAGTTCTCCACCCACGAGGGCGACATCGTCGGCGGCGTGGTGCAGCGCGACGCGCGCATGAACGCCCGCGGCACCGTCGTGGTCCGCATCGGCTCGGAGGCCCATGGCGCCGAAGGCGTCATCCCGCCCGCCGAGCAGGTGCCGGGCGAGACCTACGAGCACGGCGACCGCATCAAGTGCTACGTGGTCGGCGTCTCCCGCGGCCCCCGCGGCCCGCAGATCACCCTCTCGCGCACCCACCCGAACCTGGTGCGCCGCCTGTTCGCGCTCGAGGTCCCCGAGATCGCCGACGGCTCGGTCGAGATCGTGGCCGTGGCCCGCGAGGCCGGGCACCGCTCGAAGATCGCGGTCCGCTCGACCGTGCCGGGCGTCAACGCCAAGGGCGCGTGCATCGGCCCGATGGGTCAGCGTGTGCGCAACGTCATGAGCGAGCTGGCGGGCGAGAAGATCGACATCATCGACTACGCCGAGGACCCGGCCGCCTTCGTCGGGAATGCGCTGTCCCCGTCCAAGGTTGTGTCGGTGACGATCGTGGACCCCGACGCCCGCGCCGCGCGCGTGGTGGTCCCGGACTTCCAGCTCTCCCTCGCCATCGGCAAGGAGGGCCAGAACGCCCGCCTGGCGGCCCGGCTCACCGGCTGGCGGATCGACATCCGCTCGGACGCGGCGGCCGACCCGCAGGGCGGCGCGCGTCCCGCGGCGGCGACCGGCGGCTCCGACACGCACCGCAACTGAGGGTCGCGACGGCCGGGATCGAGGCGCCACGGTAGCTCGGTCACGGCCGTCCGACACCGGGCTGATCTTGCTCGATGAGTCCGGCCCGGTCGGAAATGGATTTGTGAAACAGACCCCTGGGATGACAGCTTGGTAACTTCCAAGGGGTACGGATGCGGAGATCGGGACGTGAGAGCGGTAGAGTGGACGCAGGCTCAGCGCGAGTCTTCGACTTCTCCGCGCGCCGAGCGGGTGCCGGCACCATCAGCACCCGTCCGGACCTGCATCGGATGTCGCAGACGCGAGCTGGCTGCCGATCTGATGCGGGTCGTGGCGCAAGGGTCTGCCGAGAGTGGGCAAACCCTTGTGGTCGTTCCGGATCCGCGGCGCAGACTTCCCGGAAGGGGTGCTTGGTTGCACCCCTCTTCGGTTTGTCTGAGTCAAGCAGTTCGGCGCCGAGCAATCGGCAGAGCACTACGAGTGTCCGGACATCTGGATATCTCAGCCCTGGAGCATTACGTAGAGAACAGGCACGAGCACTCATGAGCACACCGTGAAGTCCCAGAAATGATCGGCCTTCGAAATTAGTCGAGGTCGTGCGGACGCCCCGTTGTAAGCGGGCTGTCACGCTCGGCCTCTGAGTGAGGAGAGCAGTGGCAGGCAAGGCCCGCGTGCACGAGTTGGCAAAAGAACTCGGTGTCACGAGCAAAGAACTACTCGCGCGGCTCAAGGAGCAGGGCGAGTTCGTGAAGTCGGCGAGCTCGACGGTGGAAGCACCTGTCGCGCGCCGACTGCGGGAGTCGCTCGCACCCAAGAGCGCCCCCTCCGGTGCCGCCAAGCCGGCGGCCCCCAAGCCCAGTGGTGACAGCACCCCGCGTCCGGCCGCCAAGCCGGCCACCCCGGGTGCCGGTCCCCGTCCCGGCCCGCGTCCGACCCCGGCGGCTCCGGCCCCCGCGGCTCCGGCTCCGGCCCCCGCCGCACCGGTGGCTCCGGCCGCCCGTGCCGAATCGCCCGCGACCCCGGCCGCTCCCGCAGCGCGTCCGGCTCCGGGCAGGCCCGGAGAGGCGCCGGCCGTGAAGCCCGCGGCTCGCGAAAACGCTGCTCCGGCAGCCGCTTCCGCGTCTCCGGCGCCGTCCGCTCCGGCTCCGCAGGCCCCGCGTACCGACGCTCCGCGTCCGGGCGCTCCGGCCCCGCGTCCGGCGCAGCAGGGCGGCGCCCCCGCCCCGCAGTCCGGCCCGCGTCCGGGTGGCCCGAAGCCGGGTCCGAAGCCGCCGCGTGTCGGTAACAACCCCTTCTCTTCCGCGCCCGAGCGTCCCGCGCCGCGTCCGGCCCCTCGTCCGGGTCAGCCGCAGGGTGGTCCGCGTCCGGGTCAGGGCCAGGGTGGCCCGCGTCCGGGTCAGCCGCAGGGCGGCCCGCGTCCGGGTCCGGGTCAGGGCGGTCCCCGTCCGGGTCCCGGCCAGGGCGGTCCGCGCCCCGGTCCCGGCCAGGGTGGTCCCCGTCCGGCCGCTGCCGGTCAGGGCGGTCCCCGTCCCGGCGGTCCGCGTCCCAGCCCCGGTTCGATGCCCCCGCGGCCGAACCCGGGTGCCATGCCCGCTCGCGCTCAGCGTCCGGCCGGTCCGGGTGGCGCAGGCCGTCCGGCGCGTCCGGGTGGTCCGGGCGCCGGCGGCGGCCGTCCCGGTGGCGGTGGCGGCGGTTACCGCGGTGGCGGCGCTCCCGGTGCGGGTGGCGGCGCTGGCGCCGGTGCCGGTGCCGGTGGCGGCACGGGTGCTCCCGGTGGTTTCCGGGGTCGTCCCGGTGGTGGCGGCGGTGGCCGTCCGGGTTCCGGTGGCGGTCGCGGCGGTGCCGCGGGTGCGTTCGGACGTCCGGGTGGAGCTCCGCGTCGTGGCCGTAAGTCGAAGCGGGCGAAGCGCGCCGAGTACGAGAACCAGCAGGCGCCCATCGCCGGTGGCGTGCGGCTGCCGCGCGGCAACGGTGAGATCGTGCGTCTCGCCCGTGGCGCGTCGCTGTCCGACTTCGCCGAGAAGATCGGCGCCAACCCGGCCTCGCTGGTCCAGGCGCTGTTCAACCTCGGTGAGATGGTCACCGCGACCCAGTCGGTGAACGAGGAGACCCTCGAGCTGCTGGGTTCGGAGATGAACTACGTCGTGCACGTGGTCTCCCCGGAGGACGAGGACCGCGAGCTGCTCGCCAACTTCGACCTCACCTACGGCGAGGACGACGGCGACGAGGAAGACCTGCAGGTCCGTCCGCCGGTCGTGACCGTCATGGGTCACGTCGACCACGGTAAGACCCGACTGCTGGACACCATCCGTAAGGCCAACGTCCGTGAGGGCGAGGCCGGCGGTATCACCCAGCACATCGGCGCCTACCAGGTCGAGGCCGAGGTCAACGGCGACGAGCGCACCATCACCTTCATCGACACCCCCGGTCACGAGGCGTTCACCGCCATGCGTGCCCGTGGTGCGAAGGCCACCGACATCGCGATCCTCGTGGTCGCGGCCGACGACGGCGTCATGCCGCAGACGGTGGAGGCCATCAACCACGCGCAGGCCGCGGACGTGCCGATCGTGGTGGCGGTCAACAAGATCGACAAGGAAGGCGCGAACCCGCAGAAGATTCGCCAGCAGCTGACCGAATACGGTCTGGTCGCCGAGGAATACGGTGGCGAGACCATGTTCGTGGACATCTCGGCGAAGCAGGGCACCAACATCGAGTCGCTGCTCGAGGCCGTGGTCCTGACCGCGGACGCCGCCCTGGATCTGCGCGCCAACCCGAACATGGACGCGCAGGGTGTGGCCATCGAAGCCCACCTCGACCGCGGCCGTGGCCCGGTGGCGACCGTGCTCATCCAGCGCGGCACCCTGCGGGTCGGCGACTCGATCGTGGCGGGCGACGCCTACGGTCGCGTGCGCCGCATGGTCGACGAGCACGGTGACGACGTCGAGGCGGCCCTGCCGTCGCGGCCCGTCCAGGTCATCGGTTTCACCTCGGTGCCGGGCGCAGGCGACAACCTGCTCGTGGTCGAGGAAGACCGCATCGCGCGTCAGATCGCCGACCGCCGCAACGCTCGCAAGCGCAACGCCCTGGCCGCGCGCAGCCGCAAGCGGATCTCCCTGGAAGATCTGGATGCCGCTCTGAAGGAGACCTCGGAGCTGAACCTGATCCTCAAGGGCGACAACTCCGGTACCGTCGAGGCCCTCGAAGAGGCGCTGCTCGGTATCGATGTCGGCGACGAGGTGCGTCTGCGCGTCATCGACCGCGGTGTCGGTGGCGTCACCGAGACCAACGTCAACCTGGCGTCGGCGTCGAACGCGATCATCATCGGGTTCAACGTCCGCGCCGAGGGCAAGGCGACCGAGCTGGCGAACCGCGAAGGCGTGGACATTCGCTACTACTCGGTCATCTACCAGGCGATCGACGAGATCGAGAAGGCCCTCAAGGGTCTGCTCAAGCCGATCTACGAGGAGCACGAGCTGGGTCGGGCGGAGATCCGCCAGATCTTCCGCTCCTCCAAGTTCGGCAACATCGCGGGTTGCTGGGTGCTCTCGGGTTCGGTCAAGCGCAACGCCAAGGCGCGCCTGATCCGCGACAACGTCGTGGTCGCCGAGACCACCATCCAGTCGCTGCGTCGTGAGAAGGATGACGTGACCGAGGTCCGCGAAGGCTACGAATGTGGTCTGACCGTCGGGTACAACGACATCAAGGAAGGCGACATCGTCGAGGCCTACGAGCTGCGCGAGAAGCCGCGCGACTAGGCGAAAGCAGTACGCGATCCCGCCGGACCTTCGGGTCCGGCGGGGTTGTGCCCCTTACCTTTCCGGGTAACTGTGCGCGCATTCCCCGGGGCGCGTTCATATGACTGAAAAGATGTTCTTCGGAGCGCTCGAGTTCGATATCTTGCTCGGTGATGTGCATTCACTGAAAGAGAAGCGCTCTGTCATCCGCCCCATCCTCGCGGACCTGAAACGGTTCGATGTGAGTGTCACCGAGGGCGGAGATCATGACCGTTATCGACGGTCATTGCTCGGTGTGGCAATGGTCAGCTACGGCATGAACCACCTGACCGAGGTGCTGGACAAGTGTGAACGGCACGTCGCCAATCGTCCGGAGTTAGAGTTGCTGTCGGTACGCCGCCGCATCTTCGGACCCGAAGACTGAAGAAGTGAGGAGCGCTCTCATGGCTGACCAAGCCCGAGCACGCCGACTCGCGAAGCGCATCTCGTCCATCGTCGCCACGGCGATCGAGTACGAGATCAAGGATCCGCGACTGCGGTTCGTCACCGTCACCGATTCCAAGGTGACGGGGGATCTACGCGAGGCGACAATTTTCTACACCGTCATGGGTGAAACCATCGACGCCGAACCCGATTACGCGGAAGCCGCGGCCGGTCTGAAGGCCGCCGCCGGCATCCTGCGGTCCAAGGTGGGCGCGGGCACCGGGGTGAAGTTCACCCCCACCCTCGCGTTCAAGCTCGACACCGTGCCCGACGCGGCGCGCGAGATGGAAGAGCTGCTGTCCAAGGCCCGCGCCAGCGACGCGCGGGTCGCGCAGGTCGCCGTCGGCGCGAGCTACGCCGGTGACGAGGACCCGTACAAGAGCGAAGAGGACGAAGACGACGACGAAGCCTGACCCCCGGTGACCCCCGTCGACGTCACCCCGGCGGTCGAGATTCTCGACGCCGCGAAGTCGGTGACCATCCTGTGCCATATCCAGCCCGATGCCGATACCGTCGGCAGCGGGCTGGCGTTGGCGCAGGTCCTGCGTCGGCGCGGGGTCCCGGTCGTCGTCTGCTTCGCCGAACCGGACCGGTTGCCGGTGTCCATGCGGTCGCTGCCCGGCACCGATCTGCTGGTCGGGCCCGATCAGGTCCCGGCCGAGACGGATGTGCTGGTCACGGTGGACTGCGGCAGCGCGGATCGGCTCGGTGTGCTGCGGGACCGATTGGCCGGTGCCGCAACCACTCTGGTGATCGATCATCACCGCTCCAACACCCGCTTCGGCGCGGTGAACATCGTCGACGAGTCCGCCGAGTCGACCGCGGGTGTCATCGCCCGCATCCTGGACTCCTGGTCCGAGCCGCTGGACGCGAACATCGCGCACTGCCTCTACGCCGGACTGGTCACCGACACCGGCTCGTTCAAATGGGTGCGGCCGGGCTCGCACGCCCTGGCCGAACGGCTGCTGGCCACCGGCATCGACGGCGCGGCCATCACCCGCACCCTCATGGACACCCATCCCTTCGCGTGGCTGCCGATGCTGTCTCGGGTGCTCGGGTCGGCGCAGTTGCTGCCCGACGCGGCCGGGGGAGCGGGCCTGGTCTACGCGGTGGTCCGCCGCGAGGACACCGAGGCCGTCCGGTCCGAGGAGGTGGAGAGCGTCATCGACCTCATCCGCACCGCCGCCGAGGCGCAGGTCGCCGCCGTATTCAAGGAATCGCGGACCGAACCGGACCGATGGACGGTGTCCCTGCGCTCCCACGCCAACGCCGACGGCACACCCGGCGTCGATGTGGCCCGGGTGGCGGTATCGCTCGGCGGCGGCGGCCACCGCTACGCCGCCGGATACAGCGCGACCGGATCGCAGGACGACCTGCTCGAGACACTGAAATCCCGCTTGAGCGACTGAGCCCACGGCCCGGTCGGGTCGTGAATCGCCGCACCGTACGGTTGGTCCAGCGCAGTAGCGCTGGTTGCGGATCTCCTTGTGCCGCAGTAGGTTTCGCGCCTCACCCTCGCCCTGGCGATCACCACCGCGATCGCCACCTCCACCGCCGCCACCGCCCTGGCCGCAGACTCGGCCGTGCCCAGCGGTGGCAAGTGCGGCCACCCCGGCCTTGCTGGCGGCGTAGGTGGTCATCGATCGCCGCATGCCGCGCCCGTTCACCCAGCTGTACCTGGGTGCTCGCGCGACCGCCTACCTGGTAACCACCGAGCCGCAAGCTCGGCACTCCATGTAACCGACCCGATCACTTCTTCGGGGCGGCCCATCGCCGTTTGATGAACGCGTCGACCGCCGGTGGCGAGACGCTGTTGATCGCCTGCGCCGCGATCGCGATGCGCGGTGCGATGCGCACCGGACGCTCCTGTACCGCGGTCAGCATCCATCCCGCCGCCTCCGCCGGGCTCAGCCCGAGGCGGCCCTCGAACGCCTTGGTGGGAGCCGACATCGCGGTCTTGACGAGCGGATAGTAGAGCGTGGTGGTGTGAACACCGTCCTCGATCCACTCCGTCTCGGCGATGCGACTCACCGACGACAGCGCCGCCTTCGAGGCGTTGTAGACCCCGAACAACGGCGTCGACTCCATCATCACGCCCCACGTGGACACGTTGATGATGTGGCCGTCGCCGCGTTGCCGCATGCCCGGAGCGAGGGCGCGGATCAGCCGGAGCGGTGCGTAGTAGTTGAGCTGGATCATGCGTTCCACGTCGTGCCAACGGTCCAGGGACTCGGCCAGCGGCCGCCGAATCGAGTGCGCCGCGTTGTTGATCAGGACATCCACTCCCCCGAAGTGCTCCTCGACGCGGGCGGCGAGAGTGTCGACGGCGGCGAGGTCGGACAGGTCGCAGTCGAAGGCGGTCGCGTCGCCGCCCGCTGCGTTCACCCGGGCCACGAGGGCGTCGAGTGGTTCTCTTCGGCGGGCGACCACCGCGATCCTGGCCCCGTGCCCGGCCAGCAACTCGGCCGTCGCCTCGCCGATGCCGGACGACGCGCCGGTGATCAGCACCCGCTTGCCTGTGAGGTCGGCGTGCTGTTCGGTGTGTCGCCGCAGCGGATTTCGCGCTCGCGGAGGCCGCAGAATCGACAGGGTCACGAATTCGGACAGCCGACGCCGGGGATCACGCATCATGTCTAGTTGCCCTCCGCGCTAGAGTCCGGCCGGACACGAGCTGCGTCGCGCGATTCGGCGACGTCGTAATCACCGTCAGCGTAACGGGCCCGGATCACCTTCTTGTCGAACTTGCCGACCGAGGTCTTGGGGACCTCCGCGACGAAGGCCCACCGCTCCGGGATCTGCCAGCGGGGAATGATGTCGGCCAGGAATGCCCGCTGTGTGGCGATGTCGGCGTCGGCCGCGTCCTTCACGACGGCGAGCACGAACGGACGCTCATCCCACTTCTCATCCGGTACGGCGACCACAGCGGCTTCGGCGATGGTCGGATTGCTCATCACCGTGTTCTCCAACTCGACCGATGAGATCCACTCGCCTCCCGTCTTGATGAGGTCCTTGGTACGGTCGACGATCGTCATGAATCCGTCGGCGCTCATCGACGCGACGTCGCCGGTGCGCAGCCAGCCGTCGTGGAATTTGGCGGGATCGGAGACGGGGCCGTCGGGGGAGTGGTACGCGCCGGCGATCCACGGACCACGCACCTCGAGCTCGCCCAAAGCCTCGCCGTCCCACGGCTGTTCGGAACCGTCGTCGGCGATGAGGCGCGCCTCGATCGGTGCCGGGAAGCGTCCCTGCGTGACCCGGTAGGCGAACTCGTCGTCCTCGTTGTCGATGCCGAACGGCGGGCGGGCAACGGAACCGAGCGGCGAAGTCTCGGTCATGCCCCACGCGTGCACGATCGGGACGCCGTGGCCGTCGAACTTGCGAATCATCGACGGAGGCACCGCCGCGCCACCGACTACGACCTCTCGCAGATGCGAGATGTCTTGTGGCACAGCGTCGAGCTGAGCGGCGACACCCTGCCAGATGGTCGGCACCGCGGCCGCGAACGTCGGCCGGCCTGCGGCAATGATCGCCAGCAGCGGCTCGGGCTGCAAGAAGCGGTCGGGCATGATCAGCGTGATACCCGACAACATCGCCGCGAACGGCAGACCCCACGACATGACGTGGAACATGGGGACGATCGCCAGAACCGAGTCGGCGGTCGACAGTCCCATGCTCGAGGGGAGGCACACCTGCATCGAATGCAGCCAGATGCTGCGATGGGAGTAGACCACGCCCTTCGGGTCGCCGGTGGTTCCGGAGGTGTAGCACATCACGGCCGCGTCGTTCTCGTTGATCTCGGGCCACAAGTAGATCGTCGGTTCGTCAGCGAGCAACTCGTCGAACTGGTGCACCTCGACGCCGTCGGGCGCGGTGAATGCCGACGCCGGGCCATTCGTCACGATGACGTGTTCGACATTGGGGGTCGCCGCGACGTACCGCGACAGCATCGGCGCGACCGACGCGTCGACCAGAATGACGCGGTCGTCGGCGTGTTTGATGATGTAGACGGCCTGCTCGGGGGACAGTCGCAGGTTCAGCGTATGCAGCACGGCGCCCATCGCCGGAACACCCGCGTAGGCGACCTGATGCTCGTTGTTGTTCCACATGAAGGTGGCGACGCGATCGCCGCGCCGCACACCCAGCTTGGCGAGTGCGTTGGCCAACTGTGCGGCTTTATCTCCGACGGTCGCGAAGGACATGTCGTTGAACTCGGTGCCGGTCCACGTCCGGACCTTGGCCTCGGCGAAAACCCGGCGGCTGTACTCGACCAGACGGGCGATTGATAGCTCACCCTGCTGCATCGTCGATTGAATCATCGGTCTTCTTCTCCAACGAGAAATGCCTCTAGGATTTCGTTGTACTCGGCCGGATTTGTGCGAGGAAAGAAATGCCCCCCGGATGAGACGAGTTTGTATCGGCTGCCCGGGATCAGTTCGTGCAGATCCTCGCCGCCCTTTGGCGGTGCTGTGTGGTCATCTGTCGAAGACAGGATGAGCGTCGGAGTCAGGACCTTGGGTAGGTCTGCTGAACTGTCAAACTTCGTGATCGAACTGATCCGTGCAGAAACAAGTTCGCTTGGTGGAAGCTTTGACAAGGCCACGGACTCCATGGCCAGCACCATGTCCTCTGTCGTCTCGGGCGGGATCTGTCCAACTGTAATGATGGTTTGCAGTCGACAGAAATCTTCACGTCCAAGTTCCAGCAGAATTCTCCGGCGGAATTTCATCAGCAGGCGCGCTTGAACATCCAAACGAGCGCCGCTGCCGCTGATCGCCAAAGCCTCGACTTTTGTGGGGTATTCCAGCACAAACTTCTGGACAATCATGCCACCCATGGAATGGCCAACAAGCCTGACACGCTCGGCGCCCAGTCTTTCGATCAACAATCTCAAATCGTCAGCGCATTGCCCGATTCCGCTTCTTTCGTCACCGCCGGTACTTTCGCCATGACCGCGGTGATCGTAGATGACAACTCTGTGTGTCTTGCTGAAGTGCTCGACTTGGGCACGCCAAAATGCTCCATGTCCGCCGAGGCCGGAGACAAAAATCAACCAGGGGCCTTCGTCGCCATAGACTTCGTAGTGCAGCTGAGCGCCGTTCTCAGGGAGTATCAAGAATTCAGGCATCATCATCTCCAATATGATCAAGGGCGCCATTTTTGGCGGCGATCATGAGGAGCTCCTCAGGTCGGATTATCATGTTCATTACCCGAGCTTGGCCGGCGTGAATTTCCGGTGAGTCGGTCGCTGCTTCTCTGATGAATCGGCCGAAGGCGAGACGTTCGGCGAATCCCTCCGGGCGGGTGCCTTCTGTCTTTTCGTACACCAAATCTACTGGTTCAGTCAGATCCCACGCCCATTGGGTGATCCCGGCTACTCTTGGACGCGTCCTCATGCTGACGTCGTCCAAATTGCGGTCATTTTCGGAGATCTCCTTCAGTACTTCTCGGAGTTCTCTCGCATGCAGAGAAGCGACGGCCATGCCTTGACCGTAAACGGGATTGAATGCTTGCACGGTGTCCCCGATCGGGATCAACCGCTCTGGGAACTTCTTCATGTTCTCGTAGTGACGCCAGTAAATGCGCGGGATCATGAAGCGCGAAAATCCGCTGAGCCTCCGCTCTTTCCTGATGATTTCATAAGGCAGTGGATCTTCCAGACTTTTGGCGAACTCGGCAAACCCATCCTCATCGATCGGCGGAAAATCGCCGAAACGACCCGACAGGCTAACCACCCATCGATGATCTTCAATTGGCCACAGTACCCCGCTTCGTACTCTGGGCGGGTTCGAGCGGACGATTGCCCCGAACGCTTCCTCGTCACTCTGACCGCGGGTGAAATAGGCGGAGGTATAGGAGATATCGACACCCATCTCCGTCCTCTGCACGTCATCGTAGCCGTGCTGTTCCAAAAGACCGAGAATCGGGCCGGCGCGACCTGTAGAGTCAACAACCAAATCCGAACTGATGATTTCGATTCGACCTGTCGAGTCCTTCACCACGACCCCGGTCGTCACGCCATCCACAATCACATAGTCGACGAGCTCAACCTTGTCCCGCAACTTCACACCGGGGTTTCGTAGCGCATGTTTGCGTACTTCGTGTTCAACCAGAACTCGTGATTGAGCAGAAACATTGAAACCCAAATCACGCTGGGTCTGCCAGTTCCCGTACTCGTGGTACCTTGCCCGTGTTCCTGCGGGCAAGCTGAGCGCACCTGCCGCGACAAGGTCTTCTTCAAACCCCGGCGCTGCCTCGTTCGCAACATTCAAAGGCGCGCGAAGCAGCGCGTGAATGTGCGTCGATTGAGGTACACCGGGCCGTTGTTGTGGTGTGTCCGCGATTTCATCGCGGTCAATGATTATAGTTTCAGCAAAGAATGGTGCGCACAGGAGGGCTGCATAACAGCCGCCAATACCAGCGCCCAAGATGACCAGGCGATCGCCTAGCAGTGCGACATCGGTGTCTTTCACGGTCAATTTCCTCCGTCCTGGTCGGTCAGGCCGGGCAGAATGAATCCGTACTTCTGGATTAGAACCATGATTTTGCCCAGGTCACGTTCGATGTAGTCGGGAGCGGTTTCTCCCGGGGTACGGCGGATGCCAATCTCGAAAAGCGCTTCTCCGATTTCTGTTGGCGATGCGAGGGCTGCAATGATCAGCTCGCCGTCTCCGGTGTTCGTGAAATTGTGCAATGTACGCGTCCCGACCATGGCAATCGCACCTGGAGTGAACTCCTTTTCGCCCTCGCCTTCCACGTAAACGGTGCCTTCGCCTTTGACGCAGACGATCATTTCGGCGGTTCGCACATGCCCATGCAGCAGAACAAAGGCGCCAGGCTCTAGTTGTTGCAAGGCAACGCCAAAATTGTTCTTGCGTGAATAATCGGGCTTGGTTTTGATTGTCACATATCCCACGCTCGGCTGCGGCTGCCAGAACGACTCTCCGTCGTCCGGGCCCATCACATACACTTCACCGCGACGGGTTTGTTCCAAGCTCGAAGCTTCGCTTTTGCTCAGTAGTCCAAAGGCGCGCCGTGTATCCTCGGAGAACCTTTCCAGATCCAACTCGTAGCCTTCTGGCAGAATATCGATGCGCACTTCCGGCACAGCAGGCATGCTGAACCCCATCAGTTCCAGATCGATCTCGCCGGCATTCTGGTATTCCAGGCTGTTGCCACGACCGCAGAAGATCACGT
The DNA here is from genome assembly GCF_040630175.1 of Nocardia sp. NPDC005825. NCBI lineage: Bacteria > Bacillati > Actinomycetota > Actinomycetes > Mycobacteriales > Nocardiaceae > Nocardia > Nocardia sp. NPDC005825. The sequence goes on from NZ_JBEXXC010000009.1 coordinate 280,437, forward strand.
CGCCGGCGGAAACATCGAATGGGTGGTCATTGAATAGCACCTGGCCATGGCCTGCGGTGCAGTAGTAGGCACGATCAACGGCCGACAGTGCCATGAAGTCGACGGACTTGCCGGCCGGGATGCTCACTTTCCAGCACGCAAAATTCACGAAATCCGTGTTTTCGGGCGACAGCTTCACCGAGACCGTCGCATCGCCCCATTTGTAATCGTGGCCTTCGTCCGCGGCCCGATATACACCGTGAGGTCCGAAACCCAAAGTTTCGAAGTATCCGTTTGTCATTCTATTCTCCAATCTCGAGGTTGATCTATGTGACGACAGTCAGGCTGCGGTGTCTGATGCATTGCGCCAGACTGAAACCAGATATGAGTGACGTTTTGGGATTTCCAGGTTCAGCAGCATTGCGAAGCCTTAGCTCGAGTGTCCCGGCCGTGCCTTCGGCGTAGACCTCGTGCACATTTTCAGTGATATTTGGGTCCGAGATCAGCTCCAAGTGGGTGTCGTCCAGCCCGATGCCTGCAAGGGCAACCGTCACCGCAGCGTTGACGTTCTTCGGGAACCGATGCGCCGCGTCACGTACGCTTGATCTGTAGAAGACCTCGGCTTTTTCGACCATCTTCGGAGCTTCGGTTCCATCCCATGCTGTTGGCGGTTTTCGGGATTTATAGACTACTTTTTCCAACCCTGCGATTGCCGCTGCACTCAGCCAGTCCAAACCGCCAATCGCGCCAGGAGCGATAAGTAGTTTGGAACCTGTGTGTCTGGCCGTTGTACTGAGTTCGTTTAGAAGGCCGGCGTCAGCTAACGCCCCGCTGGATACGATCAGCAAATCGATCCCTGCGTCCAGAATTTTTGCGCCGTACTGGTTCACAGCTTCGTGGCCGGCGCACTCGACTACCAGTTCTGGATGACGTGCGATCAGATCTTCTGCATTCGTAAGGAAAGACCCTTTTTTCAAACCTGAGTCATTTGAAGCCTTGGACCCTTGGCGCAATAGCACCCCGGCAACAAAATCGTCTGGCTGATGAGCTTCTGGCAAGGTGCCGCGCAATGCTCGAAAAGTGGTTTTGCCGATGGCGCCGAAACCGATAAACCCCAACTTGGGCAGCTTGGACGGAGTGCTTTGCATCATAGATCCAGCACCAACGTTCCGCCGGTGGCGCGAGATACACAGACCATGATCACGTCGCCGGAAGCCTTTTCCGAGTCTGACAGGATCATGTCTCGGTGATCTGGGGAGCCATCCAGAACGACAGTACGGCAGGTTCCGCAAATACCTTGCCCACATGACGTTTCAATCGAAAGCCCTTCAGCTTTCAGTGCATCAGCAAGCGTTTGACCACCGTCAACTTGTATAGTTCTGCCGGTTTTCGCGAGGATTACTTCGAACGCATCCTCTTGCTCGCTGTGGGGGGATTCTGCAGCCGAAAAGCTTTCAAAATGCACCGTATCTGATGACCAATGTTCCGAGGCTTTACGAACGGCTGAAACAAACCCCCCGGGTCCACAGAAGTAGACATGTGTCCCGTCGACCTGCTCTGCGAGGATGTCAGCCAACCGAGAGGTGGTTTCTTCGGGAGTCAACCCGATGTTCAGGTTTGTGTTGGATCCAAGAGTCGAATCTTTCTCGAGCTTGTCCAGAAACGCCGCATCCTCGCGTGAGCGAATGAAATACTCGAATTCGAACGGCTGATTCTTCGCGGAAAGATGCTGGGCCATGCTCAGGATCGGCGTAACCCCAATCCCTCCGGCCAGCAAAAGCGCATGGCGTGCACTAGGATCCAACGCAAACAGGTTTTTGGGTGAACTAATCTGAAGAATGTCGCCTTCGACAATCTGCTTGTGAAGGAAGGTGGAGCCGCCGCGAGAGGCCGGTTCAAGTTTTACAGCAATCTGGTAGGTGCCGCCTGGTTCGTAGGTGTTGCACAGCGAATACTGGCGGCTCACTCCATTGGGAAGCTGGACGTCTATATGCGCTCCGGGTTCGAACTCAGGCAACGGTCGCCCAGTGGCAGAAGCAAAGGTGAAGCCCAAGATGTCGGTGCCGAGTTTTCTGACCGAGCGAACTTGTACCAAGTGTTTTTGCACTGCGTTGTGCCTCTCGATGGTGTGCCTAGCGGCGTGGATGAACTGGGGTGCAAGGCCCGATCGTGCGTGGTGCGGGCGCGATCAGCCCCGCCGCTGAATTTTCGACAGCACCGCCTGCAGTCGATGGTTCGTGCCGGGTGCTACCAGCCGGAGAGTGTCCGGGCGCAGCGGTTTGCTCAGCACGGTCTTCATATTGGAGAAGGTCTCGATGGAGGCGCGACCGTGGTAGCGCCCCATACCGCTGGCACCGACGCCACCGAAGGGCACACCGGTGGCCGCCGCCTGGATCAAAGCGGCGTCGTAGACCAAGGTGCCCGATGAGGTGCGCTGTTCGAAGTACCGTCGTGTGTCTTTGGAAGCGCTGAATACATAGAGCGCAAGGGGCTTGCCCCAGCCGTTGATCACCTGTGCCGCCTGTTCTTTCGACGCGACAGGAACGATCGGCAGGATGGGACCGAAGATCTCCTCACGCAGGACAGCGTGCGAGGACTCGGGGCCGACCACCGGCTGCTCCCCAGACGGAATGGTCACCACCGTGGGCTCGATGTACCGGTTCGAACGGTCGTGCTCGCCACCGAACGCGATGTCCACGTCCTCCAGATAGCCCACCAGGCGGTCGAAGTTCCGTTCGTTGATGATGCGCCCGTACTCACCCTGTGCGGGGTCGTCACCCCAAAGACCGACGACGGCGCGATGCAAGGCCTCGACCAGCGCCGGTACGCGCTCGGGTGTGGTGAGCACGTAGTCGGGAGACACGCACGTCTGCCCCGCATTCGTGTACTTCGCCCAGGCCAACCGGCGCGCGACAGCGTCGATGCGCTCATCGTCGTCGAACCAGACCGGCGATTTGCCTCCCAGTTCGAGTGTCACCGGGGTCAGATGTTTGGACGCGGCCTCCATCACGAGCTTCCCCACTGGGCCGGAACCGGTGAAGATGATGTGATCGAACTGCTGCTCCAACAGCTGCACTGCCACTGAGATCGGGCCCGTGAGGACTTGGACCGCACCGTCAGGGAAGTACTCGGGACTCAGCCGCGCCATGACCTCGGACGAGTGCGGCGAGTCCGGACTGGGCTTGATCACCGCGCTGTTCCCGGCCGCGAGCACACCCACCAAGGGGTTCAGTGTGAGGTTCACCGGGTAGTTCCACGGAGAGATCACCAAGACCACGCCGAGGGGCTCCGGGACGATACGTGCGAAGCTGGGCCAGTGCGTCGCCGGCGTTGCAATACGCCGCGGTGCCGTCCACCGCTTCAGGTGGCGACGGGTATGAGCGATCTCGCCGAGAACCGCGTCGATCTCTGTCAGACCTGCCTCACGCGGGCTCTTTCCGAGGTCGGCCTGGAGCGCCGCCTCGAATGCTCCACGATGCTCCTGGAGCATTCGGCGCAGTGCCTCCAGGTTGCGCAATCGGTTCGCCAGAGACCGTGTCACGCCGGATTCGAACGCCGAGCGCGCGTTAGCCACCACAGCATCGACCTCTGGTCGCGCATATGAAATCTTGGTAGCAGGGAAGCGGTACGAGGAAGTCACCTCCGACCACCTTTCATCGTTGAAGAGAGTCACCTGAAGATGGCGGGCGGACGTCGGTATGCGATGGCTTCGATTTCTACGGTGGCGCCATAGGGTAGGTCCGCTACCGCGACAAAGGAACGAGCCGGACGTGGCTCGGCAAATACTTCGGCATAATGTTCATTGGCTAGATCGCGTAGGGCGATGTCAGTGACGAAATAGGTTGTCTTCACGATGTCCGCCAATGTCATATCGATCGTGCTCAACCGTTCCTCGAGGCGTGCCATGGCGGCCTCGAGGGCTGGCAGATCTCCGGATACCGCCACCCCGTCACGGTCAACAGACAATGCGCCCGAGACAAATCCAAACCCGTCGACGTGGTAGGCCGGGCTATATGGGTGCGCGCTCATTACTGTGCTCCACTTGTATTGGCGGCGGACTGGGTTGCCGCGTGGTTTTCGGATAGGTTTTGGTGTTGTTCGGCGGCTTGTTCGAATCCGGCGACGTCGAGTCCGAGTACGTCGCGAAGCTTGTGCGCGGCTAGACGCCGGCGAAGTCGGCGCCGATGACGACGGCGTCATGGTCTGTGGTGCTCATGGCGCGGGGTCACCTCCGATGCGTTGCGGCTCAGTACTTTTCCGGGCCGACATTGGAGACAATCATCGGCGGGGGTGTGGTCCATGTCATCGGACATCCGGTCAATTCGCGAACGAATTTTTGACCGTTTGGCGCGCTGTGTGGTCCGTGCGCGGTCCCGGATGGATCAACTCACCGGTTGATCAGAGTCACGGGTTGATCAGATCGGCCAGATGGAGCGCCAATTCGACGCCGAGGCACCGCTTGTCGAGCGCTCGTCCGGCGAGGCGTTCGGCCTGACTCACCCGGTATCGCACGGTGTTGTGGTGAACGCCGAGACTCGCCGCGGTGGCACGGTAGTTGCCGTCGGCGGCGTAGTACGCGGCGAGGGTCTCGCGATGCCTTCGCGCCTCAGGGTCGTCGGAGGCCAGTCGACCGAGCTCACCGTTGATGAATTCGCGGCACCGTTCGATGTCCACCGCGCACAGCACGGCCAGGTGAACCTGGTCGAACAGGGTCACGCGCGGCGTGGGGGAGCCTGCGATCTCGGCGATCCGCAACGCATCGAGGGCCTGCGCGTGGCTGCGGCGGAAGCCCGCCGGTCCGTCACCGCGGTGTCCGACGGCGATGTCGACCGCCTCGACCGGGTCCGCGATGTTCAGGGCGGTGTCGGGGGTTCCGCTGAGCCAGCACCAGGTGGTGCGGACGTCGGCCCGGATGGCCAGATGGGCGTCTGCTCCTGCGCCAGCGACGATGCGGCGCACGGCGGCGTCGTGGGAGCCGCCGGGATCGGGGCTTTCGCCGCCGCGGCTGCGGATGACGACCGCGGTGTGGGAACCGTTCAGACGGTATCCGATGCTGCGGGAGGCGTTGTCGGCGTCCGACTCCGGATCCGCGAGGAAACGACGCACCGCCTCCACGCGAACGAGGGCGCGGTCGCGCGCCAGACGCTCGTCCTCGGCGCGGTACTCCTCGGACAGTCGACGGACGATCGCGTCGTGCACACCGAAGATGTAAGTGGATCCGGCCGTCACGACGTCGACCACGCGGGGCCGCGCGGCAGGGACGGTTTCCGCGGCGGCGGCCCACCGGTCGATGAAGTGGGGTATGCCGACGCGGTAGGCGCGCAGAACGTCATCCAGCGGAACACCCAGGTGCACCATGTCCCTGGTCAGGACCAGCATCTCGGCGGTGGGGCGAAACGACTCCAACGGGACGGCGCGGCTCAGGTAGTCGAGCACGAGCGTCGCCATGGCCTGGCACGCCGACCGGAGCACTCCCTCGGAGATGATGCGATCCATGGCCGGAGACAGTTCCGCGTCGCGGGTGAACACCTCGGTGATGACCGACGCCAGTTCCCCCGCCAGCACCGGCAGATCACCCATCAGCACCATCGCGGTGTCCGAGACTCCCTCGACGGGTTGTCGCCCCTGTGCCCTCGATTCGGGCCGCGAGCCCGGTTGTCCGGTCACCGTGCGCGCCCTTCCGCGAACCGGACTGCAGCCAACTGTGGATTCGTTCGGCCACGTCGGCCCAATCGGTTTCGCTCTGGCTGAGACGACCGTGCTACATGGGTCTGATGGTGTTGGGCCGAGAACCGCATCACCAGAATCGTTTCATTGCCGATAGTCCATATTTTTGGCGTTGTGTCTCACCAGAGTCAAGTACATCTGATGACCGGCAAACACATATCGATCGCCAGTGGTTCCATGACCACCCGAGGTCAGGCGGGAACAATCAGGCAGCTGCTGGTAGCGGTCGCGAGGATAGTGCCGGTGGAGTCGCGGAGGTCGGCCTCGGCGAAGCAGACGCGTTTGCCGGGCTTGGTGACCCAACCGCGGGCGTGGATCTCGCCGGTGTGGGCGTGGATGGGACGCATGAAGTTGACCTTGATTTCGATCGAGCTGTAACCGAACCCGGCGGGAAGGGTCGTATGGACCGCGCACCCCGCCGCGGAGTCCAGCAACGTGCAGGCGAAACCGCCATGCACCATCCCGATCGGGTTGTAGACCGATTCGTCTGGGGTGCCCGCGAAGACGACCTCTCCCGCCTTCACGCTGGCGAGACGAAAGCCCATCAGCTCACCGATCGGGGCGCCCGAGGCTTCGCCGCGCATCCAGCGAGTGAGGAATTCCAGTCCGGAGTAATGGCGGCCGGCTTCGGCGGTGGCTTTCGGGTCGTTCCAAGACACCGTCTTGCTTCGGACAGCGTCGATGGCCGGGCTGTGTGGAGTGCTCAGGGTCGTCATGTCCGGAACCCTAGCATCGCTGAGTTCGGATTCCATACTCAGATAGACTGTGGCAATGGCGAGAGAATGCTCGGTCGCGGCGGCACTGGCGGTGGTAGGTGAGCAGTGGTCGCTGCTGGTGCTGCGGGAGGTAGCTCTGGGTGTGCGGCGCTTCGACGCGATTCAGGAAGCCACCGGCGCGTCCCGTGCGATTCTGGGTGCGCGCTTGCGTGGACTCACCGAGGCGGGGGTGCTCGAACGGGTGGAGTACCGGGAACCGGGGTCACGCACGCGTCACGAATACCAGCTCACCGTCGCCGGCCGCGAACTACAGCCGGTCCTGACCGCGCTGATGCAGTGGGGTGACAGGCATCTGGCCGGCCCGGAGGGCCCGCCTTTGACTGTCACTCATACCGGCTGCGGCGCCACAGTCCGGGCGACACTGCGATGCGAACACGGGCACGTGCTTCCCGACACGGGCCGTGACCTCGACATTCGACACAACCGTTAGCATCGGTGCACCAGCAGGGCGTTCCCGTCGGAACGCGAGAGAACCACTGCAGGACAATCTATTTCGACATAGTGAGCCGAATCAAGGTGCTGGTTCATGAGGACCGGCACCTTGACGGGGCGTCGTCAGAAGGCGGCTTCGTCGAGTTTCATCACACCGAGGTCCAGGGTTTCGAGCACCGTGCGCATACCGGCGAGCAGTGGCAGATGGTTCGCCGCGAACCATTGCGCGGTGACGACCTTTCCGGTGTAGAACGCGCTGTCGGTGGCGTCGGGTTCAGCGGCGAGAGCGGTCAAGGCGATGCGTGCATGGACCAGCAGCCGCCAGGCGATGATCAACTCGCCCGCGGCGTTCAACAGTCGCACCGAGCCGAGTCCGGCCTTGTAGATCTCGGAGGTCTTGGCCGTGTCCGTCGCTGAGGTGATGGTGTAGCCGGTCAAGCACGAGATCATCGCGAGCACGTCCTGCAGTGCCCAACCCAGCAGGGTGCGTTCGGTTTCGAGCGGATCCTCGATCGGGCCGTCGCTCACGAATTTCTCGATCTGCTCGACGACGTGGTCCAGCGCGACGCTCTGATCGCGCACGATCTTGCGGAAGAAGAAGTCCAGCGCCTGGATGGCGGTAGTGCCCTCATACAACGTGTCGATCTTCACGTCGCGGATGTACTGCTCGATCGGATAGTCCTGCAGGTAGCCCGAGCCGCCGAAGGTCTGCAGAGACTCGGTGAGGATCTCGTAGGACCGCTCGGAGCCGACGCCCTTCACGATCGGTAGCAGCAGGTCGTTGACCCGCATGGCCAGTTCGGGGTCGATGCCGTAGTTGGCGGCGGCGACATCGGTGTCCTGGTAGCTCGCGCAGTACATGTAGAGCGCGCGCAGTCCTTCGGCGTAGGCCTTCTGCAGGATCAGGCTGCGCCGTACGTCAGGGTGATTGACGATCGTCACGCGCGGAGCGGTTTTGTCCAACATCTGGGCCATGTCGGCACCCTGAACCCGGGTCTTCGCGAATTCGAGAGCGTTGAGGTACCCGCTGGAGAGCGTGCCGCACGACATCGTGCCGACCAGCATCCGGGCGTTCTCGATGACCTGGAACATCTGAGCGATCCCGTTGTGGACCTCGCCGACGAGCCAGCCGACAGCCGGCAGGCCGTGGCCGCCGAACGTCAGCTCGCACGTCGGCGCGGACTTGATCCCCATCTTGTGCTCGAGATTGGTGACAAAGACACCGTTGCGTGGACCCAATTCCATTGTGTCGGGGTCGAATCGGAACTTCGGCACCAGGAACAACGACAGTCCTTTGGTGCCCGGTCCCGCGCCCTCCGGCCGAGCCAGGACCAGGTGGAAGATGTTGTCGGCAGTGTCACCCACGTCGCCGCCGGAGATGAAGCGTTTGATTCCCTCGATATGCCAGGTGCCATCGGGTTGGGCGATGGCCTTGGTGCGGCCCATTCCGACATCGGAGCCGGCGTCGGGCTCGGTCAGCACCATCGTGCCGGCCCATCGGTGTTCCCAGGCATGGGTCGCCCACCGTTGCTGCTGCGCAGTGCCTTCACGGAACAGCACGTCATGCATTATGGGACCCATATTGAAGAAGGCCGCCGAACTGTTGGCCGCTATCAGCATTTCATGAGCGGCCCAGACCAGAGCGCGAGGCGCGGCCACGCCTCCCATCGGTTCGGGCATGCCCAGTGCCGACCAGCCCGCGTCGTTGATCATGGCCACGGTCTTGTGGAGCTGCTCGGGGACTACAACGGCGTGGTTGGCGGCGTCGAATTCGGTCGGGTTGCGATCGGCGTCGACGAACGACTCGGCCAGCGGGCCTTCGGCGAGGTGCCGGATCTCGTCGAGGATGCTGCGGGCGGTGTCGGTGTCGAGGTCGCCGTAGGCGCCCTTGTCGAGCAGGTGCGCGAGATCGAGTACCTCGAAGAGGTTGAACTCCATGTCGCGCAGGTTCGCCTTGTAATGCGGCACAGCTGAACTCCTGTGGTGGGTTGCCTGGAAGGGAGCGTGTATATAGCGGTGCGGACGGCTCTGCTATACAGAGGCACACGTTTTCGATCTGGTCGGTGCGGTCGTTCAGTCGAGGGGGACGTGGCGTGCGAGAAAGTCGAGCTGGTCGCTGACGACGCGTTCGAACCATTCCCCGACATAGATGTCGAAGTGGCCGGTGTCGTACACTTTGACCTCGCCTTTCGACGCCTTGGCAGCGTGTTTCTCGGTCTGCTTCGCCGGGGCGACGGTGTCGCGTTCGCAGACGACCACCATCAGAGGGCAGTGGACGTCCTTGGCGTGGCGGCCGGGGAAGTTTCGCGGAATCTGCAAGGCGATCCGGGCCGCTACATCCTTCGGGTACGACGTACCAACAGGTGTGAGCGCCTCCATTCCGGAGACGGCGTCGGGCGTGTTCATCAGCGCGGTCGACCCGGGAGGCCCGTAGCTTGGCACCATGACCGGCGCGTGGCCGAGTCGGCTACCGATCTCGTCACGGACCGCCAGGGTGGCTAGCTTGAGCACGTCGATCAGGCCGGTCGTTTTAGCTGAGGCGAGACCGTCGGTGAAGGGACACTGCGCGATCGTGGCGACGATCCGCTTGTCTTGGGCCGCCGTGACGATTGCGTGCCCGCCGCCGAATGAACTGCCCCAGGCGACAACACGATCGGGGTCCACCGTCGGCAGGCCGCGGACGAAGGCGATGGCCGCCTTCCAGTCCGCCCGCTGGCTCGCCACATCCAACAGCTGGCGTGGCTGGCCGCCGCTGGAGCCGAAGTATCGGTAGTCGAAGACGAGGCATGCGTAACCCGCGTCCACGAAGCGATCCGCGAACGCGTCGAGACGTTGTTCCTTCACCCCACCCAGGCCATGAGCCATGACGATGATCGGCGTGGTCAGGTCGGGCTCCTGGCTGGCTGGCGAATACAGCCAGGCAGCGCAGGTGGTCTCCCCGGAAGGGAAACTGACATCACTACGGGTCCAGGTCGACTTACTCATGGGATCTGGTGCTTTCGTGGAAGAAATGGGAATCAAGCGGCAGGGGTGCCGAGGTTGCCGACGTATGGATCGAACCGATACCCCTTGCTCACATCGATGCAAGGGGCGACGAGCCAAGGTCGAAACGTCGTTGCCGGTGTGCTGAAGGTGATCGCTGCCGGGTCAGTGACCCCTCTGCTGACCGTGTCGTTGTTCGCTACGCAGCGAACCGACATCGCCGGCGTACGGCCGCGAGGTCGCCTCGAGCATGAAAGGTTGGAGTACTGAACGCTGCCGGTCGGTGAATCCCCACATTCCGAATCCCAGATACAGCCCTGGCGCGGCCAGACGCACATCGTCGACCAGGTTCGCGAACCCGTTCACCGTGTCGAATGTCCGATAGTCGAGTTGGAAAGCTGGCCGGTTATCGATGTGGGACAGCGCCATTCGGGTCGTCATCGGATCGCGATACGCCAGCCGACCGCCCGCCCACTGATAGATGTTGTAGCCGCGGCCGGAAGTCTCGTCGACTTGCCTGAATCCCTTGGTCTTCCAAAGGTGCAGCGGGTTGCGTACTTTCACCGCTGCCACCGCGCTGCGAAACAGGTTCGGCTGCCGCAGCGCGGTACCGGCGAACTCGCCGGTCATCTCAGAAAGACTTGGCGCGTCCAAGGTTACGAACAGTTCGACCAGTTCCGTGTGAGACATCGCGGTCAGGTCGGCGGGGCAGATATTGGTGATCGTCATTGATCGTCTTCCTTTTGTCGAACCGGGCGGCTATACGTGGTGTGCGCCGGTGTGTGGGTGGTCTGTTTCGGCGACGCTGGCCACTGTCCTGCGGAGTTCGTCCATGCGGTCGGTGCAGATCTGTCGTGGTGTGAGGTCGTATTCGAGGCAGAGCGATGCCGCTGCCGCGGTGGCGATTGCGTGTTGGGCGCCGTTGCCCATGAATTTCGTGACTGAACCGGCGATGTGTGTGACGCTGATGTGTTTGCCGGCCATCATGAGGTTGTCGAGGTCTGCGGAGTACAGGCAGCGGAACGGCACTTCGAACGGAAGTCCATCGCGGGTATCCCACTTCCAGTCCTTGAGCCGGAAGTCGTAGTCCTCGTCGATCGGATAGTGCAGGCAGAACGCGCCGGAGTTCATCGCGGCGGCGTCCGGGAAGTGTCGGTGTTCGCGAATGTCGTTCTCGGTGAGGACGTAATCGCCGCGGTATCGCCGGAACTCACCTTGTCCGGCGACGAAAGCCACCCAATCGAGCGCGAGGTTCGCGTAGGTGTCCGGTTCGATCGTCTTGACGTTGGCGAAGGTTCCGTAGATGGCGCGCAGCAGGTGGTCCCGGATGTGTTCGCCCTGGGTGTAGGGGTCCAGCCATTGGCCGTACTCCCAGAAGTGTGTGGCGGGCACCAGCATTCGCCTGCGGATGGCCGGATCCGGCGTACGGAATCGACCGGCGACCGGACCGGGGGCATTGTCTTGACCGGGCTTGACCAGCTGACCGTTGAGGTTCGCGTAGTCCTTGGCGATCTCCTGCGCCCAGGGAACATCCGGAAACGGAGTCGGGCCGTCGGATTCCCGCGTCCTGAAGAAGACGGTGTGACCGTGGTGCTGGTCGAGGTGCTCGGCCGGCGCGGAAGGCTCGCCGTACTCCGCCGCCGACTCGTTCCCGAACAGGGTGCGCACGCCGGCCAGCAAACCCACGATTGCTGTTCCGCTGCAATCGATCACGATCGGCGACGAGAACCGGTACTCCAGTCCGGTTCGTGTATCGCGAGCATCGACCGCGGTCACTCGCCGCCCTTCGACCACCACGGCGAAGACCTCGTGCTCGGTGAACACGGTGGCGTTCTCTTCGGCTTCGAGGACATCGCGCGCCATCAGGTCACCGTCGGGGTGGCGTCGCGACAGTTCGTGCACGAGTGGACCGGTCTCCCCGCGAGGCGTGAGACCGATCTCCACGCTCGCATTGCCGCCGAGAACCGGGCGGTTGTGGATGAGCGCGGTGCGCAGCCCCAACCGTGCGGCCGCTAAGGCTCCTGCGGCGCCTGTGACGCCGCCGCCGACCACGATGACATCGAAATCTCCTGCCGGTGTTGGGATGTCGGGCAGCCCGCGCAGCCGCCGACGCCACGCCCGTGCCGCGGCGTCGTTGCCCTCGGGCGGGGGAACATCGCCGAGACTGAAGTAGATCGCGTCGCATCGTCCGTCGAAGCCGGTCAGATCGTGAAGGTCGATGCGAGTGGCGCCGGCGGGGAGATGGATGGTTCCCGCGCGTTCCCATGCCCAATCCTGACCGCTGGCTCCGAACTCCTTCGCCAGTGTGTGGCCACCGATCGTCACGGTGAAACGCCCCGGATGGTGCGACGGCACCCAGTCTTTGGTGCGCACCCAGATGCGGTAGTCCCCGGGCTGCTGGATCTGGGCGGTCGCGCTGGCGTCAGCGACAGGAATTCCGAGCCCGTGGGCCAGCAGATAGGAAGCACCCATCTGGGCCTGGAACTGGGAATCGAGTACCCAGCCACCCGTGTCTTCGAAGTCCGTGGCTTGGACGAGCAGATCTCCCGCCCGCAGGGTGTTGTGATTGTTCGGAGCGCTCATTCTGGTACCGGATTCTGGAGTTGTGTGTCGACCGGAAGTGTTGACACACAGGGTGGCTGGGACGAGTGCGGCGCAAGACGCTGCAATCTATTTGGCGCGCTGGGTGATCCATTCCTCGTAATAGGCGGGCAGCTCGGACGCGCGGGAGGTGAATTCGGGCGTTCGCTTCTCGAGGAAGGCGGCTACGCCTTCCTTCGCGTCGTCGACACTGGCCCAGAACAGCGCGAGGGATTCGATGCGGTGAGCGTCGGCAGGATGAGCGAGGGCTCCGTTGCGACGCACCATCTGTTTGGCCTGGGCGACGGCGATCGGGGAGCGGTTGCGTGTCCACGCGTCTGCGACCTCCGTGGCGCGGGAGAGCAGGGCGTCTGGTTCCACGACTTCGTCCACGAGACCGACGGCCGCCGCGGCGGCGGCATCGATGATGTCCGCGCGCAGCACCAGATCCAAGGCCGCGGACTGGCCGACGATCCGCTCGAGGAACCAGGTGGAGGCCGCCTCGGGGGTCACCCCGATCCGTCCGAAGATCAGTCCGATCCGCCCCTCGGTGGATATGAGCCGGCGATCCATCGCCAGGGTCATCGTCGCGCCGACACCCACGGCGGCACCGTTGATGGCGGCGATGACCGGCTTGCGGCAATCGTGAATGGCGAGCGTGAGCCTGCCTCCGGGATCGCGCACCCGTGCGATGTTCGGATCCTCCAGGTCGGCCATGTCGCCCAAGCCGGGAGTTCGGGACTCGTCGAGCCCGAACACGTTTCCCTCGCCACTCAGATCCATTCCCGCGCAGAACGCGCGGCCCGCGCCGGTGACGATCACCGCGCGGACGGCGTCGTTGTCGTTGACTTCGCGAAACGATCGCTCGAGCTCGTCACCCATCGTGAGAACGAAGGCGTTGAGGTTGTCGGGACGGTTCAGGGTGATGGTCAGGATGCCGTCGTCGATGCGATGTGTGATGGTCTCGAACATGGTGGCTCCTGGTTGCTTCGATGCTGTGAGAAGCCATGCATCTCTCGGGAATCGTTCTTGCACAAGAGATTTGAGTCGGCGACCTGCCATCCGGAGAGGCTCGTCCCGAGGGTTGGCTTCTGCGATGAAAGCTAGCTATAGTGGGGCTGGCTGTCAATACCGAAGTGAGGTGCATCGTGGACTGGCTCAGCCTGGACACCGAGAACTGCCCCGTGAAGCGAACGCTCGAGGTCGTCGGAGAAAAGTGGAGTCTGCTGCTCATTCGAGAGGTGATCAACGGCGTCCGCAGGTTCGATGACTTCCGCGATCATCTGGGCGTGTCCGAGGCGGTGTTGGCGGACCGGCTCCGCAAGCTCGTAGCGGCGCAGATCCTCGAAACTCGGCCCTATCGACCGGCGGGCGGGCGTATCCGCCACGAATATGTGCTCACGGACAAAGGGTGGGATATGTGGCCCATCATCGTTTCTTTGATGCAGTGGGGCGACAAGCACGCCGCCGACCCGGAAGGGCCATTTCTCAACGTCCGCCACGCCGACTGCGGCGCCCCGGTCCGGGTGGTCGTCGAATGCAGTCATGACCACCACGCGGTCGCGCACGATCAGGTTGTGGTCAGCGCCGGAGCATCGGCCCGCGAACGCCAACGATAGCGGCCGACGCTGTCACCTCGGGGCGCCATGCGAGCTGCCCTCGGGGATGGCGGCCCCTTCATCTCCCCGACTCCCAATTCGCACGATACACAACGCATTAGCCCTGGAAATAGGCCCGCGAGGGTTCTGATACCGAGCACATGAAGGAAACAGTATGGCCGAACAATTCCCGCATCTGGATCTGTCCGCCGATGACGTCCTGACCACCACCCGGTCGGTGCGCAAGCGTCTCGACTTGGAGCGGCCGGTGCCGCTGGAGGTGGTGAAGGACGCGCTCGAGGTGGCGCTGCAGGCGCCGTCGGGCAGCAATATGCAGTCGTGGCATTGGATCGTGTTGACCGATCCGGAGCCGAAGAAGATCGTGGCGGAGTACTACCGGAAGTCCTACTTCGCCTACGCCGAGGCCGGTGCGGCGGCGCGGTCAGCGAAGCCGCCGAAAGACCTCGAGACGGCGGAGAAGGTGGCATCCAGCGCCACATACCTGGCCGAGATCATGGAGCGGGTGCCGGCCCTGGTGATCGGCGCCATCCACGTGCCGGGCGGTGAGTTCCCGCAGGGCAATCAGGCGCAGTTGTGGGGTTCGTTATTGCCGGCGGCATGGAGTCTGGCACTGGCATTGCGCGAGCGTGGCCTGGGGTCGGCGTGGACGACATTGCATCTGGAGTACGAGCGTGAGGTCGCGGACGCATTGGGCATCCCGGCGAACATTCGGCAGGGTGTGTTGCTGCCGGTGGCGTACACGAAAGGCACGCAGTTCAAACCCGCCAAGCGTGCTCCGCTCGAGACGGTGCTACACGTCAACGGCTGGTGACCGGAATGAGTGTTCTCGATAAATTTCGCCTCGACGACCGCGTAGCCATCGTCACCGGCGCGTCGTCCGGGCTCGGCGTCGCCTTCGCGAAGGCATTCGCCGAGGCCGGCGCACATGTCGTGCTCGCGGCACGGCGCATCGACAAGCTGGATGACACTGCGGCATTGGTTCGAGCGAGCGGACGCCGCGCGCTCCCGGTTGCAACAGACGTCGCCGACCCGGACCAGTGCACCGCTATGGTCGACGCGGCCATGGCGGAGTTCGGGCGCATCGACATTCTCGTCAACAACGCCGGAATCGGAACCGCGGTTCCCGCAACCCGCGAAAGCCCGGATCAGTTCCGTTCCGTCATCGACATCAACCTGTCAGGCTCCTACTGGGCCGCACAGGCATGCGGAAAGGTGATGCAGCCCGGCAGCTCCATCATCAACATCTCCAGCATCCTGGGACTCACGACTGCCGGCCTCCCGCAGGCCGCATACAGCGCCAGCAAAGCCGGCATCCTGGGATTGACGCGAGACTTGGCCCAACAGTGGGGCGCGCGCAAGGGTATTCGCGTCAACGCGATCGCTCCGGGATTCTTCGCCTCCGAGATGACCGATCAGTATCACGACGGCTATCTCGACAGCCTGGCACCTCGGATCGTTCTCGGGCGGACGGGTGACCCGGACGAACTCGCCGCAACACTGGTTTGGCTGGCATCCGATGCGGGCGGGTACGTCACCGGACAGACTCTCGCCGTCGATGGTGGCGTCACGATTACATGACCGATCAAATGCGGTTTCCGAACATGGGTGAGAACACCACAAGCTACGTCCTGTTCCAGAGCGTTCGAGGCATCCCCTTCGCCAATGGCCTGGCCGCTGCGATCCCCGGCCCTCCGACGGCCTCGCGGCGGTCGGCCTGATCCGATTTCCGGCTCGCCACACGCGGTTAAGGCTTTGTGATTACAGTGGATGCGACAACCATCCTCCGCCGACGGCTTGCCGGGGGAACAGTCCGGGGCTTCCGCGCGAATACGCTTGATGACAAGGACGTTTCAGCATTCTCGAAGTGGGCGAAGGCATGCGCGACCGCGTTCGCGGAACTCCCGATACCGGTGAGGAATTCCCATGGCGTCCACCGTTCTGCCCCGCATCGCCCGCCGTCTCGGCACCCAGCGCTGGGTCATGCACGCGTCCGGCACGATTCTCGCATCCGACCGCGCGGTCCGGCGAATCACCCGGGGGCGCAACGGCGTTCTCGATATCGCGGGCCTGCCCTCCCTCGAACTGACCGTGATCGGCCGCAAGACCGGCCTCCCCCGCACCACCTCGCTGCTCTACGTCCCCAATGACGACAGCATCCTGCTCATCGGCTCGAATTGGGGCAGCTCCGACCACCCGTCGTGGTCGGCCAATCTGCGCTCCGCCACCACCGCCACCGTCCACGTCGGCGGCCGGCGCTTCCCGGTCACGGTCACCCAGATCACCGGCGTCGAACGAAAACGGGCCTGGGACACCGCCGTCGAATTCTGGCCGGGCTACGAGATGGAACACGACCTCTCCGGCGGCCGCGCCTTCCGCATCTTCGAACTACGGCCCGTCCACCCGACCCCGCAGCTCGCGTCCGCCATCCGCGGCGACACCCCGCCCCGCTCGCGCTCCCCGTACACCCGCCCGGCGCTCGCCGCTGCCGCCGTCATCGTTGCGGCACTGTGGTGGCGCGCTCGCCGATGAATGAAGCCGTCGGCGGCCAAGTTCGGGGGAGTGGCCGCCTTCGGCGTACCGGGACTTCTGCTTACGGGTCGGCAACCCGGCGAATTCGGCTGCGTCGATGATCCGTCCCTGAACGTCGGGCACTCCCGGCGTCCGGCGCGCGCTGTCATCGATCGGTCGGCGGCAGGGCGGCATGTCCAAATGCGGACATGCGCATCTAACATTGCCCGCCGAGCGTGTCCGCGTTCCACCTCATATATTTGCCCGTTCACGGCTCTCGGCGGGCGCGGCGGCCGGCTCCCGTGTGGGATGGTGGGCCCATGAGCGGTGCGGAGATCGTGGCGGATGGCGGGGAGGATCCCGGATCCCCGGCATCGGCGGGGGATGACGCGGCCAGGCGTGCGCGGGTGGAGGCTCGTGGTGCGGAGGCGGCGGCCGCGGGGCCGCGGCGGATTCTCGGAATCGCGGTGCCGACCCTCGGCGTGCTGGTCGCCGAGCCGATCTATCTGCTGTTCGATATGGCCGTGGTGGGGCGGCTCGGGGCATTGGCGCTGGCGGGGCTCGCGGTCGGCGGTTTGATTCTGGCGCAGGTCAGTTCGCAGTTGACGTTCCTGAGTTATGGGACGACGGCGCGGGCGGCTCGGCGGCACGGGGCGGGGGATGAGCGTGGCGCCGTGGTCGAGGGGGTGCAGGCCAGTTGGATCGCGGTGGGCGCGGGGGTGGCGATCGTCGCGGTTGTGCAGTTGTTCGCGGGGCCGATCACCCGGGCCATCGCGGGTGGGGCCGATATCGCCGACAAGGCCGAGTCGTGGGTGCGGATCGCATTGTTCGGGGTGCCGTTGATCCTGCTGTCCATGGCGGGCAACGGGTGGATGCGCGGGGTGCAGCAGACGCGGCGGCCGCTGCTGTACGTGGTTGCGGGGCTGGTGGTTTCGGGCATCCTGTGTCCGGTGCTGGTGCACGGCCTGCTGGGCGCGCCCCGATTGGAGCTCGAAGGCTCCGCGGTCGCGAATCTGGCGGGGCAGTCGGTCGCGGGCGCGCTGTTCGTCCGGGCATTGTGGCGGGCGCACGTGCCGATCGCGCCGCACCCGGCGATCATGAAGGCGCAGTTGGTGCTGGGGCGGGATCTGATCGTGCGGAGTCTGGCGTTCCAGGCGTCGTTCGTCTCGGCCGCTGCGGTGGCCTCCCGATTCGGGGCGGCGTCGGTGGCCGCCCACCAACTGGTGCTGCAGATCTGGAATTTCTTGGCGCTGACCCTGGATTCGCTGGCGATCGCGGCGCAGACGCTGGTGGGCGCGGCCCTGGGAGCCGGAAACGCGCGGGGCGCACAGGGTTTGGCGCGCCGGATCACCGGGTGGTCGACGGTGTTCTCGCTGGTCCTGGCCGGCGTCTTCGCGGCGGGGTACACGGTGATCCCGCGGCTGTTCACCGATGACCCGTCGGTCCTGGATCGCACCCACGTGGTGTGGTGGTTCTTCGTCGCCATGATCCCGGTGGCCGGGGTTGTGTTCGCGCTCGACGGCGTGCTGCTCGGCGCGGGTGATGCCGCGTTCCTGCGCAATGCCACGCTGGGGTCGGCGCTGGTGGGCTTCCTGCCCCTGATCTGGCTGTCGCTGGCCTACGACTGGGGGATCGGCGGAATCTGGACGGGCCTGGTCGTTTTCATGCTGTTGCGCCTGATCGCGGTCACCTGGCGAGCGCTGTCGGGACGCTGGGCGCGGGTCGGGGCCGAGGTGCCGGGACGGGTTTCGTAGCCCGTCCCGGCAGGGGTTCGCCTAGTCCGCGGCGCCGTTCGCCTGGGCGGCGGCCTGCTTCTCGAGGTTCTGCGCGACCTCGGCCTGCCAGTTCTCGTTGGCGTGGGTGGTGTCGACTTCGTATTCGAAGCGGGCCGTCATTTCCGGCTTGATGTCGGCGACGTCGACGTAGAACTGCTCGTACCAGCGGCGATGCTGGTAGACCGGCCCGTCTTCCTGGGTGAGCAGCGGATTGTCGATGCGGGTCTTGTGTTTCCAGATCTCGACGTCCTGGAGGAATCCGACACCGAAGCTCTTGCCGAAGGCCTTGGCGAGTTTCTCGGATTTCTCCGGCGGCAGCCCCTGGATGCGCTGCACGCTCACGCCCCACTGCAACATGAACGAGTTGTGGGTAACCGGGTAGTGGCAGTTGATGAGCGCCACCTCGACGGTGTTGTCACCGAAGTCGTTGTGCAGGTAGTTGATCATGTACGACGGCCCGAAATAGGAGGCCTCCGAACGCAGCAGCGACATTTCCTGCGAATAGTTGGACTTGGCGTGAATGTCCGGCCGGCCCTTGGAGTGCAGGAACTGGGTCGCCACATGCCCTTCGAACACGTTCTTGAAGTACACGGGGTACGCGAAGTGAATGTAGAAGAAGTGCGCCATGTCGACGTTGTTGTCGATGATCTCGCGGCAGTGCGCGCCCTCGATGAGCAGTGAGTTCCAGTCCCAGTCGCTCCACTGGTCGGTCTCGATGCCCTCGATGTGCGGAATGGCGACCTCGGGCGGCGGGGGATTGCCCTCCGGGTCGTTCCACACGAAGAACTGGCCGTTCTCCTCGCAGGTGGTCCAGGACCGGGTGCGCGCCAACGGCGGAACGCGCCGCGCATAGGGAATGGCGGCGCATTTGCCGTCGCCGCGCCACCGCCAATCGTGGAAGGGGCAGGCGATATTGTCGTCCTTGACGCTGCCGTAGGCGAGGTCCGCGCCCATGTGCCGGCAGTAGCCGTCGAGGGCGTGCAATTCGCCTTTGCTGTCGGACCAGATCACCAGTTTGGTGCCGAAGGCGTTGACCGAGTGTGGCTGTCCGTCCCGGAAGCTCTCGGCGAGCCCGAGGCAATGCCACCCCCGGGCGAACCGCGTCATCGGTTCGCCGACATCGATGCTGCGATAGTGCTGACTCATCTGCGTCCTCCGCGATCGATCAGTCCGTGCACTTCGCAGCCTACTAGAACACGTGTCAGTTTTGGTCCGGAATCAGGCCCCTCGATACCGCCGCACAACCACTTTCGCGGGCCGGATCGAGCGATCCCCTATGGTCAGGCCGGGCTGGATGACCGACTCCACGGTCTTGTCCGCCTCCCGGTCGTCGGTGCCGACGATCTCGGCGGCCTCCATGGTCTCCGGATCGAACGCCGTGCCCCGGAACGGCGTCACCAGCTCGCCGCCGCGCTCGGCCAGCATGCGCTCGACCCGGCGATTGATGGCCTCGAAGCCCTGCCGGTCCGGTTCCGAATTCGAGGTGGACACGAAGGTCTGCGCCAGCCCGTGCAGGGCGAACAGATCGCGCAGCAGTGGCGCGTCGGCCTCGGCGCGCTCGTCGCGGATCTTCAGTTTGGCGGCGTCGGCTAGTCGCTCGATGGTGGCAGCCTGACGCGCGATGACCCGGGCGAGGTCGTCGATGCGTTCGGTGATGCGGTCGAGAGTCGGGGCGGACTCCTCCGCGGTCGCTGGGGGCGCCAGGGGGATCGTGGCCGCCGGGGCTGGATCGGTCATGCACGAACGATAAACCCAGCTGTCGCCGGTGACTGCTACCATCGCCGCCATGGGGGTCTATGGAATCGATCTGGGCACAACGAATTCGGCAATTGCGGCAATTGACGCAGATGGCCGGCCGCAGGTCTTGGTCGGATTGAAGGGGGAACCGACCGTTCCCTCCGTTGTGCTGTTCGCCTCCGCGACCGACCATGTGGTCGGCGAAGGCGCGCGCCGGCAGGCCCGGCTCGACCCCGACAATGTGTGCACCCTGGTGAAGCGCCGCATGGGCGACGCCGAGTGGCGGTTCGGCGCGCACGGGCAGCTGTGGTCCGCGCCCGCGGTGTCGGCGCTCATCCTGAAAAGCCTTGCCGCCGATGCCGAGTTCTCCGGTGGTGAACCGGTGCGGCGTGCGGTCATCACGGTGCCCGCCTACTTCGGTGACGAGGAGCGCCGCGCCACCATCCAGGCCGGAACCTACGCCGGATTCGATGTGGCGGGTGTGCTCTCGGAGCCGATCGCGGCCGCGCTGTCCTACGGATTCGGGCGCCTGGACGGCGGTATCGACCTCGGCAAGGAACCCACGCGCGAGACCGTGCTGGTCTACGACCTCGGCGGCGGCACCTTCGACGCCACCGTCATCGAACTGGCCGACCGCCGCATCTCGGTGCTCGCGGTGGAAGGTGACCATCAGCTCGGCGGCGCCGACTGGGACGAGCGGCTGGCGCTGTACCTGTCGCAGCAGTTCTGCGCGGCCAACCCGGATGCCGAAGACCCCCTGGACGATTCGGTCGGCTCCCAGCTGCTGGTGCTGGCCGCCGAACAGGCCAAACAGGAGCTCACCACCGCCGAGGCCACCGAGGTGGTGATCGCGCACGACGGCGCGCGGGCGGTGATCCCGCTGACCCGCTCCGATCTGGAATCGCTGACCGCCTCGCTCATGCGGCGCACCCTGGACCTGACCAAAGCCGTGCTGGCCGCCGCCGAGAAGCGCGGGGTGCGGCAGGTGGACCGGCTGCTGCTGGTCGGCGGCTCCTCGCGCATGCCGATGGTGGCCGAACAGCTACAGAAGGAATTCGGGCTCACCGGCGAACTGCGCGACCCCGACCTGTCGGTGGCCCGCGGCGCCGCGCTGTACGGCGAGAAGCTGGAGATGGAGCGGCTGGTGGCCGCGGACCTGCTGACCCGCGGGCGGCTCCGCGACGGAGCGCCGCTCGGTGACGCCGATCCCGGCGACCTGGAGGGCTCGCTGGTGCGGGTGGCAGCGTCCTTCGGCCAGCCGGTGAGCCTGGTGCGCCGCATGATCGAGATCCAGGTCGACACCGTGGTGTCGCGCGGGTTCGGGGTGCTGGCGCTGGATCCGTTCAACGGGCTGGCGGCGAGCTGGCTGGTGCACCGCAACCAGACGCTGCCGATCAAGGTGCGGCGCTCCTACGGCACGGTGCGCGCGAACCAGGAGCAGATCGAGCTGACCATCGTCGAGCAGCAGGGGCAGGCCGCCTCGACCCGGCCCGAGGACACAAAGGTGCTGGTGGAGGGCAGGATTCGCGATATTCCGCCGGGGTATCCGGAGGGTAGTGAAGTCCGGGTGACCTTCGAGATGGGATTCGACGGTGTACTGCACGTGACGGCCTACCATGTGGACGCCGATCTGCCGCTGACCTTGTCGGTGCAGACCGGGGCCACCCTGTCGCAGGCGGATGTGGAGCGCGAGCTGGATCAGCTGCAGCGCACCCGCCGCCGCAATTCCTGACCGGTATACGCTGTCCGACGAAAAGCCATGCACGCCTTCGATCCCAATGACTATCGCAAACGCGTCCTCGCCGCCGTCGAACGCCGCGGCGGCCTCGCGGAGTCGGATGCCTTCGAGCTGTACGACATTCCGCTCACCGACGCGTCCCGGCTGAGTGACGCCGACGTCGCCGCGCGCGTCGAGCAGGTGTGGGCGCTGTGGCAGAAGCTGCGCGACCACCCCAAGTTCCGGGTGCTGGCCGGGTTGCTGGTCGAGGCGCATCAGGAACTGTCCGAGCCGCTGCTGCACACCGGTTCCCGGCTGATCGAGGCCGACCGGGTCAAGCAGTTGCGCGACCGTCGTGACGCCGAACGCTACGAGATGCTCGATGCCGCCATCGAGCGGCTGATCCAGCGGCACCACGGCATTCCCGCCGGGAAGATCGCGGGCCTCGAGGACATCGGCCGCCTGGGTGGGCTGACGGTCGCCGAGGTCGCCGCCCGGGTGCGCCGCCACCGCATCATCGACGAGGCCCCCGCCGCGCCGCCGCCCCCGGCCGCGCCCGCGCTGAGTACCGAGCGTCGCCGCCAGATCCGGTCGCTGCTGGCCGAATACGAGCGGCTCCTCGCCGGTGACCCGGTGCCCACCCTGCTGTCGCTGCTCGACATGGACTTCTCGGCGGCCCACCGCAGCAACGAGATCCGCCTGCGCGCCGAGGCCCTGCGCGCCCGCACCCGCGAGCTCCCGCCCGGCCGCCTGCGCGTGGTCCTCGACGAACTCCTCATCCACATCGGCGACCTGCTCGAGCCGGGCGGCCCGCTGGTCGACGCCTACCTGCTGACCATCACCGAGACCGTCACCGACCAGCTGCGCCCGCAGGTCCGCGCGGCTGTGCTCGTCGAAGACCTCCTGGTCGCACCGGATTTCGACTACCTGCTGGGCGTGGCCATCGCCGGCGGTCTCGACCGTGCCAACGCCGAACGCATCCTCATCGGCCTCGCCGATGAACTCGGCACCACCGTCGAGGGCCGCGAGCACCTCGCGTCCCCGCCTCGAACCGCGGGTGCGGCGCAGTCCGGCAACCCCGCGACATCGTCGGCCCACTCGACGCCGACGTCCGGTCGCGGCGCGTCGGGCGAGCCCTCGGCGGGAAACACTGGGGCACACGGTGATCCGAGCTCGGGTGCCACGGCATCGGCGGGCGGCGCGGCCGGAACCGCCGGCGGGCAAGGGCCCTCGGGCGGTGGCGTGCCGCTGCGCGGCGGCGCGGACTCCTCGCGAGCTCCGGAGCCCGAGCACTGGCAGCGGAGGCCCTACGACGACACGAACCAGTCGGGGCGGCCGTGGGAGGCCGCGTTGCGGGCGGCGCGGGCCTCGCTGCGGGCCGGAAAGCCCAAGGAGGCGGCGGCTTTCATCGCCGACGCCCGGCGACTGGTCGGCGATGACGCGGCGGCCGCGCGTTCGGTGCGCGCGGTGGGGGAGGACGTCGAGCGGGTGCTCGCCGAGGCGGTCGTGCACTGGCGGGCCGCCGTGTCCTGCTGTGCGGGGCGGCGATTCGTGGAGGCGCTGGCCGAGCACCTGGACTTCCTGGACCGGCGAGCCGCCGATGTCGCGAATCCGGATCCGCGCGGCGCGAGCCGGGAACTGCTGATCGGCCGGGCGCGGGCCGCCGTGGTCGAGGCGGGCCGCCTATTCGAGGCCCTCCCCGCCGATCCCGGCCTGCGCATGCAGGCGGTGCGCGAAGTCCTCGAGGTCTGCGCCGACCACGCCGAGGCCCGCGCGGCCCTGGCCGAACTCCGCGTCGCCGCGCCCGAACACGTCACCGTCAGCCGCAAACCGGACGGCACGGTCGTCATTACCTGGACCCCGTCCACCACCGATCAGGCCGAGTACCGCATCACCCGGCTGCTCGCGGACGGTTCCTGGCGCGTGGTCGGCCGCACCCGCGGCGTCGCGATGGAGGACGGCGGCGCGCCCGCCGGACCGGTACCGGTGTACGGCGTGGTCGCCTCCATCTCGGGACGAGCCTCGGACATGACCCGCTCGGACCGGACCGCCGGGGCCGGCACGCCCACCGCCGCGGGTCCCGATCCCACCGGCCTGCCGACCGTGCGCGGCCTCGCCGAGCGCAATGGCCTGCTGGTCTTCCAGTGGCCGACCGGTATCACCGAGGTCATGGTGGTGGCCCGCGCCGACGCCCCGCCCATCACCCCCGACGATCCTCAGGCGCAGCGCTGGAAGGTCACCAATATGCGCTACGAGATCGAGGGCGGCGTCCGCATTCCCGCCGAGATCCCGCGCCCCTGCCATGTGGCGGTGGCGTCGTGTCGCCGGGAGCCGTCCGGAACCCTCACCGTCGCGGCCGGATTCGGTGCCGCGGCTCGCCTTCGCTGGGTGCGGTGACGTCGGTTTCTCCCGCGCATGGGAATCTGGTGGAGGCCGGGATGGTTGCTGCCAGGACGGTCGTGAACAGGAAGGCGGAACCGGGTGATTCCGAAGTTGATGGCGGTGAGCGACATCCATGTCGGTCATCAGGGCAACAAGCCGGTGGTCGAGGCGATCCACGCGGATTCCCCCGAGGACTGGCTGATCCTGGCCGGTGACGTCGGCGAGAAGACCGATGACATCCGCTGGGCCCTGCAGACGTTGCGCGGCCGCTTCGCCAAGGTCATCTGGGTGCCCGGCAATCACGAATTGTGGACCACCGCAAAGGATCCCGTGCAGATGCACGGCGCGGCCCGCTACGACTACCTGGTGTCGCTGTGCCGCGATCTGGACGTCGTCACCCCGGAGGACCCGTTCCCGGTGTGGGAGGGCGCGGGCGCGGAGGAGTTCGGCGGCGCGGTCACCCTGGCCCCGCTGTTCATGCTCTACGACTACTCGTGGCTGCCGGAGGGCGCCAAGACCAAGGCCGAGGGCCTGGCCATCGCCCGCGACCGCAATGTGGTGGCGACCGACGAGTTCCTGCTGTCGGCCGAGCCGTACCTGACGCGCGACGCCTGGTGTCACGCCCGCGTCCAGTACACCCAGCGCCGCCTCGACGCGCTGCCCACGGACACGCCGCTGGTCCTGATCAACCACTTCCCGTTGCTGCGCAAGCCGGTCGACATGATGTGGTACCCGGAGTTCTCCCTGTGGTGCGGCACCGACCTGACCGCGGACTGGCACACCAGCTACAACGTGGTCTGCGCCGTCTACGGCCACCTCCACATTCCGCGCACCACCTGGTACGACGGCGTCCGCTTCGAGGAGGTGTCGCTCGGCTACCCGCGCGAGTGGCAGCGCCGCGGCCTGCCCGACAAGCTGCTGCGTCAGATCCTGCCGGTCCCCGACTACGGCGACACCCTCAACGAGTGGGGCGGCCACTTCAAGATCACCCCGGAGATGCAGGCGGCCGCGGTGAAGATGAAGGAGCAGGCCGAGCGCCGTCGCGGCCTGGTCTGATCCGTCGCGGCCTGCCGGGCCGGGTCGCGGAGGTCCGCGCGAAGCGGTCGGTGACCGGCCTGCCCGGTAGGCTCGATGCGGCAGTTGGTGGAAGCGAGCAGGAGGCGGGTCATCGAGGAGCGGGCAGTCGCGGCGACGGAGTCGGCGCGCATACTCGGCAGAATTCTCCCGAGCGGGGTCGCGGCGGCCGAGCTGACGGCCTACCCGGAGGATCTGAAACCGCATCCCGGCGAGGAGCATCTGATCGCTCGCGCGGTCGAGAAGCGCCGCCGTGATTTCATCGGTGCCCGCTATTGCGCCCGCCAGGCCCTGACCCAGCTGGGTGAGCCCGCCGTCGCCATCGGCAAGGGCGGCACCGGCGAACCGGTGTTCCCGCGCGGCATCGTCGGCAGCCTCACCCATTGCGACGGCTATCGCGCCGCGGCTCTGGGCCACAAGCTCCGTTTCCGCTCGATCGGGATCGACGCCGAACCGCACGGTCAGCTGCCCGACGGGGTCCTGGATTCGGTCAGCCTCGAGCCCGAACGCGAGTGGCTCTCCGCCGTGCTCCCCGGCACCGGCCTGCACCTGGACCGGCTGCTGTTCTGCGCCAAGGAGGCCACCTACAAGGCGTGGTTCCCCCTGACCGGCCTGTGGCTCGGCTTCGAGGACGCCCACATCACCTTCACCGTGGACGAGGAGTCGGCCGGCGGCGGCGCGGGCACCTTCCACAGCGATCTTCTGATCCCCGGCCCCGTCACCGACGGCGGCACCCCGCTGACCTCGTTCGACGGCCGCTGGGTCGTCAGCGACGGCCTCATCCTCACCGCGATCGTGACGGCCTGATGGGCGAGGAATCGATCGTGGTCGGCGCGGCGGAGAACGGTGAGGCCGCGCCGGCGGCCCGGGGCGGTGCGAAGCGTCGCGGCCAGCCCGGTCCCAAGCGGGAGAAGCTGCCGCCGTTGGTGGATGCCTTCGGCGGTCTGCTGATCGTCGACAAGGAGGGCGGCTGGACCAGTCACGACGTGGTCGCCAAGAGCCGAAGGCTGTTGCGCACCAAGAAGGTCGGTCACGCGGGCACCCTCGACCCGATGGCCACCGGTGTGCTGGTGCTGGGCGTGGAGCGCGCCACCAAGCTGCTCGGCCAGCTCATCCTGACCACCAAGTCGTACACGGCCACCATCCGCCTGGGTCAGTCCACCATCACCGACGACGCCGAGGGCGAGGTCACCGCGACCACGGCGGCCGGGCACCTCGCCGACGCCGAGATCGCCGCGCGCGTAGCCGAATTGACCGGTGATATCCAGCAGGTCCCCGCCACCGTCAGCGCCATCAAGGTCAACGGCGAGCGCGCCTACGCCCGTGCCCGCGCCGGCGAGGAGGTGGAATTGGCGGCCCGCCCGGTCACCGTCAGCCGCTTCGAAATCCTGGCCCGCCGCGACATCGACACCGGCGACACCCATTTCGTCGATCTCGACGTCGCCGTGGACTGCTCCTCGGGCACCTATATTCGCGCCCTGGCCCGCGACCTCGGTGAAAAGCTGGGTGTGGGCGGCCATCTCACGGCTCTGCGTCGCACCGCGGTCGGCCCCTTCACCCTCGACCACGCCCGTACGCTGGCCCAGGTCGAGGCCGCCGCCGAGGCCGGAGAACCGGTTCTCAATCTGGACATCGACGCCGCGGTCCTCACCGCTTTCCCGGTCCGCGACATCACCGACGACCAGGCGAACGACCTCCGCAACGGCCGCTGGCTCGAACCGGTCGGTATCCCAGGCGTTTACGCGGCCCTGGACCCCGCCGGCCACGCCATCGCCCTCCTCCAGGAGTCCGGCAAACGCGCCTCCTCCGTCATGGTCGTCCGACCGGCCAACCTCTGACACTGCCCAACCTCTGACCTGTTGCCGCCCAATCGCTTACCGGCGTGAGCGATCGGGCGGCACCATGGAAGGGTCGTCCGGCCGTGCAGAGGAGGCGAACATGCCCACCGACCTCTCCCTCGATTCCATGAAGCAGTTCGTAGCGGATCATTTCGAGCAGTTCGTCAACCGGCGCAACGCCGCCGTCATCCATCGCAATATGACCCCCGATTTCCTCGATCACGACGGTCCCGGCGGGAAACCCACCGACCTGATCGGTGACGAGAAGATGATGCTCGGCATGTACGAGTCGCTGCCGGGCCTGCACGTCACCGTGGTCGACATGCTCGCCGAGGGCGACAAGGTCATGTGCCGCAATATCTGGCGCTGGACCGACAAGGCGACCGGTCAGCCCATGACCTTCCAAGGTTTCGTCCTCTGGCGCTTCCAAGGCCGCCGCATCGCCGAACGCTGGGCGACCGTCACCGCGCCCGCACCCCACGCGGGCTGGGCGTGAGCCGGGCCGCTCGGGGATCGTGGGCGGCCCGGTCGTGGACCAGCGCGCGCCGTACAGACCTTGT
Organism: Nocardia sp. NPDC005825; assembly: GCF_040630175.1. Lineage (NCBI taxonomy): Bacteria > Bacillati > Actinomycetota > Actinomycetes > Mycobacteriales > Nocardiaceae > Nocardia > Nocardia sp. NPDC005825. The sequence goes on from NZ_JBEXXC010000009.1 coordinate 308,123, forward strand.
GGTCTGTCGGTCGGCGCGGTCTGTCGCGCTACCGGCTCACGGGGCTCGCCGCCTACAGTTCAGTGGTGGAATTGCGGCAGTTACGGTACTTCGTGGCGGTGGCGGAGGAACTGCACTTTCGGCGGGCAGCCGAGCGCTTGTTCATCTCCACGCCGACGCTCAGCCAGCAGATCCGCGCCGTCGAGCGCGAGGTCGGCGGGCCGCTGCTGATTCGCGGCAATCACGGGGTGGAGTTGACGGCCGCCGGCGAGGTGCTGCTGGCGACGGCGCGAAATGTGTTGGAGGCGGCCGAGAACGCGCTGAGCCAGACACGCGCGGTCGCCCAGCCGGGCAATGCGGTGTTCCGGCTCGGCATCGTGAACGGCGCGCCCGCCTGGCTGCCCGGCCGGATCGAGGCGCTGTTGAAGGCGCGACAACCCGGAGTGCGGGTCGTGCTCACCACCGGCACGAGCGGCGATCAGGCGCGGCTGCTCGATCGCGACCAGGTCGATCTGGCCGTGGTGCGGCTACCGGTGCGACTTGCCGAGCACCTGACGTCCACGCCGATCGCCGACGAGGAACTCGGCATCGTCATGTCGCGCGAAAACCCGCTCGCCACAGCGTGTTCGGTGACCGCCGAATGCATCGGCAGCCACGAGCTCATCATGTTCGCGCGCGACGCCGCCCCCGAGGTACACGACTCGGTGCTGGCCCAGTTGCGTGATCGCGGGGCGTCGGTCGTGCTCAGTGACAGCGCCATGAGTCACGCGCAGATGCTGCAACTGCTGCCCCTGCGCCCCGAAGCCATCGGGGTCGGCTCGTCGCGCACCGCGTCGGTTCCCGGGCTGGTGTGGCGTCCACTGGACCCGCGGCCGCTGATGATCACCTACGCCGCCGCCTGGCGGGCCGCCACCCGAAACCCTCTGCTGCACACCATGGCCGACGTGCTCGCCGGTGGCCTGCGCCTCACCTCGGAGCGTTCGGAGGGCTGAGCGCCGGACTGATTCCGACCGGTCTCGACACCGCCGAGCTCCGATCATGTCGTTCGGCTATTGACTTCTGATGTGACCCGGATCACACTCCTAACTGTGTTAGGCGAAACTACGCGCGATAGGAAAGCCGAACGCCGTGAGGCGACTCGGCGGGAGATTCTCGATGTCGCGTGGTCGGTGGCCCGCGAGCACGGGCTGGCACAGCTCACGCTGCGGGCCGTGGCCGATCGGGTCGGGATGCGCGCGCCCTCGCTCTACACCCATTTCGCCTCCAAGCACGCCATCTACGACGCCATGTTCGGTTCGGCCTGGCTGGAGTACGAGGAGGTCTCCGGGCGGGAGCTGCGGCGCCTGCCGGACTCCCCGCGGGGCCGGGTGCGGGCCATGGCGCGATCGTTCTTCGAGTTCTCGGTGGCGGACCTGGCCCGCTACCAGCTGATGAATCAGCGCACGATCCCCGGCTTCGTACCGTCCGAGGAGGCGTTCGCGCCCTCGGTGCGGACCGTCCAGCAGGCGATCGACCTGCTGGGGTCGGCCGGGGTCGTGGACCGCGACGACGTGGAGATCCTCTTCGCCATCATCGGTGGCCTGGTGGATCAGCAGCTGGCCAATGATCCCGGCGGCGACACCCGTCGCCGCCTGCTGGATCGGGCCGTGGAGATGTGGGCCGACGGCGTGGGCCTGCCGCCGGACTCCGAAACATTGGGGCCCGAACCGCATTAGGGGAAGCCATGCGTGACAACCAGACCACCGTGCGCGGCGCCGTCGAGACGCCGCTGCAGCCCGGAATCGCCCGCCCGGACGCGATGCGTCTGGCGGCCGACGAATACGCCAGAGTCGCCGACGCGGTCGCCGCTCTCGCCCCGGGCGACTGGGAACGGCCCACCGAATGCACGGAATGGACCGTGCGCCAACTGGTCTCGCACATCGTGGGAATGGCCGCCATGGCCTCCTCGCCCTTCGAGAGCCGCCGCCAGATGCGCATCGCCGACAAACGGCTGGGAGGGGAAGCCGAAATGGTCGACGCGCTCACCGCCCTGCAGGTCCGCGAATTCGGCCGGCGCACACCGGCGGAGCTGGTGACCGACCTCCGCCGGATCGGCCCCAAGGCCGCCACGGGCCGCCGCCGCACGCCCGGATTCCTGCGCCGCCGCGCGATGGGCGGCACCGAGCTGGTCAACGGCGAGCGCGAACATTGGACCCTCGGCTACCTCATCGACGTCATTCTGACCCGCGACCCGTGGATGCACCGCATCGACCTCAGCCGCGCGACCGGCCGCCCGCTCGCCCTCACCGCCGACCACGACGGCCGCATCGTCGACGACGTGGTGCGCGAATGGGCTGCCCGCCATGGCAAGCCGTACCGCCTCACCCTCACCGGACCCGCCGGCGGCGACTGGTCGTCGCCCGGCGGCGGCGACGCCTTCGAACTCGACGCGATCGAGTTCTGCCGTGCCCTGTCGGGCCGCGGCTCCCTCGACGCTCCGCTCGGCACCCAAGTCCCGTTCTGATCATTCCCCGAGACCGAGGCCGTATCCGACCACTTCAGGAGTCGCCATGAACATTCATTCGATCACCCCCGACGTGACGGTGCTGAGCGACGCCATCGAGGCGCCGGGCCTCGGTTTCGTCCCGGCCAACGCCTACGTGCTGCACGCCGCCGAACCGGTCGTCATCGACACCGGATTGAGCACCCCCGGAAAGGATTTCGTCACCGACCTGGCTCGCGTCCTCGATCCCGCCGACGTGCGCTGGATCTGGCTCACCCACCCGGACCGCGATCACACCGGAGGCCTGTGGCGGCTCCTCGACGCCGCCCCGCACGCCCGGCTGGTCACCACCTTCATCGGAATGGGCCTCATGTCCTGCGAGTGGGAGATGCCCATGGACCGCATCTACTTCCTCAACCCCGGTGAGCACCTCGACGTCGGCGACCGCCGACTGACGGGCGTCCGGCCGCCGTTGTTCGACAACCCGGCCACCGTAGGCGTTTTCGACACCGGTTCCGGCGCGTTCTTCAGCTCCGACTGCTTCGGCGCGCCCCTGCCCACCGCCGAACTGGCGACCTCCGCCGACGCTCGCGCCCTCGGCGACCTGAACCCGGCCCAACTGCTGTGGGCATCGGTCGACAGCCCCTGGATCCACCTGGTCGATACCGAAAAGTATCTGTCCACAGTCGATCCCATCCGCCGACTCGATCCCTCGGGCGTCTACAGCACCCACCTGCCCCCGGCCCTGGGCATGAACGATCGCCTCTTCGACATGGCGGTGACGGCCCCCGGCGCACCGGCCTTCGTCGGACCGGATCAACGCGCGCTGCAGGCCATGCTTGCCCAATTCGAGCCCGCCGCGTATCAGTGACCGTGTCAGTCGGCCGTCACCGCCCTGCACGCGGCGTGAATTCGCTACGCCGCCTCGCCATGCCGCACCGACCAGCCAGGTCGGTACGGCGTGCCGGTATGGTTCCGGTGATCAATCCGGGAGGACCTACGGCATGGCGCAGCTTCACCATCAGATCGACGAAATAACCGATGAATCAGGGTTTCTCGGCCTCGTCGACCCTCACGCCTACACCTCGTTCGTCGGCGAGGACTGGACGTTGGAGAGCTTGTTCGAACACATCGAATCAGCGCTGCCCCAGCAGTCCATCCTGCTCTGGGGAACCGGCGGCGAGGAGCAGTGGCGAATCGACCTCTCGGATTCGCCTGTGGATCCCCGACTCCCGATCATCAGGCAAACCGCCGGCCCCATCACCGTGACCGGCGGCGAGCTGGTCGTCGTCAACCTCGACACGGTCACCATGGCCGCCCAGTACGCCGATTCCGCCGTGGACGACGACAAGGAAATCTACGGCTCCAGCATCGAACTCCCCAACGGCGACTACATCTGCACCATCACCCAACTCACCGACCCCGAAGAAGACCGGACCCACGACGGGCCCGACTTCCACCTCCACCTGCACGCCGGCCGCATCGCCCCCTGGTCCGAGATCGCCTGGTCCGAACTCTGACCTCCTGCCGTCGGCGCACCGGAATCGGTTGTCCGACTAGGTGGTCGGCGTTCCGGCCGGTGCCCTGCGGTCCGGGAGGTCTGCGTAGTCGGGCAGTTCGATGCCGTTGATCGCGCGGTCGATCAGCTCGAGGTCCCACTCGGGTTCGGCGCTCGGCTCGGAGTCGGGTGCGGGGGCGGTGAGGCTGTGCGCGTGCAGCCGCCCGATTTCCTGGTTGGCTTCGACGAACGAACGCATGCGGGCCTCGTAGGCGGTGAACCCGGCCTCGGGATCCCATCCGGCCGCGGCCAACTCGCCGGCCAACAGGTAGGCGCCGACCAGGGCCAGACCGGTGCCCTGCCCGGACATCGGTGAGGAGCTGAACGCCGCGTCGCCGAGCAGGCCGACGCGTCCGGTCGACCAGCGGTCCATGATCACCTGGGCGACCTGGTCGAGGTAGAAGTCCGGGGTGTCGTCGAGGTGCGCGAGGATGCGCGGGGTCAGCCAGCCCATACCGGACATTCGCTCGCGCAGCAGGCGTTTCTGGGCCTCGATGTCGCGATAGTCGACGTCGAGATCGGCTGCGGTGAAGGAGAAGATGGCCATCGCGCGGGTGGCGTCCTGGATGGGTCGCAGGCCGGCGGAACGCCCGGGCTGCTGGCAGTCGATCAGCCAGCGATCCAGCTCGAACTCGTTCGGGACGCTGTAGAACGCCAGCGCCAGCCCGAGATGACGGACGAAGCGCTCATGCGGCCCGAAGACCATCTCCCGCAATGACGAATGCAGTCCGTCCGCCCCGATCACCAGGTCGAACCGCCGCCGGTCGCCGCTCTCGAAGGTCACGTCGACCCCGTCCGCGTCCTGGGTGAGCTCGGCGATCCGGTCGCCGAAGATGTAGTCGACACCGTCGCGGGTGTCGTCGTGGAGCACCTGCGACAGATCCCCGCGCAGGATCTCGATGTCCGCGATGTACCCGTCGCCGCCGTCGTCCTCCGCGCGGAACGTCTCCAGCACTGTCCCGTCCGCGTCCACGGTGTACGCGCCCGCGGTCTCGGTGCGCGCCGCGCGCACTTCCGTGTCCAGCCCCATGCGCCGGATGACCTCCTTGGCCACCCCGCGCGCATCGACCGCCTGCCCGCCCGGTCGCAGTCCGGATGCCCGCTCCACCACCGTCACCGCGGCGCCCCGCCGATACAACCAGTGGGCCAACGCGGGTCCCGCGATACTCGCCCCCGCCACCAACACCGTCGTTCCGCTCACTGCGCCTCCCGCTCGCTCGGCCGGACCACTGCCCGGATCGATTGCTTCTGCCCCGGCCCACCGCTGTCGGTGTATCCAGAGGTGTCGACGACGTGTGCCTCCGGAATTCATCGGTCAGCCCAGCCCGAATTCTCGACGCCACCCGATCACTGCCGCGGATTCCCGCGGCGACCTGTCAGCGCTTCGAGCACCGCGTGGACGCGCTCGTCGAGCGGGCAGGTCAGCTCGAGAACGGGCACGCCTTGGAGTAGTTCCATGGCGTCGGCGTAAACCAGTTCCAGCAGAGCATCGTTCACGCTCCGGCGGAGCCGGGTCAGCTCCGGCGCGGGTAGTGCACGTTCGGTCTCCGCGGTGATCGGAACGATCACCAGCAGATCGAGGGAGGCCAGCGCGGTGCGTATCGCGGATTCGTCGATCCCGGCTTCGGGATCGACGCCGACGGCCGCCAGGTAAGCGAGGAAGTCGAGTGGTGTCCTGTCGAATACCGCGGCGGGTGCGCGATCACCGAGCAGACGCGTCGCGCAGCGCAACTGCACCCGATAGTCCTCGGCCACAGGTGGATACGCGAATTCGTATCCTTGCTCCTCGAGCAGTACGTACGGTTCCTCGACCGCCGTGTGCCGGGGTTCCAATCGCGCACACAGCTCTTCGACCAAGGTCGTCTTGCCGGTCCCGTGTGGTCCGGAAACTCCGATACGCAACTCCGCCCCTTCCCATGCCTGATCACTACTATGCGTCCTCCAAGGAATCGTGCGAAGGTCGCCACATGAAGATCGGTGTCGCACTTCCGCAGATGGCTCCCGGCTACGGACCGGGTACGACGCTCGACTGGGCCCGGCGCATCGACGCGGGCCCGTTTTCGAGCGTCTCGGTGGGCGAGAGGGTGACGTTCTCCAACCCCGAGATGGTCGCGACGCTGGGCGCCTGCGCGGCGGTGACCGAGCGGGTGCAGGTCTTGGCGAACCTCTTCGTGCTTCCACAGCACCCGACCGCGATGGTCGCCCAACAGATCGGCACCCTCGACCAGCTCTCGAACGGCCGCCTCGAGGTGGCCGTCGGCGTCGGCGGTCGTGAGCACGACTACCGCGCTCTCGGCGCTGAGTTCAAGGGACGGCACCAGCAGCTCGACGACAAGGTCGCCGAGTTGAAGTCACTGCTCGCCGGCGAGCCGCCATTCGAGGGTGCGGACCCGGTCGGCCCGGCGTGCGTGCAGCCGGGCGGACCGATCATCCTCGCCGGCGCGATGGGTCCGAAGGCGATGCGCCGGGCGGCGCGATGGGCCGACGGCATCTCCGGCTTCAGCGTCGCGGGCAATGCCGAAGAGATCGCCAAGGCGGGCGAGCTCGCCGACCGGTGCTGGGCCGAGGCCGGTCGTGCGACGACCCCGCGCAAGGTCAGCGGCTGCTTCACCGCCCTGGGCGTCGCCGACGCGCCGGAGGCGCTGCGCTCCTTCACCGCTCGCTACCTCGGTTTCCTCGGACCCCAGCTGGCCGAGGCGGTCGCCGCCTCGACGCGGGCGTCGAGCCCCGAGGTGCTCGCCGACATTCTCGACGGTGCGGAGCGGGCCGGCTGCGACGAGTTCATCCTGGTCCCGGCCGTCACCGACCCGAAATTCCTCGAGGTGGCGACCGAGGTGGTGGCAGCACGGCACTGACGGTCAGGGAACAGGAGCTATTCGGTGGCGCTCGGGTCGGCTCGTGCGTCGTTGACGGTGTTGGCGTAGTCGATCTCGGCCATGTGATCCTCCGCCCAGGTGCGCAATGCCGCCAACGGGATCTCCAGGGACAAGCCCAATTCGGTGAGCCGGTAGTGCACGCGCGGCGGCACTGTCGGCTCCACTCGGCGGATGACCAGACCGTCCCGGACCAGATTGTGCAGGGTCACCGACAGCATCTTCTGGGATACACCGGGCATCCGCCGCCGCAACTCGGCGAACCGCACCTCGCCCGGGGCGGCCTGCGCGAGGACCTTGACCGCCATCGACGTCCATTTCGTTCCGATGCGGTCCAGCAACTGGCGTGTCGGGCATTGGCGATCGAACAGATCACCGCGATCCGGTGCCTTCGCATGCGCTGATCGAGTAGTCACCTGGACCTCACCACCTGTGTTCAAAGTGCCTTCTTGGCAGGGCAACTGAGGTTACCTACCGTTTTCTGGTAACCAAAGGTAACCACCAGGAGGTTGGGATGTCCCGCACGTCGCCGCCCCGTACCGCGTCCATCGAGCTGCGCCGGATCGAGACCAACGGCATCCGCGCCAATGTCGCCATTGCCGGCTCCGGTCCCGCAGTCGTTCTGCTGCACGGCTTTCCACACACCTGGCGAGTCTGGAGCGAGATCATCGGCCCGCTGTCCGCGCACTACCGGGTCATCGCCCCGGACCTCCGCGGGTTCGGCGCCACCACCCGCGCGCCGGACGGCTACGACGCCGGCACGCTGGCCGCCGATCTCGCCGGAATCCTCGATGCGCTGGGCGAACCCACCGCCGCCGTGGTCGCGATCGATGCCGGCACCCCCGTCGCGGTCCTGCTCGCCCTGCGCCACCCCGCCCGAGTGCGACGGCTGGTGGTCATGGAGGCACTGCTGGGCAGTCTTCCCGGCGCCGAGGACTTCCTCGCCGCGGGCCCGCCATGGTGGTTCGGATTCCACGCCGTCCCCGATCTCGCCGAAACGGTCCTGCTCGGCCACGAGGCGCGCTACATCGAATGGTTCCTCACCACCGGCACCCGCGGCCGAGGCGTGCGCACAGATATCCACGAAGCATTCACCAACGCCTACACCGGAGCCGACGCCCTACGCTGCGCCTTCTCCTACTACCGCGCCCTTCCGACCACAGCCCACCAACTCGCTCGAGCCGCAGCATCCAACCGCCTCACCACCCCCACCCTCGCCATCGGCTCCCACCCCGTCGGCGCCGCCCTGGAACAGCAACTCCGCCCCATCACCGATAACCTCGCAGGCCACCTCATTCCAGACTGCGGCCACATCATCCCGCTGGACAGGCCACACGCCCTGCTCGACCTCCTGATCCCCTTCCTCGCCGCCGAACGACCCGTCCAGCCACGCAACCATGTCAGTGGACACCCCGACCGGCCGTAGCGGACGTTATGCACCGCACCAGGTTCCGGCCGCTGGCGCCCCGACTGGCCGATTCTGTCAGTGCGGTATGCGGCAAGGTCGTGCGTTTCCCACGCGGTGCCGACAAGGCGATGCAGCATCCGGATTTCGTTGTGCTGCAGGGCCTTCAAGCTTCGACCCCAACGACGTAGTGAAACGTGTTCTAGCGTCGATGTGTATCGTGGCGATACAGAACGTGACAGGGGGCGTGTGGGATGTCGAATGCCGTTGACTTGGCGACTGGATTCTTTGAATCTCTCGAGGGTGGGTTCGCTGCACTCGAAACAGCACGAGGACCGTGGAGACCCGACTCCATCGGCGGCCAAGCCCTGACCGCGCTCGCGGCTCGGGAACTGGAACGACACTGTCCGATCGAGTCGGCCGGATGCCGTCTAACCCTCGACTTCATCAGACCCACCACCTTCGACGCGATCCAAGCCCGGACCGAAATCATCCGATCGAGCACGCGACTGGCGCTCCTGCATCTGGACCTGGTCCAGTCCGATCACGTCGTTGTCCGAGCATCAGCGCTATTCGTGCGCCCGTTGGAGGCGGACCAAGCCGACGGCAACGCCTGGACACCCGCCCCGGACTTCTCCCGTCCCGGCATCGTTGCGGATCCGGCGGTGCCAACCACATCGGCCTCGATGATCAGCAGCGCGGGATACCCCGACGACTGGTCGGCCGACTTCGCCGACCACCGAAACAACGCCCGCAAACGGATGTGGACCGCGACGATGATTCCCGCCATCGCGGGCGAGAAAGCAACCCCCTTCACTCGCGTCGCCACTCTGGCCGAGGCCACGAGTTTCGTCACCAACTGGAGCGAGGACGGCGTGCCTTTCATCAACGCCGATGTCACTCTGAACCTTTGCCGGATGCCTGAATCCGATGGTTTGGGTCTGGAATCGAACGGTCAGCACGCGGCGGCCGGTGTCGCCGTCGGTTCCGCCACGCTCTATGACGAATTCGGCGTCCTCGGAGTTTCGTCCGTCACCGCAGTGGCCAACACCCACCGGCGGGTTCACTTCTAGAACCAACGCGAGATGCGCCGGAGTCACGCTCATCGGAATAGCGGACATTCTGAACCGCACCAGGTTCTTGGCCGAGGCCCGCCTCTTGCTGGTTCGGTTACCTACGTTCAACCGGCCGGCATCCAGAAAGCCTGGGCCGCAGCTTGTCTCAACGCCGCATGACACCAACCACGGAAAGTCACGGAATTCTTCTCATGAAGGTTCACCATCTGAACTGCGGCACTATGTCCGACGTTGGTCTGTCACGTGTTACTGAGATTGCCTCGACAGCCTGTGCGGCTACCTCCGGTCATACCGGCGCGACGACCAGGAAGTCCGTTCCGCGATCACCCGGGTGATCGCAACGCACCTGCAACCGAACGGCAAGACAGACTGGGCTGCGCACAACCTCGAGTTGCGTGGCGCAATCCTCGAAGATGCCTGGTAGAGACTCTGCTGAGCCCCCTCCGATATTCGGGTGGGGGCTCAGTCTTTCGCCGGCCTCGCGCGCTGGGTGAGGTTTCCCGGTATCTGGGTATTGACCTGCCGGGGGTTTCTCGTGCATGTCGTGATTTGGCCCGGGGTGCATGAGCCCCGGGCTCGGTGCCGGGATGCGCCGTTGGGTCAGGATGCGCTGCCGGTTCCCTTTGCGCGCGGGGTGAATCCGTTCAGTCCACCGGTCGGCTTGATCATTTGCAGGTCGGCGGGCAGGTGGGCGTTGGCCAGTGCAGCGAGTGAGGCCGTCGACGATGAGGTGATGGAGCCCATGGTGGCGAACATTCTGCCGTCGGGAGCGACCGCGATGATGCCCTCGGAGGTGTCGGTTGCGTAGGCGAGGTCTCGGCGTCCCTTGCCGGATGTGGGATCGATCTCGACGATCGCGGACTTGATTGGGGCGGAGACCTGGTGCCCCATGGCTGGGACTTCGTAGCCGTAGAAGACCGGGACCAGCACGGCGCCGTTCACGACGGTGGGGTTTCCGTTACCGCGCACGATGGGCTTTCCGTAGGTGTCGTTGACCGGGAGGGCGGCGGCAGCTTGCGCGGACAGATCGGCGTCCCAGAGCTTGGTGCCGGTGTCGCTGAACGCGGTCAGCACTCCCGGGTTGGTGAGCACGTAGATCGATCCGTTGGGCGCCACGGAGAATGCGGCGGCGGTGCCGTCCGAGGGCGCCGTCCAGATGGTTTTGCCGGTCTTGGTGTCGAAGGCGTAGACGACGCCGGCGTCGTCACAGGTGTAAACGCGCCTCGCGTCGGGCGAGAGGACGGGGCTCGATCCGCTTCCTGGCCCCATTTCGGTGGCGAAGGCGATCTTGACTTCCCCCTGTTTCTGGCCTCGTGGAGGGGTCACGTCGAGACCGTAGAGTGCGCCCCGACCTTCGTTCGCGGCGGTGGCGGCGATGAATACACGGCCCGTTTTCGAATCGATTGCAGGGGTGTTGGCGCTGCGGACGATACTGCCCAAGATGATTTGATAGATGGGGTCGATGATGGCGGGGTCCATGAGCCCGTTCGACCACAGGCTCGGTGACATGGGTTGCGCCGTCGACCGTGCGGCAATGGTTCCGGGTAGCTGGAACACCGGGGCGCGAAGGGCTCCTGTGGCGCGGTCGGCGACTACGACCTGACCGAATGCCGTCGTCCCCATCACCGCACCGTCTTTGGTGAAGATCGCGGTGACGAAGGGGTTGATGGAGCGGGAGCCGGCCGCGAAGGGGTTGGGTGTGGGGGCCGGCGGAAGGTCGATGACCCATCGGACCCGGCCGTCGCTCGAGTACGACCACAGCTGGTCGGAATCGCTGATGAAGATATCGCCGTTCTCGTCGACGATCGGGCTCGAGATCACGGCCCCGGAATCGACGCCGGCCTTTCCGTTCCATGGTTGCGAGTCCCACACGGTCGCACCGTTGCGGTCGAGCATGTGGAGGTTCGCGTTGCCTTCGGCCTTTCCCGTGGTGACGACGATGTTGCCGTTCGGCGCGATCACCGGGGCGGTCAACAGCGTCGCTCCCTCGAGTGCGGTCCAGCGGGAGTAGTCCGCCGCCGGCGTCGCGCTCATTTGCTCGCGACGGTTACCGGCGTCGCCGTGCAGGGTGACCCAGCCGGTGTCGGCGTAGGGAAGCGGGCGGTTGCCGACGCCTGCGTCTGATGACCCGGCGCCGACCACTGTGAGAAGTGATGCCGCGGCGATGACGGCGAGGGAACTCATGCCGTGCTTGAGCATGCAGTCGCACCTTTCCTACTAATAGTTAGTATTAACGATCGGGGAAGGTACCATAGCCCGCATGTCTTCTGGAGAGCATTCGACGAGAGACAAGCTCCTCGACGTTGCCGAGCAGCTATTCGCCGAAAGAGGGGTGGACGCGACCCTGATCGGTGACATCGTCCAGGGGGCGGGGCAACGCAACCCGTCAGCGTTGCGCTACCACTTCGGTTCCCGGGACGGTGTCCTGCAGGCAATCCTCAGCATGCACCTGGGCGCGGTGGAGCAACGGCGAGCGCAGCTGCTCGCCCAGTGGCCCGAGCCTGGTCCAGGTACCGCGCGCGACGCGGTGGTGTTGATCGTCGCCCCTCTCACCGAAGAGCTCGAAAGTGCATCGGGCCGGCATTATCTGCAGATCCTCGGTCAGATGATCCATCGGTTCGATCAGGCGCAGATGGACTACATCTCGGTGAGCTACCCGAGCATGGCGCGTGCAGTGAGGCTGATGGGTCAGACAATCGATCACCTACCCGACCCGGTGGTGGAAGAGCGTGTGCGGACGGTCCTGCGACTGACGACATCGATGCTGTCGGCTCGCGCACGCGATCTGGCCAAGGGTGGTGAATTACCGCTCAGCGCGAGGGCGTTCGAACAGAACCTCCTGGCGATGGCAACCGCGTCCCTGACCGCGCCGGACAGGGACGACGAAACCCGGGAAGAGGGCTCCGTCTCGGGTGGTCAGGCATCACCGAGGTCAGCCGCTGCAGCTGGACTCGGCACCTGATACTCATGCGGTTGTCAGGCCGTTGAGCTTCCACTGGAACGGTGCGGCAGCTTCGAGTTGCATGCTCATCGGCATAGTCGGTAGCCCGCGGGCAAACCGATACGGTGTGCGCTGTCCGGTCCGGTCAGCGCGGTATGCGGCAGATTGGTGCGCTTGTGGAGATCTGATCTGCCAGCGACCGTGTCGATGTGCTGAGCTTTGCAGCAGCCTTCGGTATCGCATCGCCAATAGAGCAAGAAGGCGCGCTGGCAGAGGCGATGCTCAGCTCGGGTCTCCTCCAGGCTCGTCGGCGCGGCCAGTTCGTTCCGGCACCCGCCCGGGCTGGTGACCTGCCGCTTTCCATGGCCGGGTCAACCCTCGAAAAACTCGAGCGGGCCAACCCATCGTTCGATTCATCAAAGGCCACAGTCGATCCCGACAGCACGTGTCCTCATGGCCAGCCGGCTCAGAGCAGCACTCGCTGGTGGCCACGTCGGTAGCCAGCCGGTCAAAACCAGTCGTCTGGCAAGGTTGCCAGAAGCCGCCCCGCTGCGGTCGTGATCACCAGGCCAGGCCGGCGACGGAGTGGGACTGTGAACACGTCGGCGGCCATCAGGTCGAGCAGTAGGACGAAATGCAGGGCCAAGGGCGGTTCGTCCTGCGGCTCACCGTCCGCGTCCAGGCGCAGGTTTACCTGCCACGCCGCCTGGCAGAGCACCTCGACGAACAAGCCCAGATACTCGGCCGACAGCAGGAGATCGGCGTGGTCGATCAGAACCGCGACATCGCGGTCACCGTGCCAAGGACCATGGAGATCCTTCAGGCAGTCGGCCAGAGCATCCCAGTTGTGGCCGAAGTAGCTGGGGAAGTACAGATCTCGGGCAAACGTACGGAAGAGCTCGAACGGCTCCATCAATTCCCGAGCATCCAGACGAATCACGATCCCGTCCTGTGCACCGAGCGCCGCGAGTTCGGTTGCCACCCAGGGGTCGGCGGCAGCGGACACGACAACCCAGGGCGAGCGGCGTTCAACGAGTGTCGGGGCATCCACGGCGAGAATCTTCGCACTGTGCAGATCCCAACCCTTCGGCAAGATCTCCGCATCGCCGAACCCGGTCGATCCAACTGGGACACCCAACCGGTGCTTCACCGAACCTGACGCACCGGGTCATCGTTGCTCGGCATCCGCGCTTTCGCCCCAGAGGGCGTGCAACGCCGAGTTGCCGATCTGTCGAAGCGCCTCGCGGCTGCGCCCGGCGGCGGCCTGGACGGCGATGCCGTCGGAGATGGTGTGCACAAGTGCGGCGAGGACCGCTGGATCGTGATGGGACGGGAGGTCTGTGGCCTGCTCGAGCCGCCTGCGTAGTGCCGTCTCACCAGCTTGGCGTACCTTCACGGCGTCCTCGTGGGGGGCGTGAGCGTCGGGGGCGCAGGCTTGAACGGTTTTGACGCACAGGCAACCTGGGGGCGTGGTGTCGCCCGCGGTCAGGTCGATGGCTCCGTGGATCAGTCGCTCGACGACCTCGCGGCCGGTGGGCGCGTCCAACGCGTCGGTGGCGTAGGCGCCGGGGCCCTCGAGGTAGCGGGCGAGGACTTTGGAGAACAGTTCCTCCTTGTTACCGAAGGCCGCGTAGAGGCTCGGCTTGTTGATGCCCATCGCGGTGGTGAGGTCGGTCAGCGATGTGCCCTCATAGCCGTTGCGCCAGAACACTTCCAGTGCGCGGTCGAGTGCGGCGTCCGGGTCGAACGAGCGTGGGCGTCCTCCAGGCATGCCTTCCTCCGTGCTCCGTCCAAGTTTTTTACCTATCGGTACATTACCCCTTGCGCGCAGACGTCGAGCCCCTTAGTTTCATACCGAAAGGTACACAACTAAGGAGTGTCATCCATGATCCGAGTCGGAGTCGTCGGGGCCGGCGGTTGGGCGGACAGCTCCCACCTACCCGCACTCACCGCGCTCGAACAATTCGACGTGACCGCGGTCGCGACCACCAACCAGGACAGCGCAACCCGGGCAGCTGCCGCACACGGCGTACCGCACGCCTTCTCCGACGCCTACGAGCTCGCCGCGCACCCCGAGGTCGACCTGGTCGTCGTATCGGTCAAAGCCTCCGGGCACGCCGCCGTGATCAAAGCGGCGCTGAAGGCCGGGAAACACGTTGTGTCCGAATGGCCACTGGGCATCGACGATGACGAAGCGGGCGAGCTGACCGCAGCTGCCACTGCCGCGGGCGTCGTGCACGCGGTCGTCCTGCAAGGCCACCACTCCCCGAGCGCCCGCTTCACCGCGGACCTGCTCGCCGACGGCCGAATCGGCACGCTCGAAACGGTCGTGCTGACCGCCGACGGCGCCCCATGGGGCGGGAGTCGAATTCGGCCGAGCCTGGTGTTCGGCCTCGACTCTGCCGAGGGAACCAACATCCTGACCATCATGGCCGGTCATTTCCTGGCCACACTCGAACGGGTCACGGGCCCGCTTGTCGAAGTCACCGCACTGCTGCCCCGCACACACGATCACGTACTGGTAGCCGGGACCGACCGCAGGGTACCCAACACCACGCCCAGCCATGTACTACTGCACGGACTGCTCGCCGGCGGCGCCACCGCGTCGGTTGCCATCCACGGCGGCAACGGACCCGCCTCAGAAGGGTTCCAGCTCAAACTGATCGGCAGCGACGGCGTACTGACCGCCACCCCCGTCGAACCCGGCGCCTTCATTCATTGGAGCGATTGGGACATCCGAATCGACAACGAGACCCTCGCCGTGCCCGAGACCTACCGAACGGCCCCCGCCGACGTCGGATACGGCCCGCCCGCCAACATCGCGTCCCTCTACCAGGAAGTCGCCCAAGCCATCTCCGAAGCCCGGCAACCACATCCCAGCTTCGAGACCGCCCTGCGCCACCACCGACTCCTCGCCGCCATCGAGCAGTCCGCAACCGACGGAGTCGCCCGCCGGGTCTCGTAGCCGACCCGTGCCCAGCGGCCATGCGCGCCTCGGCATGTGCGTGCACTATGGCCGAACACGCCGCCTTCACCGTCGCCACCGGCGTCCCCGTCTACGTCTGCGACCCCAAAAGGCCCTGGCTGCGCGGCAGCAACGACAACACCAACGGCCTTGTCCGCCAATACCTTCCCCGCCACCTCGACTTACGCGCCTACAGTCACCTGGATGCCATCGCCGACGAACTCAACGGCCGGCCTCGACAAACCCTCGGATTCCGCACACCATCAGAAGCACTCGACGAAGTGTTGCGATGACCGCCTGAGCCAGCCAGTCGATGCCGAATCCGAAGACCAGGGCTACTGTCGGCTGCGCCGCGGGTGGACTACTCGAAAGCCAAGCGCGAACTCGGCTACGAGCCGCACTCGATGGAGCAGTCTGTCCGCGATTTCGTCGCTTTCCTCATCAAGTCCGGTCAGCTGGACCGATAGGTCCGCCGCAACAGCCGACGGGCCAGGTGTCGCTTGCGCGGCGGCGGTAGGGGCGGGCCGAAGTGCGGGACGGGGTGCGGCTGGTACGCGACCTGCGCTGTAGTGCAGTGATGTGTAGTGGCGGGTGGGAGTCCTAGCCTGGTGGCGTGTTGGCCTTGGCGAAGCTGAAGTGCTGCCGTAGAGCCGTCGCGATTTGTGTGGGTGCCTCGAGCATCGGGATGTGTCCGACGCCAGGCAGTGCGACCTCGCGGATGTGGTTGGGGAGGTGGTCGAGGATCTGGCGAATGCGCGGTGCGTGGTTGGGGTAGATGTCGAACTCGGAGAGCATGATCGAGGTTGGTGCACGGACCTGGTCGAGGTCGACGACGAGACCGTCACGCGCGAACGCCAGCATCGAGGACAAGTATGTCGGGCAGTACGCGATGGCGCGCACCATGTCCGCAGCGTCGTCGGGGTCGACCGCGGTCAGGTCGTGAGCGCTGTTGGCCAGCACCGGTTTCTGAAAACGTGGATCAGTGGCCACTCGGTCGCCGAACATGCGGGTCGCGAGGACGAGGCGAAATTGCAGGGTGAACAAGAGGCCGACACGGATTCCGTTGGTGTCGAACCGCTTCGCTCCGATGCCGGAGTTGATCGCGGCCACTGAGCGTGCACGCCCACGGCGTTCGAGCTCGAAGGCGATATGTCCGCCGAGTGAGTTCCCGACGATATGGCAGGTTTCCCAGCCGATGGCGTCGAGCTGGCGCTCGATGCCATCGGCGATCCCGCGCACACCTCCGTCGTGCTTGGACAGGGGTGATCCGCCCCAGTGGCCGGGCAGGGTTGGCGCGAGAATGTCGTACTCGGCCGACAACTCGGTCGCCGTGGCACGCCATACATGGTGCGACAGGGTGAACCCGTGCAGCAGTAGTACCGGTTCGCCGGCACCTTCCCGAACGAATGCTGACATCAATTTCCCCCGAAATCTGCTGCGGTGCAGGCTCATACGCACCGTAGACCATGAGTAGCACTCTGAGATTGCACTGTCCAGATCGGTGCACGCTGACACCGGTCGAGTCAGAATTCATCTCATGAAGGTTCACCATCTGAACTGCGGCACCATGTCCGCACCCAACGCGACGCTGGTCTGTCATGTGCTGCTGATCGAAACCGACGAAGGACTCGTGCTCGTGGACAGCGGCTTCGGGCTGCTGGATATCGCCGATCCCGTGGGGCGGGTCGGGGTGGAGCGCATGTTGATTCGGCCGGTGCTGGATCCCAGTGAGGCCGCGGTGCATCAGATTCGGGCGCTCGGGTTCGAGCCCGAGGACGTCCGGCACGTGATCGCCACCCACCTCGATTCCGACCATGTCGGCGGGCTCGCCGATTTTCCGCACGCCACACTGCATCTCACCGCGGCCGAGGCACTCGCCATGCGCCGGCCGACCGAGGGGGATCGACTCCGGTTCAATCCGATGCTGTGGGAGCACGATCCGACGATCGTCGAGTACCGGCCGGAGGGGGAGAGCTGGCGTGGATTCACGGCCCAGGAGCTGACCGATATCAGCCCCGGCATCGTGATGATCCCCATGCCCGGCCACACCCGCGGCCACACCGCGATCGCGGTCGATGCCGGACACCGCTGGGTCATGCACTGCGGTGATGCCTTCCTGCACCCGGGCGCCGTGGATGGTCGCTCCCCGGTGCCGGAGATGCTTGCCGCCGCGGAAAACATGCTCGCCCACGACCGCGAGCTGGTCCGGAACAATCACGCGCGCCTGGCCGACCTCTATCGATCGAGTGGCCCGGACCTGCTGATGGTGTGCTCGCATGATCCCGAAATGTTCGAGCGGGCCACGGCCACCGCGTGATTCGATGCGCGCCGGTCGCGCCTAGACTCGCTCGAGATAGAAGTAGGCGTACCGGCCGTTGTCGAGGGCGTTCTTGCCGTCCATGATGCCCATGACGGCGTCGTCGTCGATCTTCTTGAAATGGTCGTGAACGGGCTGGCCGTCGAACACCATCGTCGCGGTGACCTCGCCACGGAATTCCTCCATCCAGAGGCTGCCTTCGCCGTTCTCGGTGTTCGAATACTTGTTGCCGTCGGCGTCCACGCAGATCAGAGGCTGCACGTCGGTGGCCGAATGGAAGGTCTTGCCGAACCAGTTGATCTGGGCCAGCGTTCCGTTCTCTCGATGGCCGGTGTCGAACTCGCCACCCTCCCATTCACCGATCATGAAGTCGACGGTCGCGGGCTCCAGCGTGGCCCAGAACTCGTCGAGGTCGGCGTCGGGGATGAGGAATCGCCGTGGTCCGGTCACCAGACGCTGTCCGGCGCGCTTCTTGAGCTCGGAGAATTTCTTGCGGGCCGGATCGTCGCTCACGGTGCTCTCCCATCCAACGGCGGAGGCTCGCATTCACGATACCGCCGTGCGTTGGAGCAATCTACCGGCAAACTCGTGGCCTGGCCGAAGCCAAGCCGGACATGCGGCTGAGATGCCAATACGCGGTTGAACTCGGCCGAGCTCGCCGCCGAAGATGGCTTGATGCAGGGCATACGCTTCGTGCGCCGGGTGGACGGGTTGACCTACGAGTTCGTCCGCGACGGGGACGCATACGGTTACCCGTCATACAAGCGAGTCGACCTCGACATCCGGTGCCTGCGCCTGCCCGATTTCGGATGGGCGGTGTGCACGTCGGAGGGCGCAGTGTCGAGTCGCCCGTTCGACGATGCCGGGCGGGGTGCCCTTCCGCCCGAAGGAGTCTGGGTGAGCTTCAAGGGAGATCGCTCGTTCGTCTACGACCTGGTCTATCCCACTGCTCCGGTGGCGGCGGACTCCGAAGGCATATAGGACACCACATTCCGGGCGCAGTGGCAGAGTCCGCCGGTGGCCGGTCCGAACAGCCTTGTAAGCGGCATGAGAGCTCACTTCGGTCAGCCAAAGTGAGCTGCTGCCGGTGCGGAGAATTATCCCGCCCAGAACACCATGACGTCTTTGTTGGCGGCCTCCGCTGCGCGCATCCACTTGATGCGTGATTCGAGATCTTCGCGCACGTCGACACGCAACCTGGCACGCATCGCCGGATCCGAACTTTCCCACCGCTCAAGCTGGTCGGCACACAGCTGCTTGCCCCAACTGCCACCATTGGCCCCGTCGGGTTCGGGCAGGCCATGGCGTGACGCGAAGCTGTAGAGCAGATCGATCCTGCCCTCGTCATCCATCCCCAACTTCCCGAAAGCCTTGTCGAGCCTCTCTTGGAAGGAGTGGTGGAAGTCCTGTTCATCGATGTCCTCGCCGAAATACGCACAGATTCGCTCGCAGGCGTCCAAGTAGGCGTATCCGCAGTCCTCGGTATACGGCCCGCCGTTGATGACAGCACGCAACGCGCTCTTGGCATCGAGCGCCACGTCTCCACACCCACACACGCGCTCGCCGTCCTCCTCGGACTCATGCCAGCGTTCTGTGATCGCCTCGAACAGTGACTGATCCTTCGAACCGATGGCGGACTCGACGGTAGCGCGGTCGACCAAATACACGGTCATGATGGAACTCATGGCGGCATCCTAAAACGACCCACTGACAAGGCAACTCGGCCCGATTGGTGTAGGTAACCCATCCGCGCACAGCAGTGACTTCCGCTCATCGGCGTGAGCGCGCACAGCCGACAGCCGTACGGCACTCTGCCCGTTGATCTTCGGTTGCCCCGCGCTGGCCGGTTCGGTCAGCGCGGTATGCGGCATGGGCGGATACTCGACGTTCCCCGCCGAGCTGTGTTGTGTATGAGTTGACACGTGAAAGCAGATATCGATGGGGCAGCCCGCATTGCCCGCATCGCAAGCGAATTCCGCTGGACGTGGACCGATCGGGACGTGGCTCGCTTCTGTGAAGCCACACAGTGGAGCATCGTGGACGGAGCGCGGGGTAGCGGCCCCACCCTTCAGACCAACCTCGACATTCATCATCCTCGGTGTCACGTTGTCTTCACCAGGCGGTTCATGGACCGGCAGGGCGGAGGTGGCGGAGGAATCGACGAGATAGAAATCTACGTCGCCGATTCCGGACAGGCGAACCCCACGAAAGCCCAGTCCACGGCGCTTCACCATCAACTCCGGGACCGTCTGGTCAAGGAGTTGGGGCCGGTATCCGAGTACGTCTTCGGAGAGAATCTGGACTACGACTACTGGCGACTCCCCAAAGTGGTCATCACTGTTGCCGCGTACGACGGTTTCGTCCAGTTGGACCTGGTCAACCCGAGATATCAGCGGGACCTGGACGAAGAGGGCGCTCGCGACTTCATGTACGACGAGGACGAAGAGGAAGACGACGACTAGGTTCAGCGGGCTGCGAGGTTCCTGAAGGGTCCGCTCGACACACGGCATTCGGCATGTGCGGATGGTTGAGATGTCATGTGGCAGAGGCTATGTAGGCCGCGAGTATGTAGTTCGGGTGCCGGTCGAGGTTGGTGCGGGCGCGGTCGTAGCGCATGGTGGTGCGTGGATCGGCGTGGCGCGCGGCGATCTGGACATCGCGCAGATCTACGCCCGCTCTTCGTGCCTTTGCCGACGGTACGCAGCACGCGGTGCCCGTGTTCTTCGCCGAGATCGTCGATGTCGCAGCGGCACGCTTCGCTGATCCGCAACCCGAGCAGGCCCAGCATGGCGACCAGCGCGAAGTCCGGCGGGTTGTCCGAGTCCCGGGCCGCGCACAGCAGGGCTTCGAACTGCAGGTGCGAAAGCCCCAGTGTCGGTGACTCGTTCGACACGCGTGGCCGTCGCACGTAGTCCGCGGGCGACCTGTCGAGGACGCCGCCGATGACGCAGGTGCAGTAGAAGCCCGCCAGGACGGCCAAGCGGCGGGCGACGGTGGCGGGTTTGAAGCGGCGCACTTCCTGCATCCACCGCAGATCGGATTTGGTGTGGATCCGCGAGACTACGGAGAAGCGGGCGAAGTAGGCGAGAGCGGCCAGCCGGAGTACGAGGTCGTCACCAGCCTGACGTTCCTCACTGGTCAATCGGCCTGACCCAGATCGGTCCCCATCAGTGCCATTTATCGTCGCGACTCAACAGTGGGTGAACGGCTCGATGAACTCCGGATGCCATGAGATCACCTCCAGCACCAGCCGAAAGGGGCTTCGCCTGCCAGCTGTCTTCGCGGGCGCATCAGTGTGAGGCTGACGGCGGAGGCCCAGGTCCAGGTGACCGCTCCACCGAGAAGCAACCACCGGAAGTCGCCGGTCGTGGCTGCCATGCCGGCCGCGGTCAGGTCCGCGGCGACGGCGACGATGCAGTACGCCGCCCACGCGTGCTGGCCGCGGCTGAGGAACCTTCGAGCGAAGACGATGCTTGCTGCGTCCAGGGCGAGCCCGGAGACGAGGGCCGCTGTGTTGTGCACCTGCCCCTGCCACGACGGCGCCACCGCCCCGGCGCCGGTGGGGAAGCCGGCAACAGGGTCGGTGACGAAAGCGCCGGCTGCGACGAGGGCGAGGCCGTAGATGCCCAGCAGGAGAGGGCCCCAGGTCCGTGCGTGGCCGACGTCGAGCGCTCGCCGGGCACCGAGGGCGCCTGTCGCGGCGAGCAGCCCGGTGACGATGAAGTTCGTGGTCTGGATCCAGCCGAGGTCGCCGAGACTGAGGGCACTGAGCGGCTGGCGAGACGGGTCGAACCCGACGCGGTTCGCCTCCTGGAGCAGGACGGTTGTCAGGAACAGCGGGCCGGCGACAGCACCGCAGCCGAGCATGAACCGGACGAGACTCGAACGGTTCGAGCGGTCTTGGTCGGGCGGTGCAGGAAGGGTCGTGCGGCTGGTTGCGGTAGTGGACATGGTGATCACTCCGTCGTGCTGGTCTGCCAGGAGAGGTGCTGATGCTCAGCGGGCGATCCTGTGCATCGTCGAGGTGTAGCCGCCGCCGGGAAAGGTCCACTGGCCGACCGCGGTGTTCTCGTCGACGAAGGTGCCCTTGTAGTAGGACGAAGAACCGGGCTCGCCGCCCCAGATGGTCAGGACGTCTTCGTCCATTTCGTATACGTAGTCGAGTGTGTTGCCCCGGGTGTCGTATGCGCGCGAGCGGACCTCGGGGCTCGGCGGCTCACCGAAGGGCTGGAGGTGGCCGATGACCTCGAGTGCCTTCACATCGCTGCCGAACAAGTGCATGTCGACATGTTGGAGGAGGAAGAAGCCGCCTTCCATCCACTCGTACTTGACGGTGCCGGTGCTGTCGCCGGAGAGCTGCCAGGTGCCGATCAGACGGCCCAGCGACTGCATGGCCGGGCTGGGTGCCGGGGCCGGACTGGTGTCGTTCATCGTGGTTTCCTCTCGTCTCGGATGATGCCTCCTACGGTAGAAAGAACGAGTGGGTGAGATATCTCAGAAATCCGCAGGCTCGCCCGACCGCAACAGGGTCTTGCTGCAGGGCGGGCTGCTGGAGCCGGATATGTTCGACCGCTACTTCTCCGTTCGAGCGTTCGAGCCCGCCGCCGACATGGCAGCGTGCGTGTCGCACTACTGGGTCATGCGATGGCGGCTGCCCTACGACGTGAGCTATCGACCGGTCGAGGTGCTCCCCACGCCGATGGTGCACGCCTTCGTCACCGCAGAGGGCGCTTTCGTACACGGGATCACCGACGGCGCCCTCAGCTATGACACGGCTGGTGTCGGTGCCATGGCCGGCATCGCGTTCAAGCCCGGCGGTTTCGCGCCGTACTGGGGTAAACCCATGAGACAGCTGCGCGGCGGTCACATCGACCTGAGCACTGTGTTCCCGGACGTCGGCACGCGTCTGTACAGCGAGCTCCTGCATGAGCCCGAGGAGCAGATTGCGGATGCCCTGGACGGACTCCTGCGCTCCAGGCCGGTCCAGCCTTCCCTCCAGCACCTACAGCTCATCGCGGACGCCGTCGATGCCATCATGCGAGAGGACGGCCCCACCACCGTGAGAGCCCTTGCCGCAGAGCTTTTCCGCAGCGAACGCAGCCTCCAGGCGACCTTCGCCGAGCATGTCGGCGTCGGCCCCAAATGGCTCCTGAAACGCCAACGGCTACTGAAGGCGATCGGCACGACCGCCGGCACAGCACGTCCGGATTGGGCCGACCTGGCCGCCGATACCGGCTACAGCAGCCAGACGCACCTCCTGAACGACTTCAAGCACGTCGTCGGAGTCACACCCACCGTCTATCTCCGGCACCTACGCCGACAGTAGCCACAAGTCACTTACACCGAGGTACCGCCGTCCGCCATTGTCGCCTGACAAAGTCTGCTCGCATGTACATCTCGGCGCCACGAGATTGAGCCATCGCATCTCCGCCATCGGCGCTCACATAGCGTTCCGCACACCGCACGCCTCCAGATCAACGCCTGGCGTAACTTTTCGTTCCGTTGCGCTTCTTCGGGCGACTGGAGATCTGATGCTGGACGGGATTCCAGATGCTCGGCCGTTCGAGACGACGTTCGCGCTGAACGACGCGCACATGATCGCAACCCAAATCTTCCAAGCCGTCTGGATCGCGATTGGACGATTCCGAAGCGTGCGTTCTCAGCTCACGCAATTCTCGGCATGAGCGCGCTGGAAGCGCTGCCGGCCAACTAATTTGGACGGCCGACCAATGCCCGGGTCGCGGCAATACAGGATGTTCGAAGTACAGGCATGGAGCCGGTGCTTCGTGGGTGCCGGTCAGAGGGTGGCGGAGAACGAGATACCCTCGTCTGACCACGATTTCGGGCTGCGCTTCGATGCGCTGGCTGGCAGCATGTCGGGATGCCGGACTTGCAGTGGGGTGACGTCGAGGAGCTGTTCGACCCCGACACGATGGGTTCCCTACCGGATGTGTACGTCCGGGAGGCATCGGTCGAGGATTGGCAGGCGGTGTTCGATCTGATTCGGACGCAGGGGTGGGCGTGGGAGTACTACGAGGGTGACCGCAAGCGAGAGTTGCCCGCTGCCGTGCACGTGCTGTCCCGCCCGGACGATGCCGACTGCGTCACACTGCGGGTCTGGCCAGTCTCGAACGTGCGGATGATCTTTCGGCCTTGGCCTGGCGAGATCGATTTCGATGTCGACCTTCGCGAGTTGCAGGGCCAGGCCGGGGTGGACATTCTGTGCGATGTGCTGTGCGCGATCGGGCGGCGGCTGCGTAAACCTGTGCTCATGTGCTCAGAGTTCGACTCCTTCGACTCTCGATTCCCGGTACTGGGGTTCGACCCCGCCGCCGACCGTGTGGTGCTGCTGGCCGGCCGAATCTAGGCCCCCAGCGGGCGCAGGCGTGTGGTCCGGGATCTCGTTCACCACGAGGTGAACATCTACGCAATGCGTCAGAACCCTGTGACGCTCTTGGAGTCCTTACAACCGATCGATCAGCGGCAATAGCGGGCGTTCGCACTTGTAGCCATCTCTGAGACAGACTCTCACCCATGCGCTTTTCTGGCAGCCTCCCGTTCCGCGGCTGGATACTGTGGCTCACGCCGGATCAAGGCGGCCGTTCGTCAGGACCACCGCTCACGCCACCCGACCATGACTATGCGGCCACCGCCTTCGTACCTCCCCATAATCCGGCGGAAGGGCTGGCGTCGTTCGTCCTCCAAGTCGAGGACCGATCAGCATGGCGCTCACCTGCGGGCGCGGCATGGTTGATAGTCGAGAACACCGGCGCATACACGATCCAGGTCGGCTCGGTAGTTGTCATCACCGAAGGGCTGAAGATTGTTGGCTACTTCCACGTCGATGAACTGATCGAGGACTAACACCATGACTGGCAATATCTTCCAGGGGCGACAGATACAGATACTCGATGTCGACGATCTCAGTGTGGATCAGCGAGCCTTCGAGTTCACTGACCCGGCCATACCCGCGCCCGGCTCCCACTTCGCCGTTGTAGTCCCAGACGACGGAACATGGAACGATGCGGTGGTGCGCATCAGCCCGGCAGTAAATGAGGTTCCTGTCGATCTGCTGCTATGGGCGATCGCAAAGGCCAAAGAGGGCACCCGGTTGTAGCGGACTATCAGAAGTCCTGATTACCTCGCTGATCCCAGGGACCACCTGTTGCCAGGCCAAACCGCAATGACGCTGAGGGCGATGGGCTATTTTCGGCCTGTCCGCTCTTCGGCATTATGGTGCGTTCGGCCGGCCTTGGATCGGCACGGCCAGTTGATCTTCCGATGCCCCACGTTGGCCGGTTCGGTCAGCGCGGTATGCGGCAAAATAGTGCGTTCGAATCTGAGGCAGGCATCGAGCTGGCCGGTGTCGGTGGTCATCGCTATGGTGCGCGCACACGTTATGTGAGACAACGGAATAGGCCCCCGACATGGCAAGGCTTAGCTGTCGACACCGTGATCATTCCGCCGTACCGTTCGAGGCTCGGCAATGTTGAGGGGCGGGACGAAACCATGGGTAGGGCAACGCAGTTCGGGCGGCTCATCACTGACGGTGTGAAGTCAGCGCTCGGACTCCGGGGTGGTCGGCTGGAGGCGGAGGTCGGTCCCGATCCGATCGCGCTCCCAGGCGGTTCGACGGTGCGACTCGGTAGGTGGGATGTACGGTACTTCTCCGCCGGGGAGTCCATGGACGTGGCCGAACCGATCCACGGCTGCTACGAGCGGTATGCCCAGGAATTGTTCGCCGACCATCCGAGGGTGCGTCGGATCCTGATACGCCCCCGTCCCGACGGGCCGCTTCTCGCTTACTACTTGCACTGGGACACCGGTATCGATCTGACGGCCCTGGATGAACTGGTAACGGCAGGCAGGGCGAGCGAGGCTGATTTCGTCGGGGCAGTGGTGGGGCACGAATCTCATTTCGTACACTCCGCCTGCGGTGCGCAGCTTCGGGTACTCACCCTGTGTAGCCACGCCCACGTCCTCTACGACCTCGAAACATGGCGCGCTCATTCGGTTCACAGAACCTGTCCAGTATGCCGGAACGCACTTTTCGGCGCCGTGGTCGAGTTCATCGATATCGCTGTCGAGCAGGTTGAGGATGAGGAAAAGTGGCGGTCCGAGATGCTACACCGAATTGCGCATGCGATTCGGATCCGAATGCCGCAAGTGCAGACCGAGATCGATGCAGGAATGGTTGTCGACCATGAGTCGCTGAGCAGCTATGCCAGCGGCGCGCTGAAAGAATTTCGGCTGTCGCTCGAGCTCAACATCAATCAGCCCGAGAATCAGATGGGACGCCAGGCTGCATTCGAGAGGGGGATGGAGATCCTGGTCGGCGTGCAGGTCAGAGTTGCGGCGGGCGAGATGTTCTCGGATGCGGAGGCTGCTGAGTTTCGCCGGGATGTTGTCGCCGCGATCGCGGCCAATACCAGGGGACTCTGGCCATATGTCGTTGAATCATTGTATGCGGCAATCGGTTCCATCGATGACGGGTGGGGTCCGGCCTGCCTGAGCAGGTCCGCCCTACAGTTGCTCCGCGACGACTATCCTGGCGCAGACGAGCTGTTCGACGCCGATCCGGAGATGGTCGAGGTCTTCGCGGAGGCAAGCGACATGCTTCGTGAACGCGCACCGGAGGTCGAGCCGTTGCTCGACTTCGAGATTCCGCAGGGCCTGCCCGACGGCCATTGGTGGTGGCTTCTGCCGAGTCAGCTGCGCCAGCAGACCGGTCGATAGTCGACCCGCGCTGGCTGGCTCGATCGGCGGCAGTTCCGGACGTTCTCCGAGGGACCTACAGCCTCACGCGGCTCGTGGCCTTGCTCGACTACGGCGCCGAAGCCGTCCGCCTCAGCCTCTCCGCCCTCCCCGCTCGTTGGCATGGCCGACGTAATCGAAGTTGTCACGCCGATCGGCACGACGCGAATCACGAAGCGCAAGCCTTGGGCGACGGCTGCCTGTCGGCCGCGAAAGCTACAGTCCCACCGTGGTTGAAATCGCTGTACTGCAGACACTTCCGGCACCCGACCAACTGCGGCACAGGTCCCGCGTACTGGCGCTGCTGGACTGCGTCCTGGGCGGCATGGCACACACGCATCCGACCAGGACGTACCGCTACGTCGAGGACTGGCGCCCTGGGGAATCGCTGGCCTCGATGGACAACGGCGCCGGTGACGAGTACTCCATCGTGTTCAGCAACGCAGGTGTATACGTCCGCGGGTTCGATCACCATTCCGAGCTGAACACCCACGGCCAGAGCGAATCCGGTGAGCTGTGGTCTGGGCTGACCGACGGGCTCCCCGCGCCCTTTCGCCCCTATGTCACCGAGGCGGCCTTCCGGCTCGACGAGGAACCGACGATGACCGCTTGTCTCTGGCGACTCTCCACCGACAGCGACTGGCAGACAAGCCAGACCGTTCACTATGACGATGAGGATTTGAACGGCGACGGCTCGGATTGGCTGTTCGACCAGCTCATCGACTGGTCCGCGGAGGCGAAAGCCGACCACTACCTCCGCTATTTCGATCTGCCGACTGCCCCTGATCATGGTGCACTGCAAGCGATCATGGACGGCGCACCGATCACGACTGATCTCGTCTATCGGTTGAATCCGGGCATCGACCTCGCCATCGTCGCTGAAGAGGCGGCGATTACCGGGATTCAGGTCGACTACTGACGGTCACCGCGGTTCCGGTCGATCATGATGTCGTAGAAGCGATATAGCCTGTCGCGGTGTGATCCCGCTACGGCTGACTCGCTGCAGAGTTGTTTCCAACTAAGGGATTTCATGTCATTCGATATCGAGCGGACAGCCGCCGAGCGGGCCGTCCTTCGACTACTCGCCCCCGGTACCGAGCTGTCCGACGACAGCCCCGACGGACTGGCAGACCTGCTGTGGGTCAACGACATCCTGACCTTCGTGCTCCTGGACGACTGTCACGGCGCGATCCTGGACCATATTCGTGCGCTGTCGAGCTATCCGCGCGATATGGATTGGAGCTGGTACCGCGACTACGTCAGCGAGCTTCCGTTCCTGGACCATTCGGATGGCATAGATCGGCTCCTCGAACTTATCGGCGAGCATTGCCAGCGGGCAGGCATGGTCATGGTGAGCCTCGATACTCGTGCCGACAATCACGCTGTCGGGTTCGTCGATGCCGAGTACTGGCAGCGCAACGCTGATTTGGTGGCCCAAGCCGCACCGCTGCTGTCGATCGTCTGTGAAGGCTCGCTGAGCAGATTAGGCGGTAATTCCGAGCATGGCCCGCACCAGCTGGCCGAGCTTCGGCGCCGCGCCGAGGAGCGGCGTCAGGCCATGACCGAGTGGGAACGGTTCGCCGAGAACATCGTCGCGCTGCTGGACGGCGGTCCCGTCGGCACGATGGCGGTGGTGCGTTGCAGTCGCGGAGGAATCCAGTTCACCGACGAACAGGGTGCCTTGATCGTGGAATCTCTCCGTGACGATGAAACACGCGACTCCCCGGAAATCGACGAGGCTCTGGCCGAGCACGGCTGGTCTCCACACGACGAATCCTGGGGCCCGGTGTGGGAATACCGCCTGCCAGCGCGCTATCCCCGGTACATCGACACGTACCGACAGTTCGCCGAACAGGTCGTGATCGGACTGCGTGCATCGAAGATCGACTCACCCACCGAGCTGACCGTCTACGGCTACAACTGCTACTCCCAGGCCGACGACCCGGACCTGTCAGTTCTGGGTATCCCGGTCACCTGATCGGAGCAACAGCGCGGAGTGACCCCGACCGTTGCGTTGGACCCGGCACAGTTCGTACTGGTCGACAGGAGCACCAGGCCGAGCGAGGAAAGTCGCGTCGCTCGAGGCCGGGTCGATGGCGATCTCGTACTCGGTGCTGTCCAGCGCATCGACCATCACCACGACCGTGCCATTCGCATCGGTGGCGACGATGTGGCCATCGATCATCTGAATCAAACCGTCCGCGAACTGCTGGATTCCGGCCCAATCGAAGATGGCCGCCCCAGCGTCGATCGCGGCCTGGAACTGTTCCCAGATTCAGCAGATCAGTGTGTTCGCCGGCGGGCGCCGCGGCCGTCCAGCGCCGGTCGAATTGACCGACGACATCCGCGCCCTCTTCCGCGCCCTTCCGGTTGATATCTTCGGAGCTGCCCGCCACCGTGTCGAACTGGAACAAAAGCATGCTGGAGCGTCCCGCTCACATCCCCGCCGCCCTCACCCGCGCCCCGCTCGACTTCCCGTGGAGCAACAAGATCAGCATGCGCCTCGACGATTTCGACGCCGTGCCACCGGATCTGGGCAGCGCGCTGGCGATGATCGGATACAAGGCCAGAATGGCACTCGGTCTGGCCTGTCTGGAGTGGGTGATCTGGCGCCTGTCGGGGTGGGCCGATGTGCGCGACGCGTTACATCGGGTCGAGGCCGCCTGGGCGACGCAGGTGTCCGTAACCTGCTCGCGCCCATTGGGTCTCGACAGCGTCCGCAACGACCTCGGCGTACCCGGCGACCCCGCGGGCCCGCTGCAAGAGGCGTTGATGCGTCTGGAAATGCTGGATCTGCTGTATCGCAAGGGCAAGCCGCAGTTGAGCACCAAGTCCGGCCACTGCGCACTGCTGGCCAGACACGTCCTCCCAGCCGACAGCGGCTTCGAAGCCTGGCTGGAGCGGGCGCTGACCGCACTGGCCGTGACCGATCCGTGCAGCCCCGACTTCGTACGCCGGGCACCAAGTTTCGATTACAGCGGCGAAGCCGCCATACCCCGCGCATGGTTCGCTACCCCGACCTTGCCCCGCGACCAGACCTCCACCACGGCGCAATGGAACGCCTTCTTCACCGCCGCCAACCCCGCGGACAACCCCTACCTCGTCCCCGGAGAGACCAGGATCAGCAGCCACTGAACGGCCCGGCGATTCCCTCAACGAACGTCGATACCCACCGACCCACCGTCGGAATAGTACTGGCGCACAAAGGAACCGGCGACGAGGGCGACGACCTTGCGGCAGGTCGCCGGCGAGAACCCCGGTCGGCGCAGCTTCGGCAGCGATGAAGCGGGAACGTTCCGACATCGGCGCGGTCGGCCCGTTCGGCAGCATGGGGCGGTGCGCATGGAGCGCTAGAAGCACTGCGCGGACAACACACCCCTGTCGGGCGGTAACAACACCGGGGCCCTGCCATCGATCAACACGATCAGCGGCATGAGCGTGCGTCTGCTGCGGTTCGTTGTGCGGCTTCGCCTGGACGTCCAGGGCAGCGCGACTGTCGGCCGGTTCAGGTATCTATTGTTCTGGCAGCGGGCTTTTGGCGAAGGGTATGGCGTGGACAAGCAGGGTTGGCTATCGGGCTCCGAACAGTACTACGACGATGGAACGATCGAATCGGTGCGGGAGGACATGCCGTCGGCGGCCCAGAGTTGCAGCGCGGAGAACCAGTTGCGGCTGTCGGCCGACTACGACGGTGCCGTGCGAATCGCAACGCTGGCTGCCGGATTCGACTGGACGTGGTACATCGAAAAGGATTTGCAGCGTTTCTGCGATGCCGCCGGGTGGTCGATCACGGGGTCCGCCGAATACGGTGACGACCTGCGTACCGATCTTCGTATCCAATCGCGATCAGCAAAAGTCGGGTTCGTGAAGCGAATGTTCGATGACATTTGGATCCCCGTCACCGACCGGCTCGATCAGTCGCTGCCGTGGGAACAGGTGCGGACAGCTCTCGTCGACACGTTCGGAGCGTTCGCTGATCGATTGATCGATGCTCTGGGCCCGCCAACCCGCCGCGAACCGGACGAAGACGGGACCTTGCTCTGGGACCGCCACCGTGTCTGGATCAGGCTCGAGGTCGGCGTGCGCGACATTCGTCTCCATCTCGTCAGTTGGGAGTGGCAGGCAACCGCCGACGCCGAGGCGAAATACCATGCAGGTGACTGGTGACAGTCGCGGTGGCCGAACGACCCAGGACTGACGACTGAGGTTGCCGAGCAGTACCGGCCGGAGCCAGCTGCCTCTTTTCCAAGGCCGACGACCGCCTGAGCCCGCAGGCAGTACCGCGCACCCAGAAGCACTGTCGGCCCATCCGTTTGGACGGGCGACCAACGCTCGGGTTGCGGCTATTACAGGGCAATTGGCCGCGACCAGCTTCTCGGACGAGTACGGCCGGCATCTATCGCGGCATCGTCGCCAATGCGCTGGCCGCAGTTCGTCAACACCGGTCATTCGTCGTAGAAGTCGTCGTCATCCGAGTAGAGCCAAGAGCTGGAAGCCCTGGCTGTCGAATTCGCGTCCATCACTATCTTTTTGAGGGCAGCCTCCACCGACTCCTGCCAGTAGTAGATTGCGCTTCCGATGTGACGTTTCAGGAGGGCGTCATAGTCAAGGTTGGCTGTCGAGCCACGCATCATCCACTGCCCGTCGTCGGTGGGCGTAAGCTCTCCGTGATTCGGCTCCAGCCCCTCCCGCTTCAAAAGCGCACGGACGGCGGGCAGTACGAGGTTGGCCTGCTCAGTGGTGAGCGGTTCCCAAACCCAGAACTCGAAACGAAAAAGCTTGTTCACGCGGCTGAACGCTAGCGAACGAGTCCGACAACCAGGTCAACGCGTCACCCAGAGATCAACGTCGCCTCGCGTGAATGTGCACTGGTCCACAACAGCCCCGAACCCGAGCCAGGACACCCTCATGTCAGGCGCTGATCGGCAGATCAGTGCTGCCTCATCGACTCCGACCCGTTGACCTTCCGATGCCCGCGGTGGCCGGTCCGAACGGCCTTGTAAGCGGCATTACAGGGTGTCTCGAGCTGAGGAGCTTGTTACTTCCCATCGTCAGCGGCGACGCTGGACGTCACCGGGTTCGGCAAAGGATTTCGAGGGTTCGGTCTGTCAGGTGATTCGAAGGCAAGAATCGTTCGTTCAGGAATCGCGCTAGCGGGCTCTGGCCGAGTTCGGAGAAACGCACGACGTGGTAACGACCGGTACGTTCGACGAGATCACTCAGCTGGTTCTCCAACGCAGTCCACTCGGGGGTTCCGACGTACCAGAGCGTTGTCGTGGTGGGATCGCCAGGTTCACATGGTTCGTACTCCAGCAACGGAATCTGTTCTTCGGTACCGGCCAGGTTGACGTTCGGCGTGACGCAGTAGTCCCACGCAGTGCGCAGGCTCCACACACGCGCACGCATCGGAGTCGCGATCGGATGGTTCTCCCCGAAGACATGGATACCCCACGGGGGAGCGACCTCCGACACATCAGGGACGAAGCGAATGTCGATGTGGTCGTTGAGATTCACGCTGTACACCCCGTGAAACAGCTCGCGTTCCTCCTCTGCGACGTCGACCTCCCCCCATTCGGGTGTCACGTAGACGCGAAAGTCCGCCTCGGGATAGCGTTTCAACGCTCTCAACCTTCCAACTGGGCGATGCCAGTATCTACCGGACACCTTCCGCGTTCTCGGTCAGGACGCGCCCAATAGGGATCCTCGAAGGCACTCAACTCGGCATGAGCGTACGTTCAGTGTCGCCGGGCTACCGGTCAGCTTGGGGTGGTGACTCGGCTATCGTCGTTTGCCACTCGTTCGCCCACTGCGTCAGCGGGGCGAGCCGCTCGACGAGTGCGTGCCCGGCGTTGGTCAGTCGGTAGCCCTCCTCATGTTCGATGAGGCGTGCCTCGACGAGCTCGGCCAGCCGGCGGGTCAGCACGCTGGAGGAGAGGTCGCCGCAGGCGGTGCGGAGTTCGCGGAAGGTGAGGGGGGTTGGGGCTCGGTCGAGTTCCCAGAGCACTCGCAGTATCCAGCGCCGTCCGATCAGGTCGAACAGGGCCATGATCGGGCGGCCGGTGGTGGATCCGCGCACGGGGATTCCGGGGCGCGGTGTTCCGGTCGGCATGATCACGCCTCCTGCGGTGCGGGTGAATCTTCCAGTCGCCGTGCCATTTCCGTGATGGCCGCGCGCAGGGCGCGGTACGGGCGCAGGAACAGTGTTATGTGGGTCAGGCGGCCGTCCTCGGCGAGCTTTTCCCGCAGCATCCCCTGAAGTTCCTGGTCGGCGAATCGGGCGGTGAAGGCGAATATGCTCTCCTGCCCGTCGGTCCATTGCCGGGTCTGGTGCACCGAGTCGAGCACCGCCGCGATCGTGGCCAGTAGGTGTGCGGCGCGGGCGCGGCCGTGGTAGTCGGCGACCGGACTCGAGAAGGTCGCCTCCTCGCTGAGCAGGTCCGGCAGTCGCGTGGAGTCTTTCGACTGCCACATCGACAGTATGAGACTGTCCGTCATGCCTCTATTTTAGAGGCACTCGGGCACCGATCGCCAGATCAGGCAGGGGTGCGGTTTCGGGTTGCCCGCAGGAGGCGGACCGGGCGCAGGGCCTGGGGTGGTTCGCCCTCGAACTCCTCGGATTCATCGAGGTATCCGGCGATGAGGTCCGTGGCGGAGTGGTCTTCGACGTCGGTGAAGCCGAGTGCGCGCAACTGGGCGGCGAGGTTGTCGGGAGTGAAATAGCTGAGCCAGGGCTCGCCGACAGCCGCAGCTCGGTGTTCGCGGGCGCGCAGCTTCGCGCGATCCTCCTCGGTGTCCGCGGCCTGCAGGTAGTCGAAGATCACCTCGACCGGCTCCGATTGACCGGCAATATATTCCAGGGTGGTCCGGGCGGCGTCGGGAGTCAGATAGAAGACCACACCGAGCCAGACGAACACGGCCGGCTCGGTCCGAACGAATCCGGCGGCTTCCAATCGCGTTGCCAGTGCGTCGGTTTCGAAATCGACCGGCACGAAAGTCAATCGGTCGGGCAGGTCGATGCCGGATTCGGTGAGGCGTTGGCGTTTCCACGCCTGGGTAGCGGGATGATCGACCTCGAACACGCGCAGGCTCGGGTGCGGGTTGCGGTAGGCGAAGGTGTCCAGGCCCGCGCCGAGAATCACGACCTGGCGCACCCCGGCGGCGACGGCCTCGGTCACACGATCCTCGGCGAAACGAGAACGCGCGGCAAAGAAGAGGCGGCGCGGTCGATCACTGACACCGAGCCGCAGAATTCCGGCCCCCGCATCCGTCCCCGGACGATCCTCCGCGGGCTGTCCGAATTCGGTGAGCTCATCCGCGCTGACACCCAGCAGTCGTGCCGCCAGTGGATCGGTGAGAATCCTTGGCCGGTCCGCAATTTGATGATAGGCACGGGCGTAGGCGGTCACGAGCGCCGTCCGGCTGGGTCTCTCGTCGTCCATACCCGAGAAACTACCGGCTGTGCCTCGATCGTTGCTCGGATCGGACCAGCGGCTGATCCGTGGTCAGCCGAGTTTCGCTCTGACCGGTGGATGCACGGGTATGCCGCGGGCGGTGAGGTCGGACGCGAAGCGGCGGACCAATGGGTCGCTGGGCGCGCCGAGGAGACACACAAGTTCTCGGGTCAGCCTGGGATCGAAGTGTTTCAGGTCAGCGGGTACGGCAGTGGCGAGGGCGGTGGTCGGGACCAAGGCGATGCCGAGTCCGGCCGCGGCGAGCTGTGCGGCGGTGGCGGCCTGGCGGGTCCGCATGATCGGGGTGAGGGTGACGCCGTGGCGGGCGGCTTCGGTGTCGAGCCAGCCGGCCAGACCGTTGTCGCGGTGGTAGTGCACGATCGGCTGGTCGCGCAGGTCTTCGAAGCTGAGCCGATCGTGGTGGGACAGTGGATGATCGGTGGGAAGGACGGCCACGATCTCCTCGAGGCCGATGAGCGCGGACGCCCCCGTCCAGCGCGTCGGCTGCGGTCCGACCGCGAGGTCGGCCCGCCCGGATTCGATGTGCTGGGCGAGCGCGTCGGCACTGGTGGCTTCGGCGACCACCACCTCGATATCCGGTGCGCGCCGCCGCCAGGCGCGCAGCACCGGGGCGAGCAGACTCACGGTCAGACTCTCAGCGCAGGCCAGACGCAGCCGTCCGGCTTCGCCGCGCGCCGCGGCGCGTCCAACACCGACCATGCGGGTGGCGGCGGCCAGGGCCGCGCGCGCGTCGGCCTCCACCGCCCGCCCGACGGTGGTCGCTCGCACCCCGCGCGGCAGGCGCTCCAGCAGCGGCGCCCCGATCTCGCGTTCCAGCGCCGCCAGCTGATGTGACAACGCCGGTTGTGACATGTGCAGTGCTGCCGCGGCTTCGGTGATCGACCCGGCATCCAGGACCGCGACCAGGCATTCCACTGCCCGCAAAGTTGGCATTCGCAAATTCTATGGCAAGCATCGAATACATTCAGGTCGCGAAGGGATGATCCGTCCGCGGCACAGTGCTGAAGCGAGCATGACAACACTGCAGAACAAGAAAATGGTCGTGGTCGGCGCCGGATCGGGTATCGGCAGGCGCATCGCCGCGGACGCGACAGCGCAAGGCGCACAGGTTATTTCGGTCGGCCGTCCGGAACTCGACCTCACCGACGAAGCGACGATCCGCGCCTTCGCCGAGCGCGTCGGCGAACTGGACTATCTGGTGTCACTCGCCGCCGACCATGCCAACGGCCCGGTGACCGAGCTGGACCATGACGCCGTCCACCGCGCCTTCGATGCCAAGGTGATCGGTCCGATCCTGCTCGCCAAACACCTCGCTCCGCACTTTCGGCCCGACGGTGCGATCCTGCTGTTCTCCGGTGTCGCGGCGTGGCGCCCGGCGCCCGGGCGGGTAGTGATGGCCGCGACCAACGCGGCCGCCGCGGCAGCCGCCGCAGCTCTCGCAGTCGAACTCGCGCCGTTGCGTGTCAACGCCCTGGCTCCCGGCATCGTCGACTCGGGCATCTGGGACGGACCCGGTAAGGACTCGTTCCTCACCGCCATCGCCGAACGCAACCCCGCCCGCCGGGTCGGTACCCCGGCGGACATCTCCGCCGCGGCACTGCTCGCACTCACCAACCCGTTCATCACCGGGACAACTCTGCACGTCGACGGCGGTGGCCGTCTGGCGTGACGCATCCGGTCGGTCCGCGACACGGTGGGTGACGTCGCGGACCACGCCGACAACTCAGCCCGCCGCCGTCAACGCCCTCCACGCCTTTCTGGAACGTGAGCGGACCTGCGGTGCGGCGTATTCGATTCGCCGCCGCGCCTCGGACGCACTGATCCGTAGCAGATCACTCAATAGCTCCGCCGTGTCGCGGTACCCGGTATCGGCGGCGAGACCACGCCGCTCGGCCTCGGCGACGGCCGCGACCATGGCCGCGCCGAGCCGACGCCGGTGCCGTTCGGTCTCGACGAGGGTGCGCAGCAAATCGACATCAGCCAGGTCCGACCATCCCCGTGCCGGAGCGCCCTGGGCCAGTGCAGTCGAAGGTGTCTTCACCTGACCGAGAATACCCCACGTTCGAACATGTGTTCTATCTTTGGCCGAGCAAGGTGTGTTCGCGCGCCGCCTGACGACCAGCTCCATGAAGCCGAGCCGATCAGAGCGAATCGGGCACCTCGAAGACCTGTTCCTGGGGCGGTCCGGCCAACAGCTCGGCCCCCGCCGCGAACGCCTCCTGCAGATGCGGGCTGTTCAGATGTGCTTCGAAAGCTGCACGGCTGTCCCAGGTTTCGATGACGACCCAGCTGCCGGATCGGGTCGGGTGCTGATAGGGCTGGTAACCGAGGCATCCGGGTTCGGCCAGTGACGGCTCGATCAGCGACAGTGCCTGCGCGCGCACCAGGTCTTCCTTGCCGGGGCGAGCTTGCAACGTGGATATGGCGGTGAGAGTCATGGGCCTGGTCAACCCTTCACACTCGAAATCTCTTCCCGGGCAGGTGTGGATTCGTGAGCAACCGGCCCTGCGCCCTGGCCGAAGTGTGCGATATTCAGCGGCGGGAAAGGAAGTCAGGAAGGGGCCGAGGCTGGATATCAGGCGAGATTGAATCGAGCGCGAAGGCGACAACTTCATGACGATCTCCACCGCAGTATCTGGATCACGGCGGAGCAGAACACCCGCGACCGGCCAGCCCGAGGATGCGGTAGTCGGTCACGCCGACTCACCCCCCGCTACCGGCGCGGATGGTGAGCGCCTGCGCGAGTGCGCGGAGTTCTTCGCCCACCCCGAACTGGCGCACCTGCCCTCCGACCGGGTCAAGACCGCATTGCGCGAGTTCCGGCGTACCGGCACCTACCGGCACACCGTGGACGAACTCCGCGTCGGCGCCCGGCTGGCGTGGCGCAACCATGAGCGCTGCGTCGGTCGAAAGCACTGGCGCGCACTGGAAGTCCTCGATGCGCGCAGCGCACGCACCGCGGCCGATATCGCGCAGGCGTGCTGGCAGCATCTGCGCCGTGCCACCAATGGCGGCGCGGTCCGCTGCTTCATCACCGTCGGGCCGCCCGCCGATCCCGAGGGACGGGCATTCCGAATTCTCAACTCCCAGCTCATCAGATACGCGGGTTATCGAGTTCCCGGCGGCCTGCTCGGTGATCCCGCGAATGTCGAACTCACCGATCTCGCGATGGCCAGAGGATGGCGGCCTCGCAACCAGGGACGATTCGATGTGCTCCCGCTGCTGATCCAGTCGCCCGATGGGCAGGTGCACTTGTTCCCGGTGCCCGCGGATCTCATCCTCGAGGTTCCGCTGACGCATCCCGACCACGCCTGGTTCGGCGATCTCGGTTTGCAGTGGCCCGCGGTGCCCGCGGTGTCGAACATGGACCTGGAGATCGGCGGCATCAGCTATCCGTGCGCGCCGTTCAACGGCTGGTACGTCTCCTCGGAGATCGGCCGCAACCTCGGCGATGCCGACCGCTACGACATGCTCCCGACGATCGCCGAGCACGCGCGAATGGACTGCTCGAACGAGCGGACGCTGTGGCGCGACCGCGCGCTGGTCGAGCTCAGTCGTGCAATCCTGCACAGCTACAAGCAGTCTCGCGTCCACTTGGTCGACCACCACACGGTCGCCAAGCAGTTCATCGATCACGTCGAGCGCGAAGCGGACGCGGGCCGCGCATGTCCGGCTGATTGGAGCTGGATCAACCCGCCGCTGTCGGCGAGTCTGACCCCGACCTTCCACCGGTACTACGACCCGCCAGACCCCCTGCTGCGGCCGGCCTTCGTGCGGCGAGCGCCACTGGAGGCGAATGCAGCGGGGTCCCCATGCCCCTTCGCATCGGTCGAATCGGCAGTGACGGCCGACCAGCCGGATGAGGATCCGAAGCGTTCGTGGGTGCGGAAGCTGGTGTCGCTACGACACTGAAGCCGGCGCAGACCTCGTTCGCGCAGCGAGGTCTGCGCTCATCGCGGGCCCGCCGGCCGCACTCCATTCGAGGTCTGCGCACTTTCAGGCGAATAGCTCCTCGTGCAGATCCGGCCGGTCCCGCTCCTCCGCGAACTCCAGTGCGCGCCCGTACAAAAGGTCCACGAAGTACGCGTAGGGCGCGTCGTCTGCTTCGACGGCCATCATGAACAGCAACACCAGCAGATCGTTCGAGGACTCCTGCGACCAACGGAAGCCGATCGCCGGGCCGAACCCATCGAAGATCGGCTCCCCGTTGCCCGGCGAGTTGAACCAAACGCCCTCGACTCGCCGCACCATCCACTCACCGACGTAGGTGATGAATTGCTCCGCGAGATAACTGTTTTCGGCTATGTACCGCCCGTTCTCGTCGAGCACAGCCGCATCGATCAGTGAAACGACCCAGTCGTACGCACGAGCGCTGAACCGGTCATCCAATGACGGGCGGCCATCGCTGCCCCGCACCGCTTCCAGCCTCGGCAACGTCTCGTCGAACAGTGCCTCGATCCGCGCCTCGATCGCAGCCCGGTCGCTCCACGCGAGCCACGCCGCGGACTGCTGCGCCTCACCGTCGAAAAACCCGGGATCCAGATCCGTATCGGCCGGAGTTGCCCGCCTCGCCTCGCTCGCCACATTCCCTCACATGCATGCCGTTGATGGTGAGTCGGACGATAGCCGATCTCGTTCTGCCACAACGATCGAGCCACGGTGCAGTATCGCCTACCGTCGCTGTCTCGGCCGGATCCGAATCTCGGGCGGAGATTCCCATTTCACTCTTGGCGGTGAGGCTGACGCTGTCGGGGGCTCCAAGGCTGTAGAACTGGACTAGCAACCTTTCAGTAATCGACGTCAGTATGCGCCGACGGCGGGCTCGACCCGCAGGCGATTGCCGAGACGAGGAGAGCGCTGTGCCGGATTCGAAACCCAACATCTTGGTCATCTGGGGTGATGACATTGGAATCAGCAATATCAGCTGCTACAGCGATGGCTTGATGGGATACCGGACACCCAACATCGACCGGCTTGCGGCCGAGGGCATGCGGTTCACCGATTCCTACGGGGAGCAGAGCTGCACCGCCGGCCGGGCCGCGTTCATCACCGGCCAGAGCGTGTATCGCACCGGGATGAGCAAGGTCGGCGCGCCGGGCGCGAATGTCGGCCTGCAGGCGGAGGATCCGACAATCGCCGAACTACTCAAGCCGCTGGGGTACGCCACCGGCCAGTTCGGCAAGAACCACCTCGGCGACCTCAACAAGTACCTGCCGACCGTGCACGGATTCGACGAGTTCTACGGCAACCTGTACCACCTCAACGCCGAGGAGGAGCCCGAGCTCCCCGACTACCCGGACCTGAAGGAATTCCCCCGGCTGCACCAGATGGCGATCCCGCGCGGCGTGATCCACTCGTGGGCGACCGAGGAGGACTCCGGGGAGGTCGACGAGCGTTACGGCCCGTGGGGCAAGCAGCGCATCGAGGACACCGGTCCGCTGACCAAGCTGCGGATGGAGACGATCGACGACGACATCACCGCGCACACAAAGGATTTCATCGGCCGCCAGCATGCGGCCGGCACCCCGTTCTTCGTGTGGATGAACACCACCCACATGCATCTGCGCACCCACACCAAGCCGGAGAGCCTCGGGCAGGCCGGGCGCTGGCAATCCCCGTACCACGACACCATGATCGACCACGACCGCAATGTCGGTGACGT
Organism: Nocardia sp. NPDC005825; assembly: GCF_040630175.1. Classification (NCBI taxonomy): domain Bacteria; kingdom Bacillati; phylum Actinomycetota; class Actinomycetes; order Mycobacteriales; family Nocardiaceae; genus Nocardia; species Nocardia sp. NPDC005825. The sequence continues at coordinate 347,607 of NZ_JBEXXC010000009.1, forward strand.
GCTCGACTACCTCGACGAACTCGGCATCGCCGAGGACACCATCGTCATCTACAGCACCGACAACGGGCCGCACGCCAACACCTGGCCCGACGCCGCCACCACACCGTTCCGCAGTGAGAAGGACACCAACTGGGAAGGTGGCTTCCGCGTACCCGAGGTGATCCGCTGGCCCGGGCACATCCCGGCCGGTGTGGTGTCCAATGAGATCGTGCAGCACCATGATTGGCTGCCGACCTTCCTGGCCGCGGCCGGTGACCCCGACATCGTCGAGAAGCTCAAGAAGGGCTACGCCGCCGGGGACAAGAACTTCCGGGTACACATCGACGGCTACAACCTGCTGCCGTATCTGACCGGCGAGGCGGACACCTCCCCGCGCAAGGGCCTGGTCTACTTCTCCGACGACTGCGACGTGCTCGCCGTCCGGTTCGACAACTGGAAAGTCGTGTTCATGGAGCAACGGATGCAGGGCACCCTGGGTGTCTGGGGCGAACCGTTCACTCCGCTGCGGTTGCCGAAGCTGTTCAACCTGCGCACCGACCCGTACGAACGTGCCGACATCACCTCGAACACGTATTGGGACTGGTTCCTCGATCACGACTACATCACCATGTACGCCAGCGCGATCGTCACCCAGTTCCTCGAGACGTTCAAGGAGTTCCCGCCGCGGCAGGAGGCGGCGTCGTTCACCGTCGACCAGGCGGTGCGGAAGCTGCACGAGTACCTGAGTGAGCGCAGGCCCTCCATCACCGAGGCCTGAGCCCGAGAAAGAGGAAATCGTTGAAAACGCTGTGCCTCACTGAGGTGAAAGTTGTTCCCACGCAAACCTTCACCATGGGGTCCGACGACCACTACCCAGAAGAGGCACCCGCGCACCGGGTCGGCCTCGATGCGTTCGGCATCGAGACCGCCCCGGTGAGCAATGCCCAGTTCGCGCGGTTCGTTCGGGAAACCGGCTACCGCACGGTCGCCGAGCGGCCCTTGAACCCGGCAGAGTTCCCGGATGCGCCCGCCGAGAATATCCAGCCGGGATCGATGGTCTTCACCCCGACCCCGGGCCCGGTCGACCTACGCCACCTCAACCAGTGGTGGACATGGGTGCCGGGCGCGCACTGGAAACGCCCCGAAGGTCCGGGCTCGTCGCTGGCCGACCGCCCGGACCATCCGGTGGTGCACATCGCGTTCGAGGACGCGCAGGCCTACGCGGAGTGGGCGGGGCGTGCCCTGCCCACCGAAGCGCAGTGGGAGGCCGCCGCTCGTGGTGGGCTCGAGCACACCGAGTTCACCTGGGGCGCGGACCCGGAATCGGAGACCGCGCTGGCCAACTACTGGCACGGTGAGTTCCCCTGGCGGGCGCGGCCCGGCTACGGCCGCACCAGCCCGGTCGGCTCCTTCCCGGCCAACGGCTACGGCCTGCACGACATGGCCGGCAACGTCTGGGAGTGGACCACCGACTGGTACGCCGAAGGCCATCGCGACACCGGGTCCGGGTGCTGCGCACCGCGCAACCCGCGCGGCGTCGCGCGGGCCGAGAGTCTCGATGCGCGCCAACCTCAATTCGCGGTGCCTCGCAAGGTGATCAAAGGCGGCTCGTTCTTGTGCGCCGACAGCTACTGCCGACGCTACCGCCCCGCCGCACGTCGACCGCAGATGATCGACACCGGCATGAGCCACATCGGCTTCCGCTGTGTCACAACGACCGAATGATCCTGACCCACCGGCCCGACAACCAGGGGCGACGATGTCGCCGCGCCACCAGAGCTCGGTCCGGCCGCCTCGCTCGGACGTGGCTGCGGGAGCGAAGACCGAACTTGTGTGACAGGGATAGGGGCCCATGACTTCTGAGACCGGTTCCACCGAGCATGGTGCGGTATGGGCGATTCCGCGTGGGCTGATCGTTCTACTGGCGATGGCGGCCGCGGTAGTGGCGGTCGCGGGTGCGAAAGCTTTCGCGGCGGTGCTCGCACCCCTGTTCCTGGCGATGATGCTGACGATTGCTGTTCAGCCGATACAGAATTGGGCGCAGCGTCGGGGATGGCCCGCCTGGGCCGGGATGCTGGCCGCGCTGACCGCGGTCAACCTGATGATCGCCGGACTGATCGGCGCACTCGTGTTATCGGTCGCACAGCTGGCCGGTGAACTGCCGCAGTACTCCGACCGCCTCGACGAGCTGCTCGGCCACCTGCGCGACCTGCTCGCCGACATCGGCGTGAATTCCGACAAAGTGCACGAGATGCTCAGCGGAGTGGATCTCGGCAAGGTGGTCACGGTCCTGGACCACACCCTGCGGGGACTGCTCGGCTTGTTCTCGAATGTGGTGTTCCTGTTGGCCCTGCTGTTGTTCATGGCGGTCGACGGCATGACGATCGGCCGGCGCGTGGAGCTGATGCGGCGGGAACGACCCGATATCGCGGGGGCCTTCGACACCTTCGCCCGGGGTACCCGCAAGTACCTGCTCGTGACCACGGTGTTCGGCGCGATCGTCGCGGTCCTGGACGGATCGGCGCTGTGGTTGATGGGAGTTCCGCTGCCGGTGTTGTGGGGTTTGCTCTCGTTCATCACCAACTACATTCCCAATGTCGGTTTCGTGATCGGGTTGATCCCGCCCGCACTGCTGGCTCTGCTCGATGGCGGTGTGGGGCTGATGATCTGGGTGATCGTCGTCTACATCGTGCTGAATGTTGTTGTGCAGTCCGTTATCCAACCCAAATTCGTCGGTGACGCCGTCGGGCTCAGCGTCACCTTGACTTTCCTGTCCCTGGTGTTCTGGGGCTGGGTGCTGGGTCCGCTGGGCGCGCTGCTGGCGGTACCGCTGTCGCTGCTGGTCAAAGCGCTGCTGCTGGACATCGACCCGGCCACCAGGTGGATGGATGTCCTGATCGGCGATCGCATCCCCGAGCGCTCGGACGTCGATTCGACATCTACCGATCAGGAGACACGATGACGCAATCCGAACTGGCCTCATGGCACGACGGTCCGGCGCGGACCGCGATCGTCGACTTCGTCGCTCGCGTCGAGGCCGATTCGGTGCCGCAACCGGAGCGTGTCGCGGTGTTCGACAACGACGGCACCCTGTGGACCGAGAAGCCCATGCAGATCCAATTGCAGTTCATCTTCACGCTGTGGGCGAAGATGGCCGCCGCCGATCCGGCTCTTGCCGAGCAGCAGCCGTTCAAAGCTGTGGAATCCAAGGACTTCGGGTGGCTCTCGGCCGCGGTCGACAAACACTACGACGGTGACGACACCGATATGAAGACGCTGATGGCGGGGGTGGTGCGGGCTTCCGCGGGTCAGGATGTCGAAGCCTACGCCGCGCAGGCGAAGACGTTTCTCGATGGTGGGACCCATCCGGTCCTGGGACTTCCATTCACACAATGCGTGTTCGCGCCGATGCTGGAATTGCTGCGCTACCTCGAATCGCACCGGTTCACCACCTATATCGCCTCGGGCGGAGATCGCGACTTCATGCGTCCCGCCGGCACCGCGTTGTACGGGATCCCGAGCGAGCGGGTTATCGGCAGCAGCCTGGGTTTGAAGTATGCCAACGGTGCGGTCACCTACACCTCGGAAATGGGCTACTTCGACGACGGGCCCGAGAAGCCGGTGCGAATCTGGAGTCGGGTCGGGCGCAAACCGCTGCTGGTCGCGGGAAACTCCAACGGAGACCTGCCCATGCTCGAGTTCGCCCGCGACGACGCCCTGCGGCTGCTCATCCGCCACGACGACGCCGACCGGGAGTTCGCCTATGACACCGGCGCCGAACAGGCCCTGCGGACCGCTGCCGACAAGGGTTGGACCACCGTCAGCATGCGGGACGACTGGGCAACGGTGTTCCCGACCACCGATTCTTGAGCGCGCCGCGGTGCTCACCAGCTGCCGTCGAAGAAGGCGGCCAGCGCAGTCGTGGAGTTCATCGCCGCCGAAGTGTTCGCTGCCAGCAGGACGAGCGAGGCCGCCGACAGCAAGGCGGTGACGATCCCGGACGCGCACAGGAGACGCCTGCTCCGGGTATTCGCGGATCGCACGAACCGTCTCCACGACACGATGGTGAGGCCGACGGCGGTGATCGCGAGGACCGCGGCGATGACGGCCACGGTGACGTGGTAGCGGGCGAAATCGCCGACCATGTCGTCCACCGGCGGTGTGGCGCTGGTGGATTCGTTCAGCTGCCGCCGAATCTGGTCGAAGGCGGAGGCCAGCTCGGGGTCGTTCGCGCCGGACGGCAGCATCGGCAGCAAGGAGGAGAACGGCGCCACTGCCCCTTGGATGTTCGCGATCACCACCAGAAGCGCCGCGAAAGCGAACAGGCTGACCGAGGCACCCGCCGTCGCCAGCGCTGATTGCCGGCCTGCGCCGAGCCCACCAGCGCGCAAGTACGCCTTCCAGAGCAACACCGCCAGGGCAATGAGCGTGACCAGCAGCAGCGCCGCGATCATGCCTTTGACCACATGAAAGCGGAACCAGTAGTCGATGACGCTCGTCAGAGCAGGCGGCCGAGTCGAACCACCGGAATTCCAGTACGCCACAAAGCCATCACGCAAAGCCTGCCGCAGCTGGTCCTGATCGGCGAAGCCGCGGTTCCCGGTATCGGCCAGCAGGGGAGGAGCCAGGACCAGCGCGGTGACGAGGGCCAGCGCAAGAGCGGTCAGCGCACCCACGGCGCGGCCGGGAACGATCGTGTCGGAGCGCGCCGGAGCCGAGGAGCTGGCCACAGAAATTCCTTCCACCCGGATCCACCGACCTCTCCCATTCTGTGTGCGATCCAGCAGCCTCGCCACGACCGCTGGCAGACTTGTCCGGTGACGGCCCCCAGAAAAGAGCGGCACCAAAGACTCTCGGATCAGCTGGGATCTCGAAGTGACAGCGAGCTGACCAAGCTCATGGGCGATGGTCGGCCCGTCAGCGTGGGAGTGGGCGGCAGTGCGGCAGTCCTCGACGTCGACGGCGTACCGGTATTCGCCAAACGCATCCCGTTGTCCGAGCGGGAACTGGCCGATCCGGCCTCCACCGCGAACCTCTTCGACCTCCCGCTGCAGTGCCAATACGGAATCGGCGGCCCGAGCTTCAACGCATGGCGTGAGCTGGCCGCGAACACCATGGTCACCACCGCGATCCTGGCCGGCGAAACCGAGTCGTTCCCGATGCTCTACCACTGGCGGGTGCTGCCGGGCCGCCCGCCGATCGCAGCCGAACACGCCGACATCGACAAGGTCGTCGCCGCCCAGGGCGGGTCGCCGGCGGTGCGCACCCGTATGGAAGCGGTGGCCGCAGCCCCGTCCTCGCTGGTCCTGTTCTCCGAATACATCCCCCACGCGGCGTCGAATATGTTGAGCGACAACCCCGTCGACAAGGCCGCGACGATCGAGCACCAGCTCGCCGAGATCGTGACCTTCCTGCGAGACCACCAGCTCCTGCACATGGACGCCCACTGGGGCAACATACGTACCGACGGTGAGCAGCTCTATCTCACCGACTTCGGCCTGGTCACCTCACCACATTTCGACTTGTCACCCGACGAACGCGACTTCGTCGAACGCCATGTCACCCACGACGCCGCCTACATCGCCATGCGCCTGGTCAACTGGCTGGTAACCGACGTCTGCGGAATCCCGACCCCAGCCACCGGCGGACCGGTAGCCCGCAACGAATACGTAATCCAGTGCGCCGCCGGTCATATCCCGTCCGAAGTCCCTCCCGCCGTGGCCGAAATCCTGACTCGCCACGCCCCGGCCGCCGCAACCATGAACGACTTCCTCTGGAAGCTGTTCGACGGCGAGCTTCACACGGACTACATCCCGGGCCGAATCGACCCGGCGTTTTCTCGCCGCGGTATCCGGCCGGACGAGTGTGTTTGCGGGGGAGTGGTCAGGGGTGGCGGGGTCGTCGACCAGGCGCGACACTGATCGCATCGCTACCGGTCGGTTCCTCTTTTTCTCGACAGTTGTTCTGTCCCAAGCGAATTGAGCGTGCCACACTTGAGCGTGGCAATGCCGCACGGCGCCGACATCCGGTCCCGGGTGGAAGGCTCCCGCGGACGGTAGGGGTTCGCCAGGGCATCATGTGAACGCGCGGTACGCCGACTTGGTCGGAGAACTCGCTCGGGCCAAGGTGATTCGAGGTGGGCGGTCGCATGCTCAATTGGACCAGGGCGAATCTGGACGTTCCCGGTGTCGGAAACACCGAGGCATCGAATACGCAGTACCAACAACTCCTGACCGCGCTGGACCTCTACGAGGTCTCCAGCAAGGCCGACCCGGACGACCAGGCCCTGATGCCGGTGCTGCGTCAGGTGCGGGAGCGGGCTCAACAGCAACTCATCCAGCACCCGCTCGAACAGCGGAATGCCGCGGTGACCAGGGTGCGCGACGACGCGTACGCCGAGATCGGCCGGGTGCTGCTCACGACGGTGCATCGGGCCGACCGGGCCATGACCGGCGATCCGAGCTTCCAGCACGCTGACGCGGTACTGCTCGCGGTCGACGCCTACCTGCGGGAATTCGGCGGGACCAATGACGCGGCGACCGTCGTGGCCATCCGTGACCGGATCATGTACCACAAGATGACCCACGCCATGCTCCTGAACGCCGGCGCCACGGAGGAATGGAACCTGGTCGCCGACAAGTGGTACTACAACCGGCCCAGGGCGGCCGTCCCGGCCGACATCAACTGCGGTCTGTGCACCGCCGCGGCCGTGATCACCGCGGTCACCGGCAATTTCGTGACCACGGCCGACGTGGTTCGGAGGATCCACCCGGCCCCGACCCTGGTCGACGCGGCACGGGCGGGTCTGCAGGGCCGCGACTATGCCACGATCTACCAGCACCCGGAATCGTTCGTGAGCTTCGGCCGCAACCTCCAGGGCGGCAACAATATCGCCGATATCGCGAAGACCGTGGAGGTGAATGTCAAAGCGGCCGAGGGCATCAAGAATGTGGCGCAGCAATTCGGGGTAGCCGAACAGGGCAGGCAAGCCGTCGCGCTGTCGTTCCCGGACGCGGTGCAAGCGATGCTGCAACCGCAGTTCGACGGCTGCGTCTTCGCGGTCCTCGTCGTGTCGGCCGGGCATTGGAACTTCGCGCGCCGTACGCCCGATGGCCTGGTCTTCGTCGACTACCAGACGGACCGGCCCGACAAACAGGGCCCGCAGATCGGGGTCACCCCGCAATTGGGCGTGAAGGCCACCGCCGCCGACCGAAATCTGGGCAATCAGCAGAAAGTCAGCTTCCTGGCCTTCAGCCTGTAGCGGCCGACCGGGAATTCCTCGTGGAACCGATGGTCGCGGAGGTTTCCGCTACTCCGCGATCTCGGTTCGCCGGCACCACAGATAGACGGGCAACCGGCCTTCGGGAGTCTCGATATGTCCGGGGGAATTCTCGAAATGCTCGTATCCACCGCGGTGCTGAATCTTCACCTCTTCACCCGGTGACGGGAGCGGAACGATTCGAGTGGGAAGGTCGGCCGGTCCGCCCTCGAGGAATGCCATCGGGTCCATCACGCGTCTCCGCTGATGTGCCGGACGGTGGTGTCGGGTCCCGGACTCATGATGGTCTCGTGCCCGTCGTCGTATCGGACTCGGTACGGCGGCGAGCCTTCCTGTCCCATGACCTCGATGACTTCGGCCGTATGGTCGGGCTGTCCGACGGTCCGGCCGTGAACCAGAAGCTGGTCACCTACGCTGGCTTTCATAACGAACCCCTTTTCGGCGAGTGCTGATCCGGTGTTTGCTTACCCCGATCCGGCCGCAAAGATTCTGGTGAAAACGGCTATAGCTGGAGACTACCGCGCCCGGTCCTCGAAGACTCGTTTCAGCGCCTGCGCGATCAGCACCACGATGGTGCCGACGACGAATCCGATGACCGCCGAGGCGCCGGTGTTCGTCAGCCACGCCATGAGCCCGCCGACGCCGGGGACGGCGTCGCGGACCGCCTCCTCGGCGTGGTGCACCCACGAGTACGGCGTGTGCCAGCCGAGCGTGTCGGTGCCGCTGAGCAGGATGTGCCCGCCGACCCAGAGCATGGCTACCGTGCCGATGACCGACAGCGCCGACAGCAGTTTGGGCATTCCCGTCACCAGTCCGCGGCCGATGGCCTGCACGAACGTCGATGAACGCTGGGCCAGGGACAGCCCGACATCGTCCATCTTCACGATGACGCCGACGACGCCGTAGACGGCGGCGGTGATGACCACGGCGACGATGGCCAGGATGATCAGCCGAGGGACGAACGACTGGTGGGCGACCTCGTTGAGGGCGATCACCATGATCTCGGCGGACAGGATGAAGTCGGTGCGGATGGCGCCCGCGGTCATCGCCTTCTCATCGGCGGCGCCCTCGGTGTCGGGGCCGTGGCTGTCGTGGTGCAGGAACCGGCCCAGCACCTTCTCGGCGCCCTCGAAGCACAGGTAGCCGGCGCCGACCATCAGGATCGGCGTGAGCAGCCACGGCGCGAACTGGCTGAGGATCAGGGCCGCCGGAAGAATGAAGACCAGCTTGTTACGCAGCGATCCCATCGCGATCCGCTTGATCATCGGAAGTTCGCGGTCGGCGGTGATGCCCTGGACGTACTGCGGTGTCACGGCGGTGTCGTCGATGACGACACCGGCGGCCTTGGCGGTCGCCCGCCCGGTGGCCGCGCCGATGTCATCCAGGGAAGCAGCCGCGAGCCGGGCCAGCACGGCCACGTCATCGAGGAGTCCGAACAGGCCTGCGCTCATGCCTGGCAGGTTACCGGCCATTCCGCCGGGAACCGCTATTCGGAGATCCCCGCCCCGATCACGGGCGAACCGTCCGGGCCGTCGACCGGCCGCTCCGATACCGGACTCGGGACGGATCAGAGCCTCGGTGACTGCCAGCCGGCGTCGATCAAGCGTTGTGCCAGGTCCTCGGCCTGGCGGACACCCGCTCGAAACGCTGCCGGCCAGCTCGCGAGGACGTCCGGATTGGTTGCGGCCGAGTTGAATACCTCGATCATGGCCGCGTCGGGGACGAAGCGCACGACGGTGCCGGCCACCGTGGTCGCGAGTTCGGACTGGAGCAGCTGGGGCGGGAATCGGTGTGCCAGCGGTTCGATGACCAGCAGGATGTCGGAGTCCGCGGCGAGGTCGGCGTTGGTGGGGGACCAGACCCCGCCGTCGATGTAGTAGCGGTCCGCCACGACGACGGGCGGGAAGGTTCCCGGGAACGATCGGCTGGCGGCGACAGCGGTGGCCAGGGGGACACCGCTGCCGCTGTCCCAGACCCGGCGCTCACCGGTCGCCGCGTCCAGGACGACGATCCGCAGCCTGTCGTCCGGCCAGTCGTTGCCGCCGACCAGCCACTCCATCGGAGCGATATGCGCTGCCCGAGCCGGCTCGACTGTCATTGCGAGACGGCCGATCTCGCGGCGCGCGGTCTCGCGATCCAGCGACCGGTCCGCCATCAGCGAGAAGACCTTGGCGATCAGCTCCGGTGTCACCGTGTTCGGCGATTCCGCGCTGCCGGGACGGCGTGGATCGTCGGCGAACGAGTCCAGATCCCGCCCCGCGATCAGCGCGGCCCCGACGATCGCGCCCGCGGAGGTGCCGACGATCGAGTCGGCCGCGGCCAAATCGATTCCCCGGCGGCGCAATTCGGCGGCCAATCCCGCCATCCACGCCGAACCGGGGACACCGCCCCCACCCAGAACAACCGAACGCCGCACGGCCCCACCGGACATGTGATCGACACTGTGACTCCCCATGCCGCGATCGTAACGACATTCGCCCTCGCCGCCTCGTCGGACGATCAGATTCCAGCGGCTAGCCAGTCGCCCAGCATGTTCGCGGTCTCCTCGACGAGCCGGTCCGGGTCGAGCCCCTCGGGCGGATGCAGCGCGATCCGCAGGCTGGCGGCCAAGCCCGCATTCACCATCACGAAGGCGCGGGTATCGAGTTCGTCGTCGGGGCGCGGGCCGAGCTGCTGCAGCAGGTAGCCGCGGGTCAGTACCAGCAGCCGACGTTCCAGACCGCCGAAACCGATACCCGCCACGGTGGCGTCGGCGGCCAGCGCGCGCACCAGACCCTGCCGGGCGGTCAAGGCGCGCATGACGGCCCGCAGACTGCTCTGCACCGACTCGCGCAGCGGAAGCCCCAGGCTGCCGAGCACCGCTTCGGTGAAGCACTCTTCCAATTCGGTGAGCAGCCGGTTGCGCAGGACATCGACGATCGCGGCCTTGTCATCGAAGTATCGGTAGAGCGACCCGATACTGATATGGGCGTGCGCGGCGATGCGATTCGTGGACACATCGGCGACGCCGTGCTCGGCGAAAAGATGAGCGGCGGAATCGAGAACCCGCTCCTTGGTCTCCCTGGCGCGCTCCTGGCTCGGCTTCTTGCGCCGTACAGCCGGGGTTTCAGCCATGAGCACCCCGCCGCCACAGAAGTGAGTAGAAAGTGAGCACAAGCTCATTTTACGCTGGCCCCATGACCAGGGACAAGGTTCCGGCAACCATCGATGTTGCTGCGGCAGGCGCGATTCCGGCCGAATTCCGATACTGGGAGCAGCTCGACGATCCGCGAGTCCAGCGCGCCCGTCGCGCCTGGCGCACCGTCTTCCGCTTCGACCCGCAGCCCGCCGACGACCTGGTACGCGCCTTCGGCGAGTCCTACTACCAGGCCGACCCGGTCGCGGAAGCCTTCGTCGACGAGGTGTACCTGGGCGAGATCGGCCCGACAGCGGGGCGGGCCATGCTGGACCAGGCCCTCGCCCACGGCATCGAATCGGTTCCGGACGCGCCCCCGACCCTGATCCGCTTGTTCGAGGAGTTCGAAACCGACCCCGAATGGCTCGACCCCGACCTGGTCGCGCAGGGCGCGAAGGTGTTCCGCCGCTGGGGCACATCGGTTTTCAGCTTCGCCACCACCAGCACCCTGGAGATCTACTCGGAGAGCTCCGTTGCCAAACCGCTCTCCTACACCGGCGGCTACGCCGGAGACCGCGCGCACAAACGCCAACTGGAAACCGTCCGATTCTGGATCGACGTCTCCGACCCGGGCGGCCTCGACCCGGGCGCCCGGGGCCGGCAGACCGCCATGCGAGTCCGGATCATGCACGTCTTCATCCGCCGCAAGCTCATGCGGCGTCCCGAATGGGACCACGCCGCCTGGGGCGTCCCGATCAGCATCGGCGACGCCACCCTCACCCTGCTGGCCGGAAGCGTGGTCCCCGGCCTCGGACTGTGGAGCATCGGCCACCAGACCACCATCACCGAAATCGAGGCCACCCTGCACTTCTGGCGCTACGTGGGTCACCTCCTGGGCGTGCAGCCCACCTGGTATCCGCGCGACTTCCAGGAGTCCGTGCAAATCATGTTCGCCGCCTTCGTCAAACGCGCGTACACGGCGGGCGCGGACGGGGCGGAGCTGGTCGAGTCCTACCTCCCGGCCTTCGAACCGAACCCGGACAGCCCCTGGCCCAAGCGAATGCGCGACCACATCAACTACCGAATCCAGATCGGCTACACGGCCTTCTGGCTGCCCCCGGCGACCTACGCCCGCCACGCCATGCCGCGCCGATTCCCCTGGGTCCTGCACCCGATCCTCCAAGCACCGCTGATATTCGGCGCGGAGACCCTCCGTCGCGCCATTCCCGGCCTCGACGCGGTCGCCGACCGCGTCCAGCGCCACCGCCGAGAACAGTGGTACCGCAACGAAGTCGGCGACCGTGAGGCCGAATTCACGCCCGTGGAGGAGTTCCGCCGCTAGCGAGTGCGGGCCCCGGATCGAGCAGGGGTCAGGCGGACGACGCCGCTGTAGGGCTGGTCGCCGGGCGCCCGCGGGTCCGGCTGCTGGGCTTGGAGTTCCTCGGGGGAGACGGGGAGCGCGAGCCGATCGAAGCGAGCGGCGGCGACGACGATCGACTCGAGGTAGGTCGCGTCCCAGCCGAGGTTCTCGAAGTAGGTGACGCCCTCGGCGGGCAGGAACGTCCACGGTGCGCGCCGCAGCAGGCCTTCGTTGCGGTCGGTCATCAGGTGCGCGACACCGGCCGAGCTGAAGTCGAGACACCATCCGGCGATCTCGGGCCGGGTCAGCGCCGCGGACAGCGCGGTCACGTCGGCCTCGCGCAGGTACATCACCAATCCCTCGGAGATCACCAGCGCCTGGCGGACATCGGTGAGTACCGCGTCGAGATAGGTGGTGACGGCGGCGGAATCGGTGACGTCCAGGGCGGTCCTGGTCAGCCGGCACCGCGGCGTCTCCGCGGCGAGCAGCGCGTTCTTCTCGGCGATCAGTCCGGGCAGATCGGCTTCGATCCACCGCAGCTCGGCCGGTAGATCCATCCGATACGGCCGGGCGTCCAGGCCCGCGCCGAGATTCAGCACGAGATCGCAACCGGCCGCGACCGCCTCGGTGATCTGGTCGTCGATCAGCCGGGTGCGGGTGACCAGGAACCAGTCGTCCGCCATCGACTGCCCGGCGGCCGCCGCGATCTCGCGGCCGATCGGACCGGCCAGGCGGTCGGCCAGCGGGTCGCGGAACAAAGCGTCCGGCCGGGCGGACTCGATGGCGCGGTGCGCGGCCACCCACCGTGCGGTGTCGGACACGTGAGTGACCAGCGGTTGCAACGACATTCGGCTCAACTCCTTCGCCCGCCCGATCGATATCGGGCTCCCTCTACATTTATAGAGGATCCAGGTCGGGGCGCGGGTGTGGGTTGTGCCACGCCGGGGCTGTGGCGTCGCCGAGTCGGGTGTCCAGACTTGACGCTGAGTTCAAGTTCAGGTCAGATTCGGGCGGTACGGTGGCGGTATGAGCGAATGGCAGACGGCGAATCCGGAAGTCCTACAGGCCGTGCGGGCGGTGGTTCTCAGCATGCCGGCGGCGAAGCACCTCGGGTTCTCGTTCGGCCGGGTGGCCGCGGGGGAGGCGGAGATCATTCAGCCGTACCGCGCGGAACTGACCGAGCACAACGGCAACTTTCAAGGCGGGGTGATCGGTTCGCTCGCGGACTTCGCGGGCGGATCGGCGGCGGGCACCCTGCTGCCGGCCGGGTGGGTGAACATGACCGTCGACTACACGGTCAAACTGCTCGCGCCGGCACGCGGCGAAATGATCGTGGCGCGTGGGCGGGTGGTGAAGCCCGGCAAGGCGATCACGGTCGCGGCGGCCGACGTCTACGGCGTCGACCAGGGCGAGGAGACCTTGTGCGCGACCGCGTTGGTCACCATGCGCAATATCCAACTCCCCGCCGCCGGGGGCGCGTCGAACTGAGAGTCATCGGGAAGTGCGGCCGAGAGCCGTCGCCGCCCGCGTCGCGAGGGCCGCGCCGCGCATCATCCACCGGAAGGAGCCCGTCTTCGGGCCCGGCAGCAAGCCGGCCGTCTGCACGGCGTCGACCAGGTCGTAGAGGGTTTCGCCCTCGTACATGAGATGGTCGGTGTTGAAGTGGTAGCGGTCCACGGCGGTGCACTGGACGAAGGCGCCGTTGCCGGGGATGGAGACGGCGTCGTCACCGTACGGGTGCAGTTTCAAGGGCCCGCGGAGATGGCCGCTGCCGTAGTAGCGCACCACTATTCGCACCTCGCCGCCGGGCGTGATGTCGACGAAGGACTGGCCGGGGATGGGGTCGTAGCGCCAGTCGGGGATGGCGTCGAAGAAGGCGAAGTTGTAGGCCACGAACTCGTCGAGGCCGACGATGGTGGCGCCCAGGGTGGTGACGTCCTTGTAGCGGAGGTCGGGGGTGTAGAGCTCGTGGTTGTAGCTCATGTCGCGGGCTTGCCAGCTCCACCAGTACTTCTTGGCCCAGTCCAGGGTCCAGGCGATGTCCAGGCCGTGGTCGGCGTAGAACGCGATCTTCTGCTCGTATTCGTCGAACCATCGGGTGGTCATGGCGGTCAGGGCCTGCTCGTCGAGGACTTCGACCGGGGCGGCTCGGTTGCTCAGGATCTTCGGGATCGGCTGGGCCAGGCGGGATTGTGCGAGGGCCTGCTGGAACTGGTGGTCGGTGAACATCGCGACTCCATCGGGAAGCAACTGCTTTCTGAAGCAGATGCTTCCTGATATCGTCCGAGTGTGTCAAGAAGCTATGGCGGACGCAGCACCGACGACCGGGTGGCGGACCGCCGCCTCCGGCTCATCCAGGCCGGAACCGCGATCGTCGGAACGGAAGGCGTTGCCGCACTGGGCATGCGGGCCGTGTGCCGCGCGGCCGGGTTGAGCCAGAAGTTCTTCTACGAGAGCTTCGCCGACATCGACGATCTGCTGCACGCGGTGTACGTGGCGGCGCTCGTGCGACTCGAGGAGGCCATCCGGCCCGCCATGGGGGCCCGCGATCTGGCCGGGCTGTTCGACGCGGCCGCCCGGCTGATGGAGTCCGACCCGCGAATCTGCCGGATCCTGCTGATGGAACCCGTCGCCGACGCCCGCCTGCGCCGATACGTCCGTGACACCCTTCCGGCGATCACCACCGCCGCGCTCGGCGACCTCGTCGCCGGATCACCCGATGACCCGGCGATCCGGATGCAGTTCTCCGCGCTGTTCGGGGCGATCATCTCCCTGTTCGTGGAGTGGACCGAAGGCAGCCTCGGCGCCGATCGCGCCGCGTTCGTCAAGCATGTCTCCACTGTCGCAACACAACTCGTGCCACAGCTCGGTGTGGTCACCCGGTCCTGATCACAGGCCCAGCACCTCGGCGGTGCTCGGGGCATTCGCGTGCGGCGCGGCGGCCGGTTGCCCCGTGTTTCGGGGTCGTGCTGGGCTGGGGGGAATCTGGCCCAATGGGGTTCGGCGGTGAAAGGGGGACGGCCATGGTGGTCGGGGTGGAGATTCAGGTCGACGGGGTGACCGTCGAGCAGTACGACCGGGTGATGGGGAGGCTGGGGGTGCCCGCGGGTGGGCCGATGCCGGACGGGGGATTGTTCGGGTGGGTCGCGGCCACGGAGAGCGGGATTCGGATTGCGGAGGTGTGGGAGTCGGAGGAGATGTTTCGGCGGTTCTCGGCGGTGCGGTTCGGTGACGTGGCCGGGTGGGTCGGGATCATCGGGGAGCCTCGGATCAGTTTTCACGAGGTGAACGGGTTGCCTCGATCGGGGTGACCGGGGGTGTTAGGTCGGGGCTAAGGCGGGTTCGGGGGAGCGTCGTGGACCGGGGGTGCTCGCGGCGGTTGGCTGAATGGCATGACGGATAACGGGTTTGGGCAGCGGGCTGGGCGTGCGGTTGTCGTGGGGGGTGGGTCGGGAATGGGGTTCGCCATTGCCGAATCGCTGCTCGCGGAGGGCTACGAGGTGGTGATCGTCGGGCGGTCGCCGGAGCGGCTGGCCGATGCGGTGCGGGAGTTGGGGGACGGGAAGGTCACCGCGGTCGCGGCGGATGTCGGTGACGAGGCGCAGGTTTCGCGGGTATTCGAGACGGTGGGGACCGTCGATCATGTGATCAGCACCGCGGCGGATGTGGCGGGGGCGTACGGCCCGATCGCCACTTTCGACTTCGAAAAGGGGCGCGGGTTCATCGAGACGAAATTGATCGGGTCGATGTTGCTGGCGAAGCATGCGCGGCTCAGCGAGAACGGGTCGCTCACTGTCGTTTCCGGTATCGCGGCGTATCGCCCCGCGGCGGGTGGCGCGATGGTGGCGGCGGTGAAC
Organism: Nocardia sp. NPDC005825; assembly: GCF_040630175.1. Classification (NCBI taxonomy): domain Bacteria; kingdom Bacillati; phylum Actinomycetota; class Actinomycetes; order Mycobacteriales; family Nocardiaceae; genus Nocardia; species Nocardia sp. NPDC005825. The sequence goes on from NZ_JBEXXC010000009.1 coordinate 363,197, forward strand.
GCGGCGCTGGAGGGACTGGTGCGGGCGCTCGCGGTGGAGTTGGCTCCGGTGCGGGTGAACGCGGTGTCGCCGGGGTGGGTGATGACCGGGATCTGGGAGGCGATGCCGTGGCCGGACAAGGAGGAGCGGTGGCGGGCGATGGCGGAGAAGTTGCCCGCGCGGCGGCTGGGGCAGCCGGAAGACATTGCGGTGGCGGTGGTTTCGCTCCTGAACAGCGCGTTCGTCACCGGGACCGTGGCGCACGTGGACGGCGGGCACCGGCTGGTGTGAGCCGGTGCCGGGCGCACGTCAGAGGGTGATGTGGGTGCAGTCCACCGACAGCCCGCACGCCACCGCGGACGGGGAGAGCAGCGCGTAGCTGAGCAGGTTGCTCGCCAGCTCGGGGATGCCGCCGTGCTGGTAGGCGTACTCCAGCACACCGACGCTGCCGCCCCCGCCCCCGACGCTGCCGCTGTCCGCGACCGGGGCGGGCTCGAGGGTCAGGGGAGCGGCGGCGGCCGAGGCCACGGTGCCGAGGGTGAGGGCGGCGGCGGCCGCGCCGGTGACGAATACGCGCTTCATACGGGTCCTTCGGATATGGCTGTGCTGCACCGGCATCTGGGTGATGCCGCGGCAAAGAGTACTAATCGGACGTCCCGGGCGCGGGTTAACCGGGACAGCCGTCCGAAGAAGTTAGGATTGCGCAGAATTCGAGAGCAGGGTCCGGCACGAAGCGACCGACACGTTCAGGAGATTCGGCATGTCCTATGCGGTGGATTTCACCACGGTCTCGACCGTCGGCCTGGAGTCGTCCCCGGTCGCACCCGCCCTGGCGGGCCTGCGGGCCAACGAAGCCCGCTACTTCAAGAACAAATACGACCACGTCTTCACGGTCGAGCCCGCGAGCAAGGCGAAGAAGACCATCGCGTGGGTGAGCAAGATTCTCGCCGACGAACGCGGGATCGTCATCGAGTCGACGCCGCTCGAGGCAACGGAATTCGAGGTCGAGGGCATTCGCATGGCCTATGTCTTCTACGAGAGCGGCCTGTCGATCAACGTGATGTACACCCTCGAGGACTCCGGCAAGCGCGCCGTCGGATTCAAACTCTCCGACGGCATGGAAATCCCCGAGGAGCTGGACTCGTTCAAATTCGCCCGTCAGAAGTCGAAGCTGGCGGGCACCATTCGAGGGTCCTTCTTCGTCATCAAGGGCGAGTACTGACCGGCGGTGTCCGTGCCGAACTAGTGGGCTTCGCTCAGCCAGATGGCTTCGGCGGCGATGCTGCCCAGATCGATGGTCCGCTCGTCGACCCGCACCGCGATGGTTCCCGCGAAGTCGCGCCGCTCCACCACCGCGATCGGCGTATCCAACGCGATCCCCAGCGAATCGAAGTACCGCAGCATCGCCGGATCGGAATCGGAAATCCGTGCCACCCGCCCGGATTCACCCGCGCCGAAATCGCTGAGCTGTCGCGCCGGGGGAGTGGGCACCGCCCCGTCCACCGACGGAATGGGGTCGCCGTGCGGATCCCGGTCCGGATGCCCGAGTTTGGCGTCGATCCGCTCCATCAAGGTCTCCGACACCGCGTGCTCGAGCACCTCGGCCTCGTCGTGCACCTCGTCCCACCCGTAGCCGAGCTCGTTGACCAGGAAGGTCTCGATCAGCCGGTGCCGCCGCACCATGGCGATGGCGGCCCGCCGTCCGTCCTCGGTCAGGGTGATCGCCCCGTACCGGGCGTGCTCGACCAGCCCTTGATCGGCCAGCTTGCGGACCGCCTCGGACACCGTCGACGCCGACACGCCGATCTTCTCGGCCAGCAGCTTCGTCGACACCTTCTCCTGCGACCACTCCTGCGCGGTCCAGATCACTTTCAGATAGTCCTGGGCCACCGACGACAGCACCGGCGCCACGCTGGACGCCCCGCTCGCGGCGGTGAGGGTGGTCCCGTGAGATTCGGAAGGTGCGGACGGATCGGCCAGCTCGCGGCGGGTGGCGATGTCTCGTTTTCCGGGCACGTAACCGAGCTTAGGCACATGCCGCGCGGTTTCACACATCGGCGCGCTCGCTGGTAGAGGCACCCGCCGCCGAGCGCCCCGGACCGGTGAACACACGGTGACGGGCATGCTTCGGGCCGTGGTCTTCCGCACGGCGGAATATTGTCCGAGACGCGCTTTGCGTAGGCTTCCGGTGTGCAGAGATGGCGAAGCCTCGAGGAGATGCCCGCGGACTGGGGCCGGTGTGTCCTCACCATCGGGGTGTTCGACGGCGTGCACCGCGGGCATACCCAGCTGATCAGCCGCGCGGTGAAATCCGCTGCGGTGCGCGGCGTTCCGTCGGTGCTGATGACCTTCGACCCGCATCCGGTGGATGTGGTGCGCCCGGGAACGCATCCGCCGCAGCTGTCCACCCTGGACCGGCGCGCGGAACTGGTCGAGGAACTCGGCATCGACGTCTTCGTGGTGATGCCGTTCACCCGCGACTTCATGAAGCTCACCCCCGAGGAGTACGTCGAGGAACTGCTGGTGAACCGCCTGCACGTGTCCGAGGTCGTGGTGGGTGACAACTTCACCTTCGGCAAGCAGGCCGCCGGCACCCTCGACACCATGCGCGAGCTGAGCAACCGCTACGGCTTCGAGGTCGACGGCGTGCAGCTGCTGGGCGAGCACGCGGTCACCTTCTCCTCCACCTACATCCGCGGCTGCCTGTCCGAGGGCAATGTGGGCGCCGCCGCCGAGGCGCTGGGCCGACCGCACCGCGTCGAGGGCGTGGTCGTGCACGGTGACGGCCGCGGCAAGGGCCTGGGCTTCCCGACCGCCAACGTGGCCCCCACCATGCACGCGGCCATCCCCGCCGACGGCGTGTACGCGGGCTGGTTCACCGTCCTCGAGCCCGGTGACCCGCTGGCGGGCACCCGCCACATGACCGCGATCTCGGTCGGCACCAACCCGACCTTCGACGGCCGCAACCGCACCGTCGAGCCCCATATCCTGGACTTCGACGCCGACCTCTACGGCAAGCACGTGGCGGTCGACTTCGTCGAGCAGCTGCGCGGCATGCGCAAGTTCGAGTCGATCGAGGAACTGGTCGAGGCCATCCGCCGCGACTGCGATCAGGCCCGCAAGGTCCTCGGCGGCGAAGCCGAGGAGTAGGGCACGCCAGGGCCGATTTCCGCGACACCAGGTGCTCCGGTAAGCTGGCCCGTCGGGTTTGCTGCGGTCCGCGGTGGCGCCCAACCGGGTTTTCCCGGTCACTTCCGAGCGCGGTCTGAAACAAGGAGTATCTGTGGCTCTCACCACTGAGCAGAAGTCGGCCATTCTCGCCGAGTACGGCGTCCACGAGAAGGACACCGGTTCCCCGGAGGCGCAGATCGCGCTGCTGTCGAAGCGGATCGCCGACATCACCGAGCACCTCAAGAAGCACAAGCACGACCACCACACCCGCCACGGTCTGATGGCGCTGATCGGTCGTCGCAAGCGGCTGTCGAAGTACCTGCAGGACAAGGACATCAACCGCTACCGTTCGCTGATCGAGCGTCTCGGCCTGCGTCGCTGAATTCAGTGGCGTTCCCTCGGCCCGCCGAGGGATACTCTCTCGGCCAGCCGAGGGACATGACCTCTGTTTGCAGAGGTAGTTGACGAACCGGCCAACGGGGAGGCATAGAATCCTTCTCGTTGGCCTTTCGTATATGTGGCCGGAGGTTCCCCACGAGGGGGAACACGGCCGGATATACGCCGACACGAGCCGTATGCACCCGTCGCGTGGCGTCGGTCTTCGGTAGTGGCTTTTCGGGGCGCGAAGTATGAGATGAACCATGCGCGCCCGGAGGGCTTCGATCGATGACCGCCTCCGCGTCGCCGTATCCAAGGGGATACCGGCCGGGTGTGCGTTGCGGCAGCCACGAGGGCTGCCACGCGCCCATGCCGGGTACGGCTGCCTGCCGGTGGGCACGTGAACGAACACGTGCCGGATCCGGCGAAGACGAGAGGTTGAGATAACAAAGATGTCCGACACCCAGACCAGTTCCGCCGCCGAGGTCGAGCCCGGCGTTTTCGAGTCCGTCGCCCTGATCGACAACGGCGCCTTCGGTACTCGCACCATCCGTTTCGAGACCGGCCGCCTCGCCAAGCAGGCCGCGGGTTCCGTCGTCGCCTACCTCGACGACGAGACCATGCTGCTCTCGGCCACCACGGCCTCCAAGCAGCCCAAGGATCAGTTCGACTTCTTCCCGCTGACGGTGGACGTCGAGGAGCGCATGTACGCCGCGGGCCGCATCCCCGGCTCGTTCTTCCGTCGTGAGGGCCGCCCCTCCACCGACGCGATCCTGACCTGCCGCCTGATCGACCGGCCGCTGCGCCCGTCCTTCGTCGACGGCCTGCGCAACGAGATCCAGGTCGTCGTGACCGTCATGTCGCTGGATCCGAAGGATCTGTACGACGTGGTCGCGATCAACGCCGCCTCGGCGTCCACCCAGATCGCGGGCCTGCCCTTCTCCGGCCCGGTCGGCGGCGTGCGCGTCGCCCTGATCGAGGGCCAGTGGGTCGCGTTCCCGACCGTCGAGCAGCTCGAGAACGCCGTGTTCGACATGGTCGTCGCCGGCCGCGTGGTCGACGGTGACGTCGCCATCATGATGGTCGAGGCCGAGGCCACCGACAACGTGCTGGCCCTGATCGCCGACGGCGCCTCCGCCCCGACGGAAATCGTTGTGGCCGAAGGCCTCGAGGCCGCCAAGCCGTTCATCGCCCGCCTGTGCAAGGCGCAGGCCGACCTGGCCGCCCTGGCGGCCAAGCCGACCGAAGAGTTCCCGATCTTCCTGCCGTACCAGCCCGACGCCTACGAGGCCGTCGAGGGCACCGCCAAGCGCGAGCTGAACGAAGCGCTGTCCATCGCGGGCAAGCAGGAGCGCGACGAGCGCACCGACGAGATCAAGCTGGCCGTGCTCTCCGAGCTGGCCGAGTCCTTCGCCGGTCGTGAGAAGGAGCTGGGCGCTGCCTTCCGCTCGGTTACCAAGAAGCTGGTCCGCCAGCGCATCCTGACCGACAGCTTCCGCATCGACGGCCGTGGCCTCGCGGACATCCGCGCGCTGTCGGCCGAGGTCGCCGTGGTGCCGCGCGCCCACGGTTCGGCGCTGTTCGAGCGTGGCGAGACCCAGATCCTGGGCGTCACCACCCTCGACATGGTGAAGATGGCCCAGCAGGTCGACTCGCTCGGCCCGGAGACCTCCAAGCGCTACATGCACCACTACAACTTCCCGCCGTTCTCCACCGGTGAGACCGGTCGCGTGGGTTCGCCCAAGCGTCGCGAGATCGGCCACGGCGCCCTCGCCGAGCGCGCCCTGATGCCGGTGCTGCCCTCGCAGGAGGAGTTCCCCTACGCCATCCGTCAGGTGTCGGAGGCGCTGGGCTCCAACGGTTCCACCTCGATGGGCTCGGTCTGCGCCTCGACCCTGTCGCTGCTGAACGCCGGTGTGCCGCTGAAGGCCCCCGTCGCCGGTATCGCCATGGGCCTGGTGTCGGACACCGTGAAGAACGACAAGGGTGAGGACGAGGTCCGCTACGTGGCCCTCACCGACATCCTGGGCGCCGAGGATGCCTTCGGCGACATGGACTTCAAGGTCGCCGGTACCCGCGAGTTCGTCACCGCCCTGCAGCTGGACACCAAGCTCGACGGCATCCCGTCGCAGGTGCTGGCCGGCGCGCTGAACCAGGCCAAGGACGCCCGCGACACCATCCTGGACGTGATGGCCGAGGCCATCGCCACCCCGGACGAGATGAGCCCCTACGCTCCGCGCGTCACCGCCATCAAGATCCCGGTCGACAAGATCGGCGAGGTGATCGGACCCAAGGGCAAGGTGATCAACCAGATCACCGAGGACACCGGCGCCAACATCTCCATCGAGGATGACGGCACCGTGTTCGTCGGTGCGACCGACGGCCCGTCGGCGCAGGCCGCGATCGACGCGATCAACGCCATCGCCAACCCGCAGCTGCCGAAGGTCGGCGAGCGCTTCCTGGGCACGGTCGTCAAGACCACCGCCTTCGGCGCGTTCGTGTCGCTGCTCCCGGGCCGCGACGGTCTGGTCCACATCTCGAAGCTGGGCAACGGCAAGCGCGTCGCCAAGGTCGAGGACGTGGTCAACGTGGGTGACAAGATCCGCGTCGAGATCGCCGACATCGACAACCGCGGCAAGATCTCGCTGGTTCCGATCGACGAGGATTCGGACAACTCCGCGACCTCTGCTGCGGTCGACGCGAACGCAGAGTAATCATTTCTCTGTGACGAAGAAGCAGTCCGCGGTGGGGGCGCGGGGGCGCCGCCCCCCCCAAAGCAACCCCCCCAAACAACACCCCAAGACGCCCACCCCGGCGGAGGGGGGGGGGGGGCGGGCGGCGGGCCC